>JALFWB010000018.1 GCA_022787425.1 Akkermansia sp.
CCGGTAGAAACTTTTTCGGGTAAAGGAAGAATTGAGGAAATAGAGGTTTCCTGTATTGAACCATATAGTCAAGTAATGTTCCATCTGGGATACGAGTTTGATGAAAATGATGCACATGATGTGAAGTTATTGTGTGAGACATTTCATATCGAAATTCCAAATGAGTATAGATAACTGCAAATAACAGTTTGTAGGGGAGTTCTGATACTCCCCTATAAAAATGGCTATTTATCAACTGTTTGTTGTGACATAGCCTTTCAAAAAAATCTCGTGATGCAGTACTTGAAGCAGGACATCTGGATTGGTCGGAGATTAATACCGATATTTTCGGAAATATGTTTCAGGCGTGTCAGGATCCCAAAAAACGTACAGAGTTGTGTGAACACTATACCACTGTACCCAATATCATGAAGGTATTGAATCCTCTTTTTTTTGACGCATTAAAGGAGGAAGCAGAAAAGGTCAAAGGGAATCTGAAGGCTGCAGACCGTTTTATCAATCGCATCAGCACAATCCGCTTCTTTGATCCTGCTTGCGGTAGTGCTAATTTCCTGATTGTAACGTTTAAGCTTCTTCGCGAGTTAGAGATGGAAATCATTGAAGCAACTCCAGGTCTGATGCGTTATCCACGGGTTAACATTACTCAGTTCTATGGTATAGAAATAGATGATTTTGCGTACGAAGTAGCCATGCTGTCAATGTGGCTTGTGGATCATCAAATGAACGAGCGTTTCCGTGCAGCATTTGAGATTGTCGTTCCCACGCTTCCGCTCAAGCCGAACAATAACATAGTGCATGGCAATGCTTTACGGTTAGACTGGGAAAAAGTCTGCCCCAAGCCTTTGGATATTTCGGTCCCAATGTATGACCTAGTGAACGCAGCTCCCTCCGCTCAGGCGGAAATCTATATTTTCGGAAATCCTCCGTATGCTGGGAAAAATAAGCAGACTGCAGATCAAAAAGAGGATCTTAAGATAGTATTAGGTCATTTGCCCAGCTATGGTAGGTTAGATTATGTTTCATGTTGGTTTGAGAAGGGTAAAGAATATATTTATAATACATCTGCACATTGTGCTTTTCTGTCTACAAATACCATAGTTCAGGGAGAGCACGTATGTTATTATTGGGGAAAAGCTCTTCAAAAAGTAGATATTTCATTTGCAGTAGACTCATTCAAGTGGAGCAATAATGCCGGAAAACAGGCGGGAGTTGTATGTGTAATTGTTGGTATTGTTTCCAAGGATAGAAAAATTCCCCATTTTCTTTACAGAGGTGATACGGTTGAATGTGTAAATTACATTTCTCCTTATTTGAAGGATAAGAAATCTGTTATTGTTAAACCATTAAAAATAAGCATCAATAAACTTCCTCCCATTGTATTCGGAAGTATGCCCCGAGATAACAAAAATCTAATTTTAACTAATGCAGAAGCTCTTTCTATTCTTGAAGAAACACCAGAGCTCAACAATCATGTAAAAGAGTATATAGGAGCAGATGACTTTCTGAATGGGAGACATCGCAAATGTCTGTGGTTTAAAGATAGTGATGATTGGCGTAAAATAGTCAATTCTAAGGTGCAAGATCGCTTTTCTAAAGTGATGAAATATCGAGAAAAAAGTAAAGCTCCGAGCACACAACGGTATGCTGATAAACCTCATCTTTTTGTACAGCGCTCATATAGACAGAAAGACGCACTTTTTGTGCCAGCTACCACAACAGAACGGCGATTATACATTCCCATGGGATATGTAAATAAAAATACGGTAATTTCAAATTCTGCATTTGCCATTTACGAAGCAGAACCTTGGGTCTTTGCCATTATAATCTCATCCATGCATATGGCATGGGTTCGCTTCTCCTGCGGAAGACTAGGAACTGGCATTCGTTACTCCGCAGAACTTTGTTACAACACATTCCCTCTAAGGGAGATCTCAGCCAAGGAGAAGGAGCTGCTTAACGAATCTGCTTACAATATCCTTGATGTTCGCGAAAGGCACACTGAAATGACATTGGGCGATATGTACAAACCTGAGAGTATGCCCGCAGATTTGAAGCAAGCGCACGAAGAGAATGACAGATTGGTAGATAGTCTGTACCGAAAAAAGCCATTCTCCGCAGAAACGGAACGCTTAGAATGCCTGTATGATCTGTATCAACAAATAATCGAGGAAGAAAATGAAAAACATCGTTGAAGTAAATTACGCATCCACAGGGGAAAGCACCGAGACGGATGCCATGGGTATGCGGCAGATGCAGGCTCGTGCTTACGCTAAACGTGATGCTCAATATTTGCTACTGAAAGCACCGCCTGCTTCAGGTAAAAGCCGTGCTCTCATGTTCCTAGCCCTGTACAAGTTGGAGTATCAGAAAATCAGAAAAGTGATAGTTGCCGTTCCTGAGCGTACCATCGGAGCATCGTTCGCACCTACACCGCTTTCGAATTTCGGCTTCTTTAAAGACTGGGAGCCGGACATCCGTTATAATCTCTGCACTCCCGATTCTGACACCTCTGCTGGGAAGGTCAGTTTATTCAAAGATTTCATGAGAAACGAGGCAAATATCCTTATTTGTACTCACGCCACACTGCGTTTTGCTTTTGAGCAGTTGACGCCTTCTGATTTTAATGGTTGTCTTTTGGGTATAGACGAGTTCCACCACGCATCGGCTGATAGACAAGAAAACCGCATGGGAGAATTGGTTCACAAAATACTTAACGAATCCTCTGCTCACATGATAGCAATGACAGGATCTTATTTCCGAGGTGATAATGTTCCGGTTATGATGCCAGAGGATGAAGCGAGATTTGTGCGAGTAGTGTTCAGCTATTATGAACAGCTTAACGGATATACTTATCTAAAGAGCTTGGGCATCGGTCATCATTTCTATCAGGGATGTTATTTAGATGCATTAAAACAGGTTCTTGATACCGATAAGAAGACGATTCTGCATATTCCGAATGTAAACAGTGCCGAATCTACAGGGGACAAGATAAGAGAGGTTGGAGAGATAATTAATATCATAGGCGAATTTGATCATCAAGACTGCGATACAAAAATTCTGTATGTAAGGCGGCACGGTGACGGCAAGATGTTGAAAATCGCGGATCTGGTTGATGATACTCCATCTAATCGTGACAGAGTGGAAAATTATCTTTCCACAGTAAAAGGACGCGATGATATGGATATCATCATTGCTCTCAACAAAGCAAAGGAAGGATTTGACTGGCCGTGGTGTGAACATACACTGACAGTTGGATATCGAACATCCTTGACAGAAATTGTTCAAATTATCGGCAGATCAACCCGTGACTGTCCTGGCAAGAAACATGCTCAATTCACAAATCTGATTGCGGCACCGCGTGCTACTAACGATGAGGTAACAGTTTCGGTTAATAATATTCTGAAAGCAATTACGGCCTCTCTGCTCATGGAGCAGGTTCTTACCCCAGACTTCAAATTTATGGACGGACCGGATCCTTTACCAGGTTATGTTAGGGTGAAGGGACTGAAAAAACTGAGTTCCGATAGAGTTAAGGAAATCGTAGAAAATGACATGGCTGATTTGACCGCTCAAGTCATGCAGGATGACACCTTGCGAAAGGCCATTGCCAATCCGAGAGTTTCTCCGTTGGAGATCAACAAAATTATAATCCCAAGAGTCATCGCCAAGAGATATCCAGAGCTGAGCAATGGGGAGGTTGAGGAGGTCCGTCAGTGTTTAGTGATGAACAATGCCATGAAGCAGGCTAAAATCAGGGAGGAAATAGGTGGCAGAAAATTTATATCACTCAACAATCGCTTTATCGACATAAATGACTTGGATATCAACCTGATCGATAGCATTAATCCCTTTCAGGAAGCCTATGAGATTATATCTAGGCAATTGACTGTCCCCACGCTGAGGGTCATTCGTGATGCTATTCAAGAGAAGCGCATCACAATGACTCGGGAAGAGGCTTTGCGTTTATGGGCATTCATCAGTAATTTTATCAAGGAATATAATCGAGAGCCAGAAATCAATTCTGACAACGCTAATGAAACGCTTTTAGCTGAGGCCTTGATTGTTCTGAAACGCGCAATGAGAGAGTCGCAGAATGTCTGAGGAGTTGGATTGGACCAGTTTGTTTGAAGAAATGAAGGAGCTAGGCATTAAGCCTGATGCTCCCAGACTGAGTAATGCTGTCACACAGGATACAAGATTGAGGGAGAGCTTCAAAGAAATTAATAATTTTGTCCGCAAGGAGGGACGAATACCAGAAGCCAGTAAGGGCATGATAGAAAGGGCTCTCCGAAAGAGATTGTCTGAATTTCGAACAAATCCCGAGAAGGCGACTGCCGTTCGCGATTTAGACGAGTTCAGTTTATTGCCTCAGGATGTATCTCAGGAGGATGACTCAATATGGAGTAATATATCACAGTTGATTCCCTGCAATGATATCTGTCGGGATATCTTTGACACCGGTAAATTACTCCAACGCAGAAGTCAGCCTGATTATATTGCCACCAGAAAACAGTGTAAGGATTTTGAGCGGTTTATGCCGTTGTTTGCACAATGTCACGAGGATCTCGAGAATAAACATCGGCACATAATCCGCCTCGCTGGATCTCATGCTCAACAAAGCATCACTTCGGGTTGTTTTGTATTGATCGGTCGACTCTTAGCCTATGTAGCAGGAGCGAACGATGCTTTTGTACAGGGTGACAGAACAAATAGTCGTCTACGGATAATCTTTGAGAACGGGAGAGAATGTGATATGTTGTATCGATCTCTGTTGACTGCTTTATATAAGGATGGTGCCCTCATCAGTAAATACGATGAGGAGGAGTTGGTCATGTGTGCTGAAGAAGAATGCGAGAATGAGAGTTTAGAGTCTTGCGGGATAATTTACATCCTCCGAAGTGCCAGCGAGAAATCAGAGATTCGCGCTATCCCCAATTTATTCAAGATAGGTGTAACGACGACCGATGTTGAGAATCGAATTAGAAATGCAAGGAACGAAGCAACCTATTTAATGGATGATGTTAAAATTGTACAAACCTTTACCTGCTACAACATCAATGTCCACAAGCTCGAAACACTAATACACAGGTTCTTTGACACTTGTAAAGTTGAGCTCGATGTTGTCGACAAAGGAGGCTATATTTGTCATCCTCGTGAATGGTACAGCGTACCTATTTCTGTTATTCAACAGGCTGTCAGTATGATTATTGATGGAAGCATTGTGAACTATCGTTATGATAGGAGCACTCAAAGGATTCGTCCAAAGCGTGAAGATTGATCGAGACGGACTATTAAGTCCTGCATTAACTTAAGGGAAGGCCTCGTGTGATAATCTGTACGATCAATGGCTTAACGAACACTCCAACCGGGCGGATCTGAATTCTCCTCACAGAATGGGAGCAGTCTCTGGGACAAAAAATGTGGAATTCGACTCCGAGGTAGAACGCCGCTTTGCCGAGGATGCCGAAGCCAGCAGCGAGGTGAAGCTCTATGTGAAACTGCCGCGCCGCTTTACCGTGCCCACGCCGCTGGGAGCTTACAATCCCGACTGGGCGCTGGTGCTGGAAGTGAATGGCAAGAATCATCTCTATTTCGTGGTGGAAACCAAGAGTACGGATATGCTCGGCGAGCTGAGCGACATAGAGCAAGGAAAAATTGCCTGCGCGGAAAAACACTTCGACAGCACCGCCGGCAAACATACGCCGCCGGCGCGTTACTTGGCTCCCGTGGAGAATCTCAGCGACGTCATCGCACGAGCGCAGGATCAATCGTAGCGGGGGAGGCATCGGGCGCATCGAAAGGTGTGCCCGATGCGGCCTACTTACAACTTCGCATAATACATGTAATGCAAAATTTACAAAGCAAATAAGGGTCGGTTAAGGATGTAGACATACTTTGAGCTTGAAACGGCGGGAAAATGGGGATAGAATGGTGAACGCGTATGAGTATGGTGACATCTGAGCATTTGCACAAAGTATTCGGCCGCTTTACGGCGGTACAGGATGCGACGTTCAGTGTAGACAAAGGAGAGATAGTGGGATTTTTGGGCCCGAACGGCGCCGGGAAGACGACGACGATGAAGATGCTGACGGGCTACTTGCCCCCGACGGCAGGAACGGCAACGATAGCGGGCTACGACATTTTGGATCATCCGCTGGAAGCGCGGCGGCACATGGGCTACATGCCGGAGAATGTACCGCTGTATGATGAGATGCGGGTGCTGGAGTTCTTGGAGTACCGCGCGCGGCTGAAAGGCATCTGCGGCAAATCGGTACGGCAGCAACTGGGACTGGTGGTCGACCGCTGCGGGCTGGAACCCAAGCGCAAGAACATCATCAGCACCCTCTCCAAAGGCTATCGCCAGCGCGTGGGCCTGGCGGATGCGCTGCTGGGCAACCCCGACCTGCTGATTCTGGACGAACCCACGAATGGCCTGGACCCGAACCAAATACGGCAGATCCGCGAACTCATCCGCTCCTTGGCCGAGGAGCACACCGTCATCCTCTCCACGCACATTCTCAGCGAGGTGGAGATGATCTGCAACAAAGTCATCATCATCGACCAAGGGCAGATCAAAGCAGCGGACACCCCTGCCCGACTGACGGCTGGACTGCGCGCCGCCGGCCGCATTTCGGTAGAGTTCAAAGGCGAGGCCGAGCCCGTCATCAAGGCGCTGGAAGCCTACGCCCCCGTCAAAAAAGTGATCTACGAAGGCCTGCAACAGCCGGGCGACTGGCACCGCATTCTGGTGCGCGCGGAACCCGGCACGGACACGCGCGAAAAAGCCGCCGCGATCATCGGCGGCATGGGCTACCCGATACGGCACATCTACCGCCACATCCCCAGCCTGGAGGATGTATTCGTGGAAATGACACGCAGGGATTAACAACGAACGAAAGACAGGAACGATGGCAGAGGACAAAACAGGCATCGAACGCACACGCTCACGCTTCCGCACGGCGGCGGTGATCTATACCAAAGAACTGCGGAGCTACTTCTGCACCCCCTTCGGCTGGGTGATTTTGGCCTGCACGATGGGCTTGGAAGGCTTCTGGCTGCAAACGGCCATCAAAGCCATGAGCAGCCCCACGAGCGAGGGTGTGATGTACCACATGTTGAATAACATCAACTTCTGGTTCTACTTCATCTTCATCTTCCCCCTCATCACGATGCGCACCTTTGCGGAGGAAGAACGCATGGGCACGATGGAAGGCCTGCTGACCGCGCCCGTAACGACCACCCAGGTGGTGCTCAGCAAGTATCTGGCCTGCTTCACCTTCTACTTGGTGCTGTGGGCCCCGATGCTGCTCTACCCCAAGATGAGCGACATTGCCAACACCTACACGCACATCCGCTACGGCATCGAAACCCTGGGCACGGGCATGAACGTGGAAGCCGTGGGCAGGATCGAATATCATCTGGCGGATTGGATAGGCCCCTACTGCATCCTGACGCTGCTGGGCATGTTCTTCATTGCGCTGGGCATGTTCTGCTCCGCCCTGACACGCAGCCAGATCATCGCGGGTATTTTCTGTACCTGCCTGATGATTTCCTACTACTTCATGGGCCGCGTGACCGAGCTGTGGGGCGAATTCCCCGCTGCGCCGGTCTTCCACTACATCTCCTGCACGGAGCAGATCAACTCCTTCAGCCAAGGCCTGCTGGACACGCGCCCCCTTGTGCTGTACGGCACGCTGGCCGTGCTGATGCTATACCTCACCAAACTGGTGGTTGACTACCGCCGCTGGAACAGTTAACCCCCCTACCCCACTTTTCCGTATGAGCAAAAAAGAATACACCGGGCACCCCGATGCACGCCGACCCTCCGGGCACATCATGCCCTGGGTGCACTTGGCCCTGTTGATCGTTATCGTCATTGCGCTGAACTTCATCGGCTGCCGCGAGTACGGCCGTCGCGACCTCTCCAACGATGAGCGCTACACCATCTCCCAGCGCACGGTGAACGTGCTGACCAGCAGGCGCGTGCAGGAACGCGATACCCCCATCACCATCATCTTCGCCTTCAAGCGCTCCACCCCCGGCTACTCGCGCATGCGCCATTTGTTGGAGGACTACGAACGCTTCTCCCTCGGCAAGGTGAAGGTCGAGTGCTTCGACCCCATCCGCGAGCCCAACCGCGCCCGCGAGATCTCCCGCATCTACAACGTAGACTTTAACCAGAACCTCTGCGTGGTGGATGCCCGAAAGAACCCGAATGTGGCCCTGAATACCTTTGAAAAGGAACAGAGCAACAACGAACGCAAGCACGTCCGCATCCGCCCCGGCACCTCCTTTGTGCGCTACGAGAGCGTGCTCGACAAGGTGCGCGGCGAAGAAATCCGCCGCCCCGTGGCGCTGATGATGGATGATGTCGTCTGCGGCGCGCTGACCGAAGCCGTGGAAGGTGACCTGCGCCGCATGTATGTGGTGGACGGCAAAGGCGGCATCTCCCGCGACAACCCCGACCTGCTGGAGACCATCGGCAACATCACCAACTCCCTGAACATTCAGCTGACCTGGGCGAACATAGCGGACGTAGACAGCCTGCCGGAGGACGCCGAAGGCGTGATTGTCATCGGCCCGCAGGTGGACTTTACCGAAGCCGAGGTGAACGTCCTGCGCGAATTCTGGGAACGCAGCGGCCGCAAATCCATCTTCGTGGCACTCGACCCCGCGCACACGGACCTGCCGCTCTTCTACCGTTTCCTGCGTGAGCAAGGGATACACCCGAACCGCGACCGCGTGCTGCTGCGCGACCGCTCCCGCGCCTACTACGACATCTCCGCCGTCTTCCCCAAGGGCCTGCAATGCACGAGGGTCTTCTGGAACACCACCACCCACGTTGAGGGCGAATGCATGTCCCTGCGCCTGGAGCACTGGGACGAGAACCTAGCCAACCTGCGCCACCTGACCCTCTACCCGCTCATCAAGACCACGGCGGAATACTACGGCGAGACCCGCGCGGACCTGAAACCCGTCTTTGACAAACGCGAGGACCATGAAGGCCCCCTGTGCATCGAAGCCGCCGTGACGCGAGGCAACGCGAAAGACCCGAACAACCTGAACACCCTCGTGGTGCTCGGCAACATCTCCACCCTCGAGAAGGATAACATCCGCAGCGAGCAGCGGGACTACCTGTCCTCCGTCTTCGCCTGGATGAGCAACCGCCCCGAGTACGCCGGGAAGAGTGCCAAGGTGGACCTGACCACGAAAATCGACCTGAACCGCCACACGCAGAGCGCGCTGGAGCACATCACCCTGTGGATCATGCCCCTGCTCGCGTTGCTCATTGCGCTCGTCATCTGGAACACGCGCCGCCACTGATCGGAGCCTATGAGGACCCTCTACACCACCATCCTGCTTTCCGTTACCGCAGCCGCAGCGGTGACCGCCTCTGCCTTTCTGGCGGTGGACGGTAACCTGGCGCGCCTGACGGGCTGGTATCACTTCCGCCCCGGCATGCCCCTCTTCACCAAGGAGAACATGGCCACCCTGCCTAAGGTGAACTGGATGCGCATCAGCGATCTGAACGACTACATCGAATGCGCCCGGGAAGCGGATGGAAGCTGGTGGATCGTCCAGCCCTTCCGCGACCGCATGTCGCGCCACGCCGCAGAGAGCATCCTGCAATTCACCGAGCAGGCCAAGCTGGTGGACACCGTGCCCATGAACCGCCACACCCGCGGCAGCCTGCGCGAGTTCGGCGTGGAGTCCTCCCCGCACGCCATCACCCTCAAGGTCTCCACCCCCGACGGCGACTCCACGGTGGCGCGCTACACCCTCGGCAGCACCTCCCCCTGGCTGGAGGACGGCGGGGACGGTGAAACCCTGCACCCCACCACCTACCTGCGCACGGACTTCTACGGGCGTGACAAACGCGTGCACGTTGTCTCCGGCAACATCCTCCCGCTCTTTAAGAACGGTCTCTATGCCCTGCGCGAACCGCACCTCCTCTGCCTGCCGGACAGCATCGTTGTGCCGAGCCCGGACGGACGCAACGTGACCCTCTCCCCGGAGGAGATGATCTCCGGCATCAGCATTGAAACAGCCAACGGCACCCGCACTGAGCTGGAACGCGAGCTGTCCTTCCGCACGAAGGAAGACGGCAAGCAAGAGCTGACCGCGCACTGGCGCATCACCGCCCCCCTGCCCCTGGAAGTGAACCATGACCGCGTGCAGGCCCTTACCGCGGCCCTGGTGAAGCTTACGGGCCTGAAGACCGAGGACCGCACCGGCATCACCCTGCCGGAGAAACCCGTCTATAAACTCACGGTGCAGACCTTAGCCCCCTCCCAAGAGAAGGTGGAAATCTGCATCTATCCCCCCTTCACCGCGCCCGGAGAAGACCGCCAACTGTGCTACGCCACCGTCAGCGGACGCCCCGTGGTGTTTACCCTGGCTGCGGAACGACTGGCGGACCGCCAAGGCAGCTACTCCCCGCTGGTGCGCTCCGTGTTGCACGCCCCCGTACTGCCCGCAAAATCCCTGGCTCACCTGCAATCCCTGGATGCCGTGCAGTATGTGAGCGAGATACCCCTCAGCACCGACAAACTGCGCTCCATGGAGCTGACCACCCTGCCCTTGGCCGACGTGGAACGCATTTACCTGCGCTCCCGACGCGGCGGTGACAGCGTGGCACTGCTCTGCATCCCCGGTTCCCGCGAGGGCGAGGTGGCGGACGTGTGGAAGTACTCCGCCAACCGCGCTCCCTTTGCCACGGCGGAGGCCGATGTGGTGACCCGATTCCTGAAAGGCATGCGTGACATACCCGTGGACGGCGTGGAAGCCGATGCCCGCACGCCGGAGGAGATGCAGGAGCTGGTGAACCGATATGGGCTGAACCGGCCGGACTATGTGATCCAGCTCCTCCCCAAGGGCTGCCCCGTCCGCGCCTCGCTCTTCGGCCGGGATCTACCCATTATCAAAGACCGCTCTCCGCTCGTCTACTACCTGAAACGCTACCGCGACCCCGTAGAAGGCAAGGCGCGCTGGCTGGCCTGCGCGGACGGCGGACGCAGCATCTACCGCCTCAGCACCCGCTTCACCAAGCTCTGCTCCGTTGAACCGCTTGTGTGGAAACAACGCAACCTCTTCCATTTCCCCGGATCCGCCCTGCGCCACCTGACCCTCGGCTTCCGGCGTGCTCCCCTGAGCCTGGACTACGATTATCAGATCGAGAGCTGGAGCGGCAAACTGGGAGACCGCGACGTGACACCGAACATCAACCCGAACTTGGCTAACTACTATGTGCGCCACCTGCAGAAGATGAAGGTGAAGTCTTGGGTAGCCCCCGAAGACCCCGATGCGCTCGAGGCTCTGCGGACGCCCGCCTTTACTGTGAAGGTCGACCTGGAGCTCACCGACTTCTCTGATACCGACAGCGTGATTGACACCCCCACGGAAGCGAATGAAGTGACCGGTGAAGGCGAAGTGACCAAACCCGTGGAAGACATGCTGAGCGGCAATGACGCAGCCGATGCCGAATTCCGCAAACTCATCAGCGAGCAACGGCGCACCTATGCCAAGACGATCACCCTGGAGATAGCCCCTGCCGAACCCGAAAACCCGCGCAGTATCTTCTACGGCCGTCTGCGGGAAACCGGGGAGCTGTTCGTCCTCTCCTATGAGGATGCGCAGAGCCTGGGTGCCACGCCGCTGGAAGGACTTTAATTTTCCCCCCCCAAAAAAAACACATAACATGAGCACAAGAAACGCAATTCTCACGACATTGGCCGCCCTGCCGGGCTTCGCCTTCCTGCCGAGTCTCACCAACGCCGCCGAGCCGCCCGCTCCCTGCGGGGCCGTGCCCACCAAGCAGCAGGTGGACTGGCTGCGCATGGAGTGGTACGCTTTCGTCCACTTCGGTCTTAACACCTACACCAACCGCGAGTGGGGCTACGGCGATGAGAACCCCAAGCAGTTCAACCCCAAAAACTTCGATGCCAACGCCATTGTGTCCACCTTCAAGAAGGCGGGGATGAAGGGCATGATCTACACGGCCAAGCACCACGACGGCTTCTGCGCCTGGCCTACCAAGTCCACCGAGCATAACATCACCAAGGCTGCCTGGAAGGACGGCAAGGGCGATGTGGTGCGCTGCTTTGCGGACGCCTGCAAGAAGCACGGCATCAAGTTCGGTACCTACCTCTCCCCCTGGGACCGCAACGCCGCAGAATACGGTCGCCCCGGCTACCTGGATGTGTACTACAAACAGATAACCGAGCTGCTGACCAACTACGGCCCCGTGTTCGAGATTTGGTTTGACGGCGCGAACGGCGGCGATGGCTTCTACGGCGGTGCCCGCGAGAAGCGCAACATCGGCAAGGCGGATACCTACTACAACTTCAAGAAAGTGGTGGAAATCATTCGCGGCCTGCAGCCGGACTGCATCATCTGGGGCGCAGGCGGCCACGGGGATGTGACCTGGGGCGGCTCCGAGAAGGGGCATGTGAAGTACCCCTGCTGGAACACGGATATGAACAAGACCGAGGGCGCGAAATGGATGTCCCTGGAGGGCGACACCCCCATCAACCATGCCGGCTGGTTCTGGCATCCCGGGCAGGGCTCGCGTGTCAAGTCGCCGGATGTGCTCATGCAGGTCTATCTGGACAGCGTGGGACGCGGCGCGAATCTCATTCTGAATGTGGCCCCGAACCGCGATGGGCAGCTGGACCCGGCGGACGTGAAGTCCCTGTTGACTTTCGGTGAGAACCGCCGCCGCCTGTTGGCCACGGACTACGCCCTGAACGCCGCCGCCAAGGCTGACCAAGTGCGCGGTAACGACAAGAAATTCGGCGCGGACAAAGTGACGGACGGCGACATCGAGTCCTACTGGTGCCCGAATGACGGCACGACCACGGGCGAGCTGGTCATGACCCTCAAGGAGCCTGCCACCTTCGATGTGGTGCGCGTGCGCGAGCAGATCCGCCTCGGTCAACGCGTCAAGAAGTTCGAGGTAGACGTGGAGGAAAACGGACAGTGGCGGACCATCATCCCGAACGGCCAGAGCGTGGGCAACCAGGTGATGTGGAAGCTGCGCGAACCCGTGAAGGCCGGCAAGGTGCGCCTGCGCATCACGGAATCCCGCGCCTGCCCCTGCATCAGCGAGTTCTCTCTGCTCAAGATGCCTAAACAGATGCCCACGCCGACCATCACCCGCAAGGGCGATGTGCTCAACATTTCCTCCGCAGAGAATTACAAGGTCGTCTACACCACGGACGGCAGCATGCCCACCGCCAAGAGCAGCACCTTCTCCGAGGGTGCCAAGATGCCCAAGGCAGGTACGGTGAAGGCTGCTTACTATGACCCGAGCGACGGCAGCTTGGGCCCCGTGGCAGAGGCGGACTTCGGCCTCTGCAAGGTGAAGTGGAGCGGCAAGGACAAGGCTGCCTTCGATGACGACCCCAAGACGCACTGGGAGTCCGGCGACACCCCCACCGTGGTGATCGACTTGGGCGAGACGCAGACGCTCGGGGCCTTCTCCTACCTGCCGCGCCAGGACGGCAAGGTGCAGAACATGACGGACCGCTACACCTTCGAGGTCAGCGTGGATAACAAGAGCTGGAAGAAGGTGGCCGAGGGCGAGTTCTCCAACCTCCGCGCCAACCCGATTGAACTGAAGGTGGACTTCGATGCACCGAGCAAGGCCCGCTATGTGCGCTTTACCGGCACCCGCGCCTTGGAGGGCAACGGGCAGAGCGTGGCGGAGATCAACCTTTTCCCCGCTGAAACGGCGGCACCCGCCAAGCCCGCAACCAAGGGCGGCAAGAAGAGCCGCGGCAAACGCGGTAGGAAATAACCCGGTTGATGCGCCATGTGGCTTTGGTCTAAACATGTGCCCGCCGAGAGTGAGGGGGAGTGGCAGGAGCGCCTCTCCCCCCTGCCCGGCTTTGTGCTGGAAACCGGCGGCACCCGGGCAGACAGAATCAGCCTGCTGGTCTACACGGAAACCGAGCAAGAGGCCCTGTTGCTGAAGGCCTGCTACGGCGGGCGTACGGAGGCTGTGGAGGAGAAGGATTGGGTAGCGGCAACGGCCCCGGCCAACACGCCGCCGCTGCATATCCGCGACCGCCTGATTCTGTCTACCGGTGACGACCCGGAAACCTTGGCAGCCCTGCGCGCTGCCTACCCCGGGCGGGAAGTGCTCAGCTTCCCCGCCGAGATGGCCTTCGGCACGGGGAACCACGCCACCACGGCCACCTGCCTGCGGATGATGTGCGACTGGGTGAGGCACCGCCGCGAGCCTTGGACACTCGCGGATATTGGCTGCGGAACGGGCGTGTTGGCCTTGGCAGGCATGCGGCTGGGCGCGCAGCGGGCGTTGGCCTTCGACTTCGACCCCACGGCGGTGGAGATCGCGCAGCGCAACGTGGCGCGCAACGGCGGTGCCCCGGGGCTCACTCTCTTCCGCGCGGATGTCTTTGAATGGACACCCCTGCCGGAAGACGCAGCGGACTTGGTGCTGGCCAATCTGTTCTCCACCGTGCTGCAGCGCGCCTTCCCCAAGCTCAAGGCCGCCATGAAGCCGGACGGAGTTCTGATTATATCCGGCATCCTGAACACCCAAGCGGAAGAGACGCTGGCTGCGGCGGAGCAGGCAGGACTGCGCTGCCTGCAGGTGAAAAGCCGGGGCAAGTGGACGACCGCTCAACTCGTTATGTCATGAATATCCTGGCCCTCGAAACCTCGCAACCGCATGCCTCCCTCTGCCTCTCCCGGGACGGAGAAACCGTTTTCAGCGCGTCCTGGGAGGCGGAGCGCAACCACGATGCCTACCTCTTTCCTGCGTTGGAGAAAGCCTTGGCCTACCCGGAAGCGGCAGAGCTGCACACCGTGTTGGTGGGCTCCGGCCCCGGCAGTTACGGTGGAGTGCGCGTGGCACTGGCAGCGGCGGTGGGTGTTTCCACCGTGCGCGGCGGGCGGGTGGTGGCTTTCGGTTCCTGGGAGCCTTTCGCCGCCCCCGGGCTGAGCATCATCTCCGATGCTCGCCGCAACGGCTGGACCGTGCGCCGCCCCGATGGGTGCATCGAGGTGCTCAGCGCGGAGCAGGTGCGAGCCCTGCCACCCCCCGTGGCTTCCGTGGAGCAGGCAGAGACCCTGGCAGCGGCCGGTATCAGCGTGCAGCAGGCGGGGCTCATTCCCACGGCGGAAGCCTTGGTGCGGGCTTGGTTGGCCCTCCCCGTCGAGCAACAGGAGGCCTTGGCGGCCAAACCTGCGGAGCCCATCTATGTGCGCCCGCCGCACATTGTGCCCGCCAAGCGCAAACCATGGGAGATCCGCCATGGCTGAGCCCATTGTACACAGCTGCCAACGCTGCGGGGCCTGCTGCCGCTGGGAGGGCGATGTCTGCCTGACGGATGAGGATATAAGCGCGATTGCCGACTACCTTGGGTTAGCAGAGCCGGACTTCATCGAACGCTACTGCCGCCTGCAGCGCAACCGCCGGGGCCTCTCGCTCATCGATGCCCCGGACGGGGCGTGCATCATGCTGCGCCCGGACGGCTGCTTCATCCAACCCGTCAAGCCCCGCCAGTGCCGGGATTTCCCGCTCAAATGGAACTTCCCCGGCTGGGAACAGCGTTGCCCCGGGGCCGGTAAATCTGTTACCTGAACCACCATGTTCCGCAGACTGACCACTTTTTTTCGTGTCCGACTCCGCTCCGTCCAGCACCGCATCCTGCGCTGGCGGCTGACGCTTGCCGAGCTCTTTGCCAAGGCCCCCAAGCAACTCACCCCGCGCCCCGAGACCCGGCGCGGGCATGCGGACGTGATTATCAACCTGTTTGCGGAAATTATCCGGCGCTCCGGGGCCTCCTCCTCGGACGATGTGGCGGAGGCAGCCATGGATATTCTGCGCTCGGACTTCCCGAATGTGGAGCACGTTTGGCTGCGGGAGCACTTCCAGCAGGCCCTCGACTCCCCCGCAACCGCCAAAGCCAAGATCCCGCTGGCGACCATCCGCCGCACGGAGCCGGAGCGTATCTCGCTCGCTTTGGAGATTTTTGCCCTGCTCAGCCGCGTGGGCGGACGCCTCTCTACGCCGAATCTCTTTGAGGAGGTATGCTATGGCCTTAACCTCCCCGGCACGGCGGGTATCATCACCTCGCTGGTGAACACCCCGGGCAAGGACGCGCCGAGCCCCATCGAATGCGTGGCCTTTAACGGCGGAAAAAAAGAGTTCCGTGTCACCCTTTCGCCGCAGGATGCCGACTTCAATTTCCGCGTCCTGCGCTGCGTGAACTTCGTGATCGTGGTGAACGACTCCAAATATCCGCTCACGGCGCGCGGGGTGCGTTTGTTGCAGGGTGACTTGATTCCCCTGACTGCCTCACAGGGCATTGAGCTGAACAGCGGTCTGCTTACCTACGAGAATATCTGTTTTCTGTTGCAGTCACGCTCCTCCGGTCTGCGCGTGGTGAACTACCTGAATGAGGGGCACGACGGCCTGTACGTAACATCGCGGCGCACCCGCAACAGCATTGCACGCGTTCGGCGCGGGCTGGATGTGGAGATGGAGCTGCTGCGTCGCGAGGTCAACCTGCGTATCGAGGGCACGCTGCTGCTGCCGGGGCAAACCTGCGTTATCTCCTACTACACGCCTTTTACCGTGCACGGCGAGGGCCCGTACGAGATTGCGGACTTGTATGCAGGCTCTGAGCGGGAGAAGTCCTTCCAGCTGGATCCCAAGATACGAAAAATCACCGTTACCAATCTTCCTTCTGTCAACAGAGCCGGTGTTCTCATGCTGGCGCCGGGGTTGGCACCCGGTGTGGTATTCGAGGTGAGCTTCAGTCGCAGCTCTAACGCGGGAACCCTGCGACCCGTGGAGGGTGACAGCAGCTCCCTGATGGTGGAGGGCGTGCCCGTGCGCGGTGAAACTCCGCTGCAGGACGGTAACCTCATCTCGCTGAGTGCCGTGCAGCACCTGCGCTGCCGTTTCTCCGCCGGTGTGCTGGATGAGGAGTCCGGTGCCATCACCACCCTGCGGGTGCGCGGTCTCACCCGTGACTTCGTGCGTGCGGGACGCGTGGTGGATAACATTGATTTCGAGCTGAAGCGCGGTGAGATGGCATGTATCCTCGGCCCCAGCGGCTCCGGTAAAAGCACCCTGTTGAATATTCTGGCAGGCCACCTTTCGCCGTCCTTCGGCGCTGTCTTCTATAACAGTGAACGACTCACTCCCGACAACGAAAATCTGCGCCGCCACATTGCCTTCATCCCCCGCGAGGATATTTTGGACGAGGCCATGACGGTCGGCGAGCATGTTTACCAGGCTTCTGTGGCTCGGCGTCCCTTCCTGGGGCATACGGACCGCATGCGGCGGGTGCTGGCGGTGCTCAACTACGTCGGTATTTCTCACTTGGCGGGCCGCCACGTTGGCCGCAGGGGGGAGCGCACCATCTCCGACGGCGAGCGCACGCGCCTGAACCTGGGGCTTGACCTGACAGGTACGGCAGAGGTGTTCCTGATTGACGAACCCATCAGCGGCTTGGCTTCCGGTGATGCGGAACGAGTGATTGATACCCTGAGCGACATGGCGAATGGGCGCATCCTCATCTGCACCCTGCACCGCCCCGCTGCCTCCATCCTGTCACGCTTCAAAAAAGTGATGCTGCTGGACGCTCACGGCAAGATGGCCTTTTGGGGCACGCCGGAGGAGCTGCAGGCCTACTTCCGCAAGGCTGCCGAGGAGATGAACCTGAACATTCCGCCTGCGGTGGAGGCAGCAGGTGGTGCCGATTATGTGTTTGAGGTGCTGGAGTCCCCCTTCCGCAAGGTATCCCGGAATGCCAACCCCATGCTGTGGCAGACTCGTTTCGAACGATACGCCTTCGGCAGTCGCCCCTCGGAGGAGACACCACCTCTTCCGGAGGAGCTGCGGAACAAACCCATCCCGCAGTTGCCGCGCCGTACCCCGGCAGAGCTCTGGCGGCTCTTCCGGCTGTGGATCAGCCGCACCTTCCTTTCCCGTGTGCGGGGGCGCTTGGGCTTATACGCCATGCTGCTGGAGGGCCCCGTGCTCGCTCTGTTGATAGCAGGCACTCTTCGCGCGGCCTCGGATACCCCCTACACGTTCTATAAGTCCCTGCACATCACGGAGTTCCTCTTCCTCTCTCTGGTGCTGGCCATGTTCTTCGGCCTGACGGATGCCGCCTGTGAGATTCTGCGGGATCGTCCGCTGCTGCGGCGCGAGAGTAATTACAAGCTCTTCATCTCCGGTTATCTTCTCGCTAAGGTGCTGGTACTCACCCTGATTGCGGCGGTGCAATGCGGGCTGTATCTGCTGGTCGGTCATTGGATTCTGGAGCTGGAGTATATGTTTTGGCCGCACATGCTGGTCATGACGCTGACGGCTTTTGTAGGCATTTCACTCTCCCTGATGGTGTCCGCGCTCGTGACCTCCTCGCGCACGGCAATGAATATCGTACCGCTGCTGCTGGTGCCGCAAATCCTGCTGGCAGGTGCCTTGGTGCAGTTCCACGAGATGAACGAATTCAGCCCCAAGGTGCCGGAGGAGCTGGTGCCCGGCTTCATCGAGCACGCCTTCACCAACCTGCGCCACCGCGTGGCTTACCAAGATGAGACAACGCACGATATCAAGACAAAACCCGTGCCGCTCATCGCGGAATTCTGCCCGCTGCGCTATGCCTTCGAAATGCTTTTCGTGGTGCAGACCACCGAGAACCGCTGGGACTTGGAGAATACACGCATTAACAACCGCCGCGATGAGCTGAAGGACTGTAACGATGGGGAGCGCATCCGCTTTATTCAGCGAACGGCCCTGCTCCTCAACGGTTCTGCTACCCGCGCGGACGAGGCACGCTCCGTTCTGCGGCGCGTCCGCAAAGCCGTGCTTACCGAGGATGAGCGCATGGTGGCCGACCTGACGCGTGAGCTGGAGGCGCGGGAGGAGGACCCGAACGCGCGTCCGCTGGAGTTCTTCTTCTCGAACAAGGATTTGGTCACCATGCAGGAAGGCGTGAAGACGGCCCGCAAGGACGCCCGCCTTACGGAGCACCGAGGTTTCTTCCTTGCCCCGCGCCAAGCGCCGCTGTTCGGCAGCATCGATCAGGAGACAGATGAGGGGTCTGTGTCGACCATCTGGCGGGATGCCATCTACCTGCTGATTATGGGGCTGGTCCCCGTGCTCATCTCGGCGTGGCGGCTGCGGCAGATCGTGCGCGGCCGCTGATTACAGCTTGAGCCGCAGGCCGTCATAGGCAAGGATAACACCCGGTGGCAGGCTGCCGGTAACAGACTCATACTCGATGCTATGGCTGGTGTGTGTCACGACTCCCAGACCGGCACCCAAGGCTTGCATCTCCTCCGCGCTCTGCTGCACGCTCATATGCGAGCGGTGCTCCTTGTCGAAGTTCAGTCCATCCATGGCCAAGGCATCCAAGCCCCTCAGCAAGGCACGGGAGGTCTCGGGTATCTCCTTGACATCCGGCACATAGCCGAAGGACGCCCCGCCGCTGCGGAATACATAGCCGCAGGTCTCTACCGTGCCGTGCTGCACGGGCACGGGTGTCACCTCGATGTCGCCCACGCAGAAGGGGGTGTTGCCGTGTTCATGCGCTTCCGGGCGCACATAACCGTGGTACTGATTGCAGAAGGCCCAGGCATACATGGTGCGCAGTTGGTGCAGGCATCCGCTCCCCGCATACAGGGGTAGTGGGTCCTCCCTCCTCCAACAAAAAGCGCGCAGTTCATCGAAGCCCGCCACGTGGTCCAAATGCTCGTGCGTATAGAGCACGGCATCCAGCCGCCGCAGATTCTCGCGCAGGGCCTGCCAGTGCAGGTCCGGTCCGCTGTCCACCAACAGGGTTGTCTCGCCGCTGCGCACCGCCACGGAGGCTCTCGTGCGCCGATTTTTCGGGTTGTTTGAGGTGCAAACGGGGCAGTCGCAGCCTATCATCGGCACTCCGACGGAGGTGCCGCATCCCAAGAAAATTATCTCCATGCCTGAATTTTGGTTTCCAATCCGGCGGATATTATGCCATAATAGCGGCACAAAGCAAGGCTAAAGATATGCTGGCACTTCTCAAAATTCAAAACCTGGCGTTGGTGGATGAACTGGTTTGGGAGCCCTGCGCGGGTTTCTTGGGCATCACCGGCGAGACCGGTGCCGGTAAGTCGGTTATCATGGGCGGCATTGCCTTGGTGCTCGGCGAGCGCGCGGATAAAGGGCTCATCCGCAGTGGGGAGACGCAGTGCTGTGTGTCGGCCATGTTTCATCTGCCCCACCCCGCTGCTGTCAATGCGTGGCTGGAGGAGGCGGGCGTGCCGCCCTGTGAGGAGGGGACGCTTATCATCCGCCGTGTTATCACGGCTACGGGTAACAGGCAGTTCATCAACAGTACCCCCGTTACCCTCAATCTGTTGCGCCGTATCGGCTCCGGCTTGGTGGATATGCACCACCCGGAGGCGCATCGCTCCCTGACCGCCCCGGAGCGTCAGCTCGATTTGTTGGATGCTTATGCGGAGGATGCCCCCCTGCTCCGCGCCTATACGGAGGCCTATCAGGCCTGGACCGAAGCCCGCCGCGCCCACCGCGAGCTGCTGGAGAGTGAGATGGCAACGGAGCGTGAACTGGATTTTCTGCGTCACCAGGTGGAGGAAATCGAGAGTGCCGGGTTCACGAAGGAAGAAATCGCAGGGCTGGAGGAACGCTGGCAGCGCGCGCGCAACTCCTCGCGGCTGCGGGACACGGCCCTGCCCATGCTGCAGCTGGTGGAGGGGGATGAAGAGGGCCTGCTCACCCAACTGCGCCGCTTGGTGCGCAACGGGCGGGACTTGGAGCGGCTGGATGCCTCGGCTGCGGCTTGGATAACGCCTATCGAGTCCATGGTGGAGGAGCTGGAGGACCTGGACGACAAACTGCGCGATTATCTCGATAATCTGTGTGCGGATCCCGCCGCTTTGGCCGCGTTGGAGGAGCGAATCTCGTTGTTGGATACGCTCAAGCGCAAGTACGGCGCGGATTGGGAGGCTATCTCGGCGCATCTTGAGACCTGCCGGGAGAAGCTTGCCGAGGTGGATAACCGCGAGGATCGTCTGGCTGCCTTGGCTGAGGAGGAGGAACGCTGCCGTGCCGCCCTGCTCCGCTCGGCTGCGGCTCTCACTGCCGCCCGCAAAAAGGCCGCCCCGCGCTTGGAGCGGGCCTTCCTGGAGCACGCAGCGCAACTCGGGTTCCGCCGGTCCCTCTTCTCCGTAAACCTGCAGGCGGTGGAGTCCCCCGGTCCGCACGGTGCCGAGGGCATCGATTTTCTCTTCGGCCCGAACCCCGGCGAGCCGCTCAAGCCCCTGCGCCTCATCGCTTCCTCCGGCGAGCTCGCGCGCGTCATGCTGGCCCTCAAGAGTGCCCTCGCCAAACAGGATGACACCCCCCTACTCGTCTTCGATGAAATAGACGCTAACGTGGGCGGCGAAATCGCCCGCGCCGTCGGCATGAAGATGCGCGAACTGGGCCGCGACCACCAGGTCATCGCCATCACCCACTTCCCCCAAGTGGCCGCCCTGGCAGACCACCATTACCTCATCGCCAAACACACCGAGCACGGCCGCACCGTCTCCCGCCTCCGCGAGGTGCGCGACGACGACCGCATCGCCGAGCTCATGCGCATGCTCGGCACCAACGGCCCCGCCGCCGCCGCCCACGCCCGCGCCCTTCTGCAGGGCTGAGGGGTGACAGGCTCCCTCATTTTCCCCTTTCGCGGGTGGGGGGAGGTAAAACTTGCATACGGGGTGTGGTTTGTGCTTGCCAAAGGCGGGGGCGAGGTGGTATAATGCCGAGCGGCATGAAAGTTATTACGATTTATGGGAGCAAGAGCGACCTGCCCTTCATGGAGCCGGCGCGGGTGTACTTTGCGGAGCATGGTGTGGAACATGAGGAGGTCGTGTATTCCGCGCATCGGGATTTGCCGGCCCTGTTGGAGTACCTCAAGGGGCTGGATGCGAACGGTACGAAGGCCGTTCTGCTGTGCGTAGCGGGGCTCTCTGCGGCGCTGCCCGGGGTGGTGGTCATGAACACGGAGCTGCCGGTCATCGGCGTGCCGGTTCCCTGCGGGCCGCTGAACGGGGTGGATGCCCTGCTGGCCATCAGCCAGCTGCCGGGCGGAGTGCCTGCCACCACGGTGGGACTGCACAAGAAGACCCCGCTGAATGCCGCCATGGCCGCCCACCGCATCATTCGCTTGGCCGAGTAGCTTTTTCACCCATCACCTCACACCCCTACCATGAGCAACATCGGCAGCGAAGACCTGAACAACAAGCTGAACGCTTGGGCGGAGCACATCCGCGCCGGGGTGCTCCCGGGGGAGAGTTTGGCCCTCGTCGGGCTCATCCGCCACGGGGATGTGCTGGCACGGCGCTTGGCGGAGAAACTGCAGCAGGCGGGCATCAGCGTGCACTGCGGTGCGCTGGACATCTCACTGTACCGGGATGACTGGGATTTGCAGGCAAACAAGATGCCCCTGCACTCCTCTTACCTACCCTTCTCCACGGATGGGCTGAAGGTGATTTTGATTGATGACGTCATCCACACAGGGCGCACGGTGCGGGCGGCACTGAACGCGCTCTTCGAATATGGGCGTCCCGCATCCGTGGAGCTGCATTGCTTGGTGGACCGCTGCGGCCGCCAGTTGCCGATTCAGCCGGACTACACAGTCTACCCGACCCCCATGGAGCGCGAGGTAACCGTGCATCTGCAGGAGATAGACGGATATGATGATATAGAATACTAACCCCCTTCCCTTTTTTCCATGAAACCGAGAAAAGATTTACTGACCATCGGCTCTCTGAGCGACGAGGACATCCACACCATCCTGGACAGCGCGAAGGCGATGAAGGACATCTTCACCAAGAGCGTGAAGAAGGTCCCCGCGCTGAAGGGCAAGTCCGTGTTGACGCTTTTTTATGAACCGAGCACGCGCACACGCTCCTCGTTCGAGGTGGCAGCCCACCGACTCTCCGCCGATGTGACAACCTTCACCGTTGGCACCTCCTCCGTGGTGAAAGGCGAGAGCGTACACGACACGATTGACACGCTGATGAGCATGAAGATGGACTACATCATCGTGCGCCACAAAAACAGCGGCATTCCGGCGGTAATCGCACGGCACTGCAAGGCAGCGGTCATCAACGCCGGCGACGGTGCACATGCCCACCCCAGCCAGGCTTTTCTGGATGCTTTCACCATCCGCGAGAAATTCGGCAGCGTTGCGGGGCGGCGCGTGGTGATCATCGGTGATATTCTGCACAGCCGCGTGGCGCGCTCCACCTGCTGTATCTTGCAGCGATTGGGGGCGGAGGTGGCCTACATGGGCCCGGGCTCCCTGGTGCCGCCTACAGCGCATTGCGGCATTCCGGTCTTCCGGGATTGGGACGAGGTATTCGCCTGGAAGCCGCATGTCATTTACCTGTTGCGCGTGCAGAACGAACGCATCGACAGCCCCTTCTTCCCCGCAGCGGACTACCACCGGGCTTTCGGTGTGACCGAGGAACGCTTGAAGATCATTGATGACTGTGATGCCGCCATCATGCACCCCGGGCCCGTGAACCGAGGCGTGGAGATCTGTGATGCGGCCATGGATTACCGCAACTGCTTGGTCTGCAATCAGGTGGAGAACGGCATTGCCGCACGCATGAGTATCTTGTATCATCTTACCCCCCAAACGCAAAACCATGAATAAGACTTATCTTACCAACGTAACATTGACGGATGGCAGCCGACGGGATGTCTGCCTGGGCGGCGGTGCCTCCGGGTGCGGGGACTCGCCGTGGCCGGGGATCAAACTGCGCGAGCCGATTCGCTGCACGACTGCGGGGGAGATGAGCGTTCCGAACGGCGCGCGGCACATCGATGCCGCAGGAAAGCTGCTGATGCCGTCCCTCTTCGATCTGCATGCCAAGGTCGAGATTGCGGGGTGCAGCAAGCGAGAGTCCGTGATGCGCACGGGGCAAGCCGCCCAGCAAGGCGGCGTGTGGGGCATGCTGGTGATGCCTACCCCGGGCTTCTGCTTTGATAACTCGGACAAGCTCGACAGTTTCCGCGACATGGTGCTGCACCGCTCGGCAGCGGAGATGCTGCCCGCCGGCTGCATTTCCATCGGCATGCAGGGGGAGCAGCAGGCTCCGTATAATACCCTCATGGCGCGCGGTGTCAACATTCTGAGCGATGCCGGCCGCATGCCGCACAGCCTGCTGATGCTGCACCGGGCCATGAAGTACGCCGCCTCTACCGGTTATATCTTCGCACTGGCCGGTGATGTGCCGGAGCTTACCCGCAACACCTACATGCACCCCGGCACGACCTCCTACCGCCTCGGTCTGCACGGAACTCCGTACTGTGCGGAGGAAATCGGGCTGGAGACCATCATCCGACTGGCGCAGGATGCCGGGACCAAACTTCATGTGCAGACCGTCAGCACCGCCGGTGGGGTTGAGATCATCCGCCGCGCTAAGGCTGCCGGTTGCCGCGTGACGGCAGAGGTGGCCCTGCACCACCTGCTCTTTACTCACGAGGCCGTGGGTGACTACGACACCACCTTCAAGACCCTGCCCCCGCTGCGCGACCGCGCGGACTGCGAGGCCCTGATCGCGGGCGTGAAGGATGGTACGATTGACTGCATTGTGAGCGACCACACCCCCTGCATTCCCTTCGCCAAGAAGCAAGACTTCATCACCGCGCCGCAGGGCATGGTGATGCTGGATACCATGTTACCCGCCATCTACACGCATCTGGTGAAGCCCGGTCTGTTGAGCTGGGACGATGTGGTGCGCGCCTGCTGTGTGAACCCGCTGCGCGTGCTCGCCCGGTCGGAGGAGATGGATGATGAGGAGGAAGGCTTCTCCCGCGGGGTGCCCCTGCTGTTATTCGACCCGACGGCGTGCAGCAGCGTAACACCCGATACGCTCCCCTGCGGCACGCTCAATTCTCCCTTCTTGGGGCAGGAACTCTGCGGCTCCGTTACCCTGCCTATTTGATACGTATACAGCCGAGACATGATTATCTATATCATCAGTGACGGAAAGCGAGGGCACCTTTCTCAGACGAAAGGACTGGCCGATGCCTTGATTCGCCGCGGACGGGAGCTCAAGCCGGACTTGGAGCACGCCTGCTACGAGGTCAATATCACCGGCAAGACCTTTTTCAACAAGCTCTTCTACAAGGGGATGGATCTGAATCTGCCCCGCCCGCACCTGATTCTCTGCGCCGGGCACAGCACGCATCTGGCAGCTCTGAGTCTGGCCCGCCACCTGCGTTGCCTTTGCATGGTGTGCATGAAACCCAGCCTGCCGCTCTGCTTCTTCGACCTCTGCATCATGCCGAGGCACGATCTGCGCGCTCGGTGGGAGCGCAATCCGCGCGTCTTCGCCACGGTCGGGGCCATCAACTGCATACGCCCCTGCCCTGAGGTACCTAAGCGCGAGACCCTCGTGCTGATCGGCGGTCCCAGTAAGGAATATGACTGGGACGGCGAGACGATTATCAATCAGCTCAATGCCATTATCCGCAACACGAGTAACCGCATCATTCTGACCACCAGCCGCCGCACACCCAAGGATTTTGCGGCGGATGTGGAGGCCAAGTGCTCCAGCGTGCGCGTGGTGCCGGTAGAGGAAACCGGGCCGAACTGGGTGGCGGAACATCTGGCAGAAGCCAAGGAGGTGTGGGTGACTCAGGACAGCGTATCCATGGTGTATGAGGCACTCTCCAGCGGCGCGCCCGTTGGGGTGTTGGAGATGCCCCGGCGCATGCGGCGCGGCAAGCCGGTCAGCAGCAAGGTGTACCGGGGGCTGAAGATGCTCATTGAGGAAGGCGGTGTCTCTACCGTCACGGAATGGAGCCACACGCATGCTCTCAAGCCGCCCGCGACCATTCTGAATGAGGCCGACCGGGCAGCCGATTATATTCTGACCCACTTCCCCTCGCTCCTGCCATGAAAATCATGCACCTTGTCCCCTCCCTCAGCTCCGGCGGTGTGGAGCAGGTTGTACTCGAGCTCTGCCAGGGTCTGGAGGCGCAGGGGGTGGAGTGCGTTGTCGTCTCCGCCGGCGGGGCCATGGTTCCCATGATTGAGGCAACGGGGGCGCGCCATGTGGCCATGCCCATCGGCAAGAAGAGTTTGCGGACTTTCTTCTTGGTGGGAAAATTGGTAAAACTCATCCGCGCGGAGAAGCCGGATGTGCTGCACCTGCACTCCCGCGTACCGGCTTGGGTGGGTGTGCTGGCCTGCAAGCGGCTCGGACGCCGCCGACCTGCGGTGGTGACAACATTCCACGGCTTCCATTCCGTTAACTTTTATTCGGCGGTCATGACACGCGGGGACCGTGTGATCGCGGTGTCGCAGTGCATGCGGGAGCATATCCTGAGCAATTACCCCAAGACGCCGCCGGAGCGGGTGGTCGTCATCCCTAACTCCGTGGATACGGCGCAGAATTACCCCGGCTACCACCCGAGTGAGGCGTGGTGGGAGCAGTGGCGGCGGGATTTCCCGGAGCTGGTGGGTAAGTACACGCTCTGCCTGCCGGGGCGCATCACGCGTATCAAGGGTGCGGAGCATCTTATCCCCATTCTCACAGCCTTGCGGGCACGCGGTATCCCGGCGCACGCGGTCATCGTGGGCGAGACCAAAAAGGGCAAGGAGGCCCTGTTGCGTGAGCTCAAGGCGCGCTTTGCGGCTGCCGGGCTAGAGGACTGCGTCACTTGGACGGGCCATCGGCGCGACCTGCGGGACGTACTCTGCGCCTGCGATGTAACACTTTCTCTCACCCTGCAGCCGGAGTCTTTCGGCAAGACCACCTTGGACGCCCTCTCGCTGGGGCGGGCCGTGGCAGGTTACGAACACGGCGGCGTCGGGGAGCAGTTGGCTGTATTCCTTCCGCAGGGGCGCGTGCCTGCCTGTGACCCGCAATCCATGGCCGACCGCTTGGCGGAGTGGTACGGTCACCCACCCGTGCCGGCTCTGCCCATCCCGCCCCCCTATCGGCGGGAGGACATGATTAACGGACACACGGACCTTTACCGCAGTTTGCTGACCCGGGCATGAGGATTATTCATGTGTGTGCCTCGGCCGATTTTTCCGGCGTGCGCCGTTTTCCGGTGGATTTGGCTTGCAAGTTGCAGGCTGCCGGAACAACGAACTTCTTTTTTGCACCGCCGCATGGCTGTGTGCGCACCCTTCGCGAGGCCGGTGTCGTGAGTGTGCAGGAGACCCTGCGGGGTGTTTGGCGGAGCGTGGCGGCGGCGCGCCGCCTGCGGGAGGGGATTCGTCGCACCCAAGCGGATGTGTTGCAGGTTTACAGCCCGGCGGGGGCTTGGCTGGTGCGCTTGGCCTGCTTGGGTATGCGGGAGGCGCAGTGTCCCCCCGTTGTTGCGGCTCTGCCGGGGTTCCGTCTCGGCGGCTGCTTGGGCCGGCGTGCTCTGCGCTGCTGCCGTGCCTTTGTTACCATATCCGGCTATCTGCGCAATCGTCTGGAGAAGTGCGGCGTCTTTCCGGTGGGAAAAGCTATCTCGGTGATCCCATACGGCGTGGATGAGCGGCTGGTGCACCCCGGCTACACGCCCTCGCGCAACTGGCAATTATGCTGGCAGCGCACACAAAATCCCGCCCCGGGGGAGGTCAGCTTATGCTTGCCCGCCCCCATTGCTCCCGCCTATGGGGCGGAGCATTTGGTCCCTGTGTTGCGCTCTCTGCTCAAGGCCGGACTCCCTGCGCGCGTTTATTTGGTAGGTGACACAACACAAGCGCCCCCTGCCTACCTGGAGCAGTTGCGCCGCAACTTTGCCGAGGCCGATCTGGATGAATACATCGCGTGGCCGGGGGCTCGCAGCGACCTGCGGGATATTCTGGCATCCTCTCGGGTGACGCTCTGCTTGGCAGAGGAGCCGATGACCTACAATCGCGCCGTGCTGGAGGCCTTGGCCTTGGGGCGTCCCGTGGTGGGCTTTGCCACCGGCGCAGTCGGTGAGTATTTAGACAGCTTTTATCCTGCGGGGCGCGTTGCACCGGGAGATACAGCGGCTTTTGCGGAGACGGTGCTGCGCTGTTGCACCGCTCCCCCGCCTACCCCGGCTTCCATCCCCTACCCTTACACTCTTTCTAACACGGCGCAAAGTTTCTCGGAGCTTTATCAGCAGCTCTCCTGACACGATTCGGGCAGATATTCCTGCCGTCGGCACGTTTTTGCTTGCCATCTCCGGAAAAATGCGGCATACTGCAGGGCGTACATGGCAAAGCTCAAAACAGGTTCTCAGGCGAAACGCCCCGCGATGGGTGCTTCGGTGTCCGCCGGTGCCCTCACTCGCGCAGGGGCTGCGGGAAAATCGGCACGCCCGGCGCGCGGCGCGGGTGCCAAGTCCCCTGCCGGAGCTGCCTCCCCCATGTGGATGCGCAAGGCGACTATGGTGGGCAAGGCCATGAACGGCGGCGCCAAGATGTCCCGCAACACCGGCAACCGCAACGCCGCCGCTGTAGCTACTGAGGATGAGCCGCTCACCGCGCCGATGGAGGAGCAGGAGGAATGGATGCCGGAGGATTTTCTTCCCGAGGAGGTCGTTGCTGAGCCCACCGAGACCGAGCCCCTCGCTGCTGCGCCTGTGCAGCCCTTGCCTGCGGAAGCCCCCCTCCCGGAGCTGCCTGCCGAGCCCACTAAGACGGAGCCCCTCGCTGATGCTCCCGTGCAGCCCTTGCCTGCGGAAGCCCCCCTCCCGGAGCTGCCTGCCGAGCCCACCAAGACGGAGCCCCTCGCCGCTGCGTCCGTGCAGCCGTCCAAAACGGAGCCCATCACCTCAGCTCCGACCGCAACAAAGCCCCTGACCGATGCTCCCAAGGAGCCGATCAAAACCGAACCGACCGCCTCCAAGGCCATCACCTCACCCCTGCGCAAGCTCAAGACGGGGGACTCTGTTCCCCTGCAGCCGGCCACAGTCACTCACTCGGAGTCATCGGGGCTCTCTCTGTTCACCTTGGTCATAATCGTTCTCCTTGGTTTTTATTTAGGGTTGCTGATGCACCACCGGCAGAAAGTCGGCGAATTTTCTTGGTTCCCCGGCATCCCGCATCTACCGGGTTAAACACCCGCCGGAGCTCTTATGTTAGATGTAGTACTCAATTCATTTATTTCCACCATCCCGGTCTTTGTTTTCTTTGCCATCGGCATTTGGCTGCGGTACAAGAAAGCCATCGAGCCGCATCATGACGGCGTTATCATGCAGCTGGCCATGGATGTGGGCTATCCCTGCCTCATCTTTTACAATATCATGAAGTACATGGTGGTGGAGGCCAACCCCACCGTCATCTCGCCTGTCTTTTCTCTATCCGCAATAGCCTGTGGTTTTGCCGAGCTTGCCGTCGGCACGGCAGCGGCTTGGCTGGTAGCGCGCTGCATGCGCCTGCGCATCGGCACGGGCTTGCGCACCTTCTCGCTCACGGCCGGCGTACAAAACTACACCTTCTTTGTTGTCCCCATCATCCAGATGCTCTTTACGGCAGACAATGACCCATGCATGGGGGTGCTCTTCATCCATAACATGGGGTGCGAAATTTTCATCTGGAGTCTGGGGATTATCCTCATCTGCGGCGGGGCGAAGGATCTGCGGCTCAGCACCTTCCTGCGCGGCCCTCTCCTGGCGGTCTGCGTCTCCTTGGCCTTGGCTTGGAGCGGGTTGGGCAAGTTCGTGGCCGTCGCGCCTGTGATGACCGCCACGCAGATGATCGGTGCCGTTGCCACGCCCATCTGCCTCATCCTCTTCGGTTGCTCCATGTTCGACCTGAGTCGCAGTTTCCGCTGGCAACCGCGCATGCTGGCCTGCGGCATTATCACCCGCTTGGTGCTCGTCCCCGCGCTCATCCTCCTGCTGGCTTGGCTGTTGCCCGTGGATCCGCTCATCAAGCGCATCATGGTGATTCAGAGTGCCATCCCCAGTGCCGTCATCCCGGTTATTCTGGCAAAACGATTCGGCGGCATCCCGGAGGTAGGCACCCAGGTGCTTCTGGCCACCACCGCTTGTTCCTTCATCTCCCTGCCCATCTGGCTTGCCCTCGGTAACACCTTTGTCGTCCGCATCCTCCCCTGCTGAGGATGCCCGAGGTAAACGAGACGGAGTCATTCGTCCGGGAAGCGCACGGACGAAATCAACAGGAAGGCCTGCTCTATTATATCCCCCACGGGGCGCGGCGGCGGCGGGCCGCGAGGGCTGCCAACACGACGAGGCAGAAGGCAACCTTGACGAACTTCGGCGTCCGGAAGAGGAAGGCGGTGAGTCTGCGCACAACATAGGAGACATCCGATTTGTCAAAGCTCGCTGTTGTGTCGATGCGGGGGAAGCTAACTTGGGTTAAAACCGACTCGTCATCCGGCGCATTAGAAAACACATCCTCCATGTCCGGCTTCCAATCCGGACCTGCGAGCCCGGAGAGATCGATACACTCAACGGCATCTGCTGTCAGCGTCAGAGAATCGCTCAGTGTCAGCTGCGGGAGCGCCGCATCTGAGGCATCGGGCTCCATATCGAGAAGGCACATCAGTACGTTTGATCCGGCTGCGTCTCCCAGGGCCTCGAGGTTATCAGCTGTAAGGACAACGGCAAGAGGATTAGCTTCCGCCGACAGGGATGGAACGAAGGAATCGAGGGGCTCGGTATCCGCTTGGGCTACCATACCGAGTGCTGCGGCTGACATGCACACAGCCGCTCCTCGCCGTATCATCTCTGTCACCTTGTTCATCCTTCGGGAAAAGTTGTTGTACCGGTGCCGGTGCGACCGGGCCCCGACCATGGTGCCCACCGCGTTCCGCACATGCCCAGATTAGCACAAACCCGCTGAGATGCAAGGCCATTTTCTGACGGTTAGTTATAACGTAATCGGAAATATCGAAAACAGTTATTTCTTTCGTTCTTGAGACTCAATGACTTATGGCTCCCCATCGCCCATTCCGACAACAGAAAGCAAAACTTGTGTCATACAAGTTTTGCTTTTCCTACATAAAAAGTAGACAATAGACGTATTCTTTATTCACAACGTCCTATCTGTTTTCTGCGACGTCGAGCCGCGAGGGCCACAAGAGCGATCAGGCAGAGAGCACCGGTGGTGGGTTCCGGGGCGAGGTGGAAGTAAACCGAGTTCGGGTCCCCCGCCACAAAGTAACCGGCGGGGTCTGAGTGCCCGGTGTTACCGGTAATGGTGACCTTTTCCGGATTGATGAACACGGAATCCGCGAAGTCCACAGCCACATAGTTGTAGCCGCTCAGGTCCAACCCCTCAAAGTCCAGCATCAGTGTACCGCCCGCCGTAAAGCTCAGGTTGCTCATACCCGTGTAGTTCAGCACCAGTACCTTATCGGTATCGAGCATGGTGAGGGTCTTCCCCTCGCCCATGATGCTGCCGGTAGCATAAAGCTCCGTGGGCTTCTGCTCCGAGGGCCGGGGGGACATGGTGTACTCCGGGGTAAGATCCACCACCGCGTTGTTGAAGAGAACCTCGTTAGCATCTGCGCCGCGCAGGGCATGGTACTCGCTCAGCACCATATCATTGAGCTCCAGCGAGGCACCGCTCTTGAGATCCACGGCCAGGTTGAGCATCGTGGATCGATCACCGGAGGCACCCTGCCAAGCCGCATCTTTGCTACCGGCAGCAGTTGCAGCGGCGGTCTTGCCACCGGAGAGGATCACCTTTTCCCCCTGCACCTGCATAGCCAAATCACCGCTGATGACGCCGACAGGCAGACCGGAAGCAGTAGCTTTAAAACCCTCCCCTGCGCATGAGATGGAGGCCTTGTCGCCCATGTTCACCAAGGCCTTGGATGCCCCGTTGTCCTCCAGCAGCAGAGAGTAATGATACTCACCCTTGCTGCCGGGACCGACATTGTGGAAACGCAGGGCACCGGCTGCCTCCGCCAAGTGCAAAACGGAGCCGTTGCCCACGCTCAGGCTACCCGCATCCAGCTTGCCGCTCATGTACACATTCACCTTGCCGTATTTGGAGCTGTCTCCGAGCTGCTCACCACCGAGGACGAGCCCGCGCACACCCGAGATCTCGCTGCCCTCATCGAAGTAATAGGGGATGGAGGCACGCACCGATGTATCAATGGCACCCAGTTCCAGGTCGTTATCATGCCCGAGGATGCTGCTGCCCTCCAGAAAATGCACCGCGCCGTTGATGGACAGGTTCGTATCCTTGAGGGCGATGAAGCGGGCATGGTCCGTCAGGTGAATCGTGTTCTTGAGATTCACGAAGCCCTCCAGTCGCAGGTCCGCTGCCAAGCCGTGCTTGGCGTATGCCTCCTTCCGGTCATCGTATTTTGAGCCGCCCGTGTAGATGGTGGCCCCCACCTCTACTATGCCACGCCCGGAGGCATCGCTTGCATGCGAGAAGAGCCAAAGCTGACCGCCATCGTTGTAGATGACCTTGGAGCTGTCCTTGATAAAATCTGAGATACCCAAGCGGATGCGCCAGCCGTTGGAACCATCGTCCGTAGTGGTGGAACCAATGTAGAGCGTGTCGATATTTTCGAGTATTGTTTCGCGCGGGTTGTAGTGTTCATCAAGTGTAGAACCCATGATAGCGACGTTAATGTGCTCTCCCTCGCCGATAATCTTGTTGGGGTTGTAGGTAGCCTTGAAGGTGGTGTTCTCCGAGATAGTCACCTTCGTGGCATCCGTGAGGGTTGAGTCCCACCTGTTAAAGACATCGTGGGACAGCTCCGTCCAAGAACCCCAATCCATTTTGTTCCAAGTGATCCCGCCGTTGCTGCTGTAGATCGCGCATTTGTTGTCGAAGTCCCAGGAATACTGACGGGCCGGGGCCGAAACCTCCGACACCGGGGCTGACGCATTGCCGAGCATCCGAAGGGGCATGCGCGCAGAAAAAGCCCTTGCAGAACCCGCGCCCACGAATGCAGCCCCCGCAGAGGAAGAAGCAGCGGATGGGGTCACCGCGGTATCGGAGGCCGTGTCCTGCAGCTCCTCATCCTCGGCAGGCTGCAGCGTTGGCTCCGACTCGCCCTGCCCCGGACGAGACTGCCCAAGCAGGTGCTGCGGCGGAGTTGACGACCCGGTGGGTGCAGAAGCAGAGGGCAGTGTCGTCATCGGGCGTACATAAGATTTGGAAGGACCGGCGGACATGAACCAAACAGGCCCGAAGATCGGCCCGGAGGGAGTCAGGGCACCACCGCCGGCACCCACATGCGGCACCAAGTCAGCAGTCACCAAGGCATGCTGCTGATCCAGCGTCATGTTTCGGCGCACCACCAAGGTGCGGCCCGTCCGGGCATTCCTCAGGACGGAAGCGTATTGATCGCTCACCTGTTTCTCCGTGGTAGAAGGCTTCTCCATATGCAATGCCAGAACTTTACCCGACTGCGGGTCAATCATTACCAGCAGGATGCAATCATCCGCATCATCCGCCTGCAGTAGGTATCGCCGCATCTGCTGCGGGTCGCCGATCCGGCTCGGCAGGGGCACCAAGCGCAAGTTCTCATAGCTGCCGCCGTATTCGCTCCGCAGCTTCTCCTGCACCGCTGTCTGCAGCACCACTGCCTGTTCCTCTGCCTCCCCTGCCCCGTATGCCGGGCAGATTGCCGCCGCTGCACACAGAAGCAGTGCGCCTTCTCGGATGATTGCTGTTGTCTTGTTCTGCATCTTGTCTCTGGGTTCCTTCTCTGCCTTCCCGGAGTCATCCGACCCCGCAGCAGTGTGCCGGTTGACAAGCATCCCAATTTGTCATTCGAATGATGCCCTACGAGCACGGGCGCAAAGAATACAGGAATTTTTCCATAATGCAAGAACTTTCCCGATTCGTCTGTGTCATACAAAGTTTGTATAACCAAGAATTCCTTTTTTGTCATCCAACGACATAACAAAATCGGCACCGATGGTCGAAAAACCAGCGATACCGATGAGAAAGGGGGTGCGGAGGGAATCAGAACTCGCAGTTACGCGGGGTTCTTGGGAAGGGCAACACGTCCCGAATATTCTGCACGCCCGTCACGAACATAATGAGACGCTCAAAGCCGAGTCCGAAGCCGGCATGCGGCACGGTACCGAAGCGGCGCAGGTCGTTGTACCAGGAATAAGCCGCCTTATCCATGCCCATGCGCTCGATGTTGGCCTCCAGCACATCGAGACGCTCCTCGCGCTGGCTGCCGCCGATAATCTCGCCGATGCCGGGGACGAGCACATCCATGGCGGTGACGGTCTTGCCGTCATCGTTCAGGCGCATGTAGAAGGGCTTGATCTCCTTGGGATAATTGTAGACGATGACGGGGCACTTGAAGTGCTGCTCCGTGAGGAAGCGCTCATGCTCACTCTGCATGTCCATACCCCAGCGCGGCTCGTACTCGAACTTGCGGCCGCTCTTCTGCATGATCTCGATGGCCTCCGTGTACGAGCAGCGCACGAAAGGCTTGTCCGCTACGTGTTGCAGACGTTCGCGCAGGCCCTTGTCTACAAACTTGCAGAAGAGGTCGAAATCCCCGCTCGTGTCCTCCAGCATGGTGCGGACGAGGTGCTTGATGAAGGCCTCCGCCACCTCCATATCGCCCTGCAGGTCACAGAAAGCCATTTCCGGCTCGATCATCCAGAACTCCGCAGCATGGCGGGAGGTGTTGCTGTTCTCCGCGCGGAAGGTAGGGCCGAAGGTGTAGACATTGCTGAGGGCGCAGGCGAAGGTCTCCGCCTCCAACTGACCGGAGACGGTGAGGTTGGCGTGTTTGCCGAAGAAGTCACGCTCGTAGCTCTTGTTCTCCGCCAGCGGGTCCAGGGTGGTAACGTGGAACATCTCGCCCGCGCCCTCGCAATCGGAGGCGGTGATGATGGGCGTGTGCACCCAGACGAAATCGCGCTCCAGGAAGAAGCGGTGGACGGCAGCGGCCATGCGGGAGCGGGTGCGGAAGATGGCGCCGTAGAGGTTGGTACGGGGACGCAGGTGCGCGATGGAGCGCAGGAACTCCGGGGAGTGTCCCTTTTTCTGCAGCGGGTAGGACTCCGGGCTCTCGCCGAGCAGGCGCAGGGAGGTAGCTTGGATCTCCCACTTTTGCTTACCGGGGCTCTCCACCAAGCGGCCCTCCACCGCCACGGAAGCCCCCGTACCCATCTTACCGATCTGCTCGTAGCCGGGGATCCCCGCATCCGCCACCACCTGAATGGAGGCCAAACATGTGCCATCATTCACCTCCAGGAAGGAAAAGGCCTTCGAGTCGCGCCGCGTGCGCACCCAGCCTTCCACTGCAATCGACTCCGCCGGACTCTCCGCGGCCAAAGCATGTTTCACCAATGTACGTTTCATATCGCTGTCTGCTCTACTTTACCCCCTCCCTGCCCCTTTGTCCAGCCATTTCTTGATGATGGGTCAATCGGCTTCGCGCTCATGCACCGGCAGCATGAGGAGCCGGAAGAGCAGCATGGCCGGGAACATCAGCCACAGGTAATACCACGGGGCGGGACCCAGCACATCCAGCAGGCAGCCCGGCACGGGGCTCCCTTGGGTGAAGCAGTAGTTGGTGTCCAGCAGCAGGTTGACGGGCACCATGCAGAAGGCGTACCCCGCCCCCAACAGCACCGTGCGGACGTCATCCCACCCCCTCGCGCGCCAGCCGAGCAGGAGCGGTACCGCCAGGGCAGCAGGCAGCAGAAGACCGTGCGCCAAGAAGAAAAGCAGGAAGGGAAGGCTCGGGAACGTGGCCTCCACCGTGGGGGTGATGAGGGCTTGGATGCTGGCCGTGAGCACGCAGAAATAGACAAGCGCGCAGGCCGTGCGGCGGCGGAACCACAGGGCGACAAAGCACATCACCTGCATGAAGGAGCAGAAGTGCAGCGGTAGGTTATCCACAGCAGGGCCGTACTCCCCGGGGCTGAGGAAGCGGTAGGTGTACTCCCCCACCAGCAGAAGGAGCAGGAAGAGTCCGAGGCCGCGGCACATGCGGCGGCGTCCGGTCTCGCCCAGGCACAGGCCGATGCCGAGGAAGAGGGCGCAGACCAGGGCCGTTGCTCCCAAGGCGCCCCAATGTTCGGGGCTCCAGCGTACAAAGGTCTCGGCGGGTTCGGCTGTCATGGCGGTCAGTATCCTCCGTCATCGCTGCCTGCGCGCCGCCAGTGCGCGGCCAAGCGGGCGCAGACCATCAGTTGCACTTGGTGAAACACCATCAGCGGCAGCAACAGGTCGTTGTTCAGGGAGCCGAAAATGGCCAGCATCATCGGGGCACCGACGGCCAAGCTCTTCTTGGAGCCGCAGAAGACAATCGTGATGACGTCCTCGCGGCAGAAGTGCAGGCGGCGCGCTGCCGTGTAGGTGCAGAGCATCACCACCCCCAGCAGCAGCGCGCAGGCCAGCAGTAGCCCGCCCAGGTGCAGCATGTCCAGCCGCCCCCAGTAGCCCTGCACCGTGGCGGTGGAGAAGGAGGTGTAGACCACCAGCCAGATGGTTGTTTTATCATTCCACCCGATCAGGCTGCGGTGCTTGGCCACAACATCGGACAGCCACGGGCGGCAGAGCTGCCCCAGCACGAAGGGAAGCAGAATCTCCGAGCAAATCTTGACAACCGTATCCAGCCCCACATCGGCCCCTGCCCCGGCTGCGGCTCCCGTGCGGAACAGGAGCCCCACCAGCGCAGGGGTGAGCAGCACGCCCAGGAGGCTCGAGACCGAGGCCGAGCAAACGGCAGCCGGCACATTGCCACCCGCCACGGACGTGAAGGCCACACTGCTCTGCACCGTAGAGGGCAGGCAGGCCACATACAGCAGCCCCGCAAAGAGTCCCGCGCCCACCAGGGCCTCCAGTGCCGGTTGCAACAGGCACACCGCCACGGGGAAGAACACGAAGGTGAATCCCGCCACTACCAGCTGCAGCCGCCAGTGCAGCAGCCCCGCCCGCACGGAGGCGGGGGAGAGTTTGACGCCGTACAGAAAGAAGAGCAAGACAATGGCCGCATGCGTGAGCACGGAGAAGCCCTCCGCCCACGCTCCCGAGCAGGGAAGCCCGATGCCCAAGGCCGCCGCCAGCAGAATGCCGGCGGTGAACACATCCACCTGTGCCCGCAGAAAGCGCCACATAATCACTTGCGCGCGGGGAACTCATAGCCCACCTTGCCCGTGGTGGGCGTGAAGGTGAGCGCGGCCTCGAAGTTCTTGCCTGTCTTGTGGCTTACGAAGGTCTTGATAATGGGCGTCTTGCCCTTGGACAGCAGGGTTTTCACCAGCTCCTCCGTCAGCTCCACCCCGCACATGGTGCGCGGTATCACCACGGGTTTCTTGCTCTTGCCCGTGGTCAGTCCGTCCACATGCCAGGCCAGCTCGGTCTCCAGCAGGGGGTATTCGCCCTTGCCTTTCACCGCCACCTTGCCGTGGGACTTGGCGGCGGACAGATCCTCCGCTGCGGCACTGGCGGCCGTAAAGCGGGCGTCCGCTTTCTTGGACTCGCCCTTGGCTCCGCGCGGCTCGCGGGGCGGGAACTCGAACTTCACGTTGCCTTTCTTGTCATCCAGCACCAGGAAGGCATCGAAGGGCCGCCGTGTGCGCTGGGAGACGAAGCCGGTGAGCAGTGCGGTGCGGCCCTCGCTCAGCAGGGTGCGCAGGTCGTCCTCGGTCAGCTCCTTGCCCAGCAGCACGCGCGACACGGAGAAACCGCGCTTGCCGCCGGCGAGCTCGAACTCCGGGATGCTCCACTGCTTCTCCGTCTCCATCACCTCCAGCTCGCCGCGGTCCTTCACGGGCATCTTGCCCAGGCTGCGGGCGGGCTCTGCTCCGGCGCGGCCGCTGCCGGGTTCGTCGTCAAAGTAAAACTCCGCCTTCCAGGAGGAGCGGGCCGTGGCGGGCGGCACCATGCGCAGGCCGGCTTTGAAAGGCTTGCCGAACTTGGAGCGGAAGCCTTCCATCACGGGCAGCTCGCCCTTGGCAATCAGTTGGGCCAGTTGCTCGTCGGAGAGTTGCAGTCCGGCGTGCACACGGCGCAGGCGGAACTTGCACTTGGGGCAGGAAACGGAGTCAACGCGGCTGCCCAGGCCCTTGTGGCCGCAGGCGGGACAGGTGGCGTCCAGGTCGTCGTTCTTGCCGTTCTGCATATAATCGCGCACACAGTCAACGATGTCGGAGGTGTAGCGGCGGATGTCCTTCATGAAGGCATCGCGGCCCAGTTTGCCGCTCTCCATCTGCTTGAGGCGGTACTCCCAGTCGCCCGTCAGCTCCGGGCTGCTCAGGGTGCTCAGGCCTATCTTGCCGAGCAGGTCGATGAGGTCCATGCCGCGCAGGGTGGCGACCAGGTCCTTGCCGTCGCGCACGATGTATTCCTGGGTGATGAGGCCCTCGATGATGGCGGCGCGGGTGGCGGGGGTACCCAGGCCGCGCTCCTTCATGGCGTAGGCCAGGTCTTCGTCCTCCACCAGCTTACCGGCGGTCTCCATAGCGGTCAGCAGGGTGGCTTCCGTGTAGGGGGTCGGGGGCTTGGTGGTCTCTTCGATGGCTTTTACCTCGGTAGCAGTCACCTTCTCGCGGGCGGAGACGGCGCAGAGGTCATCCTTCTTGCGGCGCTCGGGGCCGTAGAGGGCGCGCCAGCCGGGCTCCAGCAGCACGCGGCCGTGGGTGTTGAAGTAGTCGCAGCAGCCCGGGGTGCGCACTACGGTGGTGCGGTCGGTGTCCTCATACTCGGCGTTGGGCAGGAAGACGCCCAAGAAACGCTGCATGACCAAGTGGAAAATCTTGGCGGCGTCTCCCGTGAGCTCCGCGAAAACTCCGGTGGGGATGATGGCGAAGTGGTCGCTGACCTTGCTGCTGTCGAACACGCGCTTGGAGGGCACGATGCGGCGCTCCTTCACGATGCGCTCGGCAAAGGGGCGCAGTTCCTCAACATGCTCGCCGATGGCTGCCACGGTGCGGGCTGCTATCTTGAGGTAGTCGTTCGGCAGGTACTTGGAGTCCGTGCGCGGGTAGGTGAGAACCTTGTGTTTCTCGTAGCATTCTTGGGCGATCTGCAGGGTGCGGCGGGCGGAGAAGCCGTAGCGGTTGCTGGCCTCTTTCTGCAGGGAGGTGAGGTCGAATAGCAAGGGCGCAGGCATGGAGACCGGTTTCTTGACTTCCGTTACCTCGCCCTGCTTGCCCTTGCAGCGGCGCACGATGGCCTCGGCGGCCTCGGCATCCCATATGCGCTCACGGGTGCGCTGGGGGGCTGTCTCGTCCTTGCGCCACTCGGGGTCGTACCAGCGGGCTTCGTAGCTTCCGGCGGCAGCGGAGAAGGTGGCGCGCACCTCGCGGTAGGGTTCCGGGCAAAAAGCCAGGATGTCTTTCTGACGCTTGGCGAGCAGGGCCAGGGTGGGTGTCTGCACGCGGCCGGCGGGGGTTACGTTGAAGCCGCCTGCCCCGCTCTGCAACACGGTGAGGGCGCGGGTGCTGTTCAGGCCCACCAGCCAGTCGGACTCGGAGCGGCAGACGGCGGCGTCCGCCAGGTTGGCCATCTCTTCATCGGTCTTCAGGTGGTTCCAGGCCTCCAGGATGGAGTCGTCCGTCATGCTCTGCATCCACAGGCGGCGCAGGGGTTTGCGGATCTTGCCGTAGCGGATGATGTTGCGGAAGATGAGCTCGCCCTCGCGCCCGGCATCGCATGCGTTCACCAGCTCGGTTACGTCCTTGCTCTTGGCCAGTTTCAGCACCTTGCGCAGTCGGTCCGCGCTGCTGCCGATGGGTTCCAGCTCCATGCTTTTGGGCATCACGGGCAGGTAGTCCATTTTCCACGGCAGACTCTTGCCGTCCTCGGTCTGCGGTTTCTTCTGCTCTACCAGGTGGCCGACGGCGGAGGTGATGACCACTCCGTTCCCTTCGTAGCAGTTCATCTCGCTGTTGCGCTTGAATTTGCCGAGCTTTTTGCCCAACACGCGCGCTAAATCGGCGGCTACGCTCGGTTTCTCCGCTATGACTAAGGTTTTCGACATCGTTTCTCTTCCTTTCGCTTGCTCCCGCGCGGTCTCGCTCGTTCATTGCGGCGACCTGCCGTGCGGCTTTTCCTTATTTATGAGCAAAAAGATTCTCGCTTGTCAAGAAAAAATTGAGACATATCCGCCGCCCGGGATGTTTTGCTTGACTAAGTCCTCGGGGCGGTGCTAGAATCGCGTTCAGGCTATGGAAGACGATAAAAAGAAAGCGATAGCGGCTGTTTCATCTGTGGTGTGGAGTGCCCTTCTCACGGTTTCTAAGTTGATTGTAGGCATCCTGACGGGCTCCTTGGGTATTTTGTCGGAGGCCCTGCACAGCGCGCTGGATCTTCTGGCCGCCGGTGGCACGCTGTACGCAGTGAAGGTGGCCGCCCGCCCTGCGGATGACGAGCATCCCTACGGCCACGGTAAGGTGGAGAACCTGATGGCCCTGGGCGAGACGCTGCTGCTGCTCATCACGGCAGGTTGGGTGATCAAGGAGTCCATCGAGCGCCTGACGAGCGATGACCCCGCTGCCCTGCATGTGGAGGTGACCGTCTGGGCTTTCCTCGTGATTATCGCTTCTCTGGTGGTGGATATCAACCGGGCCCGCATGCTCAAGCGCGTGGCGCGGGAGACGAAGAGCGCGGCGCTGGAGGCGGATGCTGCTCACTTTGCCACGGATATTTGGAGCAGTGTGGCCGTGTTGCTGGGTATCTGCGGCGCAGCGACGGCGGGCATGGCCGTGGAGGGCAGCTGGTTCCACTGGTTGCTGATGCGGGCGGATGTCTTCGCCTCGCTCATCGTGGCTCTCCTCATCCTCTCTGTCTGTCGCCACTTGGGCATGGAGGCTATCAATAACCTGATGGATAAGGCTAACGGGGAGACTTCCATCGCCATCCACAAGCTGATGAAGGAGCGCATGCCTGCCTACCCGTTGGAGCGACTCCGCGTGCGCGAGGTCGGTAACAATGCCTATGTGGAGATGGTGGTGCTGGCCCCTGCCGATTTGCATGTGGATACCGCACACGAGATCGCCGAGGCTATCGAGGAGCTCATCCGCTCCGCCCTACCGCATGCCGAGACCATGGTGCACATCCACCCCGCAGAGCATGAGGCAACCGAGCCGCAGATGGTCGTGCGCCGCATCGCGCTCACCCACCGTTTCGGTGTCCACGGCCTCGTTTTCCATCACTCGGAGCAGGGGTATATTATTTTCACGGACTTGGAGCTGCCGCCGGGGGTGCAGCTGGACTCTTGGAGCGTGCCTATCCGGGCTTTCTGCAATGAGGTGCGCCGCCGTCTGGGCGCGGACCGCGTGGTGGTTCATGTGGAGCCGGATGTGCGCGCCGTGCCGCAGTTCTCCGCCGTGCCCCCTGCCCCGGAGGTCTGGCAGGCGGAGATCCGCTCCCGTCTCCTGACCATGGGTGCCCCCCTGCCCACTCAGGTGAATATCTACTCGGAGGGCGACCGCCGCCTCTGCATCGTCAACATCCCGCAGGAACACGGCCTCACCGTGGCAGAGAGTCACGCCCGCCTTTCCCTGCTCACCAAACGCCTTCAAGCAGACCTCCCGCCCGTCGCTCGCGTGATCGTCGCCTACGATGCGCCGTAATCCGTAAAGGCGGGTTGAAACAGCACGATACCCGAAGAGATAGCATGACCGACCGGTTTATTTCTCGGTTCCGTACTGACAGAGTGGAAGACACAAGGAGCTTCGAGCCGGATTTCAGAGTTCACTCGACAGCGTTGATGCGTATCAATTCCCCGGTCCTCGAGCCGATCAGGTAAAGATATTGCCCCACCACTACGGGAGCATATGCCACCTCACCTGAGAAGCACAGGGTAGACTGAGCCGTGTAGCGATGCTTGCTCAGAGAATAGGAGCGGTATGAGAGTCGGTTCCATTTGTGGACACCGATTTCCCATACAAGGTCCTTCCCGGTCCAAACAAGACTCGTACAAGGCAAGACATCTTCCGATCGCCCGGATGATACCTCCTCCGGTTCCCCGACCAAGGCAGAGGTCTCGGGGCTGTAGAAAGCATAGTAGACACCACCGGTCGAGGTATCACGGAGCAGCAATAAGAGTCGCCCCTCGCAGACAGCGGAGGCACAGCGTTCGATACGCATGGTCGGCGGTAGGCCCGAGACAGCGTGCCTCTCTACTTTGCACGCCTCTCCCGGTAATATATAACAACGCCCTGCATCCGAGAGGATATTACCGATGGATGTCCCGGTATAGGACGGAACTCCGGGTTTGAACACAGGGGAGAGGCATTCCCCCGCAGGAGACACCTCCGCAACGGTCACTTCCTCTCGCTCAGCTCTCATACTGTGTTGACCATAACAGATATTGACAGCATAGGTTTTCCCGTCCGCGCGGTAATAAGCATCCCCACCGTTCGGCTCCGACACCTCGGCAGAGCATACAGAGTTTCCGCCCTCTCTCGGCACGAAAAACAGACGGCTGGTACGCAGCTCATGCTGTACCGTATCCCCTTGATCCGTCATGCTTTCCCCCTCCGCCGCAGCGGAGAGGCCCATACACGCTGCCGCAAGCAGCAAGCTCAATTTCCCGATCATCATATCAATACGAGCTTTGTCATCTGCTCAGGGGGAAATCATACCCCTCCGCGTGTATCAAACAAGGGCGGATTGTGTCATACAACAAGTACTGCAAGAGCGGTTCGGAATATTGGGCACGATCGCATCACGGAACAGCAGGGCAGAAACAATCACACGTCACCACCAATAAAATTCAAAAACCTTGCTGCCGTAACATTCACCTATAAGACTTTTGCCTACAACCTTCCATTCTGTCCGAAAGCAAAGATAACCGCTACACAACTTCCACACTATGCAATCATTTCCCTCAAACCCGGAGATACGATACATAACGTAGTAAGAATACGCCCTGCCGGAGGAGACAGCGGCAAAACAGTCATCACCTAACCAGAAGAATTGAAGAACGACTTCCGCGGTAGACTCAGAGTAACGCCCTCGCTCCTCAGTCATGAGGCGATAGATGGTACCATCGCGTTTCCTAAGCACGAGACCGGAGCTACTGTCCTTCAGACGATAGAAGAAAAGTCGATCGCCCTTTTCATTAGGAGCAGAGGGATTCTCATATCCGTAATCGGGATCCGGAAGATACCCGATGAAGCGTACCCCATTCTCCTCACACCGAACCAAACACCTACTCCCCTGATATTCTGCGAAGTGATACTGCCCCACTTCCGCGGTATCCGGCAACTCCACCTGTACAAAATCAGGGGGATCCGAAATATTGGGGATCGCCGCATTCTCCCCCTCCGCCGCAGCACAGAGGCCCATACACGCTGCCGCAAGCAGCAAGCACAATTGCCTGATCATCATATCAATACGAGCTTTGTCATCTGCTCAGGGGAAATCATACCCCTCCGCGTGTATCAAACAAGGGCAGATTGTGTCATACAACAAGTACTGCAAGAGTGGTTCAGGACTTCTCGAGGAGGAAGAGGTATTCTTTCACCTTGGCGGGGAGGGAGCTCTGTTAAGCGGCGACAAGCCTCCGCCGCTGCGACATAGTCTCCACTGCGCAAGGCACAGCGCGCCTGCCCCGCCGCGGCCTCCGTGGCCGATGTCAACTCCCGCTTCGGTCGTTGTGCACGAAGCGGGAGTTACATGCGTCAATCGGGGCAATACTCAAAATAGTCAGGGCAACTATCCCACCAATAGTCATATCTATCATGATGAGGCAGTCTTGTCCCATTATTTTTTTTATAATCCCGATTGATGCGTTCCTCGAAATATGATAGTTTAATAGGAAAGAGAAGTATACGGTAAGAGTTATTTCGTTTTCTGAACCGGGAATCCGGGCACAACTTACGATATGCCTCCCTGTTTGATCTCAGCATCTCATCATATGCGTCACCATCCATGCCGTAATAGGAATAAACTATTTTTTTTACGCTGCAATACAAGTCATGTGTTTCTTTATCAAAGCAGGAATCGTCATTAAATGCCTCAATCAGAGAAATGCTCATAAGCAGAGCATACATTTCCAACGATTTGTCCCTCTGAGTTGCAAGAAGATTCCATTTAGGTGAAGAATCGGTTAAATTGGACCATATGCGGACCTTGCCATTTGAAAATTGCAGAGCAATTTGGGAACCTGTGCGAGTATAAACGCAAACATCATGTTTCAGAGTTTGATTTTCATGCAGACTTCTAACAACGAGTCCGGTGAATTGAATTGGTTTCACCCACCGGAGCCCCAGCAAATCCAAAAGGTCTTCGATTTCACCAAAATACCCACCATGGTAGGAACAAAACGATATAGTATTCAATTGTTCACTTTCTCCCGGGACCTCAACACGATCTTCGGGAAGAGGGCGATCCTACGCGTCATCCGGTAGGGTGGAGGTGGGCATTTGCGCACGGTTTTGCCGGTTCGGCCAACTCGCCTTCAAACTTCGATCATCTCCATTTCTCACTCCGCCGTCCGGAGGCGCCATATGCGGCCGGGCTTGTCAATTCTATTCTCGGCACCCCGCGGGATTTTATGCCTGCCCTATGTTATTGTTTCGTTTCTTGAAAGAATACAGCCGCGCACCGATGCGCGACTGCATTGCCGCCTTGGGAGGGTGCGAAAACCTTGAAAAGGGAAAGCGAGAGGATAATAAATAGATGCTCTGATTTTACAGACAAGCTCTTACACCCCCATTTGCTATTTTATTTTCGTCCCGTCCCCTGTTTCTTACTCCCAGAAAACAATTTGATAAATCCGGGAACCCGGGCATTTCGTAACCTGACGGAGTGCCAAACTTTCAATGCTCGAAAAACCTAATTAGATCGATAGGCGTATCGCCGTCATCGTTTCTGGCGCCTCGGTCTGCTCCTTTTTCAACAAGCGTTGCAAACATTTTGGAAGACATAATACCTTCGCAAAACTGTCCACACGTCATATGCAATGGTGTAGCACCCTCTGTTAAGCGCATATTGGGATTGGCTCCATGTTTGATAAGTAGTTCTATGAGCAAACATCCCTTCTGTTCATTTCTGACAAAATCGGGATCTGAGGGATTGCCGCTATAATTGAAAATCACCTCAGCAATAGGAGATAACTCTAATTGAAGGTGGTGATCTCCCTCAATTATTATCTCATAGCGAACAGTTCTATTGGGTGATACGCCACCAAATAGAAGATTTTGTATTCCATCCATATCTCCATTATAAATAGCACGAGTTAAGTCGTCCGGGTTAACTGCCCCCGGAGGGGCAGCTAACATATTTACTCCATTAATTTTCAAATTAGTACAATCTGATACATTGGAGCAACCTAAGCCGACAATTGCCATTAGTATAAAAATTAACTTTTTCATTTCTGGATTTCTCTATATTTTATATCTGGGTATGGCAAGGTAGAAACATCTCTTATTTTCATGCCCGGAGCTTGTCCAACCAGCTGATCATATTGACTCTTTGGAGATTGACTTATGTACAACTCGTTTCCTATATACACACCGATGTGAGCTTCGAATTCTCCATTTATCCCATCTCTTCCTCCTACAATGATATCCCCGGGTTCGCGGTTAGCTTCATCAACAAACTTAACCTTATAGCCCGCTCTCGCCATATCCTTGTCTCCGGAATTCAAAAAATAACTGGCTGACAACTCGGATTTCAGCTTTAACCCGGTTGCTGACAAAACATCTCGTGCAAAAGAACTGCAATAAAATTTACGGTTTTCTTGCGCGTATTTTTTCTTTATCTGATTGCAAAATACAGACAAAGCGTATGACCATGCTTTAAGGCTAGGTGAATCTATTTTTCCTGATTTCTGTATGGCAGCTGTATAATCTTTTAGCATTTGAGAGATTTGCCCTGCTAGATTTTCTGAACACGTTCCACGTTGTGCCTTCATTTGCTCCCGGATGCATGCAATGAGTTTTTGTTCCGCAGGGGTTAATGCTCTCAATCCCAAAACATCAATTAACGATGCCGGGGCATTACCTACCAGTGCATATAGATTATGGAATACTTTATCCCCCAACTTATCCCGCCCCAACCATCTACCATCCACCGAATTGTAGTGGCGGTAGTTGTAGTAGATGAGGCCGAGTTCAGTGTCGTTGTACTCACTGGACCATTGGACAGGCTGGGTGACATCGCCGTTGGCGGTTACCTCTCCATAGGGAGAGTGCGAGTAGTTCGTGCGGACGTAGCCATTCTGACCGTAGACTTCACAGATGTTTTTTGTCAAATCCCAGCCATAGGTGTACCATGTGCCATCTTTCCGGATTGCGAGCGGACGAGTAGCTACAGGCTGTGACGGATCCCAGGTGATAAGCCACAGGCAGGGATGGTTACTGCGAGTCAAATCACAGCAAGCAATCTGGAGGTAACCGCGATACAGGAATCGCTGGTGCAGCGTCACACTTCCATTTACAGTCACTTTCTTAGTGGCTCGGCGACCCATGTAGTCATAGGTGCATTCTACAAGGGTACCACTATCTGCATTGGCGAACGAAGTCGGGCGGTTCTCCGCATTGTAGGCAACTGACCAGATACCGGTGCTCGTTTTCACCGTTGTCTGGTTACCGGCATCATCGTAGGTCGGCTCAAATTCGCCGATAGCCGTGTACTGGTTGAGCAGATTACTTTCGTAGGTCGTTGCAGATTCAGCCGATTCCTGAGCCGTCTCGCGGTTGCCGATGTTATCGTACGCATAGGCGTAGGCATCCGTGCCGAGGGTAGCGGCGGTGAGCTCGCTGCGGTCGTTGTGCGTGAAACTGTCGTTACGCGTGCCGCCTTGGCGCGACTGCGTGCGCGTCAGCGGACGCCCGAGTGCATCGTAACTGTACCCACGCTGCACCACCGTAGTCGTT
>JALFWB010000027.1 GCA_022787425.1 Akkermansia sp.
GCACTGCTGTTTTCCCAGTTGGAGGCAGTGTCCCAATTGGTGTCTGTAGTGCTTGTCCATGTGTATTCAGCAGCCTGTGACATGTACAAGACGCTGCTTCCCAAAAGCGCAATGAGAAATGATTTCATCATAATTTTGTGTACCTTTCTGTGTTGGAGGAGTTCTCCCTCGGCCCAGATCCTATAGTACAGCATTCTGAATGCTGAGTCAAGCGCAAAACAGGTTTTTCTTTGAAAAAAAAATCGTTTTTTCAAATTTCTTCCTCTTTTCGACTTTCCTCTCTTTTTGTCGAATCCGGTGTAAGCCCTTGAGTATCAACGGTTGAGGCGGGGTGTGCATTCAGAATGCTGTAGCCCCTTCTCGCAGGGCCGATGTGAGGCCGGAACAGGATTATAAAGACAGGTTTTTTTGCGGTGCTCCTTTATGGAGCGAGGGCTTGACGGGAGCTCTTTACGGGTAAATGCAGTCAAAGAAAAGGGGAAGGGCCTCTGACGAGATGTCGGGGGCTCTTCTTGCTTGGTGAGCACCCTCACTCGCCCTGCATCGGGCTCAGTCTCATGGCTGAACGCGAGAGGGGGTGGAGGGAGATGGCACAATTTTTTTAAGAAAAGTGAACTTTGAGAGTGACTTTCGGGGGGCGATGTGGTAAACTGGGTGCAGTTGGTATGAAGTCCAGAAGCTCATGTGTTGCAGTTATCTCCCTGTTGGCGGCAGGGGGCTTGGCCGTATTCAGCCCGTTGGCGGCCCAAACGGAAGAGGAGCGGGTGGTAGCGCAGGAGAATGCGCGCAAGGAGATGGCGGTGCGGGATGCGATGCAGCAGGTGCAGGCCGGGCGCACGCAGTACGCAGCCAAGCGATACAGCGATGCCGTGGAGTGCTTCCGCAATGCTCTTTCCGTGTTACCCAAGGGCCCCGGCACAGCCAAGAAGGAGGCCTTTATCAAGCTGAGTCTCTCGGATGCATTGATCGCGAAGGCCATCGACTACCGCAGTGTGGGCCGCTATGAGGAAGCGAAGGCCTTTTTGGAAGAGGCGCGCGACCTGGCCCCCAAGAATAAGCGGGCGGAGCTGGAGCTTTCTCGCACGCTGGACCCGATTCGCCACAATCCTGCCCTGACGCCGCAGCATGTCGGGGATGTGCACGAGGTGCAGCGTCTGTTGACCTTGGCCAACAGCTACCTTGACCTCGGCAAGTATGATGAAGCCAACGCCACTTTTGACCGTGTGCTGCTCATTGATACCACGAACCGCGCCGCCCGGCAGGGTAAGGAGCGCGTGAGCAAGCTGCAGTCACAGTACTATAGTGACGCGCGCCGCAGTACCCGGGCCGCTATGTTGACCGAGGTGGACCGGCAGTGGGAGGAGCAGCCCCCCAAGGAGGAGGCCCCCGTGGTAACGGATGAGAATCTGCCTGCGGCCGGGAGTGAGACCGTTGCCGAGGAAAACGGGGTGGCGGATGCGATTTCCCGCATGGTGATGCCCCATGTGGTCTTTGATGATGCCACGTTGGATGAAGTGGTGGCTGCCCTGCAGAACCAGATCACACGATTTGAGGGTAACGGCATTCGCGCCGCGCGTTCGATTAACCTGGTGGCCAACTTCGGCCTGCAGAGCTCGCCCGCTTACAAGAGCCTGATGGAGCGCCGCGTGACGCTCGATTTGTCCGATGTCTCCGTGAAAGCCGTGCTGGACATCCTCTGCTCCCAACTCGGCGTCAAGTACTACTACACCCCGCTGGGGGTGGAGCTCACCTACACGGGCCGCGACTTCGGGCCCTTGGTAGACCGTACCTTCCAGGTGCCGCCGCACTTCTTCGATGGCGCGGATGCCGGGGACAGCGATGATGAGGAGAGCGATGGCATGGACGACGAGGGCCGCGGCAAGATGCGTGTGGGCCGCGTGGATCCCGTCAAGGCCCTGAAGGCCATGAAAATCGCCTTCCCGGAAGGGGCCTACGCCCGCTATTCGCCCTCCACCCGCCAGCTTCACGTGCGCAACACGGCGTATAACTTGGACGAGATTCAAGAGCTCCTGAGTGCCCCGATGGATGGGGATAAACTCATTGTGCTGAACGTGATCATGGCCCAGGTGAGCCAAGAAGACTTGGAGGAATTGGGCTTTGACTGGATGTTCAACTCCGCGCTGAACAATGAAGTCTACTCCTCCGGCGGCAAGATGCTGGACCCCACCACGCAGCTGCCGGTTATCGGTGCCGGCCTGTCCTCCGGGCGCGATGTGGGCCCCTTCCCGCGCCAAGCTATCACGGAAGGTCTGCGCTCCAACGTGCGGCAGATGAGCAGTGACAGCCTCGATACGCTGGTCTCCAGCGGCTCGGCCCGAAAATACTATTCGAACGCATCCGAGAAGGCACCGGGCTTCTTCTCCTTCCGCGCCTCGTGGAAGGCGGCGGATCTCGGGGTGATCATGCGCGGTCTGAGCCAGAAGAAAGGCTGCGACCTGCTCTCCAACCCGCGCACGGTGTTCCGCGCCGGTTCCGAAGAACAGATTGTGTTTGCCGATGTGAACGAATTTTTCTACCCCACCAACTGGGATTCTCCCCAGCTTAACACGACCACGACAACCGACCGGGATGAGGAAGACCGCGAGGATGATGATGACTGGTACGATGATTACGATGACAACAGCACCGGTTCTGTCTCGGTGACCCCGGCCCACCCGACGGACTTCGTGCGCTTCGGCATGTCGGAGGAATCGACCGGTGGTTTCGGCCCCATCCTTCAGGTGCACAAGGCGGAGCTGAATGAGGATAACACGCTGGTGAACCTGGCCCTCACCTTCACCTTCAATGAATTCGAGGGACTCATCAACTGGGGCACGCCCATCGTTCAGCCGCAGCGGATTGAAGACGCCGACGGTAACGTGACCGTCAACGAGGTGGAGCTGACGCCCAACAACATCTTCATGCCGGTGTTCAAACGCTACTCTGCCAACACGGAGATCTCGCTGGTGCCCGGCTCCGTGCTCGTGCTCGGTGGGTTGAAGGAGGCCCGTAACGTGAAATTCGAGGACAAGGTTCCCGTGCTGGGTGACCTTCCGCTCGTGGGACGCCTCTTCCGCTCCGAGGGTGAGAGCAACACCCGCCGGATGATGCTGATTTTTGCCAAGGTGGATGTGGTGGACCCGACGGGCCGCGACATCAACACGGGGGTGCGTCCCTCTCAGTTTACGGACGGCATTTAATACAAAGACAATATGAGTGACAAGGATGATAAATATGCGGATGATGAGACGGACGGCCGCTCTCAGGTTCGCAATATTCTATCCAAACTGGCGGAGGAACACCCCTCCAAAGAGAAGAAACGCGAGGTCGTGGTGCGAGCGGACGGCACCAAAGTGGTACGTGTTACCAAGAAACGCCGCGTCATGATTTCTGCGGAAGAAAAGAAGCGCCGCGCCCGCCGGGGCCTGATGTGGACATTCTTCTCCTTCTTTATTCTGTTACTGCTGACCGGCGCGTTTTTCGGCTATCGCATCGCCGTGATGACAGGGGAGGACTACATGGCCGGCAATGTGGAAGAGCTCAAGCGCCTGTGGGGCTGCACCGAACTGCGCTGCGACGGCTTGGAGCTGACACCCGCCGGGTTCAGCATAGACCGCCTCGAGGCCCGCTTCCCGGAATCATCCATGCTGGAAAGCGTGGTGCTGAGCAAGGTGAACGGCGACGTGAAGCTGCTCAGCTTTGCAACAGGCGTACTGCGCACGGAGCGCACCACGATTGAAACAGCCGACATCTCCCTGCGCGTTGGGGACGGCCGCCTTCATTTGGACCGCGCCAATCCCTCGGGGCTCTGGAACATAGGCCGCGTGGAGTGCCGGCGTCTGAACGCGGCGTGGCGGGAGGGAGAGAACACCCTCGTTGCCCTGCTCGGAGCCTCCGGTTATATGTACACTGTACCGGCGCGTCAGGATACCAGCTCACTGGTGATCAACAGCGGCACCCTGCAGATGCGCGGCTGGCCCGATGTGCGCCTGACGGAGGGCAAGGTGCTGATCTCCGACTTTGCGGTGCCCTCCTTCTCCTTCACCGGCACAACGGATAACCCGACCTCAACGGCCCCGGGGTCGGAATCCCGGCTTTCCCTCAGCGGTGAAGTAGCAGAGCACGGCGATCTGTCCGGCCCCTTTGCCTTTGATTCGGACAACATGAACTTGGGAGCCCTGACGCGGGATGCCTTTACCGGCTTTATGCAGGCCCGCACGCTGGGGGCAGCGCAGAGCGGCTTTGCGGCCGGCGGCACGGTGCAGCTGCCCTTTGCGATGGATCACCCGATTTTCGGCGGTGTGGTGCGAGTGAAAGGGGTAGAGGTGCTCGGCTTCCCTGCCATGGATGTGATAGCCGAGCACTTGGAGCACCGGAACCGCAAGAACTTTCGGCGGCTCAAATTCTTCCGGGGCGTGGTGCGCCTGGCTGAGCAGGATGGTGAGAACGTGATGACCCTGAACGAGGGCGACATGGAAGAACGCCGCTTGGTTTCCCTGAAAGGCGAGCTGAAGGTCACCTCCCCGGCGGATGGGCGCAAGCTGAGCGGCTCCTTGGAGTACGCGCTGCCCACCCGACTGACCCGTACGGAGTATTCCGACGGCGTGCCGGACCCCCTCTTTGATGACGATGGAACCCACTCCCGCGTGGCGACAACGGTGAGCGGAACGGCGGACCTGCCCCGCGACAACTCCTCGGAGCTGGAGGCCCGCGCCGGCATTGCCCGTGCACAGCGAACAGGACGGCGGCCTGATGAGCCGGACATTGATATTGATCAGTTTGCCAAGGACTTCACCGAGCGGCATAAAGAAGCGGAGACCATCCTGCGGCAGGGTGACTCTGCCGCGCCGGAGACCGAGCAGAAGCCTTCCTCCGGAAGCAGTGCTCCGTCATCGGGCGTTGCCCCCTTCGGGGATGACCCTTTCTCCTCCGGTTCATCGTTCGGGGGCTTCGGAACGCAGAGCAATTGAGAGAGGCATGAGCAGTGAGAAACGTTCGCAGTGGTGGTCGCGCCCGGTAGGGCACATGATGTGGTGCTGTATCGCCTCGATCTGTGCCACGCTGCGCATGCGCCGTGTCTTCGAGACCGAGGAGGCAGAGAAGCTGCTGGGCAACCAACCCGTTATCATTGTTCTGTGGCATAACCGAACCTTCATGCCCTGCCATTTTTACCGCCGAGTGGTGCACGGCAAGGTTCCCATGAGCATGCTGACGAGTGCCAGCAAGGACGGTGCTATCCTAGAGACTGTGGCCAACGATTACGGCATGCGCGCCGTGCGCGGCTCCAGCCACCGCCGAGGGGTTGCGGGCTTCTTGGACATGGTTCGCGAGCTGGAGGCGGGCTGCTGCATGTGCATCACCCCGGACGGCCCCAAAGGCCCGCGCTACAAATTCCGCCCCGGGGCCGTGCGCCTCGCGGCCATGAGCGGCCTGCCCATCCTGCCCGTTTCCATGGATGTGCCGCATTGCTGGCGTGTGAACAGCGCGTGGGATGGCTACATCATCCCCAAACCCTTCAGTAAGGTCACCTTCCGCATCGGTGCGCCGGTGTATGTTCCCCGTGACTTGACGCCGGAGCAGCAGGAGGAATACTGCACCCGCCTGTACGAGGCCTTGGCACACGGGCGGCCGGACTTTGAACCCATCACTACAGATAACTGAAGTATGAACCCGATTCTCATCAATGGCAAGGAGGTGGCGCAGCAGGTGCGCGCGGGCCTCATTTCTCAAATTCAGGAACTCAAGGACCGGGGTGTCACCCCCGGGCTGGCGGTCATTCTGGTCGGCAAGGACCCCGCGTCTCAAGTATACGTCGGCTCCAAGGTGAAAGCCTGCGCTGAGCTGGGGCTGAAATCCTTCCACTACGAGCTGCCGGAGGAGACCACGCAGGATGAGCTCATCGCGCTGATCCACCGCCTGAATGCGGACCCGGAGGTGCACGGCATTCTGGTGCAGAGCCCCCCGCCGCGCCACATCGATGAGAGCGCGGTTATCCTGAACATCGACCCCCGCAAAGACGTCGACGGTTTCCACCCCGTGAACGTGGCCAAGCTGGTGCTGGAGGACGAGACCGGCTTTGTACCCTGCACCCCCCTGGGCTGCATGGAGCTGCTCAAGTCTGCCGGCGTGGCGACAGCGGGCATGCATGCCGTCGTCATCGGCCGCAGCATGATTGTCGGCAAACCCATGGCGCACCTCCTGCTCGGTAAAAAGTCCAACGCCACGGTCACGATTGCCCACTCCCGCACAACGGATCTGCCGGGGCTGTGCCGCACGGCGGACATCCTGGTGGCAGCGGTCGGACGCCCCGCCATGGTCACGCGCGACTTCATCAAACCCGGCGCGGTCGTCATCGATGTGGGCATCAACCGCATTCCGGATGCCACCCGCCCGCGCGGCTACCGCATTGTGGGTGACGTGGACTTTGACGGCGTGAAAGACCTTTGCTCCGCCATCACACCCGTGCCCGGCGGGGTCGGCCCCATGACGATTGCCATGCTGATGGCCAACACCGTGAAGGCCTGCCGCCAGCTGACACAGGAAGCAGCACATTGAGCCCATGAAGGCGGCGGACAAGACGAATGTGATGCGCCTGCTGGAGCAGAAGAAGATCCCCTACAAGGCCTACGAGTACGAGAGCGAGGGGGCTATCTCCGGCACCGAGGTGGCAGAGAAGCTGGGGCAGAACCCCGCGCAGGTGTTCAAAACCCTGGTCACGACCGGCAAGAGCACGACGCACTACGTCTTCGTCATCCCGGTCGGCGCGGGGCTGGACCTCAAGAAAGCGGCCAAGGCGGTGGGGGAGAAATCCCTGGAGATGCTCAAGCAGAAGGATCTGCTGCCCCTCACCGGCTATGTGCACGGCGGCTGCTCGCCCATCGGCATGAAGAAAGCCCTGCGCACCACGTTGGATGCCTCCGCCGAGCACTTCGGCACCATCATTTTCTCCGGTGGGCGCATCGGGGTGCAGGTGGAGGTAGCACCGGCGGACTTGGCTCGGCTGGTACGTTTTCAGATGGCCGACATCACCACGGATTTGATCCACCGTTGAGCTGCGTTTTTTGAACACAGCCGCCCTGCAGTGTGTCCTACTCCTAAAATCCCCCTTGCCATTCAGCGAAAACGTGTTATACTGGGCAGAGGGAGTGCAAGTCTTAATATGAATACTCAGGAACTCAGTGAGAAGATCGCCCGGGCCTCCGGTTGGGTGGGCGAGGTTAAGCAGGAGATGGCCAAGGTGGTGGTCGGGCAGCGTTTGCTCATCAACCGCCTTATTCTGAGCTTGCTCTGCAAGGGCCATGTGCTTTTGGAGGGTGTCCCCGGCTTGGCCAAGACCATGTCCGTCAAGGCCCTGGCCGGCACGATGCACGCCGCATTCTCCCGCATCCAGTTTACGCCCGATCTGCTGCCGGCGGACCTGCTCGGCACCATGATCTACAACCCGGAGGAGCGAGCCTTCAGTGCCAAGAAAGGCCCCGTGTTTGCCAATCTGGTGCTGGCCGATGAAATTAACCGTGCGCCTGCCAAGGTGCAGAGTGCCTTGCTGGAGGCCATGCAGGAGCGGCAGGTGACGCTCGGGGAGACGAGCTACCCACTGCCCAACCCCTTCCTGGTGCTTGCCACGCAGAACCCGATCGAACAGGAGGGTACATACCAGTTGCCGGAGGCACAGTTGGACCGCTTCCTCTTTAAGGTCATCGTGGATTACCCCACCCGCGAGGAGGAGGTGCAGGTGCTGCAGATGATGGCGCATACCGGCGCGGCTCCCGCTACCTCTCCCGTTGTTACGGTACAACAGATAGACGAGGCGCGCGACCTGATGAATGAGATTTATCTGGATCCGGCAGTGCAGAACTACATCGTTGACTTGGTGCGTGCCACGCGCAACCCCGCCGCGCTCGATAGATCCCTAGAGGGCATGGTGCGCGCCGGTGCCTCGCCCCGTGCTACGATTAACATATGCTTGGCCGCGAAGGCCCTGGCCTTCACCCGCTGCCGCGCCTTTGTAACCCCGCAGGACGTGAAGGACCTGGCGCACGACATTCTCCGCCACCGCATTCTGCTCTCCTATGAGGCAGATGCCTCCAACATCACGGCGGATGCCATCGTGGACCGCATCCTGTCCAAGGTTCCCGTTCCGTAAAGCCCCGCCGCCGCGATGAATACGCAGGAGATCATGCAAAAAGTGCGCCGCATTGAGATGCGCGCACGCAAACTGGCAACGACCACCTTTGCCGGGCAGTACCGCTCCGGCTTCCGTGGCCAAGGCTTGGATTTTGACGATTTCCGCGAGTATCAGCCCGGGGATGAGCCGCGCTTCATCGATTGGAAGGTCACGGCGCGCACGGGGGTGCCCTATGTGCGGCGCTTTCATGAGGAGCGCGAGCAGGTGCTGCTGCTGTGCGTGGATGTGAGTGCCTCCATGAACTACGCAGGGGCCGGGCAGCCGGACTCCAAGCGCGAGTTCGCCGCCCTCATTGCTGCCGTGCTGGCCTACAGTGCCGCCCGCAATGGGGATAAGGTGGGCCTGCTCCTCTTCGGCTGCCAACCGAACCGCTTCCTGCGGCCGGATAAGGGTATTCGCCAGTGCCTGCGCATCATCAACACCATCCTCACCGCTCCCGTGGATGGTCGGGACGACTCGGCGGAGGCGGTGTCCGATGCCGTTTTGAGCAGTCAGCGGAAGCCTGCCATGGTCTTTTTGGTGAGCGATTTCCTGATGCCGCCGGACAAGCAGTCCATGGGGCGGCTCAGTTTCCGGCATGAGCTGATTCCCGTGCGGGTGAATGATGAGGCGGAGCTTCATCTGCCCCCTGCGGGGCGTGTCTACCTGCAGCAGCCGGAAACGGGGGCCCTGTTGTGCGGCGATTTGAAGCTCAGCGGCCTGCGCCGGGCCCATGCGGCGGCGGTACAGGCCCATATGGAGGATTGGGACCGCGTGTTCATGCAGCTGGGGGTTGACTCCCTGACGCTGAAGACCGGGGTGGATTTTATGCCGGCGTTGCGTGGCCTGTTCGCTCGGCGCAGTCGTCACTTTGTACATTAAAGCACCATGTTGGATGAGGTACATCAGTTGGTAGATGAGATCCCCGCGCTGAAGGCGGTGCCCGAGCCCACGGCCTTTGCGGAGCCCGATTATGTGCTTTGGGGGAGCTTGGCTGCCGGGTTGTCTGCGCTGATTGCAGCGGTGCTGTTTTTCCTGCGTCGGCGGGGCCACTCGCGGGAGCTCCGGCCGCCCGTACCTTCCCCGGCGGAGCAGGCGGTGGTGCATTTGCGTGCCTTGGCGGAGGAGCTGCCGCCCCTCGGCCGCTGCGGGGTGCGCATCTCCCTCATCCTGCGCGATTTTTTGGCGGGGGAGACTCAGGACCCCGCTCTCTTCGAGACGCACGAGGAGTTTACCCGCCGCTTGGACTCCCTCTCCGGGGTGCCGGAGCGTTGCCGGGTGTCCACTCACCGTTTGTTGGATGAATTAGCAAGCCTCAAGTACGCGCAGCAGGCCGACTCACCGACGCAGGCCCGACGCCTGATCGATGAGGCACTGGCACTCGTATCCGCCATCGATGCGGCGCGGCAAGAGGAGGCATCGAACCCCGATTCCGTATGATACACTTTCCCTGCATGCTTGCCGCTGCCCCCCCGTCCGACTTGGGCCGGGAGTTCATGTTCGCGCAGCCCTGGGTATTGTGGTTCCTGTTACTCGTGCCCGGGCTGCTTCTGCTGCGGCGTCGGCAGGGGACAGCGTCCTTTGTGCAGCACCCCACCATCCATTTTGCTGCGGCCTACCTGCGCAAGCCCTCCGTTTTGGCGGGGCGCATCGGGCCCGTTTGCCTCGCGCTCGCGGTTGCGGCTTTCATCGTGGCCTTGGCTCGCCCGCAGTGGAAAAACCGTGTGGAGGAGCAGAAGGTGAGCGGTATCGACATCATGCTCGCCTGCGATCTCTCCTATTCCATGAACCAGCGGGATATGACCCTGCCGGTGGCAGAACTGCAGAAGGCAGCGGCCCTCTCCGTGCGCGCGTCCAAGGAGGATATGGCCGCGCTGCGTTCCTACTACGGCCGGAACCGCATGCAGGAGATGCTGCGCGCAAACCGCCGCCTGCCCGTGCGCCGTCTGACGGCTGCCCAGCATGTGATCAAGGATTTCGTTGCAGGCCGCCCGAATGATCGCATCGGGGTGGTGGCGTTCGCCGGTAAGGCCAAGCTGGGCTGCCCGCTTACCCTCGACCACGGGCAGCGTGACCCGGAAAGCGGGGAGGTTCGCCCCGGTATGGTGGAGTTTATCATCGACCAATTCTACCTCTCCGGCGTCCCCGGGGAGAGCTACATCTCGGAGGACGGCACAGCCATCGGTACTGCCATCGCTTCCGCCGCCACGCGCCTTCAGGAGCGTCCGGAAACGAAGTCCAAGGTAATTATTCTCGTGACGGATGGCATGAATAACATGGGCAGCATTTCCCCGATTGATGCCGCACGTCAAGCCGCCAAACTGGGTATTAAGATCTTCACGATTGCCATCGGCGTGGATGAGCGCATCTCTCAATTCACGGCGGAGGTCGACCCCATTGATGAGAAGACCCTGCGCAGCATTGCCAAGGAGACGGGGGGCCGCTTCTTCCGCGCAGGCAGCAGTGAGAATCTTCAGAAGGCTTTCAGCCAGATCGACCGGTTGGAGAAGACGGATGCCACGCGGCGGGTGTTGGAGAGCTATGAGGAGCTGTTCCCCTACCCCATTGGGCTCGCCTGCCTGCTCCTGGCCCTCGGTTGTCTGCTGGAAGTTGTGTTACCGAAACCTGCACCGTAGCATCTGTTATGAGTTTTCTGTATCCGTATTATTTACTGTTTCTGCTCGTGCCGCTCTTGTTGGCTGCAGCAGCCGCAGTGCTGCATGTGCGGCGCGGGAATGCCTGGCGTTCGCTCGTGTCGTCGGAGCACCCGGAGTTGGTGACCGCCTGCCCGCCGTGGCGGCGGATTCTGCCTGCGGTGGCGGTCTTGGGGGCTCTGGTGCTCGGTATCATCGCGCTGGCCCGCCCCGTGGCCGGTTTTACGGAGTCCTCCGCGCGCGCTTCCGGTCGCAATCTGTTCATCGCCTTGGATGTCTCGCGTTCCATGCTCACGGATGACGTGACACCCAGCCGCCTGGAGCAGGCACGCGCGGCGGCCTTGGAGCTCCTGGATGCGCTGCCGGGGGATAAGATAGGCCTGATCGTCTTTGCGGGGGAGTCGGATGTGGTGGTGCCGCTCACCTATGACCACCGGACCCTGCGCGATGTGCTGCAGCGGGTGGATGCAGGCTGGGCAGGCTACGGTGGCACAAACTTCGGGCTGCTGCTCAAATGCGCGCTCGATTCTTTCAGCCGCAGTGCCCCCGGGGGCGGTAATGCCCTTGTTATTTTCAGCGACGGAGAAGATACGGTTCGCTCCAAAACAGCCGCTGCGGATGAGGCTCGCAAGAAGGGCATGCATGTTATTACCGTCGGGGTGGGAACCACGGGCGGTGCGCCGATCCCGGATCCCTCGGCGGATGGGGGGCTGTGGCGTGATGCTGCCGGTAAGCATGTTATCAGTAAGATGAACGCCGAGTTCCTGCTCCGTTTTTCCAAGGAGACGGGCGGTGTCTATTTCTCTGCCGGCTCCGGGGCGGACATTACGCAGTTTGCGCGAGCGGCGGTTCAGGACCTCAAGAAGCACGAGGAGGAATTCTCGATCAATCGCGTGCCCAAGGATATTTTCGCCTTCTTTGCCGCGCCGGCTCTGGTGCTGCTGGTGGTGGGTATTGTGTTAGGGACGCGCCTGCGCCTGCCGAGCCGGTCGGCAGCAGTGCTCCTGATGGGGTTGATAACGCTTGCCGGGGCTGCCGAGCCGGAGCGCGTGGCGGATTACGAGCAGGCCCTGCGGCTCAAGGACCCCGCAGCGGCCAAGGAGGCTTACTCTCGCGCCATGCTCTCCGAGGACCCGAGCCTGCAGGCGGCTGCACGTCTGGGAATGACGAATATTGACACCAAGCAGAGCTTTGAAAAACTCCGTCAGCTTTACGAAGGGAAGCCGGCTAAGGAGGGGGAGGAAGTACCCACCGCCCCGGGCCCGAGTGTAGAGGAGTTGACTCAGGTGCGGGATGCCCTGCGTGCTAACGCCGCTGCCTACGATGACGCCCTCAAACTGGACCCCCACTGTGCCGCCGCTGCCGCCAATAAGGCCGCCGTGCAGGATTTCATCCGCAAGATTGAGCAGGAGATCGAGCGTCTCTCTCAACAGCAACAGCAGCAGGAGCAGCAACAGAACGAGGATCAGCAGCAGAATCAAAAGGATTCGCAGGATCAACAGGACGACAAGAAAGACAAGCAGGACCAAAAGGACTCGCAGGGTCAGCAGGACGACAAGCAAGACAAGCAGGACCAAAAGGACTCGCAGGGTCAGCAGGACGACAAGCAGGACAAGCAGGACCGAAAGGATTCGCAGGGTCAGCAGGACGACAAGCAGGACAAGCAGGACCGAAAGGATTCGCAGGGTCAACAGGACGACAAGAAAGACAAGCAGGACCAAAAGGATTCGCAGGGTCAGCAGGACGACAGGAAAGACAAGCAGGACCGAAAGGACTCGCAGGGTCAGCAGGACGACAAGAAAGACAAGAAGGACAAGCAGGACCGAAAGAATTCGCAGGGCAAGCAGGCCCCGGAGTCGCCGTCCCCCGCCGAGCCTTTGCAGGAGTCCGATAAGGACGCTGACAAGGAGAAACAGCGTGCCTTCAGCACCCTTCAGATTCACGCCGATGAGGAGGATACCCCGACCATTCCCGGTATCAAGAATCGGCGTCCCCCGGAGAAAGATTATTGATTACCATGATTCGCCCACTGATAGTACTCATGATAACATGCCTGGCCCTCCTGGCCGGTCGGGCATCGGCAGATCCCTCGGTTTCCTGGTCGGTCGGTCTGGCCGTTCCCGGGGAGCAGGTGTATCTCTATGTGCTGGATGAAGTCTCGCAGGGTGTCGGGATGGTTGCGCCGACGCGACTGCGCGTGCAGAATGCAGGCTATGAGATCCGCCCGATTCAGACCGTGCTGGAGAACAGTACAAGCGGCATGCCCCGCCGCCTCGGCATCCTGTCGGTCCGCATCACCCCGGACGGCCCCGGGGAGGTCAAGATAGAGCCCTTTGAGCTGGAGTTCAATGACGGTACGAAAAAGCAAATCACCCCGCCGTCGCTCAAGGTGTACTCTACCTCCAAAATCGTGTGGTACGATGAACCTTTCCGCTACGGTGTTCTGGCTCAGCCGGATGCCCTGGAGGGCTACGTTCACCAGCAGCAGAATGTTTTTTACAAACTCTTCCTGCCGGACGGCGCAGGCATACTCGGCCAGTACCCGCCGCAGCTGGAGTCGGTGGGCGTGCGTTGCTCGGAGGTGCAGTTGTGGCCCGGTCTCTTGCTGCGCGATGGCCTGGGCGGTGGTGTCGGGCGCGCTCATTCCGGCGGCCGCGCATGGAATACTTATGACTACACGGCCCTGCTCACGCCCATGCAGGAGGGCTCTCAGCAGGTGGGCGGCAAGTGCACCCTCTTTGCAGGCAGCGCCATGAAGCTGCCCATGCCGGCCGTTACGCTCAAATCCCTCCCGCTGCCCCCCGCCGGTAAGCCGCAGGGTTTTGATAACGCTGTCGGTTCCTTCAAGCTCGCCTCCCGCACGCAGGCCTCCGAACTCTCGCTGAATGAGGCCATCGAGGTGGATATCATCGTGAGTGGCCGGGGCGACTTGGAGCACCTCCCGGTTCCCCAACCGGAGGAGGCGGCTAACTGGAAACTCTCCGGCAAACCCTCCCGCAACCTCACCCGCAATGCGGACGGACGCGTCACTCGCGTGACGTTCACTCAAATTATGCGCCCCACGGCGGAGGTGGACGGCATTCCGTCCTTCCGCCTCCCCTACTTCAACCCGGCGGATGAGGAGTACCACACGGCCTTTTCTCGCCCCATTCCGCTGAAATGGAAGCTCACGGAGGCTACCGCCGGGCTTCAGGGGGCGGATTTCTCTGCTCCGGAGCCGCTGCCTGCCGGGGAGGTGCCCGTGGCGGAGATGCGGGATATCTACGGCAGCTTCCTGGGGGAGGAGGATGCGCGTGTGCGCGTGCTGCCGCGTTGGCTGTGGTACCTGCTCTACCTTCCCGCGCTCGGGCTGGGTGCCTATCTGCTCGCCCGCCCGCTCTGCGCCCGCTTCCGTGCCGGGGCTGCCACCCGCCGCCGTGAGCGGACGCTGCGTGAGCTGGCTGCGGTGCAGCAGGGTGTCGATTTCCTGAAGGGGCTCGGTTCCCTCATCGAGGCGAACATCCCGCCCGACCGCCGGGACGCTGCCCTGCGAGCCATCCTTGCCCGCCGGGATGCCGAGGCCTTCCGCCCCGCTGCGCAGGTGGACCTGCCGGCAGAGGAGCGCACGGGGATGCTCCAGAGTGTCCGCCGAGCCCTGTCTCACACGGTGCTGTTGATGCTCTGCGTGCTGCTGCCCGCCGCTTGGTCTGCCGAACCGACACCGGCGGAGAAAGCACCGAGCCCCGCGCCGAGTTCCGCTGCGGCTGCCTACGAGGCCGGTCAGTTCTCACAAGCCAAGGCCCTGCTGCAGGACAAGACGGACCCCGCCTCTCTCTTCAATACGGGGAATTGCTGCTACCGCCTCAACGAGCCGGGGCAGGCGGCCCTCTTCTATGCCCGCGCGTTGCTGGCCGACCCTTCGCTGGCGGAGGCCCGCGCTAACTTGGAGTTCATTCAGCGCAAAGAGGGTGCCGTTCTCGCCCCCGAGGAATCAACGGCGGAGCGCCTCTTCACCCGCCTTTCGCCGTCCCTGCTGTGGATACTCACGGTCTCCTTCACCGCCGTTCTGGCCTTCTGCATCGTGCTGCTCATCGCTCTGCGCGGGCGCAGAAAGGCCTGGGTACACGCCGTTGCAGCCCTCTCGCTGGGGCTCTCGCTGCTCTGCGCCCTCAACTGGCTCTACTATTTCACCCGTGAGGTGCCGGACTTCCGGCTTCTGCCCCCTGCAGATACCGCTTACGTTACCACGGCCACCAAGGGCCGCTCCGCCGCCGATGCCACGGCGGCCGAGATCATCGACCTCCCCGCCTCCACGCCCCTCCGCCGTCTCTCCGTCCGCGCCTCTTGGTCCTACATCCAAACCGCCACCGGTATCCGCGCCTGGGTCCCCACATCCGACGTCACACCCCTCCTCCCGAACGCCCAAGCACCCTCTATGCCCATCACCATTAGCTTCCGCTGACACCTTTCAGGCACTTTTTTGAGAAAAAATCACATTTTTTCTCATTTTAGGCTTGCAATCCCCCGCATTTTAAGCTATACTTCCCCCGCACCTCCTTACAGAGGCTCGCATCACATGGTGATCGTAGCTCAGTGGTAGAGCCCCGGATTGTGGTTCCGGTTGTCGTGGGTTCGATCCCCACCGGTCACCTCACGAAAAAAAGGTCCACTCATTCGAGTGGGCCTTTTTTTCGTGCGTCTCCCGATGAGGATCTCACACATGGCATAAGGAACCCGGGGGCCCACTGACCCCGCTGGTTCTCGGTTGTCGTGGGCATGGAAGCGCAGTGCGCTTCCATGCCCCCTCGCCGCCGAGACACCTCTCGGCGGGAACCCTTGCGACAGCAAGGGCGAGGGGGCGGCCCGAAGGGGATCCCCACCGGTCACCTCACGAAAAAGGTCCACTCATTCGAGTGGGCCTTTTTCGTGCGTCTCCCGATGAGGATCTCACACATGGCATAAGGAACCCGGGGGCCCTCTGACCCCGCTGGTTCCCGGTTGTCGTGGGCATGGAAGCGCAGTGCGCTTCCATGCCCCCTCGCCGCCGAGACACTTCTCGGCGGGAACCCTTGCGACAGCAAGGGCGAGGGGGGCGGCCCGAAGGGGATCCCCACCGGTCACCTCCTCCCGGGGCTGTGCCTACAGCATTTTGAATGCTGAGTCAAGCCCAAAACAGGTTTTTCTTTGAAAAAAATCGTTTTTTCAAATTTCTTCCTCTTTTCGACTTTCCTCTCTTTTTGTCGAATCCGGTGTAAGCCCTTGAATATCAACGGTTGAGGCGGGGTGTGCATTCAAAATGCTGTACCATAGGATCTGGGCCGAGGGAGAACTCCTCTAATACAGAAAGGCACACAAAATTATGATGAAATCATTTCTCATTGCGCTTTTGGGAAGCAGCGTCTTGTACATGTCACAGGCTGCTGAATACACATGGACAAGCACTACAGACACCAATTGGGACACTGCCTCCAACTGGGAAAACAGCAGTGC
>JALFWB010000019.1 GCA_022787425.1 Akkermansia sp.
AGCTGGGGCAAAAAGCGACCAAGCTGGGGCAAAAAGCGACCAAGCTGGGGCAAAAAGCGACCAAGCTGGGGCAAAAAGCGACCAAGCTGGGGCAAAAAACGACCAAGCTGGGGCAAAAAGCGACCAAGCTGGGGCAAAAAGCGACCAAGCTGGGGCAAAAAGCGACCAAGCTGGGGCAAAAAACGACCAAGCTGGGGCAAAAAGCGACCAAGCTGCAGCCAAAAACGACCAAGCTGCGATCAAGCTGCCCTCCGACACGCCGGCACCGGTTCGGGAGTTGCTCGAGGCGCTCGGGCAGGACACCCTGTCTGCCGCTCAGCTTATGGAGAAACTGGGATTGCAGCATCGCGCCAACTTCCGTCAACGCTACCTGGCCCCGGCTTTGGCATGCGGGTTCGTCCTCCGCACCCTGCCGGACACTCCGAACAGCCCCAACCAGCGCTACCGCGCAGCCGACAGAGGCTGACGAGACCGGAAAAACGCCGCAGCCCCGGGAAGGAACTGCGGCGTGAAATCAGGAGGTTCTGCGAACTCAGGCCAAGTTCTTGGAGTCGAAAGCCTTGTTCATCTCCGCCTCGCGCTTTACGCGAACCTGCAGGTCCGCCAGCGCGTTCATGTAGTAGATGTAGGCATCGAAGGGAGAGGGGTAGGGCGTAAAGCCGTTACTCTTCTCCATGTAGTGGAAGTGGTCCGCGCTCTGCAGCTTGCGCCACACGTGGATCATATCGCTGTCATTGCTGGCCTTAACGGCCGTCTCCAGGTCATAGATCTTCTTGATGGCCTCCTGCTGCATCACATTGCCGTTCCACTGGGTCGTGGTGCCGTAGGTGGAGCAACTCACCGGGTTCGGGCAATCCAGAGTGCCCGTGGACGGGAACTTCCGCACGGCCTCCCCGGGGGTGAGGAAGGTGTTACCGTTGAACACAGCCGCCGTAATCATCGTACGCCAGAACTCAAAGACACCCGTGGTATCCGGCTGGCGCTCGCCGAGCGTCTCGTAGTCCATGGACAGGTTCACCACCTGCCCCTCCTGGCGGGTCAACCAATCCGCGAAGGTGTAGGGGGACAGCGGGTACTCGCTCCAAGTGGGGTCAACGCGACGGTTCGCCAAGTCATTGGAGAGGTGGCGGTTGCGGATGAGCGTCTTCGTCTTGTCGATGAGAGGTGCGCACTGCAGGTCATTCGTGTGGCGGTTGGACATCATGCGGCTGTTACCGTCCGCCATAATGCCCTCGAAGCCCATATCACAGACCTGAGCCGCAATCGCGTTATCATACAGCATGCCGGTATTCCACAGTACGGTGGGGCGGCAGCCGAAGAGCTGCTCGATGAGCTGCACATGCTCCTGCACCTGCTCCTCGAACTCCGAGGGAGCGTAGAGCGAGGCGAGGGAAGCGTAGTACGGCATGGCCAAGAACTCCACCGCCCCCGTCTCCGCCAAGCGAGCGAAGGAGTCGATGAGATCCGGGCGGTGGTACTTTGCCTGCTCGAGAATCACCCCTGAGAGTGCGAGCGCAAAGCGGAACTTGCCGTCGGAAAGCTCGATGAGCTGCTGCATGAGGCGGTTCGCCGGCAGGTAGCAGCGCTCCGCCACCGCGCTGAGCACGCGACCGTTGAGCTCGTCGTCCTCATAGAACGCGTGCTCCCCGATCTTGAAAAAATCATACGGAATCAGCCGGTTGGGCTGGTGCGCATGGAAGGTAAGGGTAATGTTCATAGCCGTGAAGGTTGATGGGTGAAAGGGTTACCAACCGAGCACATGGTGGTAGACGCGCAGCATCTTCTCCGCCGCCGTGTCCCAGTTGGAGTTCTTGATGTCCTGTGCACTCTGCTCCGCCACGCGCTTGTAGAGCTCTTCATCCGTGATGAGGTCCACAATGTGCTTGGCCATCATGTTCACATCCCAGAAGTCCGCCTTCAGCGCGCCCTTCATCACTTCCGCCACGCCGCTCTGCTTCGAGATAACGGCCGGAATATTGAACTGGGCCGCCTCCAGGGCAGAGAGGCCGAAGGGCTCGGAGACCGAAGGCATGCAGTACACATCCGTCATGGAAAGCAGCTCGTTAACCTTTGCCTTGTTCAGGAAGCCGGTGAAGTGGAACTTGTCGCCCACGCCGTGGAAGGCCCCGGTCTCGATGAGCTGGCGGAGCTTCTCGCCGGTGCCTGCCATCACGAAGCGCACGTTGTCGGTCTGCTCCAGCACCTTGGCCGCAATCTGCAGGAAGAACTCCGGGCCCTTCTGCGCGGTGAGTCGGCCGAGGAAGAGCACGAGCTTCTCCGGGAATTTCTTCTTGCTGTGGAAGACGCGCACGGGGTCCGCACCGTTGTGCACGGGGAAAATCTTGGAGGGGTCGATGCCGTAGTGACCGGCGGCCACGGTACCGGTGTACTTGGACACGGGGATGACGGCGTCCGCCTGCTCCATGCCGTACTTCTCGATGTCGTAGATCCAGCCGCGGGCATCTGCACCGGCGCGGTCAAACTGGGAGGCATGCAGGTGCACCACCAAGGGCTTGCCCGTGGCGCGCTTCACCTCCACACCGGCCAAGTAGGTCATCCAGTCGTGGGCGTGCACCAAGTCAAAGTCGTACTTGCGGGCCATGATGGCGCAGATCTTGGAGAACTCGATGACCTTGCGGGCCAAGTCGCCGGCGTACAGATCCTCCTTGCCGGTGAAGAGATCCAAGTCCGCATGGTGCACCTTGGAGAAGAGCAGCTTGCCCTCCTGCGTAAAGGTAACGGTGCCGGGCGTACCTTCCGTGCTGGCGTAGGGGTCCAGGTTGATGGGGGCCTTGCTCACCATGGCGCAGCTCTCGTAGGTGTAGGGCTGCGCTTCGGTGGTCTGCAGCTCGCCGTAGCTGAGCGTGTTGACACCGCGCAGGGTAAAACCATCGTAAGTAGCCTCCGGCGCGGCCTTGGGTACGATGACGGCCAAGTCCACTTTCTTCGCCAAGGCCTTGGAGATGCCCATGCAGGCAACGCCGAGACCACCATTGATGAGCGGGGGAAATTCCCAGCCCAACTCAAGTACCTTTATCCTCCTGTCTTCCATAAGAGCTTACTTGTTGTTTGCGTGTTTTTGACACTCTGGGAGAAGTGTCGGACCTATTTAAGAGGAAAAAAAGCGATTTGTCCAGCCAAATATGCGTCAGGCGGTGAAAAAACCGACTGCATGACACCGAGACGAGGGGGCGGAGGGTGGCGCAGTGGGGGCTTAACCTTCGTTATTGACGCGGCGGATGTCCTCGAGCGCGGCGATGAAGTCGTCCAAGATCTCGGCCGGCACCATGATGCGGTCGCGGTTGGAGCTGACTTTCTCAGTAATGCGTACCACACGCCCGCGGGCATTGCTCTTCAGGTCAATGAAAAAGGTTTTGCGGTCTGCAATGATCTTCTCTGTGCAAATAATATCGTCGTCCACTGTTGAAATAAGCCGAGGTTGAGCGGCTTTACAGTGGGCTATTGTACCAAATCCGGCGGCGGAGTCAATCATTTTTTTCGCGGAGAGTAAAAAACTTTTGTACAGCAGCCAAGCCTCTTTGCCGGGAGACTGGTTCACCGGGGGGCTCACGGCACCTTCGCTGCCTGCGCAGTGGGGGCGTGTGCCCTTGCTGCGGTAAGACCTGCGCCAAACAGGCATTCGGGTAAATGCCGTTTCATTCCGCACTACAGCCTAAATAATATACTCCCGACCAGATCCTTGTCACCGTACACGCATGCAAGGGCTTCTTGGCAGTTATCCCAGGCCTTCCAAATCTCGTTGCGGGGGATGACCTTATTATCTATCAGACGGTGTATCGCAGTGGCGAACCCCTTGATGTCGTTCTTGTTCAGCTCGGCCAGCTCCCGCATAGCTTCAGCTGTGGCGGCCTCGGAGGTCGTCAGTGACAGAGCACTGCCGGAGGTCGGGGCGTCCCACGAGTTGATGCCGCCGCTTGCTAACAGGGGAAGCAAAGCAGCGCGCAGATGCTCGAAGAGCGGGGCCTTCCGTGATTTACCCCGGGAGCTGAAAGTCGGCATCCGATGACCGGTTATTTTCAGATGCCAGCGACGTTTTCCGCGCTTTTCGTCCTCGGAGTAATTCCTCTTCCAATTCCATATAAATAAATCATCGAACAGCGTGCGAAGCAAAGCTTCCCATCGTTCCGGGCGTGTTCGGATTATTCGATAGGCATGCTCATCCGTTGACGGGCGGTGCAGGTGGAATACACTCAGACTGCGGTCGATGTACAGGGAAGTCTCATCGCCCTGCGAGGTTTCGCATGAGAAGGTGATTTTTTCTGCTCGCATCATCGGGTCCGATTCTCCCCGTATGAGCTCCTTGATCAGCCCGTCGCCGAATGCCCCTCGGCAGGTGGAGCAGGCGTAGATGCAGGCCGTTCGCTCTGCTTGGGAGGCCGTGTGGACACTTCCGCAAAAGGGGCAGTAAACAGGGTGCCCCGGCGTGCCGTCATCGGTGGCTGACTCGTCAATTTCATCGAGCCGCCCCAGCATCTTACTGACGCGTCCGCTTGCTATCGCGTTTTTCAGAATCTCACTCTCAGGCAGCCAGTGATCCTGACGGAAAAGGAATGTCAGCAAAAGGCAAACTTGCTGCGCATCAAATTCCGAATAATCGAACCTCTTCGTGTCTTGGGCGGATAGATTCCGCTTATCCATTTCATCATTATAGTAAGACAGGCGGTATTCGGGGAAAATTTCCCTGCTGAAAAAAATGCCCTTTATCAAATTAGATTCAGCCTCCCGGAAGTGTTCCTTATCGGTCTCTGTATCCTTGCCGACCAAATCATCTATCATCGGGCGCAGGAGAGTCAAAATGGTATGTTTCTTAATCACGGTAGTTTGCTGTTAATGTATGGTTATCTCGATATGTTTGATCCGAATGTGGATGGTATTTTAGCACAAAGTGGCAGAGAGAGCAAGCAAAAACATGGACATGTATCAAAAACAGACGCAATGGCGGCTTGACAACGCGGGGAGGATGGGGTAAAACACCCATGAAATCGGTATGAATATTGGGCAGATTATAGAAAAAGGCGGAGTGAGCCGCGAGGAGGCGGAGACCCTGGTGACACTTCCGGAGGCGGAGTTATTTGCGAGCGCGACGGCGCTGCGCGAGCATTATTTCGGCAAGCGGGTGGAAGCCTGCTTCATCATCAACGCCAAGAGCGGCAACTGCAACATGAACTGCCGCTTCTGCTCACAAAGCGCGTTTAACAGCACGCCCGTGCCCAAGTACCCCTTCAAGAGCTCCGAGGAGCTCACCGAGATTATCGCACGCTGGGAGGACAAGCCCGTGGAGCGCTGCGGCATTGTTACCTCCGGTGGGGCCCTGACGGATGCCGATGTGGAGCAGTTGGCGCAGTTCATCGAGCAGCGGAAGGCGAGCGGCAAGAGGGGGCCCATCATCTGCGGGTCGCTGGGGCGCCTCAAGGAGCACGCCCTGCAGCGTCTGAAGCGCGCCGGGTTGGATCGCATCCACCACAACCTAGAGACCAGCGAGGCTTTCTATCCTAACATTTGCACGAGCCAGCAGTGGCGCGACCGCTTGGACACGATCCACCGGGCGAAGACCGCCGGGTTCTCCGTTTGTGTGGGCGGCCTTTTCGGGCTTGGGGAGACCTGGGCGGATCGTCTGGACTTTGCATACAGCCTGAAGGAGGAGGGCATCCGTAACATTCCGATGAACTTCCTGTACCCGCACCCCGGTACGCCCATGGCGCAGCAACCCGTGATGCCGGCGGAGGAGGCCCTGCGCATCATCGCGCTCTTCCGCCACATCCTGCCGGATGCCACCCTGCGCATCTGCGGCGGGCGCGTCAGTGTGCTGAAGGAGCGGCAGCGCGATATGTTCGCCGCCGGTGCCAATGCCTTCATGACGGGGGATTACCTCACCATCTCCGGTGCCGGGGTGGAGGGCGACCTAGCCATGCTGCGCGAGCTCGGGCTGGAAATCGAGTAAACCTTGTTATGGAAGCTGAGCCCCGCGATCTCGCCTGTGAGGAGGTGTTAAACCGCTACTTCGAGCCGTTGCGTCCCGGTGTGAGTGACGTGCCGGCTGACATCCTGCGTTTTCTGAAGAACGAGCCGGAGCGCAGCATACAGAACGCCCTGCGCTACATGGCAGAGGCCGCCGAGGGGCGGGGCAGTGTGCGCGCGGCGGTGGCTGTGGCGAGCAACGGCGATGGGACTTTTACCGTGGTGGACGGCAACGCGACCACGCATGCCTTGGCCCGCATGGGGATTCCGCGCGTTCGTGTGTGCGTGGTGGGGGAGAACACGGGGAGCCGCCTGTTGAACAGTGCCTTGATGCTGTCTGAACTCGGCGGCCCGGCAGAGCTGTCACCAAAGACCGCTCCTGCTCCGGAGGCGTGGTTGGATGATACCCTGCACAGCATTGCCGAGAAAGCGAATGCCCGCACGGAACGCGGCGGCTGCGAGGCGCGGGTCTATATGCCGGATGACAGCGACTACGGCGACGTCTGCAAGCTGGTGCGCCGCTTGCTGCCACCCGGGGCGGAGGTAACGAGCCTGCGGAAAATCGGCACCCCGCAGAAGCCGTTGGTCTGCCGCGAGCTGCGCCTGCTGCTGCAATTTGCGGAGGGCGGGTCGCTCCTGTTGCGTTTGTTGGCTGAATAGAGAGGAAACAGACGCGATTTTTTTACGCAGCGGGCTTCTTTGGGCTTGCTATGGCGGGGCAGATGTGCTACACTTGGCGCGCTGCGGTGCTGTGGCCGTGTAGCACACCTCCCACCAGAAAATGTTCAAGTGAGTTCCAGCGTTTCTCTTCCGCAGGCCACGGGCCTGTATGATCCGAAGTATGAACATGATGCCTGCGGCGTCGGCATGGTTGTCGATACCAAGGCCATCGCAACACACAGCATCGTCGAAAAGGGTATCTGCATTTTGGAGCGTCTCCTGCACCGCGGGGCCACGGGTAGCGACCCGGAGACCGGTGACGGCGCGGGCATGCTGCTGCAGATTCCGCATGAGTTTTTCAAGGCAGCGGCCGGGGTGAAGCTGCCCAAGCCGGGACAGTATGCAGTGGGTATGTTCTTCCTGCCGAAGGCGAAGGTTGCGCGCGCCACCTGCTGCGCAAAGGTGGAGGAAGTGGCCGCTGCGGAGGGCTTCTCTTTCCTGGGCTGGCGCGATGTGCCTGTGGATGAGGCCTCCATCGGTCGCCTGGCGCGGGAGAGTGCGCCTTTCATTCGCCAGGCTTTCTTTACCTGCACCACGGGGGAAACCGGGGATGCGCTTGAGCGTCGCCTTTACATCCTGCGCCGTCAGATTGAGAAGGGGGTGCAGAGTATGCTGCCCGAGCTGGGAGACCGCTTCTACATTCCCTCGCTTTCCACGCGCACGATTGTCTACAAGGGCCTGCTGATGGGGTCGCAGTTGCCGAAGTTCTACCCGGACTTGGCGGACCCGCGTTTCAAGAGTTGCGTGGCTATTGTTCACCAGCGTTATTCCACCAACACCTTCCCGAGTTGGCCGCTGGCACACCCCTTCCGCTATCTGGCACACAACGGTGAGGTGAATACCCTGCGCGGTAACCTCAACCAGATGGAGGCTTTGCAGGATAATTTGGCCAGCCCGCTCTTCGGCGATGACATCAAGAAAATTCTTCCCGTTATTCCGGCGGGGCAGAGTGATTCTGCCAGCTTGGATAACGCGCTGGAGCTGCTGGTGACGGGTGGGCGTTCTCTGCCGCACAGCATGATGATGCTGATTCCCCAGGCCTTCGGGGCGCGTTATTTCATCGGCGAGGACCTGCGCGGGTTCTACGATTATCACTCCGGTTTCATGGCCCCGTGGGACGGCCCGGCGGCGGTTTGCTTTACGGATGGTTTGGGCGCGGGCGCGAAGGTGGACCGCAACGGTCTGCGCCCGGCACGTTATGAGCTGGATGACGACGGACTCTTCATTTTGGCCAGCGAAGCCGGTGTGTTGGACACGGATCCGCAGCATGTGGTGCGGCGCGGTTGCCTGACACCCGGTGAGATTATCTGGATCGATTTCCGCACCAAGCGTATCAGCTATAATGCAGAGACGCAGACGAAGGTGGCACGGCGTCGTCCCTACCGCCGTTGGTGCCGCGAGAATCGCATCCGCATCAATGGTTTCTTCGATTCCGTGAGCGCGCAGGATGTCGATTCCCACCGCATCCCGGGGCATCAGGTTCTTTTCGGCTATACGCAGGATGAGCTGGAGCAGTTCATCATTCCCATGGCGAATACGGCGCACGACCCGGTGTATGCTATGGGTAACGATGCCGCACTTGCCGTGCTCTCGGAGCGTCCGCAGTTGCTTTTCGATTACTTCAAGCAGCAGTTCGCGCAGGTGACCAACCCGCCCATCGACCCCATCCGCGAGCAGTTGGTGATGTCGCTGACCACTTTCATCGGTAACCCGGCGAACATTCTCGATGAGACGCCGCAGATGGCGCGGCTCATCAAGATGGCACGACCCATTCTGACGCCCAGTGACCTGCAGGCTCTCAAGTCTAACAAGGAAGCGGATTTCCGCTGCATCACGCTCTCGACCGGTTTCTCCGCTCTGTCGCCGAATGGCTTGCAGGAGGCTCTGGAGGAGTTGCGCCGCGAGACGGAGCAGGCGATCATGAAGGGCTACCGCATCATCATTCTGTCGGATCGCGAGCTTTCCGGCAATGAGGCACCGATTCCCGTTCTGTTAGCCGTGGCTGCCGTGAACGGTAAGCTGCGCGAGATGGGCGTGCGAACCGGTACCGGTGTGGTAGCGGAGACGGGTGAGGCGCGGCAGGTGATGCACTTTGCCTTGCTGCTGGGCTACGGCGCCACGGCGGTGTGCCCGTGGCTGGCCTTCAGCACCCTGGTGAACCTGGCGGAGGAGGGTAAGCTGGCAGAAAATATCTCTGCTACCAAAGCAACGGAAAATTATCTTGAGGCGGTGGACTTCGGTCTGCTCAAAACGATGTCCAAGATGGGTATTTCCACCCTGCGTTCCTATCGCGGTGCGCAGATCTTCGAGGCAATCGGTCTGGGCGATGAGGTGGTGAACACCTATTTCCCCGGCACGGCATCGCGCATCGGTGGTATCGGGCTGGCGGAAATCGGTCGGGAGGCGGTCGCGCGACTCAATAAGAAGAAGGCCTTGCGCTTTGACCCGCAGCTTGCACCCGAGAATGCCGGTTTGTATAAATGGAAGCGAGGCGGGGAGAAGCATATCTGGACATCCGGTGTCATTGCCCAGTTCCAGAAGTCCCTGCGCAACGGGGATTACGCGCAGTTCAAGGTCTTTTCCGAGATGGTGAACGAGAGTGCGGAGACGTTGTGCACGCTGCGCGGGCTCTTCGGCTTTGCGGAGACCAAACCCATCCCCTTGGATCAGGTGGAGAGCGAGGAGAGCATCATGCGCCGTTTCGTTTCCGGGGCCATGAGTTTCGGTGCCATTTCCCGCGAGGCGCACGAGATGATTGCTATCGCCATGAACCGCATCGGTGCTATGAGCAACTGCGGCGAGGGCGGTGAGGACCCCGCGCGCTACACGGTTCGCGAGAATGGGGACGACCCGTGCTCGGCTGTCAAGCAGATTGCCTCCGGGCGTTTCGGGGTGACGGCGGAGTATCTGGCGAATGCGCGCGAGTTGCAGATCAAGGTGGCGCAGGGGGCCAAGCCCGGTGAGGGTGGCCAGCTTCCCGGCGGTAAGGTGAATGAGGAAATCGCGCGCGTGCGTCACTCGACGCCGGGTGTTACGCTTATTTCTCCGCCGCCGCATCACGATATTTATTCCATCGAGGATTTGGCAGAGCTCATCTTCGACCTCCGCAATGCTAACCCGGAGGCGCGTGTCAGCGTCAAGCTCGTGTCGGAGGTCGGCGTGGGCACGGTGGCGGCAGGCGTGGCCAAGGGTGGGGCGGACATGGTGCTCATCTCCGGCCACGATGGCGGTACGGGGGCCTCGCCGCTCACCTCGGTGAAGTACGCAGGCATGCCCTGGGAGCTCGGTGTGGCGGAGACGCATCAAACACTCGTGCTCAACGGACTGCGTGCTAACGTGCGCGTGCAGGCGGACGGCTTGATGAAGAACGGACGTGATGTCATTATCGCGACCCTCCTCGGCGCGGAGGAGTACGGCTTCGCGACTTCCATGCTCATTGCGCTCGGTTGTATTATGGCGCGTGTGTGCAACAAGAACACATGTCCCGTCGGTGTGGCCACTCAGGATCCCGCTCTGCGCAAGCGTTTGCGCGGCAAGCCGGAGCACATCATTAACTTTATGCGCTTCGTGGCGCGCGAGACGCGCGAGTACCTCGCCGCGCTCGGTCTGCCGACGCTGGATGCTGCCGTGGGGCGTGCCGATCTGCTGCGGGTGGACCGCGCCGTGGACCTCTGGAAGGCGCGCAATTTGGACTTCTCCCGCATTATTCGTTCCGAGGCACTGCCGGTGAACGGTTCCGCGCATGTCAATAATACCTGCGCCGTGTTCGATGAGGCTGTTCTGCCTGCCGCTGCGCCTGCGCTGGAGCGGGGCGAGAAGGTGAGCTTGGAGCTGCCCATCCGTAACACGGACCGTGCGGCGGGTACACGTCTCTCGTATCATGTTGCCAAGCGCTATGGGCACAAGGGGCTGCCGGATGATACCATCACGGTGAACCTGCATGGTACGGCGGGTCAGAGTTTCGGTGCTTTCCTGGCGCACGGTATCACCTTTAACTTGGCGGGCCAGGCCAACGATTATGTAGGCAAGGGGCTTTCCGGCGGCAAGATTGTGATCACGCCCTTCCCGGGTACGCAGTACGAGCCTTTCCGCAACGTGATTGCGGGTAATGTGCTGCTCTACGGTGCTACCGGTGGCAAGGTCTTCATCCGTGGCCGCGTAGGGGAGCGCTTTGCTGTCCGTAACTCCGGGGCTTGCGCGGTTATCGAGGGCGCGGGTGACCACTGCTGTGAGTATATGACGGGCGGCTGCGTGGTTGTGCTCGGTCGCACGGGGCATAATTTCGGTGCAGGTATGAGCGGCGGTCTCGCCTATGTGTGGGACGAGCTGCATCTCTTCGATCGCTATTGCAACCTCGATATGATCGACCTGGACCCCGTGTCCGAGCCGGAGGATATCGAGCGGCTCCGCTCCCTGCTGGAGGAGCACGCCGCGTTGACCGGTTCACAGCGAGCGAAGGATATTTTGGCCGACTTCGATAACGCGCTGCCGAACTTCGTCAAGGTCTTCCCGATGGAGTACCGCCGTGTGCTCGGTCAGATGACACGCGATGACGCCGAGGTGCAGCGTGCCGAGACTCATAATTGATGCGCGGGTATTGGGCTGCGGCTGTCGGGTCTCCTCTCCGCATCGGCGGGGAGGAGACTCCGTTCTTTTTTGCTTGACATCGGTGTCTTTTTGTGATAGCGTATGGGTGTTATGTCAAGCGGATCCCGGTTCAAGGATGAAATGTTGCAGTACTTACGTCAGGAGGAGCAATATACAGAGGCGGATATTCTCCGTCGCAAAGCACTGCCGGATGAGGAAAAAGTGACTGCCGGTTTGTTGATCCGTGATGCTTGCCTGAGGGAGATTGAGAAATGCGGCTCGCTCCGTGATCCGGATAAGTGGTTGCTTTCCGTGCCTGAGAATTATACGAAGCTCCGTCCGGGAGATGTTGTTAAATTGAAGCCGGAGTACGGGAGGGCGTTCGATGCGAAGGTGCTGGAAAACCGGATGGATTCTCTGCTGTTGAGTGTGAATAACGGTGGGCAAATCGGCGATTTATATCGCGTGCAGGTTGAGGAAAAGTGTTTCATCCGTCCCTTCATCGAATGCATGGAGCGCATCCGGCCCGGTGATGGGGGAATGGATTTTCTGGACCTTATTTCAGGTGCGACGGAGCCGAAGAAGAATCACGTCAGGAAGGATGTTGCAAATGGTCCGCTCACAAGAGAAAGAATAGCTCACCTCAACGAGCAGCAGCGCAGAGCAAGCGAGATTGCCTTCACTTTTCCGAGCTTGCACTGCATACAGGGGCCACCCGGTACGGGAAAGACGGATGTGCTTGCCACGATTGCATTGGGGCTGTCTGAGGCGGGGTGTACTGTTGTCGTGTTAGCAGGTACGCATCAGGCGGTGAATAATGCACTTGCGAAGATCAGTGATCGAAGTCCGGAGACCTGTACGGTGAAGATTGGAGATCCTTTGCGTGCGGAGGAGTTGGATTCTGAGAAGATTCATAAGCTGCAGTTCAATACTTATCGGAGTCATTTCGTTTTATCCGGTTCGGATTGTACGAACGGTGATGTTATCGGTATGACTATTCACAGTGCTGTTTATCATCTTTCGCCTCGTGATTCCTCGACCGTCTATGCCGTGATGCAGGATCCGTTCAATCATAATCCCTTGGGCTATCGACCCTTTGTCGTTTTGGTTGATGAGGCCGGTCAGATGCCGCTCGGACAGGTGGCAATTATCGGTTCTTTCGGCGCACGTTCGGTGATCCTGATCGGCGATGATAAACAGATGCCGCCGATCTTTCATGAAAAATTGATGGATGATCCGCTTTCCGTTTCTGCTTTCCGTTACATCACTAAGATGCATCCGAATCACAGAACACGTCTGTCCGTGACTTATCGACTGAACGAGCCGATAGCTCGCCTGGTGAGCCGTGCCTTCTATGAGGATGACGGCGAGGCCTTGGTTGCCTCCGATTTCTCGCGTGATCGTCGTCTCATGATCCTGCCGCCTGCCCGGGCATCGGAGGCCGTCTTCTCTCTTCTGGCCTCCGATGAGGCTCTGATGTCTGTCAACCCTTCAACACTGAATACCTGGGAGGATTTCAACGTCGAGGAGGCTTCCTTCATCGCTGAGCTTGTTCAGGCGGCAGTGCAGGGGGGAATGAGTTACGAGAATATAGCCGTGATTACACCCTACCGCCGTCAGGTGCGTACGGTTCGGGAGAAGGTGCTTGCTCTCAATCCGGATGCCGGGTCGATGCTGATGGATACCGTGGAGCGTCTCCAGGGACAGGATGTAGATCTGATTATCCTCAGTTTCAGTGTTTCTTCGCCGGAGTATTTCTTGACGGCTCGTGAATTTATTCTGAACCCGAACCGTCTGAATGTGATGCTCAGTCGTGCCAAGCTCAAGGTCATTATCGTTGCTTCCAATCTCGTCCGGTCCGCTCTCAAGGATCGCTACGGAATCACACCAACGAGCCCCGAATAATGATAGATATCAGCGGTATAGATAGCCATTTGCTGATTAACAGTGATTGTTTTTCGGCTCTGCGGGAGCTTCCCGATCAATCTGTCGATCTGATACTGACGGATCCTCCGTATAATATAGCCAAGTACAGCACCGGCAATATGAAGTTTGATTGGCGGAGTGATATTAACAATGATCTGGCAGAGTGGGATTTGGCGGAGCTGCGGCCTGCGGATTTGGTCGGGGAGTTCAAGCGGGTGCTGAAGCCTGCCGGGAATATATTTATCTTCTGTTCCTATAACATTATCGGCGAGTATCACAGGGCTTTTGATCCGGAGTTCGATACCTTTCAGTTCATGGTGTGGCATAAGACCAATCCGGTTCCGAACTTCAGAAAGTCCTCATTCCTGAATAGCTGCGAATTGATAGTTACTTGTTGGAATAAGGGGCACACTTGGAACTTCACGACCCAGAAAGATATGCATAATTTCATCGAGTCCGGTATATGCATGGGCTCGGAGCGTGTTAAGGATAGGGATGGAAGAAATTTGCACCCGACACAGAAGCCGATTGCTATCTTGGAGAAGATTATCAGGCTGGCATCCAATGAGCATGACGTCGTTTTGGATTGTTTCAGCGGCGTGGGGAGTACCGGAGTGGCTGCGCTGAAAAATAACCGCCGATTTGTCGGAATTGAGATTGACAAAACATACATGGAGGCGGCGGAAAAGCGACTCTCAGGGGTGAAGCAACCGCTCCTACTGTGACTCCGGTCTCAGAGTTTCTCGCGAGCGGCGTCTAGCTTTTTGGCAGACGCTCGGCCCTTGGCGGCCAGAGCGGGGGCGAAAAGGGAAAGGCGGTACTCCGCCAGCATGAAGCCGTAGTCCTGCCAGGCGGGGGCAAGTGGGTGGGCGGCAGCACCCGGGTAGAAGGCGGGGGCGAGGGAGGCGTTCAGGGTGGCGAGGCGGTCGAGCTCGCGAGCGATGGGCTGCTCTGCAATGCGGCGGATGCGCTCGCGGAGACCGCGCAGGAAGCGGGAGTAGTCCTGCAGGCGCTCGGGGTGAACCGTGCTGAGGAAGCCGGGGCGGGTGAGCCACTGCCACTCGCGTTGCAGGTCCTCGGCCACGGGGGCTCTGTGTCGGTCTCGCGCAGCAGTCAGGCAGAAAGTGCGCATGTCGAGATCGGCGGCCACGAAGAGTTCCCAGAGCTTGGTGAGCGGGCCCGCGAGGGTATCATACAGCGTTTCTCGCACGCGGAGGCAGGCGGCATCGAAGGACGCAGCGTCGCGGGGCAGGGGGGTGATTGCGGCGTTGACACCCGCCGCAATCAGCTCCGGGATGTTTTGTTTGGGCGTGGCACCCAGGGAGGCAAGTGCTAACTTAGACTCAATGGATTTGATGGGGAGACGCTTCCGAATCGCGTTCAGGAAGTCGCCGTGGCGCAGCTCAACCAGACGGCGCACGCCGGCGCGGTGGGAAAGTTCGGCTTCGTCCGCAGAGGGGAAGACCCGCACCTGCACGCGCTCCGCCACGGGGACCAAGGCCGGATAAGCGAGCCCGGTGCCGAGGTCAACGGATTCCGGCAGCTTGCCGCAGTCCCAGCGCGTCATGGGGGAGGCGGAGAAGCTGCGCGAGGCCTTCTTTCGGAACTGCTTGGCTGCGTGGTCTGCCAGCTTGGCTCGAATAGCGGCCAAGTCCGCGCCGAAGGCAAGCTCACGGTCTTCATCGTCGTACACCGATATTTTGGTAACAAGCTCCGGTAAAAGGGCGCGGGTATCGAATTGGCTTTCGTTGCAGAATTTCCCCGTTCGCTGCATGGTAAATTCCATGAGTGCGCGCGTGAGCGTGCGGTCCGGTTCGCGGTCGTACCAAGCGGCGGCGAAGTCCTCGGCGGCTTCTCGAATGGGCATCAGGAAGGTGCGCAGGTCTTTCGGAAGGGTTCGCAATAACACTTCTGCGCGCACGTCAAGGTGGGCGTAGACACCCCATTCCGGCAGGTAATCCGGAAAATCCGCCAGTTGTTCGATGTGTACACCCAAGGTAACGCCGTCATCGGTCTCGCCGGGTTCGTGTCGGTAGTAGACGGGGTATTCTTGCCCGTCGTGTGTGATGGTGTCCGGGTAAAGATCCTGCGGTGTTTCGTCCTCCCCGGGGTAGACGCATTCTGAGCGTGGAATAAAAAGAATGCGTGGGTTCTTTTTTTCTGCCGTCGTCCTCCACTGCCGCAGGGTTTGCTCGGAGGTGACGGTGGGGGGCAGAACGGCATCAAAGAATGAATAAACGGCATCGCTGCACCAGATGAGGTCACGCCTGCGCAGCTTGGCTTCCGCTGTCCGAACCTCCTCGCGCATGGCTTCGAGATGCCTGAGGTAGGGGGCTTTTTCCTTGAAATCGAGGTTCAGGATAGCATCCCGGATCAGAATGTCGCGCGCAGCGGCGGGGTTGAAGCGTGCAAGGCTGACGCGGCGTCCGTCTACGATGGTGATGCCGCCGCAGGTGACGCGCTGTTTAGCATGTACTTGGCCGGACGCCCGATCCCAAGCAGGGTCGTAGATATGGTAGGAGCACAGCCCCGGGGCAATTTGCTCCACCCAGGCGGGGTCGAACACGGCGCAACGGCGCATCCACAGGCGCGATGTCTCTACCAATTCGCAGCCCATCACCCATTCCGCACGCTTAGGTCGGCGGAAGAGTCCGGAGCCCGGGAAGATGGCGAAGTCGCGTCCGCCCGCTCCTCGGTACACCTTGTCTTCCGGTCGCCACAGGCCGAACTGCAGGGGGGCACCGGCGAGCAGGGAGCGGTGAATCATCTCCGGTGTGGCCTGCTGTTCTTCGGGGGGCAGTTCGGGCACACGCAAGCGCAGGGTGTCTTGCAGATTGCTCGCGAGGTCGCGGACGAGGTTGTGCCATTCCACCATGCGGAGGAAGCTCAGATAATTTTTACCGCACCATTTGCGCAATTTGTTGCGTTGTAAGCGACCTTTTTCCGTGCATTCGAGCGAGGCTCGGAAAAGGGTGAGCAGGCCGAGGAAGTCGCTGTCGGCATTTTTCCATGCGGCGTGGGCTTGGTCTGCCCGGGTCTGTTCCTCCTGCGGACGCTCCCGTGGGTCCTGCAGGCCGAGGGCGGCAACGATGGTGAGCACCTCCGGCAGGGCGTGTTCGCGCTCCGCCTGCATGAGCATACGGCCGTGCCTGGGGTCCAGCGGCAGTTTGGCCAGCTTGCGGCCTATTTTCGTGAGCTCGCGGTTGCGATCCAGGGCGCCGATTTCGCGGAGTGTTTTGTAGCCCTCGCTGATGAGCCGTTGGCCGGGTGGGTCGGGCAGGGGGAATTCGCCGAGCGGGGGCAGGCCCAAGTCTGCCATGCGCAGAATGACCCCGGCCAGGGCACTGCGGCGTATCTCGGGGTCGGTGAAGGCGTCGCGGTTATCGAAGTCTTCCTCGGAGTAAAGGCGTATGCAGACGCCTTCCGTTACGCGGCCGCAGCGGCCTGCGCGCTGCCGGGCACTGGCTTGGGAGATGGGCTCTATCTGCAGCCGCTGAATCTGGCGGCCCGGCAGGTAGCGGGAGAGGCGGGCCAGACCGCTGTCTATCACATAAATGATGCCGGGAATGGTCAGGGAAGTTTCTGCCACGTTGGTCGCCAGCACAATGCGGCGGCGTCCCTTGGCGGGGTGGAAGATGCGCTGCTGTTCCGCCAAGCCCAAGCGGGCGTAGAGGGGCAGAATATCGGTGCGGGGCAGGTTGAGGCTTTCCAGCTCGTCCGCGCAGTCACGGATCTCACGTTCGCCGGGCAGGAAGACGAGCACGTCCCCTCGGTCGTCGTACTCGGACAGCCAACGCACGGCGCGTGCCACGTGCCGCTCCGGTTCCTCGTCATCGTGCAGGGGCGGCATGTAGTGCATATCCACATGGTAGGTGCGTCCCTCCACGTTGATAACGGGTGCGCCTTCGAAAAAATCGGAGAAGGCAGCCGCGTCCATGGTGGCGGAGGAGATGATGAGTTTCAGATCCTTCCTGCGTTGCAGGAGCAGCTTCATGTAACCCAACAAAAAGTCGATATTGAGGCTGCGTTCGTGCGCCTCATCCAAGATGATGGTATGGTACTGCCGCAGGTCTCGGTCCGCCTGTGTCTCGGCCAGCAGAATGCCGTCCGTCATCAGCTTGATGCGTGTCTCCGGCGAGGTCGTGTCGTCAAAGCGCACCTGGTAGCCCACGAAGCCGCCGGGGGTACAGCCCACTTCCTCCGCCAGGCGGCGCGCTACGGCTACGGCAGCCAGTCGGCGCGGCTGGGTGCAGCCCAGTCTGCCGGGGCGGTTACCTGCTACCTCCAGCGCAATTTTGGGCAACTGCGTGGTCTTGCCGCTGCCGGTTTCGCCCACAACGATCACGACGCGATGCCTCCGCAGGGCCTCCGCTATCTCTTGCCTGTGGCGGGAGATGGGGAGGTCCGGGTATCGAAAGGTGGGCGGTGGGTTCATCGTGTGTTATTTGCCCCAGCGTTGGGTGATGCCGCTGTAGGAGTCAATGCGGCGGTCGCGGAAGAATGGCCAGATGCGGCGGTGGTCTTCCAGGGCCTGCAGGTTCACATCGGCGTAGAGGATGCAGTCTTCGTGCACGGGGGCCTTGGCGAGGATCTGCCCGCAGTAGTCCGCCACGAAGCTCTGCCCCCAGAAGGTTGTCTGCCCCTCCTTACCGCAGCGGTTCACGGCGCATACATAACAACTATTCGCCACGGCGTGCCCGCGCTGTACGGTTTCCCAGGCGCAGTGCTGGGCGGTGTAGAGCTCTTCCTCGCCGGGAATCCAGCCGATGGCAGTCGGGTAGAAGATAATCTCCGCGCCTTGCATGGCTGTCAGCCGTGCCGCCTCCGGGAACCATTGATCCCAGCAGATGAGTACGCCGATGCGCCCGTAGCGGGTCTCGAAGCAGCGGTAGCCCAAGTCACCGGGGGTGAAGTAGAATTTCTCTTCAAACCCGGGGTCCTGCGGAATGTGCATCTTGCGGTAGAGGCCCAGGAAGCGTCCGTCCGCATCAATAACCCATGCGCTGTTATGGTAGAGTCCCGTGGCGCGTTTTTCGAAACCGGCGGCCACAATGACCACTCCCAGCTCGCGGGCGAGGTCGCAGAGTTCATCGGTCCAGGGGCCGGGCAGGGGTTCGGCGGTGTTGAAAAGTTCGCAATCCTGCGTGCGGCAGAAGTAGGGGGTGGTGCACATCTCCTGCGTGCAGATAATCTGCGCACCGGCGGCCGCCGCGCGGCGCATGGCCTGCATCTGGCGTTGCTTGTTCTCCGCCGGCTCGGCCGCGGATTCCATCTGGAGAAGAGCGATCTTGGGCATGGCGGCACTATACCACGGCCCGGCGGGAAGGGCAAGCCCTTTTTCCGCCTTACCGCGTTGCCTCTGCCTGTTGCCGGGTATGGTGTGCTCGCTTTTTCGGACACACCTCAGGATGAAAATCCTTCCGGGCTTGATTTCCAATGGGTTTGGGTGCATCATCGCAACACAAACCAAATTAACGCATTATGGCAAACAAGATCAAGAAGAGAGGTCGCTACAGCGCGGCCATGAAGGAAGAGGTCGCATGGCAAGCCACTCTCGGTCAGAAGACCGACGAACAGATTGCCTCCGAGTACCAAATCAGCGTTGCGCAGGTTCAGCAATGGAGAGATGAGGGAAAGGCCGCTTTTTCCGGGGCCTTTCGGAGCACGCAGAACGATGCAAAAATGAAGAAGCTGCTGCAAGAGAATGAACACCTCAAGAGTGCCCTCTGCAAGCGTGAACTTGAGCCGGAGTGGCTATAAAAAAATGGAAGGAGCCGGGGTTGTAGGGAAACAGCGTTCTCAGCTCCTCGACAAAGATGTTTCCAAGGTGAGTCGCCCCCGTCAATGCGAACTGCTTGGGGTACCTCGCAGTATCAGCTACTATAAACCTCAGAAGAAGGATGAAGACGGAGAGAATTAGGCTAAGGAAATGATAAAGGCTGCGTATCAGGTGGATCCATGTCTGGGAAGAAGGAGGCTACCAATGTTTCTCCGGAAGAAATACGGTCTGAACATCGGCCCTAAAAAGCTGATGAGACTAAATCGGGAAATGCAACTTCGAACCATCTATAATAGGCCACAGAAAACATTATACGGAGCACATCCCGAAAACGTGAAATAACCTTATATTGTATGGGATATGGGATATTTGCATCCCAATGATGTATGGAGCAGCGACATCACCGTTGTAAAAATCAAAAACAAGCGCTATTATATTTGTGCTGTCATGGATTGGGCCAGCCGTAAGGTACTCGGGTGGCGCATCGGACCGAATATGACAACCGATCTATGTCTCGAGACTCTTGATATTACTTCGGCAATGAATGATTGTCGTCAGCCGCATACGCCACCTTTGGATGCTGGAATAGTTTGGCCATTGTTGTCGAATCCTTGCTTCTCTTTTCCATATGCGCAACAACCTGCTCCTTCAGTTTGCTGCTGCCTCGTGCGGGAGCTCCCCGATTGAGGGCTGTCTTCAGGTCATTGTTCAGATACTCATGCGGATTCAACTCCGGTGAGTACGAGGGTAGATAGTGCAACTCCAGCTCTTTCGCATGTGCCTTCAGCCACGGTTGGAGACAGTTGGCATGATGCACTTTAGGTTATCAACAATGAAGTAAACCTTACGCCCTTCGCTTTCTCTTATCAGACACTCCATGAAGCTGATAAATATATCGACATTCATGGCCTTTTCATAAATCATATAGTGGATTTTGCCTTGATTATTGATAGCCGAAACCATGTTCAGTTTGATACTTCGATTGGCTACTATACGAGCCTCCGGTGTTACACCTCGGGGCGAATATCCCCTGGGTCTGTTGGCGTATGCCTGTACTCCGGTCTCATCTCCCCAATAAATTATCCCTTTATTTTCCTTGGCTTCTTCTTTGATTGCCGGATACGTTGTTTCTAACCACTCCTGCGTCGCTTTAGGATTCTGTTCATAGGCCTTTCGAATAGGATGCTGAGGTGTCCAGCCCCATCTTTTCAGATAAAAGCGTACCGTTCTATCCGGCATATCTATACCGAATCTCTTCAGGATGTGGAGCTTAACTGCCTGCGAACTCCACAGTGCGAACTCATACTGATACTGATCCGGTGTTTTACCGACGATTTCGGCTTGCAACTGTTCTTCCTGTTCCGGAGTCAGCTTCCGACATGCGCCCATGCGTCGGCCTCTTTGACCCTCCTGTATTGCTTTTTCCGGTTCATTCGTTTTGGCCTCCCTCCACATCCGCTTCCACACCTGAACCGTTGATTCTGCGATGTGGTAGGTGGCGGAGGCGACTTTGACTGACATACCACCCATCAGA
>JALFWB010000036.1 GCA_022787425.1 Akkermansia sp.
GGCCTATGAACAAAACCCTAAGGCGACAAAGGAGTGGTTAGAAACAACGTATCCGGCAATCAAGGAGGAAGCCAAGAAAAATGAAGGGATAATCTATTGGGGAGATGAGACCGGAGTACAGGCATACGCCAACAGACCCAAGGGATATTCACCCCGAGGCGTAACACCTGAGGCTCGTATAGTAGCCAATCGAGGCATCAAACTAAACATGGTTTCAGCTATCAATAATCAAGGCAAAATCCACTATATGATTTATGAAAAGGCCATGAATGTCGACATATTTATCAGCTTCATGGAGTGTCTTATACGCGAAAGCGGAGGGCGTAAGGTTTACTTCATTGTTGATAACCTGAAAGTGCATCATGCCAACTGCCTCCAACCGTGGCTGAAGGCACATGCGAAAGAGCTGGAGTTGCACTATCTACCCTCGTACTCACCGGAGTTGAATCCGGATGAGTATCTGAACAATGACCTGAAGACAGCCCTCAACAAGGGAGCTCCCGCACGAGGCAGCAGCAAACTGAAGGAGCAGGTCGTTGCGCATATGGAAAAAAGAAGCAAGGATCCGACAACGGTGGCCAAACTATTCCAGCATCCGAAGGTGGCGTATGCTGCTGACGACAATCATTCATTGCCGAAGTAATAATACGGCAATTCAGGCACTCTGCGTCCCTTACGGGGGTCATTTTACACCTTTTCTCTGTCCAGTCAACGCAAAAATGAGAATTCAACGAACTGTTTTGGAGATTATGACAATTTTATGAGAACAAGGCATGATGTTAGGGAGTCAGTGGGCATCTGTTGTTCAGAATTTAATAAACGAAGCAAGTATTCGTACTCCAGGATCCTAACAGGTGTGTCTTCGAGCGACCGGGGCTGTTTGCACCGTCTATTCTCCTTGAGAGGAACGCTTCGGCAGCGAGCGAGCCCCAATTTCGGGGGGCTGATTTGACGGGGCTGTTTTTTGGGCGGACGCTTTTCGGTGCTGCTCTGCTGCGTGCTGCAGGGCCTCCACCCGGCGGCGGAGGTCCTGTGACTTCGGCCCCTTGTACAGCTCCACCTGCTGCAGGAGGGAGGCCGGCACCGCCGACGGGGTTCGGGCGTTCTCGCAACGCTGCACCTGCAAGCTCGATGATCTCCTCCCGCACCGCGAGCGGGGTTTGAGGGGCATGGAAAAGCAGCTCCGGCATCCCCAACATGCGATCCGAACGGCGGAGAGCCGACACCTCGTTACCCGTGCGCAGTGTGGCGCGGTTGAAGGCGCGCAGCATCCGCACCACCGCGACACCACACCGGGCGTGTTCGGAAAGCACCCGACCAACTGCACGGCCTTCCCCGCCGCGGCTCCGTAGCCAGCCAATCCTTCACCACGTCCTCCGCCCCCATCAGGCGACGCAACGTGGGGGAAAGCCTCCGCTCCGCCAGACGCATCAACTGCGGGCGCTACTCCTCCGTTTCCGGGTTCTCCTGCTCGTTCATCTCATGATGGGAGAACGGATTAACCGCCCCCGGTATTTCAACTTTTCGGAAAAAACGCCCCCCTCCCCGCAGATACGCAGGGAGGGAGGCGAACCGAGCCGATCAGCGCGGCTTGACGGTGAACTTCTGCGGGACGGAGAGCCCGTAGACACGCGGGTTGTACATGAGCTCCGCCTTCGCCGCAGGGGCCGTCACCGTACCGCTGCGCACCACGCGGGCCACATACGAGGCGAAGTCCCCGTTGAGCGAGAGCCCGGACTGCGTGAAGAAGCGGGCACGGTCCTTCAGGAACTCGCGGTGATTGATGAAGCCGGCGGAGTGCCAGCCGGAGCTCGGCACATCGGCACATTGGGACGGGATGCTCGGGTCGATAGCCTCGAAGGTTGCGGGCAAGCGATCCTCCACAGCCATGTAACCCGCGGAACCCTGACGGCAGGTGCAGGAGAGCGTGATGCGCACGATATCCCCCACCGCGAAGCTGCCCGTGGACTTCCAAGAGCCATCCGGCATCAGGCGCTCATAGCGACGCGAGATGCGCAGTCCCTTATCCACGGCACGGGGTTCCTGAGCCTTGGCCAAGTAGCCATCCACATCCGCGAACACATACACGGAATCGCCGCTCACCTGCATGGGCGCCGCATCCCCACAGGGCAACTGCTTGCGCAGCACCGGCGAGAAGGGCACGGGGGTACCGTTCAGCACAGCGGACTTGGAAGCGGGGTTCACGCGCTTGAAGTACTCATGCAGGATGATGGCGCACCAGCCGTTATCCCAGCTGTTGGTCCACGGCCCGTGCACACGCACCATTTCGCGTGCATACTCGGCCATCTGCTGCCCCACATAGGGAGAGGAAGCCGCGCGCAGGATGTCATCCCAGCGGTAGAGAACGGTGAGCGGGATGTCGTGAGACATGTGATTGTAGCGCTCCTGCGGCAGAGATTTCCAAATCTCCTCCGCCGAGGGCAGGTTCAGCATGCGCGCCACCAGCCCGAACACGGCCAAATCGTGCTTGCTCGGCTTCTTACAGGCTGCCCGGATCTGCTCGAACTCCTGCGGCGTGAGACGACCCGCCACCGCGAGGGTGACCAGGGCATTCATGTCGTACGGTCCGGACTGCGGGAAGTGAGCAACGACGGGCGTTCCATTCTCGTTCCCGATCATAGCCCCCAACGCCCCTGCCAGCGATGGCCGGGAGTTCTCGCCGGCAAGCGTGCGCTTCATGTTCTTAAACACATTCTCCAGACGCGACTGCGGCACCGTCGAGCAGCCGGACTGCGCGGCCAGGTGCAGCACCAAGGCCGCATAGTAGGAGAAATTCGTGGGCTGCGTGTCCCCCGCCCAGTAGGTGAACCAATAGTCACCGCTGCACAGGCAATCAACAATCTTGCTGACCTCAGTATTGACGGCGGCACGGCGGTCGGCTTCATCCGGCTTCGGCATGTCCAGCACCTCCGCAAACAGCGGGGCGAAGAGCCAGGGCAACACGCGGCCGGAGCGCTGTTCCACGCAGCCGAAGGGGTACTTCCGCAGGTTCTGCATGTTGATGGTGCAGCCTGCCAACGCATTCGTGCTGAAGGAGAACTGCGCCGTTGTGCCGGCCCGGTACTCGTTCTTGAGCAGGGACGCGACGGAGTCCCCGGACTTGAGCGTGGAGTAGACCGTCTCCCGCAGGTTCGGCGTGGGCGGCACCACATCAAAGCGGCACTGCACGGCATCCCGCAGCTTGGAGGAGAGTGAGGCGTCCTCCGGCTGCACGGACCAGGTGAGCGAGGCCGCGCCCGCCTGCCCCACCGTGACGGGGAAGCTGATGGTAACGGGGCGGTTGCCCTGCAGCTCCACCGTCTGCGCGGGCATCGCCGGGGCAGCGTTATCCCCGCAGGCGGAGACCACCCAGCGCACGGTGCTCGGCATGCCGGCGGGCAACTGCTCCGGCAGCATGCTGAGGGTGACGGGCACATCCACCACATCCCCCTCCGCCGCGGCCATGGGGGCAGCGGGCTCCAGCATCACGGGCTTGGTGACGGTATAATCTCCCTTGGCCGTACCGAAACGATCCGCCCCGGCGGCAGCCACGGCCATCACGCGGTAGCGGGTGAGCAGGTCGCTGTTCTTGTAAGTGGCGGTGAATCGCCCCTCGGCGTCCGTGTGAACATTGGCCAGCCACACCGCCGTGGGGTTCATGTTCGTGCGGATCGGCGCGGCCGTAGCCTCGGCATCCTCATCCTCCTCATCGCCACCGCCGATGAAGACACCCTTGTTCCCGAAGCTGCGATTCCGCAGATCCGTTTCCAACAACCCGCCGGCGGAGGAGAAGGTATTGACCAGCAGATCACGGCGGTCGTAGAAGGTGCCGATGGGGTCCGGCATCTTGTAGTTGCGCAGTTGCAGGGTTCCCTCGTCAACGGCATACAGCGTCACCTCCGCATCGGCGGCGGGCTTGCCGTCCGCGCCCGTCACCACACCGCTCACCGTGCAATCCTCCGTGGGGTTGAGGTTGCTCGGGGTGTCCAGTTTCAGGCTCAGCACCTTCTCCGTAGGAATCACGCGCAGGTAGGTGCTGCCCGTGCGAATGATCGGCAGGCCGGTATCGCCTTCGTTCGCGCCCTGAATCAGGTTCACCGTCACATGCACGCCCGGTGCATCCTCGGCGGTGATGGGCAGCTCCACCACGGGATTGTCCGCCTTCACTCGGGTGCGGATGGTGCGTAGAATGCCCTCGCGCTCCAGCGAGATGAGAGCCTCGGCATCCACCGGGGTATTCACCAGAAGTCGGGCGGTCTCGCCGGGGGTGTACACCTGCTTCTCTGTCTCGATATTCAGATAGCGGTCTTCGCAATAGGCCCACGCCGACTCATCCGGCCCCAACACGCGGAAGGTGTAGGCGGTGCGGAAGTCATGTCCGGCGGCGTCCTTGCCGGTCAGGTTCACGGTGTACTCGCCGGGCTCAAGGGCGGGCAACTCCTGTTCGGCAGCCACGGCGGAGAGCTGTACGGGAGCGGAGAACACGCATTGTTCCGCAGCGGATTTCTGCACGCTGTTCCGCACCTCCGTGCCGTAGCGGAAGGGCGTCTGCTCCGCGCGGGTCACCGTGAGCTGCGCGGAGAGGGGCTGCCCTTCGTAGCGCGTACCGGCGGCGTTCACCACCAGGGCTTGCACCGGAATGGGCGCGCCGCTCTTCACAAAGCGACCGGGCAGGCGCAGGCCGGCGTATTGCTCGCAGAGGTGCAGCTTGCTGCTCTGCACATCGCGCACGCTTTGCTCCTTGGCGTTGGTCACATAGGCCACCGCGCGAAGGCTCATCGGCAGGGGGAAACTCTGCTCCGGCAGGCGGAATTCATGGCTGCCGTTACCCTCCGCATCCAGTTTGGACGAGGCGCGCAGGTATTTGCTCGAGACACTGCTGACACCGCCGCCGAAGTAGCTCATCCAGCGGCTGAAGTCAGACTCCCGCTCGCGATAATCGCCGAAGCAGTAGCTCTCCCACCCCTTGGGGCAGAAATTCTCGGTGCTGACGTGCAGCAGCCAATTCACCTCGGCACCGGACAGCGGGGTGGTGGTGAAGTTGCGGGCCGTAGCCTGCAGCTTCGCCGTGCCCGTGGAGGTATCTGCCGCCAGCGTGCTCTTCACCTCGAACTCATTGCGGCGGTAGTCCTGCACCGAGACAACACAGGTTGCCTCGCGATCCAAGACGCGGTACATGGTGAAGCGCAGGCCCTCCTTCAGCTCCGGAATGGCATTGATGCGGCGCTCCATGGCCTTGTCCGGGGAGGAACCGGTGGCATCGCCCTCGAACTCCGGCTCGGTGTAGATGCTGAGAGAGCCGACGCGAGCGGCGGGAAGATCCAGGCTGAAGGAGCCGTCGCTGTCCGGTTTGACGGTGTAGGTATTTTCATCCCGCCAGTTGACCTCCGCGCGCACCTTGACGCTCTTGATTTTGGGTGTCTCCAGCTTGTTACCGCGCAACACGCGGCAGATGCCCTTCAGATGCACGGTGTCCCCGGGGCGGTACATGTCGCGGTCCGTGAACAAGAGGGTGATGGTCTGCGGCAGTTCGGCGGGGTCGATGCCGGCCTTTTGCAGGGCCAGCACTTGGGAGGCGGAGAAAGGAGACGAGTCGTCCTCGATGACGGGGTCCTGCATGCGGACGGTGTACACGTCGTCATCAGCGGTGAGTTGCAGGAAGGCAGCACCGACGGGCAGCGGGCAGCGGGCCATGCCGGTTTCATCGAGGGTAACGGATGCCAGCTCCCTGCCGTTATCATCCATCACATGCAGCACACCGCCTTTCATCGGGGCTGCGGTGGTGAGGCTGTAGCCATATGCCACCAACTCGGTGCGGCTCACCTTCCAGACCAAGCCCAGGTCGGTTATCTGCACCAAGCCCTGGTTCACCACACGGGCGGCCTCCGGCTTGCGCACGCAGTCATCCAATACCTCGCCGAGGGCCTCCACCAGGTACATACCCTTGGCGGCCTTACCCCCCGACACGGCGTCCAGATCCAGCACCGCCGTGGGTTTGTCCGTGGGCAGTGCCACGTCCCTGCGGTCGGAGCATTGGGCCAGCATGCCGACGGGCGCGCAGCCGTCCTGTATTTTTTTATCAACCGTTGAGTCTTCGAGGAGGTATTCCGCACGGTTCCGAGCGGCGGGGGAGTAAAGGTCTTGGTAGGTACGCAGCGAGCGCACCGCATCCGCGCCCGTGGATTTGAGGGAGTAGACGGTGGCGTTCAGCTTTTTGAGACCGCGCTGGGAGAGTTGTAGCCGGTGCGCCGCGCCGCTGATCATGCCGTTCTCCATCACATCGCAGGAGAGATAAGGGGCGGGCGGAGCCAGCTCCACCGCAGACGCGCGGTAGTTCAACTTGCCGTCCTTGTCCATGTTCACGGGTGTTACATATTCACCTTGCAGAACGGTCGGGTAGCAGGTACTGTCGAAGAGGGTGCAGTGCTCCCCTTGGGTATCTACCAGATAATAGATACGCATGTAAGCCTCCACGGTCTCCCCGTTCCAGAGCTTGATGCTCTTGCGCTCGCGCTTGGTGCGCTCCGTGTCGACACGCACGGAAATCTCTGCCTTACCGCTCGCTGGGGCGGAGGTGCGGTCTTTTCGATCCACGGTCACGCGGGCTACCATATCATCTCCCACCGTCATCAGCTCGCAGTTGTTATCGTCCGTCACCAGACAGAAGGCCGTCAGCAGTGAGGCGGGGTCACGGTCCTGCAGCACGGGTGTATCAAAATCCGCGCAAATGCTATAGCGCCCGTTGCCCAAGTACTCGACATCTCGGCCGCAAACCGCACTGTACCCGCCCGCACTGAATAGCTCCTCAGACTCAAAATTAACATTTTCTGCACAGTCGGCATTCGGAGTCACCACGTGTTTGGGCTTCGCACCGGGAAGCCGAAGTTCGGACCGCAGATCTGCGGGATGATACCCCGCGGCGGGGGCAACCCACATACCGGTCAGTTCGGCGGCAGGATCCATCTTCTCCAGCTCCTTTTTGGTCGCCTCACGCTCCGAGCCCCACATCAGGGCAGCCCAACAGAAACTGTCGAAGTACTTGAGGGCCTCGCCTGCTGTGGCGGGACGAATGCCGGCGGAGCGGCGGGATACCACCTCCTGCGTTCTCTTGTTCAGCACGACATACTCAGCCTTGGAGATCAGCTCCTTGAACTTAGCCGTACATGCTTGGTCCGCCCCGTCATTGAGGGTCAGGAAGGTCGGCATCACCTCCTCACTCCCGCTGCATCCCGTATTCACCCTGATGCTGCGGGCGCAGAAGCGGATGAAAAGCGGGGCCACCCGGTTACCGCGGAGGCTGCGCAGGCCGTTGCCCACCCGGATAGTCGTGACCGTCAGCGGGGCAATCGCGGCGGGGTCAAGGGTCACTCGCAGGGTGTCGGTGGAAATCCAGCGGGTCTCGGCGTTGCCGGCGTTCTCCAGGCTCACCGTGCCGGGCGCGGCGGGCTGTCCCACGGTCTCCGGAGTCACCATTTCCTCCGGGAAGGTGATGTCGCGGAAACGGTTGCTTCCGGCATAACCGAGGATGCTGAACTGCGGGCGCAGCATCTGCTGCGGCGTGTTCTGCGCTTGTTTGGCGGTGTTGCCCTTGCGGGCCGTTTTGGTGCGCGCGGCATCCGCCTGCGGCAGCATCAGGGCAGCCAGTCCGAGCGCGATTAAAGTGTTGCGTTTCACGAGCGTTTCTTTCGTTAGAGTTTCTTACAGCCCCTTACAGCGCTTTCTGCGGGTCGGGGCATCCTGAGTTCAGTCTAGCGGTTTGCTCTCTCTCTGTAAAGCAAAAAAGAAGCGGCTGTCGCACTTTTCCGCCTTTCGGGGTCCGGGATGAACGGCAGGTGCCGCAGCATAGGGCCTCCCTCCCCGCAGCCAAACAAGGAGGGAGGCGAACCGAGCCGTTCAGCGCGGCTTGACGGTGAACTTCTGCGGGACGGAGAGCCCGTAGACGCTCGGATTGTACATGAGCTCTGCCTTCGCCGCCGGGGCCGTCACCGTACCGCTGCGCACCACGCGGGCCACATACGAGGCGATCTCGCCGTTGAAGGAATAGCCGGCAAGGGCGAAGAGGCGGACACGGTCCTTCAGGAACTCGCTGTGGTAGCTGTTGTAGCGGGGGGAGCGCCAGCCGGATTCCGGCACATCGGCGCATTGGGACGGAATGCTCGGGTCGAGCAGCTCGAAGGTCGCGGGCAGGCGGTCCTCCACAGCCATGTAGCCGGAGGTACCCACCCGGCAGATGCAGGAGATCGTGATGCGCACGATGTCCCCCACCGCGAAGCTACCGGTGGGCTTCCAGCTACCATCCGGCATCAGGCACTCATAGCGGCGGGTAATGCGCAGTCCCTTATCTTCCACGGCGCGGGGTTCCTGTTCCTTGGCCAGGTAGCCCGTCACATCCGCATACACATACACGGGGTCACCGCTCACCTGCACGGGTGTCGTATCCGTACAGGACAACTGCTTGCGCAGCACCGGGGAGAACGGCACGGGTGCCCCGTTCAGCACCGCGGACTTGGCAGCGGGGTTCACGCGCTTGAAGTACTCATGCAGGAGGATGGCGCACCAGCCGTTGTCCCAGCTGTTGGTGCACGGCCCGTGCTCATTCACCATCGTGCGGGTGTACGCGGCCATCTTCTCCGCCACACAGGGCGAGGAGGCCTCGCGCAGGATGTCATCCCAGAGGCAGAGAACCTTAAACGGAATGTCATATAACCGATGTTTGTAGTACTCCTGCGGCAGGGATTTCCAGATCTCATCCGCCGAGGGCAGGTTCAGCATACGCGCCACCAGACCGAAGACCGCCAGGTCGTGCTTGCTCGGATTCTTCCACACCGAGCGGATTCGGTCGAACTCATCCGGCGTGAGGTGACCCGCCACCGCGAGGGTAACCAGCGCGTTCAAATCGTGCGGTCCGACCGGGCTGTAATGCATATCGGCGAGCGTTCCCTTGATGTTGGCAAACACCTTCTCCAGCCGCGACTGAGGCACCGTCGAGAAGCCGGACTGCGCGGCCAGGTGCAGCACCAGAGCCGTATAGTAAGAGAAGTCCGAGGCACGAGCTTCCCCGGGCCAATAAGTGAACCCGGTGCCGTTCTCGCACATGCAGTCGACGATTCCGGCGATCTCGGCATTGACGGCGGCACGGCAGGCGGCTTCATCCGGCTTCGACATGTCCGTCATATCCGCAAATTGCGGGGCGAAGAGCCGGGACAACAGGCGGCCGGAGCGCTGCTCCGAGCAGTTGAAGGGATACTTCCGCAGGTTCTCCATGTTGATGGTGCAGCCTGCCAGCGCATTCGTGCTGAAGGAGAACTGCGCCGTTGTGCCGGCCCGGTACTCGTTCTTGAGCAGGGAAGCGACGGAGTCCCCGGACTTGAGCGTAGTGCAGACGGTCTCCCGCAGGTTCGGCGTGGGCGGTACCACATCAATGCGGCACTGCACGGCATCCCGCAGCATGGGGGAGAACGAGGCGTCCTCCGGCTGCACCGACCAGGTGAGCGAGGCCGCACCCGCTTTCCCCACCGTGACGGGGAAGCTGACGGTAACGGGGCGGTTGCCCTGCAGCTCCACCGTCTGCGCGGGCACAGACAGGGCGGCATTGTCCCCTCGGACGGAGACCACCCAGCGCACGGTGCCCGGCATGCCGGCTGGCAACTGATCCGGCAGCATACTGAGAGTGACGGGCACATCCACCACATCCCCCTCCGCCGCAGCCATGGGGGCAGCGGGCTCCAGCATCACGGGCTTGGTGACGGTATAGTCCCCCTTCCCTGTGCCGAAGCGATCCGCCCCGGCGGCCGCCACGGCCATCACGCGGTAGCGGGTGAGCAGGCCGCTGTTCTTGTAGGTAGCGGAGAAGCGACCCTCGGCATCCGTGCGGACCTTGGCCAGCCACACCGCCGTGGGGTTCATGTCCGTGCGAATCGGCATGGACACAGCATCGGCGTCCTCCTCATCCTCATCATCGCCGCCACCGCCGATGAAGATACCCTTGTTCCCGAAGCTGCGATAGGGCAGGTCCGTTTCCAGCAGACCTCCACTCGAGGAGAAGGTATTGACCAGCAGATTGCGGCAGCCGTAGAAGGTGCCGATGGGGTCCGGCATCTCGTAGTCACGCAGTTGCAGGGTTCCCTCGTCAACGGCGTACAGCGTCACCTCGGCATCGGCGGCGGGTTTGCCGTCCGCGCCCGTCACCACACCGCTCACCGTGCAGTCATCCGTGGGGTTGAGGTTGCTCGGGGTGTCCAGTTTCAGGCTCAGCACCTTCTCCTCCGGTATCACGCGCAGGTAGGTTTGGGCCGTGCGAATATTCGGCAGCCCGAACTGGGATTTGACATCGTCCGCCCCCTGAACCAGGGTCACCGTCACATGCACGCCCGGAGCCTCCTCGGCGGTGATGGGCAGCTCCACCACAGGGTAATCCGCCTTCACCCGGGTGCGGATGGTGCGCAGAATACCCTCGCGCTCCAAAGAGATGAGGGCCTCGGCATCCACCGAGGTATCAATCAAAATATGGGCCGTCTCTCCGGGGGTGTACACTTCTTTATCTGTTTCGACATGCAGGAAGCAGCCCGGGCAATGGGACCACTTGGAGTCATTCGGCCCCAACACGAAGAAGGTGTAGGCGGTGCGGAAATCATGTCCGCCCGCGTCCTTGCCGGTCAGGTCCGCAGTGTACTTGCCGGGCTCAAGGGCGGGCAGTTTCTGTTCGGCAGCCTCGGCAGAGAGCTGCATGGGTGCGGAGAACACGCATTGTTCCGCGTCGGATTCCTGCACGCTGTTCCGCGCCTCCGTGCCGTAGCGGAAGTATATCGTCTCTTCGCGGGTTACCGTGAGCTTCGCGGGGAGGGGCGGCCCCTCGTAGCGTGTGCCTTCGGCGTTCACCACCAAGGCCTGCACCGGGATGCTCTCACCGCTCTTCAGAAGGCGACCGGGCAGGCGCAGTCCGGCGTACTGCTCGCAGGGGTGCAGCTTGCTGCTCTGCACATCGCGCACGCTTTGCTCCTTGTCGTTGGTCACATCAGCCACTGCGCGAAGGCTCATCGGCAGGGGGAATTTCAGCTCCGGCAGGCGGAATTCATGGCTGCCGTTGCCCTCATCATCCAGCTTGGACGAGGCGCGCAGGTAGTCACTCGTCATGCAGACGGGGCCTCCTCCGAAATAACACTTCCACCGGCGGAAGTCAGCATCCTTACTGCAATAGCAACCGAAGCAGTAGTTCTCCCACCCCTTGGGGCAGAAGTTTTCGGCGCGAACATGAAGCAGCCAGTCCGCCCCGGCTCCGGACAGCGGGGTGGAGGTGAAGTTGCGGGCCGTGGCCTGCAGTTTCGCAATGCCCGTGGAGGCATCTGCCGTCAGCGTGCTCTTGACCTCGAACTCATTGCGGCGGTAGTCCTTCACGGAGACGGCGCAGGACGCCCCGCGGTCCGTAATGCGTCGCACGGAGAAACCCAGGCCCTCTTTCAGATCCGGGTCAGCATTGATGCGGCGCTCCATGGCTTTATCCGGGGAGGAGCCGGTGTCATCGCCCTCGAACTCCGGCTCGGTATAGATGCGGAGAGAGCCGACGCGTGCGACGGGCAGGTCCAGGCTGAAGGAACCGGCGCCGTCCGGTTCGACAGTGTAGGTGCCGGCGTCTTGCCGGTCATACGTCGTGCGCACCTTCACGCTCTTGAGTTTCGGTATCTCTAACTTGTTGCCGCGCAGCATACGGCAGATGCCTTTCACATGCACGGTGTCCCCGGGGCGGTACATGTCGCGGTCTGTGAATAAGAGGGTGAGGGTCTGCGGCAGCTCGCCGGGGTCGATGCCGGCCTTTTGCATGGCCAGAACCTGGGCGGAGGAAAAGGGGGAATCCCCTTTTTCGACGATGGGGTCCTGAATGCGGACGGTGTACACGTCATCATCGGTGGTGAGCTGCAGGAAGGCGGCACCGATGGGAAGAGGGCAGCGCGCCGTGCCGGCTTCATCGAGGGTGACTGCGGCAAGCTCCTTTCCGTTATCATCCATCACATGCAGCACGCCTCCCTTTGTCGGGGCGGCGGTGGAGAGTCTGTAGCCATACGCCACCAGCTCGGTGCGGCTCACCTTCCAGACCAAGCCCAGGTCGGTTATCTGCACCAGGCCTTGGTTCACCGCACGGGTGGCTTTCGGATGGCGCACGCAGTCATCCGAGACCTCGCCGATGATCTCCACCAGGTACATGCCCTTGGCGGCTTTGCCCCCCAACGCAGCGTCCAAATCTAGGACCACCCTGCTCTTGTCCGTGGGCAGAGACACATCTTTGCGGTCGGCGCATTGGGCTAACATTTCGGCGGAAGAGAGGCTGTCCTTGATTTTTTTATCAACCGTTTCGGGATCGAGGAGGCATTCCGCTCGGGTCCTCGCGGCGGGGGAATAACGGTCCTGGTAGATGCGCAGAGAGCGCACCGCATCCGCACCGGAGGATTTGAGGGAGTAGATGGTGGCGTTCAGCTTCTTGAGCCCGACCTGGAGAAGCAGGAAACGATGCGCCGCGGCGCTGATCATGCCGTTATCCAACACATCGCTGATGAGTAAAGGCTCGGGCGGGATCAGCTCAACCGCTATCGACCGGCCGTCCGACTTGCCGTTCCTGTCCTTGGGCATGGGTGTTACATAATCACCGTTCAGAACAGTGGGGTAGCAGGTGCTGTCGAAGAGGGTGCAATGCTCTCCCTGAGTATCGACAAGATAATAAATACGCATGCAGGCCTCTACGGTCTCCCCGTTCCAGAGCTTGACTCTCTCGCGCTCGCGCTTGGTGCGCTCGGTGTCGACGCGTACGGAGATCTCTGCTTTACCGGTCACTGTGTCGGAGAGTCGGGGTTTTCGGTCCACGGTTATGCGGGCAACCCCGTCATCGCCCACCGTCAGAGGTACCCATTTGTCCTCATCCGTCAGCAGACTGAAGTTCGGCAGCAGAGAGGAGGGATCCGGATTCTGCAGTACGGGGGTGAAAAAGTCTGCGCAAATGCTGTAGCACCCGTTGCCCAGATAATAGGCATCACGGTGGCAATCTATACTATACTCAAACTCGCTGACGACCCCGCAGGGTTCAAAGACTACATATTCCGCGCAGTCGGAATTCGCAGAGCGAACGCTTTTAACATTCATTTCCGGAAGCCGAAGAGCGGTGCTCATCCCCACCGGATGATACCCCATGGCGGGGACAATCCACATGCCCTTCAACTCGGCGGCAGGGTTCATCTTCTCCAGCTCTTTCTTGGCCTCAATGCTCTCCGAGGTCCACAGCTTGGCAGCTATGCAGAAACTTTCGAAGTTCTTGAGGGCCTCACCGGCCGTGGCGAGGCGTATGTCGGCGGGGCGGCGGGACACCACTTCATTTGTTTTATCGTTGGTCACGACATATTCGGCCTTGGAGAGTAGCTCCTTTAACTTATCCATACAGGCTCGGTCGTCCTTATTGCCGTCAAGGGTCAGGAATGTCGGTTGGTATGTCGGACTCACCTGGCATCCCGTTTTCACGCGGATTCGTCGGGCGCAGAAGCGTATGGAAAGCGGGGCCACCGGGTCGCCGTGCAGGCTGCGCAGGCCGTCGCCGACTTGGATGGTCGTGACTGTCAGCGGGGCAATCGTGGCGGGATCAAGGGTCACTCGCAGGGTGTCGGTGGCAATCCAACGTGCCTCTGCGTTGCCGGCGTTCTCCAGCTTCACCACGCCGGGCTCAGCGGGCTGTCCCACGCTTTCCGGAGGTACCATTTCATCCGGGAAGATGATGTCGCGAAAGCTCTCGTCCTCATCGTAACGGGAGGCGCTGAACTGCGGACGCAGCACCGGCTGCGTGTTCTGCGCTTGCTCGGCAGTGTTGTCCTTGCCGGCGGTTTCGGTGCGCGCGGCATCCGCCTGCGGCAGCATCAGGGCAGACAGTCCGAGCGCGATTAAAGTGTTGTGTTTCACGAGTGTTTGTTTCGTTAGTGTTGCTTGCGTTCCCCGCACGGGCATCCTGCGGGTCGGGGCATCCTGAGTCCAGTCTAGCGTTTTGCATCCCCTCTGTAAAGAGAAAAAGAAGCGGCTGTCGCACTTTGTCGGGCCCGCTGTGTCTTGTTGGGTAGAATATCATACGAGGGGGATGGTGCATCCTGACGAAATACTACTCCGCTCTATTGTTGTCCCGCTTGCTGCATTTTACACGGAAGAGCACGAAGGGCTCATGGGAGATGGTCTCCACGCAATCGGTGTTCGGGGCCGGCACGCATTTGGCCCGTATCCCCGGAAGCTGCAGCTCAATTCTCGTGTGCTCAGAGGGATACTCCACGGCAGGGGCCATCCACATGTCCGACATCTCGGTAGCAGGGGCCATCTGCTCCAATTCCTTCCTGACTTCATCCCGATTAAAGCCCCACCAGAGAAGACTGTCGATGTTCTCCAGTGCTTCTCCGGCTGTGGCCGGGCGTATGTCGATGGGGCGGCGGGAAATCACCTCCTCCGTTTCTTCGTTTATAATAACAACTTCGGCGCGGGAAATTGCCTCGCGTAGCTTGGGTAAGGCCATCCGGTCGTTCTCGTCGTAGATGGTAAAGAAGGTAGGTGCTTCTTCCGCTTTTCCGCAGCATCCCGACTCTACTCGGACTTGACGGGCGCAGAATTGGACGGAAAGCGGGGCCACCTGATTGCCGCCCAGGGTATGCCGGTTCTCGCCGATTCGGAAGGTAGTGGCGGTCAGCGGTGGGATTGTGTAGGGATCGAAAGCTATTCGCAGGGTATCGGTAGACAACCAAAAGGCCTTGGCATCGCCCGCATTCTCCATGCTCAACACACCGGGGGCAGGGGGCTGCCCCACGCTCTCCGGAGCCACCATGGCCTCCGGGAAGGTGATGTCGCGGGAGCAGTCCCGAGCGCATGCATCGTAAGCGCTGAACTGCGGGCGGAGAATCCTTTGTGTCATGGTTTGCGTTGTGACGGCGGGTTTGTCGCTGCCGATGGTTGGGGTGCATGCAGCATCTGCCTGCGGCAGCAGGGCTGCCATTCCGAGGGCAATGAGAGTGGCCTTTTTCATGAGTATTTGTTCCGTTAGCGTTTCTTGGGTCCCCATTCAGTGTATCCGGCGGGGTGGGGCGTTCAGGTTTCAGTCTAGCCTGTTGTTCTCCCTCTGTAAAGAGAAAAAGTCGCTGCTGCCGCATTTTTTCCGCTTTCCGGCTTTACATGGGCCGCCGGGTGGAATATGATAGGGGCATGAGCAACACTAAAGTGTCGGACAACGTGCAGGAGCTCATCAAGCTGGCTCTTGCGGAGGACTTCGGGGACGGGGACGTGACGTCGCTGTATTTTGTGCCGGAGGGCTTGCAGGCCCGCGCGCTGATGCGCCCGCGCTCCCGCGGCGTGCTCTCCGGTGTGCGCGTGGCGGAGGCTGTCTTCAAGGCGGTGGACCCCACCCTGCGGGTGGAGGTGTACTTGGGTGACGGCGAGGAGGTGCTGCCCGGCGCGGCGGTGATGATGATTGAGGGCTCCGCCCGCAGCATTTTGGGTGCGGAACGTACAGCTCTCAACTTCATTCAGCGCCTCTCCGGCGTTGCCAGCATGACGCACCGCTATGTGCAGGCCATTGCTCACACTCCCTGCAAGTTGCTCGATACCCGCAAGACCACCCCGGGCTACCGTCTGCTGGAGAAGGCGGCGGTGAAGCACGGCGGCGGTAACAATCATCGTCTCGGGCTCTACGACCGGGCTATGGTAAAGGATAATCACCTGATGACGGACGGGGACATAGGCCACCTGCAGCACTGCATTGACAAGCTCAAACAGGAGCGTCCCGGTGTGGAGGTGGAGCTGGAGGCTGATAATCTGAAACAGGTGGAGGGCTTCCTGGGCCTCTCCGGGGTGGATTACATCCTGCTGGATAACATGAGCTGCGAGGATATGCGCCGCGCCGTGGAGATGCGCGGAAACCGCACGAAGCCTTACTTTGAGGCCTCCGGTGGGCTGACGCTGGAGACGGCTCCCGCAGCGGCGGAAACCGGGGTGGATTTCATGAGTTTCGGCTGCCTGACCCATTCTGTTCCCTCCTTGGACCTGGGCTTGGACTTCACGGTTGACCGCTGAAGAGGATGTACACGCCGCGCGAGGCCCTCATCACGCTGAACCTGATACCCGGGCTTGGGTCGATGCGCATTCAAGCCCTGCTGGAGTTTTTCGGTTCGGCGGAGCTGGTGCTGGAGGCCCCGGCGGCGCTCTTGGCGCAGGTGCCGCGCGTGGGGGCGGGGCTGGCTCAGGCTATCTCGCGCTGGCAGGAGTGCACAAACACGGAAGCGGAGCTGGAACGTGCGGCGCAGCATGGGGTGCGAATTGTTACTCTGTTAGACGACGACTACCCGCAGGCGCTGCGCTGTATGCCGGATCCACCGGTGGTGCTTTACGTGCGGGGGGCTCTGTTGCCTCAGGATATGCAGAGTGCTGTTTCCATTGTGGGCTCTCGTATGGCTTCGCCCTACGGGATGTCGATTGCTCGCCGCTTTGCTCGCGAACTTGCTGATGCCGGTTGTACTGTTATCTCAGGCTTGGCTCGTGGTATAGACAGCGCGGCTCATATGGGGGCACTGGACGCGGGGGGGCGCACTGTTGCCGTTCTCGGGAATGGTTTGGCTCATCTGTTCCCTCAGGAGAATGCCGAGCTTGCCGCTCGTATCGAGGACGGGCATGGGGCTGTGCTCAGTGAGTTCCCCATGGGGGTGCGTCCGGCGAAGACGACCTTTCCGCAGCGTAATCGCATTGTGGCGGCGTGGAGTATGGCTACGCTCGTGGTGGAGGCTCCGCAGCACAGCGGGTCGTTGCATACGGCTCGGCTGGCGGCGGAGAATTACGGGAAGAGTGTTTTCGCAGTGCCTGGGCCCGTGGATCGGCCTACATCGGCGGGTTGCCATGCTCTTATTAGGGATGGGGCTATCCTCTGTTCTTCATCTCACGAATTGTTGGAAGATATGCGGCGGACGCCGGAACCGAAGCAGCTCGTTCTCTTTGCAGAGGAGTCGGATAGTAATTCGGCTTCCCGCCCGCAGTCGCCGAATCTGCCGAACGATCCCGTGATCCGCGCAATCGCTGATGGGGTGGATACCTTGGATGCGCTCTGCGCTGCGACCGGGATGGCGGCTCGGGAGCTGACGCCGCGTCTCATGCGGCTGCAGGTGGAGCACTATATTAAGCCTCTTCCGGGAGCTCGTTACGGTCTTGTGAAAAAATGAAATGTATTATAGTCGGTATCATGGGGCTGCTGCTCGGCGGTGTGGCGTTGGGCAGCGGATCTGAGCGTCTGCCGAGGGCGTATATTGCGGAGCAGCCGGCTCGTGTGGGCGTGGCTCTGCTGGAGGCCGGGCAGTTGCATACGTTGGGCGCGGGGGAGTTCCCGCTGATGAGTGTGGTCAAGTTGCACCAGGCCTGTTATGTGTTGCACCGTATGGCGGAGCTGGGGCTGCGCCCGGAGGATACGCTGCTCATCCACTACAGCGAGCTGCGACAGGATACCTACAGCCCGATGTTACAGGATCATCGGGATTCCGTCTTTCGTTTGTCACTGCGGGAGCTGCTGACCTATTCGCTGCAGCTCAGTGATAATAATGCGTGCGATATTCTTTTCCGCCATTTCGGAGGTCCTGCCGAGCTGCAACGTTATATGCAAAGCCTCGGCATCGATTGCAAGATAGGTGCCACGGAGGCGGAGATGCATGACACCCCGGCGCGCATACACGACAACCGCAGCACTCCGGCATCCGTTGCAAGGCTGATATCTCTGATAGCAGAGCGACGCTTGGGCCTTCCGCCCACCTATGCCGACCTGCTCGATGAGCTGTTATCCGGTTGCAAAACCGGCACCGCCCGCATTGCCGCCGGCCTCCCTCCGGGAGCAATCCTGCTCCACAAAACCGGTACTGGCCCCTGCACCCCGACCCACACCTGCGGCGTAAACGATGCAGCCTACATCATCCTCCCGAACGGCCGCCGCTACATCCTCGTTATCTTCTGCGCAGAGGCCTCCCTCTCCCTCCCCCAAACCGAGGCGATCTTGGCTGAAATCTCCACCCGCATTGCCGCAGAA
>JALFWB010000005.1 GCA_022787425.1 Akkermansia sp.
GCCCGCTTCCGCACTCTCGTGCTTCAGCGTGGCAGCCTCCCTTTTTTATTTCGCGTTGCTGCATAAAAAAGTTGGCTTGGCAAACCCAAAGGCTTGCCAAGCCGAAGTTTTTTCTTCGAAAAAACGGAGGCTGGAGCATAGGGGATTCGAACCCCTGACCTGTTGCGTGCGATGCAACCGCTCTACCAACTGAGCTAATGCCCCATATCAGCGCGCGGTCATTATACACCCGGCAGCGGGGCAATGCAAGCCGAATTTTGAAAAAACGCAGATTTTCTGACTTGATGGCCGCTATCCTGAAGGAGGTGGCTCCCCGGAACAGGGCAGGGGGTGCAAAAAAGCCGCCGCAGGGGAGAGCCCGGCAGCGGCTTGGGAAGCGGGGTGGGGCGGATCAGGCCTCCGCAAACTCGCGGATGGCGGCGGCGATGCGGGCGGAGACGTCCTCCGGCTCGCCTTCCTCAACGACGTCGATTTGCACAACCTTGCCCTGCTTGGCGTAGTGGTCGATGACGGGGACGGTGAGGGTCTCGTAGTCCTTCATGCGCTTAGCGAATGCCTCGGCGTTGTCATCGGTACGGACGATCATGCCGGCGCCGCACTTCGGGCAGATTTCCTCGCCGTTGCGGGTGGTGGTGCCGCACTTCGGGCAAGCCTTGCGCTTGAGCATGCGGGCCCGGATGAGCTCCGGCAGGACGTTGAGGTAGACAACGATGTCCACAGCCATGCCCATGGTGGTGAGGTTCTTGTCCAGCTCCTCGGCCTGGGAGACGGTGCGGGGGTAGCCATCGAGCAGGCAGCCGCAATCCTTGTTCTCGCCGAGCCACTTAGCGACGATGCCGTTGACGACCTCATCGGGCACGAACATGGCAGCGTCCATGTACTTCTTAGCCTCCAGACCCAGCTGAGAGCCGGCGGCGATCTCCGCGCGGAGCAGGGCGCCCGTGCTCAGGGGCTTGAGGTTGTAGGTGTCGGACAGGAAGGTCGACTGCGTGCCCTTGCCGGAAGCAGGGGCACCCACAAGGACAAATCGCTTGAGAGTTTTCATGATTGCGTTTAGTTTATGTCGGAGTGCTGCCGGGAGCAGCGCGCCTCCACTATTATGCGCATTTTTCGGCAAAAATCAACACCAAATTTTACGGCAGGCGGGGGCGGGCTTACTTCGCGGCGTCTTTTTCCTGTGCTGCGGGGGCCGGTTTGCTGTGTTTGGGCGCAGGTTTGAGCAGCCAGCCGGTCAGCAGGCAGAGCAGGGCGGCCAAGCCGGCGATACTCACATAGGCCGGGGAGGCGGAGCCAAAGAAGAATTTGCCGGTGTGTACATCCCGCACCACTTGGATGAGCGGCACGCGGGATTGAGCAACGGACTCCGGCATGGCCAGCTCCGGCAGACCGCCTCGGCACGGGATGGCCTTACCGCCCAGCTCGACGGAGTAGCCGGAGAAATCCCCGGCCTGCAGGGTGCGGGCCTCGCCGTTGCTCTTCGAGTACTGCAACAGCCCCGCGCTGCCGGCAATCAGCCAATCCCCGTTCGGCTGCACGGCAAAGTAGGCAGGTGCGCTGCGGCCCAAGGAGGGGAGATTCGTCATGAGCACGGGGCGGGGTTGGCCCTCCGCCAAGCTGTAGATACGACCGCTCGCCGCCACGAGCAGCTCGCCCGTGGCACTGTTGGCCGCAATACCGGGGTCAGGACCCAGCCAAGCGGTCTGCGCGGCCTTTTCATCCGGCACGGAGGAAGAAAGCAGCAGCCCCTGCAGGGGGAAGCGCATGGCCCAGCCGGTGAGCACCACCAAGAACAGCAACCAGAAGCACCAATGCCCGGGCCGTGTGTGGAAAATATGGCTGAACTTGAGCACTTTAGGCGCCCACTTCGCCCCGCGCAACCGCGGCATCAGTTTGCGCAGTACCCAGAAGACCAGCCCCGTGAGGCACAACAGAATGAACACCCCTGCGATGATATCCACCACCACAATGCCCACGATGCCGAAGAGTCTGCCGCAATGCAGGTGCTTGACGTGGCCGTAGAGCGTGCCGCCGCCCGGTGCGCCCTCCGGGGGCATGACGGCAAGCGGCTTGAGCTCGGTGTAGGGAGCCTCGGCCTGCATGAGCCCGTTGCGGCCGACAATGCACAGTGTATCGCCCTTGGCGCACAGATCCGTGGGGCGCAGCTTGCCCGGCTTCAGTTGCTGCCAAGTGCTCGCCCCCGGGGCCAGAACGGAGACGGCGTTTCCGTGCAGAGCCACCAAGTGCCCGCTCGGCATGGCGACCGCGCGGCGCACCGCCTGACCCTGCGGCAGCCCCGGCACGGGCTCCGCATCCGCCGTGTTGTTATTCGGGCAGCGGAACAGACCGGCCTCACCGTACAGGTACAGCTCGTTCCCGCAGCGCAGGGTGCCGCGCATCAGCCCATTGCTCCAGTGCTCCGCCCCATAGGCCGGGGGTAGCACGGAGCGGCTGATGCTGACGCCGCGGATGAGGTCGCTGTGCTGCCACAGCAGACCGGTGACGGCAAAAAGGAACATGATAACGCACAGCGGCAAACCGGTAATCCGGTGCCACAGGGCACGACGCTGACGGGATGAGGTACTTGCCATAACCGGGAGAACGAAAAAAACCGCCGGATTCTACTTGTTTTTTTCCCTACTTGTCAAGTAGAAAAAAGCAGCGGAGCCGCCGATAGGCAGCCCCGCGCGGGAGAAAAGGGGTGAAACAGGCTTATTCCACCACGGGCAGCGGTGCCGTGTGCTTCCAGTCGCCGCGGGTGAAGTCCGGGAACACCTGCGGGGCACCGCCCTCGCTCACCGACTTCTCGGAGAGCGGGCCGACGGCGGACCACAGGGCACCCTCGTACACATTCTGGTCCATCGGCTCGCCCTTGTGCAGGCACTCGATGACACGGTAGAGCATGATGTAATCCATGCCGCCGTGGCCACCGTTCTTTTTGGCCACCTCGCCCAAGCGCTTGTAGAGCGGGTGATCCCACTTGGCATACATCACCTTCTCGGCCTCCTTGCCCTGGAACCACTCGTGGTAGCCGCCGTTGTGCGAGATCTCCGCGCCGCCCGGCTGCCCATTCTCGGCCTTGCCCGGAGCGGGGCTCACCTTCTCACCGGCAATGCGGGTGGGGAAGCCGGCCAGCGTACCCTCCGTGCCCTGGATGAGGTTCTTGCGGTCATAGGGGCGCGGGCTCGTCTCATCCCACTGCACCATGATGGTGCGGCCGGCCTTGGTCTTGATGATGGAGGTGTTGATATCCCCGCAAGTGAAGTTCATCTTGTTCCACTTGTGGTCGGCGGGGAAGTTCTTTTTAGCATAAGCGGCGCGACCCAAGGCCGGGCTGCTGAAGGAGACCATGCGGTCAAACATATCATCTCCGCGCGCAATGTTCATGTACTGCGCGACGGGCCCGAGACCGTGGGTGGGGTAGAGGTTACCGTTGCGCTCGGCGTAGTGATAGGTGCGCCAAGAGCCGCAGCCGCGCTCCTCGCTCTTCATCTGCATGCGCAGCTCGTGGATGTAAGCGGCCTCGCCGTGCAGCAGCTCGCCGATCAGGCCCTGGCGCACCATGTTCAGGAACATTAGCTCATCCCGCCCGTAGTTCACATTCTCCAGCATCATGCAATGCTTCTTGGTGCGCTCGGCGGTATCCACCACGCGCCACAGGTCGCGGATGGTCGTAGCCATCGGTACCTCCACGAATGCGTGCGCTCCGTGCTCCATGCAGTCGATGCACATCTGCGCGTGCATCTCCCAAGAGGTATTAATAATAACAGCATCGGGCTTCAGCTCCTCGAGCATCTTGATGTAGGCCGTCTTGCTGCTGTGGTACTCCGCCGGGCGCTTGCCGGTCTCCTTCTGCACCATGTCGGCGGTCTTGGCGGTCAGGTCACCGTACAGGTCACACACACCTACCACCTCGCAGTTCGGCACATGGGTAAGCTGCCAAGTCTGGGGGTAGCCGCGCTCGCCCAAGCCGATGACGGCCACGCGCACGGTCTCGATGGCCGGGGCGCGGAAGCCACCCATGTAGACGGAGCCCTCCGGACGCGGAGCTACGGCATCCGTCTGTGCAGTCGCCGTGTTCTCCGTGTGCATGGTCTGTGCCGGCACGGGGGACTTGGCTTCCTGCGCCACCGCCGCAACGGCAGCGCCCAACAGTAGTGCAATGGTTCTTTTGAGCATAGCTTTCATATATACGCAGTAGTACCGTTTCTTCTTTCTGGGAAATGAAAAAAAAGTGAAATTCGGTGGATCGGTGTTCTTAAACACCGTCGGCCGGTCCTTCGGCTCGGTTTTTCCCTAAACGTTTATGCCCGAGCCACAGCAAACCCGCAATGAGTAGGACCGGGAACAGAGAGGCCGCAAGAAGCCCGGTCTTCAGGTTTCCTTGGGAGAGATCCGCAATGTAGCCGACCATGGTGGGGCTCAGGGTTGCTCCCAAATCTCCGGCCAAGGCAAGGAAGGCAAACATGGCAGTTCCCCCGGTGGGGCATGTTCGGGATGCCAGGCTGAGCGTACCCGGCCACATGATACCCACCGCAAAACCACAGAAAGCGCAGCCGGCCAATCCGATGACAGGGAACGGTGCGAGCGCAGCAACAAAATAGCAGACACAGCACAAGATGCCCGAAAACAGCATGGCCTGCGGTAAATGAAGCCGCGAGCTCATTTTTCCGTAGAGCAGGCGAGATACTCCCATGAATGCGGCAAACAAGCAAGGCCCCGCCAAATCTCCGATGACCTTCGGCACCCCGAGAGCCGACTCAGTGAAGGCCGATGCCCACTGCGCCATCGAGCTTTCTGAGGCCCCGGAGCAGACCATGAGGAGGATGAGCAGCCAAAAAAGCGGTAATCTCATCAGTTTCCCCGGAGAAGCGGCGGCATCACTCATCGGTAGCTTGTTGATGGGGCACACCAAGAAATTGAATGTGTTTGCAAAGGGAATAAAAGCCCAAATGAGGGCAGCTATTTTCCAATTTTCAACGCCGAACACGCTGAAGAAAATAGTTGAGCCCATGATAACTGCTACGGCACCCCAACAATAAAACGAATGCAGTAAACTCATCATTCCTTCTTTATTGCGGAAGGGACATGCCTCCACAATAGGACTCACTAAAACTTCGATGAGCCCGCTGCCTACGGCATAGAGAATGACGGAGATGAGGATGCCGATGAACGGGGAAGGAAGCAGATCCGGTAATAGCACCATGAGAACGAGCCCCGCCGCAGAAACGATCTGTGAGATAACGACACACGTTCTGTAGCCTATTTTATCTGCATACCCGGTGGCAAAGAAATCAACAATAATCTGCGCCAGATAAAAAGTAAAGGGAATAAGAGCAAGTTGCTCGAGCGAGACCTTGTAGGTGCTCCTGAAAGTAAGAAACAGAAGAGGAGTGAAATTTGCTGTAATAGCCTGGGTAACAAATCCCAGATAACAAGCAATGAGTGTGTGACGGTAATTCTGATTCGGCATAATTAACTCAATGTTTTATTCCACGATGCCCAGCGGGGCTGTATGAATCCGGTCCCCTCGCGTAAAATCCGGGAAGAGCTGCGGAGTACCTCCCTCGTGCACGGATTTTTCCGAGAGAGGGGCAATGGCCGACCACAGAGCGCCCTCGTAAACATTCTGGTCCGTAGGCTCGCCCCGGTGCAGGCATTCGATGATGCGGGAGAAGAGCAGGTAGTTCATGCCCCCTCGGCTGTCGATAGCTGCTGCCTGCGCTCCCAGCCGTTTATAGAGCGGGTGATCCCAGCGCGCGTGCATCTCCTCCACCGCAGCCGGCCCGCACCACCAGGGGTGCAGGTCGCGGTCATATCCGTCTGCCGGATTGGGGTTGGGCGGCGCGGTCGCTTCGAGAAAATCGCCCGCCATACGGGTGGGGAAGCCCGCCAGAGTGCCTCGGGTGCCTTGGATGAGATTCTTGCGGTCGTAGGGGCGGGGTGAGGTTTCATCCCATTGCACCAAAATGGTTCTCCCGAGCCGTGTACGGATAATCGAGGTGTTGATATCGGCGCAGCCGAAGCGGACGCCGCGCAACGGGTGCCCCTCCGGTAGATGCTCGCGGGCAAAGAGTTCGCGCCCCGCAGCGGGGCTGCCGAAGGAAACGATGCGGTCGAAGGTGTCTTCCCCGCGGGCGATGTTCATGTATTGGGCAATGGGGCCTATGCCGTGCGTGGGGTAGAGATTGCCGTTGCGGGCGATAAAATGCTCGTCCCGCCAGCTCCCCGCTGTAAGCATCTGCTGCCGCAGCTCGTGAATGTAGGCGGCCTCGCCGTGCAGCAACTCGCCGATGAGCCCCCGGCGTACCATGTTCAGGAACATGAGCTCATCGCGCCCGTAGTTCACATTCTCGAGCATCATGCAGTGCCTGCGGGTGCGCTCAGCAGCGTCGACCACCTGCCACAGGCCCTCCAGGGTGGTGGCAAGCGGTACCTCAACGAAGGCGTGGGCCCCGTGCTCCATCACCGCCACCGCCATCGGGGCGTGCTGCTCCCAGGAGGTGCTGATGATGACGGCATCCGGCCTCAATTCCCGAAGCATCCGGAGGTATGCTGCCTCGTCTCCGCTGAAGATGGCGGGCCGCATGCCGCAGAGCGCCTGTACTCGCGCGGCGGCTGCCTCTGCTGCCTCGGGGCGCAGGTCGCATAGCCCCACAAGCTCGACGTGGGGAATCCGGACCAGCTGCTCGATCTGCGCCAAGCTGCGTTCTCCTATGCCGATGATGGCGAGATGAACGGTATCGAGGGCGGGCGCACGGAAATCCCCCATGTAGACCGACCCCGATGGGCGGGGCCGCACTGCATCCGTGGGGCCGGGCGCGGTGTTTTGAGCATGGATGCTCGCTGCTATGGAGTCTTGGCGTGGCATGTTTTGGGCTTTCTGAGGGGGAGTCGTCACCGAATTCCCCCGCCATTCTACGCCCCCACCTCGCATTTGTCAAGGCTCGTCCTCCTTGGGGAGGGTGCAGTGGGTACAGATGGTGCTACCTCTCCGTTTCTCGCCTGCGGCTTGTTCTTCCGGGACTCCGTTGCCGGACTGCAGAAAATGCGCTTATGCTGTAATTTTGCCTTGAAATGCCGTGGGCGTTATGCTAGGCTGGACGAAAGGCGGGTAGCCGCTGCTTACCATATGACGAAAGCAAGATACATCATTCCCCTGTTAGCGCTGGCACTGGGCACGGCCCACGCCGGTGAGCGTCGGAGCTTTGATTTCGATTGGAGCTTCAAGTACTTCGGAAAAGGTGTGCCCACGGACGAGGGGGCGCCCGCCGTGGCGAGTTCCGCCCAGCCTGCCCACCCCGCGCTGCACGCTGTGGATGGCGACCCCGACACCCGCTGGTGCGCGGTGAATGACAAGCCCGGTCATGTGCTCACCCTGCGCCCCGGTTTCTCCGGCACGGCGAAGAAGCTCGTTGTGCGCTGGGAGAATGGGCTCGAGAAGGAGCTGCACGTCAATGTGAACAACGGCCGGATTCTGCGCGAGCTCAAGACCTTGGGCGATACCACGGAGGTGGAGCTGAATTGCCCGGTGGATGTGGTGACCCTCACCGTGCACGGTACGGGCAAGGGGAATTGGGCGAGCATTCGCGAGGTGACGTTCTTGGACGCTGCGGGCAAGGCGCTGCCCATCCGCCCGCATGATCCCGAGGCTTGGCTGGCCCCTGCGCAGGCGGATTATGCCGCCGAGGGCTTCAAGAAGGTGCAACTGCCGCATGACTGGGCCATCGAGAGCCGCTTCCTGCGCGATGAGCCGAACGAGACGGGTAAGCTGCCTTGGGACGGCTTCGGCTGGTACCGCAAGAATTTCAACGTGCCGACCGACTTCAACCCGGAGGCGGAGCGGTATTACCTGGACTTCGACGGTGTGATGTCGAATCCCAAGGTGTATGTGAACGGCAAGCTCGCGGGTGAGTGGGCCTACGGCTACAATTCCTTCCGGGTAGACATCACCCCCTTCCTCAAGCCGGGCAAGAACCTCGTGGCGGTGTCGGCTTCTAACAAGCCGCTCTCCACGCGCTGGTACCCCGGTGCGGGTATCTACCGCCATGTTTGGCTGGAGAAGACTGCGCCGACCCACATTGCGCACTGGGGTGTCTGTGTTACTACCCCCAAGGTGAGTGCCGGGGCCGCCACGGTGCAGGTGCAGACCACGGTGGAGAACACGGGTAAGAAGCCGCAGAAGATACAGGTGCAGCAGGCCGTGGGCGGTGTCTCCGCCAAGCCGGTAACCGTGACGCTGGAGCCCGGTGCCTCCCAAGTGGTGGAGCAGCAGATTACCCTGCCGAAACCGACCCTCTGGAGCTGTGAGAAGCCGCATCTTTACACGCTGAAGACAACGGTGACGGCAGATGGCAAGAAGCTGGACACCGCTTCCACGCCTTTCGGTGTGCGAACGGTGGAGTGGAAGGGGGATGGTTTCTACCTGAACGGCAAGCGGGTGTACCTCAAGGGTGTTTGTGAACACCACGACCTCGGGCCGCTCGGGGCTGCCTTCCACACGCGCGGCTATGAGCGCAAGATTGAGAAGCTGAAGGACATGGGCTGCAACTCCATCCGTATGTCCCACAACCCGCCCGCGCCGGAGGTGCTGGATCTGTGCGATAAGTACGGCATTCTGGTGATTGATGAGTTGTTTGACATCTGGAAGCATCAGAAGTACGATAAGGTGAACGGCTACCACACCCTCTGGCCCGAGTGGTGGCAGAAGGATGTCCGTAACTTCATGCTGCGTGACCGCAATCACCCCTGCATCATTGCTTGGAGCGGCGGTAATGAGGTGCCGGAGATTTGGACCAAGGATGGCCCCGATGTCTCCAACGCACTCAAGGCGGAGATGAAGAAGTACGATACCACCCGTCCGTATACCGTCGGTGTGAATAATGATAACAAGGATCTCGATGCGTTCGGTGACTCTCTGGAGGTGTTTGGCTACAACTACCGCCCCTTCGCGTATCCCAAGTTCATCAAGGCGCGCCCGGGTAAGCCGGTGTACGGCTCGGAGACGGCTTCCGCCATCTCGACGCGTGATACATACTTCTTCCCGCTCCGCTGGGGGGTGGGCGCCGGTACGCGTCCCTTCCAGGTGAGCTCCTACGGTATTTTCTCCACCCACTGGGGCAGCCCGCCCGACATCGAGTGGGCGGCGCAGGATGCCAACCCCAACGTGGCCGGTGAGTATGTGTGGACGGGCTGGGACTATATCGGTGAGCCCACGCCTTACAACCTCGATGCTTCGAATATCGGTAACATCAAGGACCTGCCCAAGGCGGAGCAGGAGGCCATCATGAAGCAGTTCGAGGCCATGGGTAACAAGGCCCCGAGCCGCAGCTCGTACTTCGGTATCATCGACTTGGCGGGTTTCCCGAAGGATATCTATTACATCTACCAAAGCCGCTGGAATCCGGAGGTGCGTCAGGCCCATCTGCTGCCGCACTGGAACTGGGCCGGTCGGGAAGGGGAGGTCACTCCGGTGATGTGTTTCTCCGCCGGTGATGAGGCCGAGTTGTTCGTGAACGGTAAGAGCCAAGGCGTCTGCAGGAAGGGCGATGGAGAGAAGTTCACGCACAAGAAGATCACCATCAACCGCTGCGACTATCGTTTCGTGTGGGAGAACGTGAAGTATGAGCCGGGCGAGCTCAAGGTGGTGGTGAAGAAGGACGGCAAGCCTTGGGCGCAGGCTACCCGCGTCACCGCCGGACCCGCTGTTTCCGTGAAGGCTGCGCCGGACCGCGCTGCCATCGCGGGCGATGGGCGCGACCTCTCGTACATCGAGATGGCGATCGTTGACGCCAAGGGTAACGTGGTGCCCACGGACTGCCGGGAGGTCTCGTTCTCCATCTCCGGCCCCGCCGAGCTCGTCGGCTTCTGCAACGGTGACCCCGTGGACCAGACCTGCATGCAGGACCGCCGCCAGAAGTTCTTCAACGGACGCATCCTCGCCGTCGTGCGCGGACTCCGCGGCAAGAAGGGTACCGCCAAGGTCACCGTCTCCGCCAAGGATCTACCCGCCACCACCGTCAGCATCCGCGTTAACCCCGCCTCCTCTCGCTGAGCACACCGGCCCCGCAGGCATGACTCGATTTTTTCAAGTTTGGTCTTGCATCCCGCACATTTTTGTGCTACCCTCCCTGCGGGGCTGTAGCTCAGTGGTTAGAGCAGGGGACTCATAATCCCTTGGTCCAGGGTTCGAACCCCTGCGGCCCTAGTCAAAAGCCCCTCTGACGCCACATGCGTTGGAGGGGCTTTTGTGAGCTCGCGAAACTCTTTACAAGGGTATGTCGAGGAAAGAAAGAATGTTATATAACGAAGATTGTCTGTCCGCGCTGTTGGGAATGTCGGCGGAGTCAGTGGATTTAATTTATCTGGATCCTCCGTTTTTCTCTCAAAAAAAACACCGCCTGCTCAATGCGGAGGGATGCGTGTATGAGTTCGATGATATATGGAATACAAGGGAAGAGTATCTTTCCTTTATGAAGGCTCGTCTGACCGAGATGCGCAGGGTATTGAAGTCCGATGGTAGCATTTTTGTTCACTGTAATCATGACGCCGTTCATTATTTGAGGATCCTGTTGGATGAGATTTTTTCCGAGGAAAACTTCCGGAGTGAAATTATATGGAGTTACAAGAGGTGGTCTAATTCTCAAAAAGGGTTGATCCCCAATCATCAAACGATTCTGTATTACACAAAAACGCAGCATTATAAGTATCATACGATATATCAGGATTACTCCCCCACGACCAATGTTGATCAGATCTTGCAGGATCGTGTCAGAAACAAGTCCGGAAAATGTGAATACAAAAAGGACTCTGATGGGGAGGCTGTCATCGGCAAGGAAAAGAAGGGGGTGCCGTTATCCGATGTGTGGGATATTCCTTTTCTGAATCCCAAGGCGAAGGAACGTGTTGGGTATCCCACGCAAAAACCGGTTGCGTTGCTGAAGCGCATTATTCACCTTGCATCCGACGAGGGCGATGTCGTTCTGGATCCTTTTTGCGGAAGCGGTAGTACCTTGGTCGCTGCAAAATTACTTAACAGAAGATATATCGGGATAGACATCAGTTCCGATGCCGTCAAGATCACGAAGGAGCGGCTGAATACACTGTGTGAGTCCGAGTCGTCATTGTTGACTCTGGGTGCTGACTCGTTCAGAACCAAGAATACGCATGATCTTTCTTTGCTGAACCAGTTGGATTGTATCGTTGTTCAGAGAAATAAGGGGATCGATGGAATCCTGAAAAGCTATTTCGGGGGCTACCCCGTCCCGGTAAAAATACAAGCCAATGCAGCCCTTGTTCTTGAGGAGATCAGCGCACTGCTCAGTGCTGCCAAAAAAAGGAAAGCCTTGAAATGTATCTATGTTGCAAGGAATGTTATCGACGACGATCTGCTGAGTCTGATACCGAAGGATGTCGTGGTGATTTATGATTTCAACGCGCAGATTACTCAAAAGATAAAGTTCGAGTCGACGACCCTGCCGTTTCAATTACAGGCGTGATGCGGAGTCCCGCTCGTTGTTCTCCTCCTACACCTTCTCACCGGACCTGCCGCCGTTCCTGCCTGCTGCGTGAGAGCACCGGGGGCTTTGCTTCGGGTTGTTCGGGGCTTTCTGTGGGTTTAACTCAAGATAATCAGAAAAAATGATTATCTCCTTGACAAGGGGCTGCTTTTGGGGCATAATCCTCACAAAAAGGGAGTAAAAATGCTGGTTTTCTTTCGTATTCGTAATTTCAAGTCCATCGTGGATGCAACGGTGGATATGCGCTATGGGGAGGGCAAGGCTCCGAGTGGGTACAAGAAGCTGAAGACCATTCCGTTTCTGGAGTATCCTGTTGACGGAGGGAGGGAACTGCGATTGTCGCCCATCATGGCTATCTACGGTCAAAATGCCGGTGGTAAGTCGGCGTTGTTGGAGGCCTTGGAAACCCTGCGTCTCTGTTTGCATGATAACAGGCTGCGTTACAGGCCGAACAGGCTTCATCCGGAGCTGAGGGAAACAGTGTTCGAGATTTCCTTTGCTACCGGGGGGAGGGTTTTCACTTATACTCTTTGTTATCATCAGGATGGGGTGAGAAGGGAGGTGCTCACGACCCATTCGGGAGAGCTATTTACGATAGACCATGAGTCCCGCCGTTTTTCCTTTGCTCCCTTGGCGACGGAGTCCTATACGGAGGAGCGTTTGCAGGCTGTGTTGCGGACGGAGTGTTGTAATGCCAAGGGGGAGCAGATCGGAATCTTCCTGGCAAAAATCGCGGTGAATTATCCCGGGCTGAATGAGGCGTTGAGTGACGCGTATCAATTTCTGATGCTCGGTATATCCACCTCTCTGCGAAATGAATTTTCGGCTCAGTTTGCCATCAATTACTTGGCCCATGGGTTGCAGGATGCTTCCCATGAGAGTGCTTTTCAGGAGATAGCGAAATATCTGCGGCGGCTCGATATCGATATTGCAGGTATGGAGCTTCTCCGGAATGATGAGTCTGCTGAAGATTCCGGGGAGGCGGAGTATAGAATCAACTGTTATCACAAGGATGGAGAAGGTAGGACGGTAGCTTTGGATTTCCGTGAGGAGTCTCGGGGATCTCAGGTTTTATTCGGTCTTCTCGGTGTGGTGCTGTGCGTGCTTCGCAAGGGAGGTGTTCTTGTCATCGACGAAATTGACCGCTCTCTTCATTCCGTTCTGCTGCTGACCCTAGTCTCCATGTTTACGGATAGAGAATACAACGTGAAAGGTGCTCAGCTGATTCTGACCGCCCACAATACTGATTTGCTGGAGTCTCCGAATCTACGGACATCCCAGGTAGCGATTGTAACCAAGACTCTTCAACTCGGTACACAGGTGCGCCGTCTGTGTGATTTTGACGGCGTTCGCAATGTACGGAACTTCCGCAAGGCGTATTTGGAGGGCGCATTCTCCGGCATCCCGTTCCCCATCATCTGACCATGACTTACCACAGAAATATTTTTCTGCATGTGGTGTGCGAGGGGAAATCCGAGCGCAACTACATCTCTGCCCTGAACCGCCTCCTGCGTGATGATGGTATCGCTCTTACTCTGCATAGTCCGGCACCCCGGAACGAGGTCGAGGACGGGGGAGGTCACTATACGGATGTGATCAAGAGATATAAGGAGATCTGCAGTAACAACCGCAATGTTCGCCCTTGGATATGGGCAGACCGGGATTTGTATGTTAGAAATGAGCGAGGGTGTATGGATATGTATCGGAAAAAGCCGAAGGGGATACCGGACTTTCTGTTCAGTATCCAAAACTTCGAGGATTTCCTCGTGTTGCATCACTCAACGGATCGTGTGCATGAGTGGGTGGAGCTTTGCCGCGAGCGGAATCACTTCGCTGAGCCCATGTTGAGCAAGGAGTATATGCCCCTGCTCAAGACGCAGTTTCCTGAGTACAAAAAGGGTGAATTGCCGGATTGCTTGTCCTTGCTGACGAATGCTCAGGTCGAGAATGCCTTGATCCATTCTCTGGATGATCGTATACCGATTAAGTGTGATTTCATCGAGCACTTGGCCGATTTTATCATGCGTAGCTATCCCGGTACCGGTAGACCGTGGAACATTATCCGCAGCTTTTGACAGGCTCTGTACCTCATCCCGGGGGCTTGGCTGCGGTCTGTGCGAACCCGCCCCGCTGAGGGCGGAGAGAGTAGGGAGCCCCGCTGCTGCGAGCGGTAGCTTCCACCCTCTCCGGAGCCTCATCGGTCTTTTCCTGTCGGCTCAACTCAGGCGGGCGAGGCGCACGCGGTTGACGACCCCGGCGGGGCATTCTACCAGCACCTGCGATTCCGGCAGCAGGGCGCGCTCGTAGTTGCCGCTCAGGCGGTTGTAGGTCGGCAGGTCTAGGTACACCACGGCGCGGAAGTCCTTGCGATACAGCCCCGCCGACTCCATCATTTTGAGCTCAACCTCGCCGGGCACGGACACCACCAGCGGCAGAGCCCGCGAGCGTTTGCGGCGGGCGGCGCGCGGGGTTCCTCCGGCATTCATGGCAGCGGCGTTCCCCTGCAGGAAGCCCGCCAGCTCGGCGAATTCGCTCTCCATCCCGGCCGGGGCTTGGTAGGTCTCGGCGGCAGCGGGGGCGGGGGCCTCCTCGGGCTCCTGTTGGCGTGCTTCCTGCCATTCAGCCAGCGCATCCTCCAGGTCGGGGTCAACCTCGGTGGCCTCAAATATGGTCAGCGGGTAGCCCTGTGCGCCGTCCAGATAGCTCTCGGGCGTCTGCACGGGGCAGGCGGTGCCGTACAGAGCTGCGGTCTGCGCACTGATGCTTTGCAGCAGCAGCTTCTTCTTGCCCTCCTTGTCGCCGATAATCAGCAATCCGCCGTCCAGCAGTCGCTTGCGCAGGTAGTAGGGTGTGGCGGTCATGTTGTTACGCAGCCCCAGCAGCAGCCCTTGTTCGGGGTCGATGGACGAGGACGGCAAGTTCACCTCGCTGTCGCCGTCGTAGATGTAGCGGTCGCTCGGCAGGCATCCTTCGGTCTTCGCTTTTTCGGTCAGGCGGGCGGTCAGTTCGTTGATGTCCGCCAGAGTGCGGAACATGCCGTTGGGGGCCGCCTTGTTGCCGCTCTGGAAGTAGAGGTTCCCCGCTTTCATGCCCATGGCATAGTTCAGCAGGGCCTGCCCCTTGCGGTTGAAGTGTGCGGGGTCGTTGTTCTCGGAGGCCAGGAAGTATTCCGTCTCGTTCTCGGCCAGTTGCAGGCAGATGCGGCAGCCGAACTGGTTCTTGGCCTCGCCCTCCAGCGCGCCGTCTCTCAGGGTCTGGGTGGCCAAAATGAAGTTGACGCCGAAGGAGCGGGCGCGTCGCACCAAGTCGTTGAGCAGCGCGCGGGCCTCGTCTCCGTATTGTTTATCCGTGCAGAGTACTTGGAACTCATCGGCAACCACCACATAGCGGCACAGCACCTTCCCGGTCGTTTTGCGGTAGTCTGCGATGTTGCTGACACCTACCTCCTTGAACAGGGCACCGCGCCGTTCGATCTCACCCTGCAGCCACTTGAGGGTCTCCACTCCGAATTCGGGGTTGGTTCCGATGGAGAGGGCGAACACGTGCGGCAGACCGGCGAAGGGGGCAAATTCCGTGCCCTCCTTGTAGTCCAGCAGTGCCAAGCGCAGCTCCTGCGGGCTGTAGCGTTCCGCCAGGGAGCAGACAATCTCGTTGAGCAACACACTCTTGCCGGAGCCCGTTGCACCGCCCACCAGGGCATGGAAGGCGTTGGCACCTTTGCCGATGCCCAGCTCGAAGTACTGCGGCTCGCCCTGCGGTGTCGTGCCCATGATGGCTCGCAGACCCGCCGACGAATTGCCCAGCCATATGCCTTTGCTATCCGTGTCCTCCACGCTGCCACTGAGGTAGTTGCGGAAGCCGGCATGAATGCGCTTGATCTCGTCCTCTGTGGGGAGTGTGAGATCCAAGTCGATGCTCTTTACTCTGCCTATACCCTGCTTGTCGGGGGTACATGGCTGTAGAATCGTTGTGACTTTAGATTTAATCCTCAGCACGGGAAGCCTCCACGCGGCCGAGCGTTCAGAACATATATAGAAGTACACTCCGTTGCGCGCTGCAACATCTGTCTCCAACATGCGCAGAATCGTCTTCTGGCTCTCGGAGTGTTCCCATTCATTATTTTGCCTTCGGATGGTCAGATCATCCCAGTTTGCAATGGCAATGATGTGGATGGGTCGGTGCACGGAAGCTCGACCTCCTGCCAACTTGTCACACAGCCATTCATCCGCGCTGTTTGCAGCCATTTCTTTGTCCAATTTCTGCAACAGGTGGCAGAGTTCCTGCTCCGATAATCGAGGGGTGTCCGACATCACCGGCAGTGCCATCATATCCGCGCCCATTTTCTTGGGATCAACGATGTGGATTTGCAGGTGCTCCGGTGCCGCTTGCAGGCGAATGCGCAGCAGGATAGCACTCATGACTTTACAGCCCAATGCTATGCCCGCTGATGCGACACAAAGCCCTCTGAATCCCGTCCACGGGAAGGTAAAGGGGATGGGTAACTTCCTGCAAATCGGTGTTCTCGTATTATAGCTCCCCACTCTGACTTCCTGCGGAATCAGGCCCATTTTTTCCCGGTGATGGTAGATTTCCTTGATGCTCTCCGCAATCTCAGGCCAAGGAGCATGGGTAAAGGACTTCTCCGGCCAAGCCTGCGATATGTTTCGCAATGACTCGACCGCTTCTCGCATTTCTGTGGTGATGATTCTCATTTGAATGGTAGTCAATATGATTTGATTAATCTTCTGGCATTATTCCGGCTGCAAGTAGAAGTCCTATAATCCACATAAGGGGGATCATTGTGTAGTCAAGAAGAAACCAATCTGAGTTAGCTCCGGAAATAAAAATAGAAGCAATACCAAAAGCGATCCATAACAGAAATCGCAATATAAGAAAAACAATAAATGAAAGGATAGGTAGAATAATAATAGATGCGATGATCCACCATAGATATCGGAACGACCTTTCAGACCTAAGTCCTCTATAACATGCGATCAAAACACCGGGTACAGCAAAGCTCATACCTCCTAAGAAGAATTGGTAATAATACTCCGTTGCGTATCTTGTGGTAAGAGGGTAATAGATAGCAGTCATCAGTCCGATGATTATCAAAAATTCCACCAGCCGGTACGTGAAAAACCGCCTTTTGAAAAGATAGTAACTAAGCGAAATAAGCAATAAAGAATGAGATATAGGGCCTATATATAGCTTATCTGCGTTTTTTGAGAGACTAGGGAGCAGATCCTTTATCCAGAAGATATAGAGCCCAGCTACACAAATCGTAAGGAGAATAGAAAACGTCACCACATTGTACAAACCTCTATATAGTGCTAACTTCCTACGTCTCCTTTCTTCTGCCTCCTTCTCCTCTTGTCTTCTCTTCTCTGCAGCAGCGGCTTCCTCTTGTCTTCTCTTCTCTGCAGCAGCGGCTTCCTCTCGTCTCCTCTTCTCTGCGGCGGCAGCTTCCTCTTGTATTCTCTTCTCCGCAGCGGCAGCTCCTTGCTTTCTCTTCCTCGCATCTGCTTTGTTTACTGCGATCTCCTCCTGCATGCGAGCCTCATTACGAGACTTTATACCCGCTGTTCTCTTCTCTGAGAGGAGCGACTTCAGCCGCTCCTCTGTCTCCTGATACCTTTTATCCATCTGCGCTGCCAATTCGACGGCGTGTTCATAGCCGATTGTACTCATATTCAGTTAATGTTATTTATTTTGTTTCTCATCATTCGATCTATCTCCTCCTGCCTCTCTGCGTATTTACGCAGAAAGCCGGACATGCGGGAGAAATTCTCCATGTTCAGCCGCAAGCCGTTCAGAATCATGGCTGCCTGCTCAACGAATTGTTGAGCTCTCGGGTCTGCCCATGACTCCATACTGTGCACGCGATTGTCCATACTGCTTGCTATTTCCTTCATCCTGCTACTGTATTGCTGCAAAGCACAGGATACAGACAGGAGTGAGCTCGTTGTAATGTGTACGTTGGCCATAAGAGTTTCAGGAAAATCTGTTCATGTCCGATCGGAAGGACCTCACTGAGTCCTCCTGCAATTGCGCATAGACCTTCAGAGCCCGTGCCAGTTGCACCATGCAGTCGGCATACTGCTTCAACTGTGCATGGGTCATCGTTACGGCATTGAGAAACATGACATGCTGCGGGTCACGCCAACCATCCATCTGCGCAATCGTGTTTTTAATTTGATTGTTCAGATTCTCGATATCCGAGGTCCATGTGCGCAGTTGGGAGGCCAGTCTCTCCAAGTCTTCAGCTGTTAGTTGAATTTTTGCCATGCTTTTTATAAAGTCTTCAGATTCTTTTTTGCATCTTCATCCCCTTGTTCAGCAGCCCTGCGGTACCATTTTCTAGCCTCGGATTTATATTCTGTCACCCCATAGCCATGTTGGTACATATAGCCGAGATTATTTTGGGCACCGGCATGTCCTTGTTCAGCGGCTTTGCGATACCATTTCACCGCCTCGGAGTAATCTTTCGTCGTCAAGCCATAGCCATGTTGGTACATATAGCCGAGGGCGTTTTGGGCGTCTGCGTATCCTTGTTCAGCTGCCTTGAGGTACCATTCCGCAGCCTTATTTTTATTCGTCTGTACACCCTTCCCGTTTCTGTAGGACAACCCCACAAGATACTGAGCCCGCGCCATACCATCCTGAGCTGCCGCGTATAGACAATGGAATTCTTCATTAGGATCGACAGGTTCAATGACTCCTCTCAGCATCATATATCCCAAGACACGGCAGGCTTCCGGGTATTCGCCGTAGCCACCATCTTTAATCGCCTTGCGGCACCATTCGGCTGCCTGCTTTTCATCTCTTGCGACACCCAGACCGCGATCGTAGATATAGCCGAGGCTTTCCATGGAGGCAGAACAGCCCTGCTCGGCTGCTTTGAGGTGCCACTTGGCAGCCTCCTGCCAGTTCTGTCCAACTCCTAAGCCGAGTTCATACAGTGTCGCTACTTCCGCGAGAGCCTTTGTGTACCCGGCTTTCGCTGCCTGACGGAACCATTTAAACGCCGCCGTCAGATCCTGCTCCACAACGAACCCGCATTTGTAGACCAAGCCTGTATGATAGGCTGCTTCGCTGTCCCCCAACTCGGCGGCCTGCTCATAAAGTTGGGCGGCCATATCCAAGTCTCCCTCTCTCTCCAATTCTTGAGCGCGAGAGCAGAGCTCCCGCGCCTTATCTGCTTGTTCATTGTCCATAATTACACGTAAATCGAATTTCACCCGAGATCTTTATGGTCGGTGTGTCCACCAGTCCGAGAGATTGTGCATTGATTCCCTTTTCGACACTGAGCCATTGATTCAAATATCGGCATAGCTTCTTATTAATCAGGTACAATTTTACTTTAGGCCGATCATCATCGCACACAGCACTCAGTCTTCCCTCTAGTGAAGACCATCTATCATTTCCGACATAAAGAAGGACCCCCCTTTGGCGTTCCATCCGCAGGTTGAAAATCTTTCTATACCCAGCCTGTGAAATAAATACAATATTATGCTTGATATTTAAGTTGGATGAGTTCTCTCTTTCTGCCCATTTTTTCATACATTCAAAAAACACCTTCTCATCGTGCTTATTCTCAAAAGGGGGTATTGAGTTCTTATTTAATTCTTCCCAATTCGGCAAGGAGCGTTCAGAGCCGGATAGACATAGAATCGAAGCATAATCCCGGATTGACTTTCCGGTACGGGCTGAACATGAATCCTCAAAGGTTGCCTCACATGTAGCGAAATAAAGTGCCACTAGAAAATCCTCACAGAAATCCAGTAAAATTGTCTTCTGCCCATAATGCTGCATGTAGGCTTCCTTTTCCTGTGAATTGCTTAAAGGTTTAATGAGAGACAGGCTTTTCCAATACTCTTCTAAGACATGATTCCATGCCGGACAGTCCTTATCCTCAGAAAACCTATTATCCCCTACATTCAGAAATTCGCGCTGGAGGCTCGGTCGGTATACCCATGCAGCATTGCTTTGTCCCCTATAGAAGACAATTTTATCCTCTTTTATCTGCTCTTGTGTAAGGATCGATGTTTCCTCGAATGTATCTATACGTACTACCTGCTGCTCGTCTATTTTCAATCTCGTTTGAAGATCCTCTATGCTCTCATGGGTCTGCGAATAAATCAAGTGCTCGGGAGTGTCGTTCTGCTGGATGCCTCCATACATTTTATTCATGTTTATTTTCGCTTGTTGTACGGATAGAGGGTCTTCACACTGCCGATAGGCAGTACCTGACTCCCCTGCCAATGTATTTTGCTCTGAACACATATTGAAGAAAAGCTTTTAGTAATAAACCGGAGTTTCCTGTCTGTCTCCCGAGCCCTTTCCTCAAGGGCGTATTCATTCTACAGCATTTTTAATGCATAGGGTATGCAAGCCGTTGATAATCAACGAGTTGCGTTGAAATCGGGTATTTTTAGTTCTTCCTCTCCCGGAAGAGCACTGGTGAAAAAAATGTTGGGAAACAGGGGGGAATCCGCATTTTGTGCTTGCTACAGCATTAAAAATGCAGTAGGCAAACCTGCAGCCTGCGGCGGGGGCGGGGCATAAAAACCCCGCCGTCCCGGGGAAGGGGCGGCGGGGTGAAATGTGTGGTAGGCGGGGGGCTTACCAGAAGATGATGTAGAGGGCAACCGTGAGGGCAACGACGACGGCGCCGAAGACCTTGGCACGGTTGGAGGTTTTCATCACGAGGATGCCCTTGTCCTCCAGCACGACCTTCTCGCCGCCCTGGGCCTTGTTTGCCAGCGTGAGGATGAGGCCGATGAGGCAGACGAAGAGGAAGGAGTAGGCCATGCGGTTGAGGAAGGACTGCTCGGAAACCACGGGGGCCCACTTGCAGATGGCGAAGGCGGCGGCACCGAGGACGATACCCAGCCAACCGAAGATGCGCGGGCAGTACGGCACGAAGAAGCCGAAGAGGAAGACCGCGAGCACGCCGGGGCTGAGGAAGCCTTGGAACTCCTGAATGAAGGTGAAGATACCGCCGAAGGCCGGGTTATCCAAGAAGGGAGCGAGCACGGTGGCGATGAGTGCGCAGACGAGCACGGCACCCTTACCGATCACCACGAGCTGCGTGCCGGAAGCCGGCGTGCCCTTCACCTCCATGGCCTTACCATAGATATCCATGGTGAAGAGGGTGGAGGCGGAGTTGAGCATGGACGCCAGCGAGCTGACCACGGCACCGAAGAGAGCCGCCAGCACGAACCAAGCCCAACCGGTGCCGGGCAGAAGGTTGCGCAGCAGGGTCGCGAAAGCCTTGTCGTTCTGGTAGCCTGCCACGGCGGTGGCGGTGGCGTACTCGGTGGGCGCAGCCTTGACGGCCGGGGCAACAATCGCGTCATTCAGCTTGAGGATGGTCTGGGCCGCCTCGGCGCGGGCTTTGCGGGCCACGGGAGCAGCCTCACCGTCCGGCGTGGTGACCTTGTCCGTGGCATGCAACGCAGCGATGGCAGCTTGCAGCTCGGCCTTTTGGGCGTCGGTGGCCCCCACGGTCTCGGCATTGGAGAGGAGCATGTTCACACCGCTGAGCACCTTGACGGTCTTGGCACCCTCCGGGGCGGTTCCCTCCGGGCAGAACTCCCAGAGCCCGTTGCGCTCAACGTAAACCTTGTCGGTGTTGGCACTGTCCTCACGGATCAGGCGCGTCTTATCCACTTGGTAAATGACCTTCTTACCGTCCTGAGAGACACTCTTCACGATGGTAGCGGCCGTGGTATCCGCGTGGCGAGCGAGGTCCTTGTGGTAGAGGTTATAGGCCAAGATGCCGGGGATGATCACCACGAAGGGAATGAGCAGCTTGAGGAAAGCCGCGAACACGATACCGAGCTGACCCTCCTCCAGGCTCTTGGAAGCGAGGGTGCGCTGCATGATGTACTGATTGAGGCCCCAGTAGAAGAAGTTGGGGATCCAGAGGCCGAGCAGGTAAACCGTCCACGGCATGACCGGGTCGTTCTGCTCGCGCATCATGTGCAGCTTACCACCGATACCGTTGATGCTGTCCTCCACGGGACCGGCATTGAGGTTCCAGAGGCGATTGAGACCATCCGTGAAGGCGTTGCCGGTGGAAGCGAGGGCATCGCCGGCGGTGTTAGCCGTGCTGGTAGCGGTGTCAATGACGGCTTGGGGCAGGGGATCCATACCACCCAGGGCCGCAATGGCGTAGTAAGCCACCACACCGCCGCCCACGATGAGCGCCGCGCCCCAGATCAGGTCCGTCCAAGCGCAGGCCTTGAGGCCGCCGACAAACACGTAGACCGTAGCGCAGACGGCCATGATGATGCAGCCCGTGGTGAGGCTGAGGTCAAAGTAGACGGAAACGACGGTGGAACCCGCATAGATCACCGCAGCGGTGGGAACACCGACCAGGATGAGCAGGTTGACAATAGCCATCGTGACACGCGAGATGCCGTTGAAACGCTCCTCCAAGAACTGCGGGATGGTGTACACACCGAGCTTGAGGAGCATGGGCAGGAAGGTGAAAGCCACAATGACGAGCACGATGGCCGCCAGCCATTCATAGCCCGCAATGGCAAGGCCCAACCAGTCCGCCGCCTGACCGCTCATGCCCACGAACTGCTCCGTGGAAATGTTCGCCGCCAGCAGGGAGAAACCCACCAGCCACCAGCTGAGACCGCGGCCGGCCAGGAAGTAATCCGCCGCACCGTCCCCGCTGCTTTCCTTTTTCTTGTCAGCAGCACCGGACTTCCAGATGCCCAGGCCGATGACACCGATGACCACCACGCAGAAGACGATCATCTCCCAAAGCGGGAGGGCATCCTGCGCGGCAGCCCCTGCTGCATCCTGCCCGGCCGCAGCCGTGGTGAGCAGCATTGCTGTGCTTAATAATGTCAGTAGTGTTTTCATGAGAGGGGAGATCAGGCTTGATAAAGAACGCGGGCGCCGTCGCCGGGGCGGGTGACCAGGTAGGTCGTCTCAATGCCCAGGGCATCGCGGTAGCCCTCCAGCATTTCCTTGGCTACCTGTTCCACATCGGAGCTCTTGACGAGGGCCACGATGCAGCCGCCGAAGCCGCCGCCCGTCATACGGGCACCGTACACGGAAGAGGCGGAGGGGATGGTGTCCGCCAGGCTGACGAGGGTATCCACCTCAGCGCAGGAGACCTCGAAGTCATCCCGCAGAGAGGCATGGGAGCTGCGCATCGCGATGCCGGCAGCACCCCAATCCCCTGCCTGCAGCGCGGCGGCAAAGTTCGCCACGCGGGCGTTCTCCCCGATGACGTGGCGGGCGCGGCGGTAGCAGAGGTCGCCCAGCTCGGCTTTCTTTTCCTCCAGCATGGCCAGCGTCGCCTCCCGCAGGGAAGGCACGCCGAGGACGGCGCAGGCGTCCTCGCAGTTCTTGCGGCGGGCAGCATAGCCACCGTCCGCCAGCGAGTGCTTGACGGCGGAGTCGATGACGAGCACGCTCACGTTCGGATCCGTCATGGGGATGAGGCGGTAGGAGAGGTCCTTGCAATCCAGCATCAGGGCGTGGTCCTTCTTGCCGTTGGCAGAGATGAACTGGTCCATGATGCCGCAGGGAACATTCACGAATTCATGCTCCGTCGCCTGGCCGATGAGCGCGCGCTCCGTGGGCGAGACCTCCGCCCCGCAGAGAGCCGCGAGAGCCGTGCAGGCCGAGACCTCGAACGCGGCACTGGAGGAGAGACCGCCGCCGCGCGGTACATTGGAGTCGATCAGCATATCCACGGCGGGAACCTTGATGCCGCGGCGACCGAGCATGCAGATGACGCCGCGCACATAGTTGCTCCAGAAGGGCTCACCGGGCTTATCGGCATCGGCGGGGTCAATCTCGATCATCTCATCCCCCAAGGCACCGACCCAGCGATGCTTACCGGTGGGGGAGGGAGCGACGGCGATGACATTGATGTTGTTGAGAGCCATCGGCAAAACGAAACCATTGTTGTAGTCCGTATGCTCGCCGATCAGATTGACTCGGCCGGGGGAGGCGGAAATGACCGTGGGCTTGTGCCCGAAGTACTTCTCAAAGTACGGTGTGATCGTTTCGGGGCTAATTTCTCGTTGCTCTAAATCCATAGCAAGATAGTATTAGCATATTCGGGGCAGAATGTAAATGCCAAAGTGCGGGCGGGCGCGTATTTTGGGCGTTTTTTCGGCACAAAACAGCCCTCTGCCCGGGGGTACCGGGCGAGGGCGAGCGGGGATCGGGGCCGCAGACCGGCTCAGATATGGCGCTGGTGGGGCGAGGGCTTGAACGTGAGGCTGCGAGACGCCGGGATTTGGAGGGGCTCCCCTGTGTAGGGATTGCGGCCCGCGCGGGCAGCGTGGTCCCGGATCTCGAAGGTACCGAAGCCGAAAATCTGCACTTTCTCGGTGCGGACGCCTTCGGTGATGGCCGCAATGACGGCATCCAGCGCGGCGGCTGCACTCTTCTTGGTAGTACCTTCGCCCAGTTTAGCCTGAACGAGGCTGACGAGTTGAGGTTTCTTCATAGGTCTTCATCATAGCACGTTAGGTGAGGGGGAAGCAAGAGAAAAGCGTGTAACGAAACACTATTTTCTAAAAAAAGCCCCGGCAGACACGAAAAATGCCTGCCGGGACGCCATAAAGGCTCGTTGCGGGCTACCAAGAGAGGCTCGCGATGGCCTCCTTCATCTCACGAACGGCGGCGGTAAGCCCCGTGAACACCGCGCGGGCGATAAGGGTGTGGCCGATGTTCAGCTCCGTAAGGTGGGGCACGGCCGTGAGCTCCGCCAGGTTGGAGAGCTGGATGCCGTGCCCGGCGTGCACCTCCAGCCCCAGGTTGTGGGCCAGCTGTGCGGCGGTGGCCAGACGTGCCGTCTCCGCGCGGCGTTCGTCTCCCAACGTGTTGGAGAAGCGGCCGGTGTGCAGCTCCACCATGGGGGCACCGATGGCTGCGGCGGCGCGTACCTGCTCCTCCTCGGGGTCAATGAACATGCTCACGCGGCTGCCCCCGGCGGTCAGGGCTGCCACCAGCGTGCGCAGCTCCTCCGCGCGGCCCGCTACGTCCAAGCCGCCCTCGGTGGTCACCTCCTGCCGCCGCTCGGGCACCAGGCACACATAGTCCGGCCGCAGGCGCAGCGCAAAGTCCAGCATGGCGGGGGTGGCCCCCATCTCCAGGTTCAGCGGCAGGGGAATTTCCCGGCGCACGGCTTGGGCATCCGCGTCCTGCATGTGGCGGCGGTCCTCGCGGACGTGCAGGGTGATGGAATCTGCCCCGCCTTCCAGCGCCGCGCGAGCCGCCGCCGTCACGGAGGGCTCGGCGTTGTGCGCCCCGGGCATGCCGGCGTAACGCGCTTGCCGCAGGGTGGCTACATGGTCGATATTAACTCCCAGTAACATAGTATGGTTTAGATAATGGTTTCGGAAAACAAAGCACCCCGACCGGAGGAACCGCCCGGGGTGCGAGAGAAATCGGGGCGGGGATCAGTGCAGGAAGTGGCGCGCGCCCGTCATCACCATGGCGATGCCTGCGGCGTCCGCAGCCTCGATGACCTCCTGATCGCGGATGGAGCCGCCCGGCTGAATGCAGGCCGTAGCACCGGCGTCGATGGCCGTCTGCAGGCCGTCCGCAAAGGGGAAGAGCCCATCGGAGGCGATGACGCTGCCCGCCAGGGAGAGCCCGGCTTGCTTGGCCTTCCACACGGCAATCTTGGCGGAGTCCACACGGCTCATCTGGCCGGCACCGATGCCCAGCGTACCGTTCTTGTCCGTAAAGACAATGGCGTTGGAGTGCACCTGCTTGCAGACGCGCCAAGCGAACTGCATGGCATCCAGCTCATCCGCCGTGGGCATGCGCTTGGTAACGACCTTGGAGATGAGGTTATCCAGCCCCATGACTTCATCGTCGCGCTTCATGGTCATCAGACCGCCGGGAGCGGTGCGGATCATCGGCTCCTTGCAGAAGCTGCGCCAGGCCTCCATGTTAAGGCGCATGATGCGGCAGTTCTTCTTCTTCTGCAGGATGGCGCGGGCCTCCGGCTCATAATCCGGGGCAATGATCACATCCGTGAAGATGGCACCGACGATGCGGGCGAGGGCCTCCGTCATGGTGCGGTTCATGACGATCACACCGCCGAAGGGTGCCTGCGTGTCCGTCTGGTAGGCGCGCTTCCAAGCCTCCACCAGGTCCTCGTCGTCCTGGCCGACACCGCAGGGGTTGGTGTGCTTGAGGATGCCCACGGTCGGGCGGCGGAAGTTCATGATGAGGGAGGCTGCGGCGTCCAGATCCAACACGTTGGTGTAGGAAAGCTCCTTGCCCTGCAGCTGGGTGAAGATGTCCTCAAAGTTCCCGTAGAGCACGCTGGGCTGGTGCGGGTTGTCGCCGTAGCGCAGCGTCTGGCAGAAGGGCAGGGAGAGGGTGAAGTTGTTCTTGGTGCTCTCCTCCGCGCGGTGGCCGAGGTAGTTCGAGATGGCAGAGTCGTAGGCAGAGGTGCGCACGAAGACCTTGACGGCCAGCTTTTCTCGCGTCTTCAGCGTGGTGCTGCCGCCGTGGTTGCGCATCTCCTCCAGCACGGTGGCGTAGTCCGCCGGGTCGGAGACAACGGTCACGGAGTCGTAGTTCTTGGCGGCGGAGCGCAGCATGGAGGGCCCGCCGATGTCGATCTTCTCGATGGCCTCCGCAAGCGTCACGCCTTCCTTGGCCACGGTCGCCTCAAAGGGGTACAGGTTCACGCATACCAAGTCAATCGTCGGGATGCCGTTCTCCTCAGCCTGGCGCTTGTGCTCCTCAGAGTCGCGGCGCTGCAGCAGGCCGCCGTGTACCTTGGGGTGCAGGGTCTTCACCCGGCCGTCAAACAACTCCGGCGCCCCTGTGTAGTCCGATATCTCCGTCACCGGCAGCCCCAGTTCCTTCAGAAAACGGCAGGTGCCGCCCGTGGAAATAAGCTGCACGCCCTCGGCCACCAGCCCGCGGGCGAACTCTTCAAGGCCCGTCTTGTCCGATACGGACAGCAGGGCACGCTCAATCTTGTTGTTTTCCATAACGAATTGTCTTGTGCGACCGCGCTTGCGGTGCCCCATCTTACCCCATTCTCTCCCGAAAAGCAAGCCCAAAATGCTCGCAGTGCCGCATCCGGCGGGGATGGGGGACTTTTTCCTTGCCTCATGCCCGCCGATGCCGTACAATGTCGCCATGCTCGGATCGGGAATCGGAATGCTGTGGGCAGCCCTCGGCTGCGGTGCCGTTGCGGCGGAGTTGTGCATGGAGGACGTGACAGGCCTGCTATTCGATGCCGTTCGCAGGGGTGACCTGTCGGCCATGGAGCAATGCCTGGCGCGCGGCGCGGACGTGATGGCGCAGTGGGAGGGCGGATTGACCCTGCCGGACCTCGCGGCGCAGGAGGGGCAGACGGCGGCTCTGGCCCGCCTGTTGCAGCTCGGCGCACCGATGCGGGGCGGGGGCGTTTACGGTATCACACCCCTGATGCGCGCTGCCGAGAACGGGCACGCGGAGACGGTGCGTTTCTTGTTGCAAAACGGGGCAGGGGCCGAGGACCGGGACATTGAGGGAGACACCGCCCTGCTGTACGCCGTGCGCCGGGGGCGGGCGGAGGTGGCTGCCCTGCTGTTGAGCGGGAGCCGCCCGGATGCCGTCCTGCTCAATCGCGCCCTCACCCTCGCTGCCCGCCGGGGAGAGGTCCCCATGCTGCGCCTGTTGCTCGATGCGGGGGCGGCGGTCGATGCGCGGGATGCCGGGGGGCGCTCCGCTCTCGCTTTGGCCGCCGCAGAGGGGCATCCCGAGGCCGCCCGCACGCTGCTCGCAGGCGGGGCCGACCCGAATGCTGCCGATGCGGACGGAGCCACGCCGCTGATGCTTGCCGCCTACTACGGCCACGCGGACATCGTGCACCTCCTTCTCACCCACGGAGCCGACCCTTCCGCCCGCGATGCCTCCGGCGATTCAGCCCGCGATTATGCCCGCATCCCGGAAATCCTCCGACTGTTGCCGCCCCGCTGACCCCTGTCTCATGCAGGGCTCAGCGGTGGGGAAATGGTCTCAGTTGAGCTCCTGCAGCGGGGGGAGGGAGCGGACGATGTCGACGGTCTCCAGGCTGACGGTGACGACGCGCTTGATGAGGTCGACGATGTAGCGGGGCTCGTTGTGCTCGTCGCACCACAGGTTCGGGTCGTTCACGATGCCGCTCGCCTTGTCCGTGGTGACGGAGTAGCGTTCCACGACCCACTCGAGGGCGCTCTTGCCGTTG
>JALFWB010000016.1 GCA_022787425.1 Akkermansia sp.
TCCCGCTGAAGGTCAGGGAGGAGTAGGCATGAATCGCGCCGCCCCTGGCAGAGGATCCCGTGGCATAGTTCCCGCCGAAGGTGATGTCCCCGTTCCCGCTGAAGGTCAGGGAGGAGGAGGAGGCATAAATCGCGCCGCCCCCGGCAAAGGATCCCGTGGCATAGTTCCCGCTGAAGGTGATGTCCCTGTTCCCGCTGAAGGTCAGGGAGGAGTCGGCAAAAATCGCGCCGCCGTAGGCAAAGTCAGCCGTCGAGGTGGCATAGTTCCCGCTGAAGGTGATGTCCCCGTTCCCGATGAAGGTCAACGGAGAGGAGGAGGAGGCAAAAATCGCGCCGCCGTAGGCAGGGGATCCGGAAGTTGTGGTCGTGATATACAAATTCAGGAAGTCTACATCCCCGAGCCCTTGGAACTCTAGGGTCCCAGCCTTACGAAAAGCACTCGGAGCACCACTTTCTCCGCCGTCGAAAGTCAGGGAGATGGGGGTATCCGTATTCCACGAGCTGAAGAAGTAGTTTCTGCCCGTAAAGAGAACTGTAGCTGTGCTTGCGGACCACCATGAGCAGTTCACCGGAGTCAGCGTCAGAGGCTGAGAAGGATCAGCATTCGTCAGCAAAAACGCGTAGTTACTATTCGCATACCAAGAAGCTAAATCCGCAGCCTCATCTATTTCAGCTTTAGTGTAGCCTCCCGGGATGGTCGGCTCTGCGGCAGTGGCGGTGAAAAGGGTTGTCGACAACGCTGCAAAGCAAGCGAGGACAGCACGAAGAAGCGGTAGGGGGAGGTGGGGTTTCATAACGAAGGGGAAAAGGAAGTCGGGGGATCCGATGCGTGATTTCGGCACCACACCCGCCGTTTCCCGGCGGGCGTGGCAGGTGAGTAGAAAGAGAGTTAACCTTTGTCGTCGCTCTTGCGCGGACCTTTTTCCGAATCACCCAGAACAAGAAGAACGTGCTGATAGCGATGCCAGTCGATGAAAATCTCGAGCACCAGCAAGGCTCCTGCCAAGAATAAGCCGTGACAATAGAACGGATTGCCGTTGAGCTTCCACCCTAAACAAACGTTGCAGAGGAAAGAACCGAGCAGCCACGCAATGGCACAGGATTGACCGCAGTGGATAAAATCCGCCCATGTACCCACACGTTTAAGGACAGCTTTATCATCGCCACCGGATGCTGCATGCTCGCTGTCCTCACGTATCCACAGCCTGCGAGTATCATCGACAACTTTAAGCACTTTTGCGCAGACAGCAGTAAATATACAAAAGGCGAAAACAACTCCAACTGCTATCCGAAGCTGAACGGATATTTCAGAAAAATATGAGTGTAAGCACCAAGCTAACCCGGCCGATACAACAACCAAGCAAATCAGCTTTCCCCAACTTGCAAACTTCCGGCTGATCAGCCGGAAAATGATCTGAATGGGGTAGCTGAGCACATTTTTCTCAATGTGGTAAATAATGGTCCCGATGATGACGGCGAGCACGGCCAGAGCGCTTAGTTGGGCGAAGTCGAGATCGCCCGGTTGGGGAAAACAGGCATAGAACTTCGGGACGCAGGGGCACAGTTGAACCGTTGCGGGAAACAGGAAGAACGGCAGGAGGAATACGACACCGCAAAACATCTGCCGCAGGAAGTTTTGGAGTTTGAATTGACCGATGAGCTTGTCCATGATTGAGTGAGGTTATGATTCTGTGTGGGGGAGGAATGACGCGGAATGAATCCTTCTTTTCCCCGCTAGGGACAAGCATACTGCATTTCATATGCAGTATGGGCCCTAACTCGTTGACAGTCAAGACTTTGTCGTGTCTGAGGCAGCCCCCCACTGTACTTGAAAAAAAGTTCTTGCATTGGTCAACAGAATTCCTGTACAATACGGAAATCATACAGAAAACGCTCCTTTTTCACATTTAGGGGTTGACTCTGCATATGAAATGCATAAGGACATGAAAAACGACAGAAAGACAGCGAAGGAGCTGCTGCGGCAGCAGAAGGTAGGGGCCACGGAGGCGGCACGGTTGATACTGGAAGCCGTCGAGGGGCTGGGAGAGATGTGTACCGAGCTGAAGGGCGCGGGGCTGATGAACCTGCTGCGGCAGGTGGTACAGGCAGGTGTGGCGGCAGTGAAGGCACGGACGGAGACTGTGAGCTTTGAAGAAGCCGCTTGGGCCAGTGTGCGGGCGCGGGAGGACCGACGGGCGAGCACCAAGCAGGACCTGCGGCACTTCGTGCGGCGCATGTTACGCGTACCCGGCGTAGCCGAGCGCCCCCTGCGAGCGATGACAACCCGCGAATGCCGAGCACTGCTGGAGACCGCCTTCGGCGCCAGCAAGCACAGTTATAGAAAAGCGCGGTCGATTCTGCACAGCATCTTCACCTACGGTTATCGGCAGGAATGGTGCGACGAAAACCCCGTGAACCGAATCGAGACCCCGAGCGTACCGGAGATCGAAATCATCCCCCTGACCCCGGAGGAATGCAAGCGCCTGGAAGCCACGGCGGAGCGCCCCGAGCACGCCCCGATGCGGCTCTCCCTGCACCTGCTGATGTACGGCGGCCTGCGCCCCGCCGAGGTGCAGCGCCTTGACCCCGCCCGCGACATCGACTGGAAAGAAGGCACGGTGCACATCCGCCCGCAGGTGAGCAAAACCGGCGGCGGCCGCACGGTGCACCTGCACAAACTCCCCCGCCGCGCCGTCCGCGCCAAGGGCGGCATCATCCCGCACAACTGGGCACAACGCTGGCGCGAACTCCGCCGTGCCGCCGGCTTCCGCCGCTGGCAATCGGACGCCCTCCGCCACACCTTCGCGACCTACCACGTCCTCCGCTTCCGCTCCCTCCCGGAGCTGCAGCTGGAAATGGGCCACAGCAGCACCAACCTCCTCCGCAACCGCTACCTGAACCCGACCCGCACCTCACCCCGCTCCGTCCGGCGCTTCTGGCAGTAGACTGCATGCCGCCGTGGTAGTAGGGAGGGGATGTTATTTGACGCGGAATTTTAGGAAGGAAGGGAAAGGCGGAGCTGTGCGGTGGGAATTACCGGGGGATGAGCCGAATGATCGTTGGAGGGTTATGAATTGGTTTGGAATTGGGGTTATGCGAGGGGTGGTTAACTGAGTGCCAAGGTGGTGGTAGGAAGCGGGTTTAGGAGGAAGGAGGAATGTTGTGCAGGGCTTGGGGGAGACTGCTTGCCGCCGTGGTGGTAGGAAGGGGGATGTTTTTTGACGCGGAAATTGAGGAAGATTCGGAAACTTGAATATCATACTGTTCTTTGTCGAGAATTCAAGGCAAATTCATCATAGGTAGCTAAAGAAAGTTTAACAAAAAAGCCTCAAGAAACCTACTACGATAGTCCCGAGAAATCACAAATAAAGCCCCGTACAAACTTCCCTTTCCCTTCATTCCTAAAATTCCGCGTCACCCCCATAAAAACCGCCCCTACCATCACAGCGGTGCGAAGTCTCTTTCAAGCCTTGCATGCCGCTGTGGTAGTAGATATCTGATGTTTTTTTGACGCGGAATTTCAGGAAGGAGCGGAAACTTGAATATCATGATGATCTTTGTCGAGAATTCAAAGCAAATTCATTATAGGTAGCTACAGAATTTTTTAGCAAAAAAGGCTCAAGGAACCTATTACAACAGCCCCAAGAAGTTTCCGGCAAAGCCCCGTATAAAACTTCCCTTTCCCTTCATTCCTGAAATTCCGCGTCCCCATCAACTATTAGCTCCCTACCACTACGGCGGTACGAAGTCTCCCCCGATATCTCTTTTGACAAGAAAGAGAAAGCTGCCGCAGGCGCGGGCCCGCGGCAGCTTCAGAAAGGTGGCAACAGCCCGATGGATCAGGCGTTGTACATCTTGGTGTAGTACTCGTCCGCCATGCGGTCGGAGTCGAAAGCCGGGCAGATGTCGTTCATGGCGTTGAAGACCAAGTCCAGCCAAGCCTCGCGGTTGTCGTAGTAGAGCGGCAGCACCTTGGACTCCAGCACGGCGTAGAAGTTATCGCGGTCGGAGCGGTCGCGGGCCTCGACGCCGAGACCGAGCTTGGCCTCCGGGATGATGAAGCAGTTCTCACCGTCGCGCTCGAACTCACGCACCCAGCCATCGTTGGTGGAGATGGTGATGGAGCCGTTCATGGTGGCGGACATGCCGGAGGTACCGGAAGCCTCGCGAGTCACCACAGGGTTGTTGAGCCAGAGGTCCGAACCGTTCTTGAGGAGACGGCTGAGAGCCAGCTCATAACCGGTGAGCACGGCGCAGCGCGGGAACTTGTTGCTGAGCTTGTTGAGGTTATTGAAGATCTCCACGGCCTTGAAATCGGTCGGGAAAGGCTTACCGGCCCAGATCATCTGCACGGGGCGGTTGGTGCGCTGCAGCATGCGCTCGAACATCGCCGGGTTTTCCGTGATGAGCGCCGGGCGCTTGTAAGCGGCGAAGCGGCGAGCCCAAACAATCGTGAGAGTATCCTCATCGAACAAATGCCCCGTCTGCTCGCCCACCACGCGGAAGAGCTCCTTCTTGAGGGCGCGCTTGCGGGCGGCAAAAGCCTTCTTGTCGCGGGACTCGAAAGCCTCCGCCAACTCCGGGTCCTGCCAGTAGAGGCGGTTCTGCGCATTCGTCACATGCGTGATGGGGCAGATGTCGCTGTAATTCTTCCACATCTCGCGGGAGACCTCACCGTGCAGAGCGGACACACCGTTGGCCAAGTGGGACAGGCGAAGAGCGGCCAGCGTGTAGTTGAAGGTCTGCTCATTCGGATCCAGCTTCAGGAAGCTGCGCACCTGATCCAGGGAAAGGCCGTCGAAGAAGGAGAAATTCGCCATCAGGTTGATGTCCATCTTCTCGTTACCGGCCTCCTCCGGGGTGTGGGTGGTGAAGACGAAACGCTTGCGCACCTCCTCCACGTTGCCGCCGTTGCGGGCCAGCATGTTAAAGGCGGCACCGATGGCATGCGCCTCGTTCATGTGGTAAATCTCCGGCTCCACGCCCAGCTCCTCGAAGAGGCGGGCACCGCCCTGCCCCAGCACGATGTACTGCGAGATACGCGTCATCGGGTTGGAGTCATACAGACGCTGCGTGATGGAGCGGCTCATCTCATCATTCTCCGGCAGGTCCGTGGAGAGGAAGAACATCGGCGCGGTGCCGAAGGTCTCCGGGCGCAGGAAGTAAGCCTTCACCCACACGGGAGAGTTGCAGATGCGGATGAGGAACTTGATGTTGTGGTCCTCCAGGAAGCTGTAGTTCTTGCGGCGGTACTGCACGGCCATAGAACCGTCATCGGCGCGGATCTGGTTGTAGTAGCCGTAGGACCACAGAATGCCCACGCCCACCAGGTTCTGGCGCAGCGTACCTGCCGAGCGCATGTGCGAGCCGGCCAGGTAGCCTAAGCCGCCGGAGTAGATTTTGAAGACGTTGTCGATGGCAAACTCCATGCAGAAGTATGCAACGGACTTGCCGTATTTCGGGTCGATCTCATACGGATGCGCATATTGCGCCGGGAGAAAGGACTTGCTCATTGCTGTATCTGGTTGCTGATTGGTCAACGCCGGAGCTCCCCGAGCGTTACGGGACGTATTTTACACGCTGTTTCGGAAAAGTGAAAGAAAAAAATGAGATACTGACGCAGTACGCAGCCCCGAGGGCTCACACCTGCGGCGGAAGCGGCACGGAGGCGGCATATTCCCGCACGGCACGGGAAATCTCCGCCGAGATATTCGCGCGGGGGACGGCGAACTTGGGCACAAACCAAGGGAAACCGCCGACGAGGTCGTGGAAGACGGCCACCTCACCATCGCAGGTACCGGAACCGGCACCGATGCCGATGGTGAACACGGGGCACGCCGCCGTGACGGCTGCCGCCACATCCTTCTTGGTGCACTCGATGACAAGGGAGAACGCGCCCGCGCGCACGACGGCCTGCATATCGCGCATGATGGCGGCGGCCTCCTCCTCCGTTCGCCCCTTCATGCGGAAGCCCCCCTCCTCCAGCACCTTCTGCGGCAGCAGGCCGATGTGCCCCTGCACGGGAATGCCCGCCTGCACAATGGCGCGGATGTGTGCCTCCTTGTCCACCCCGCCCTCCAGCTTCACCGCATCCGCCCCGGCAGCCACCAAAGCGCGGGCCGTTTGCAGGGCCTGCTCGGGCGTGTCGTAGGTGTGGATGGGCATATCCCCGATGACCAGAGCGCGCTTTGCGGCGCGTGCCACGGGCTCCACATGGTGCAACATATGCGCCAGGGTCACGTGCGTGGTATCCGGGTAACCCAGCATCACCATCCCCAAGGAGTCGCCCACCAAGATGATGTCGATACCCGCCTCGTCTACCAAACGCGCGGTGGGGTAATCATACGCCGTCAGCTCCGTGACGGGAGCCTTACCTTTTTTCGCCGTCAGGGCCGCGATGATGCCCGTAACATCCTTATTCATATCGGGAAAGGAACTACAGCAGCTTGGTTCGGCAGAGTCTCGGCCAACTGTTGCACCGTGCGGGACTGCCCCGGGAGCACCAGCAGGGGGTCGATATCACACAGCGGGCGCAGCACGAAAAGGCGGCTGTGCGCCCGCGGGTGCGGCAGGGTAAGCTCCGGCCCGCTCTGCACCAGCGTGCCGTAATATAAGATATCGATATCGCAGGTACGCGGGGCGCCGTACTCCCCCGTGCGGGTGCGCCCCAGTTGTTGCTCGATGCCCAAACAGAGCTCCAGCACGCGCTGCGGCGGCAGAGCGGTGTGCAGCTCCACACAGGCGTTCAGGAAAGCAGGAGAACCGGGGGGGCAGTTCACGGGCTCCGTCTCATAGACTTGGGAGAGGCGCAGCGCGCCGAAGTGCTCGGACAAAGCATCGCACGCCGCCTCCAGATTCGCCAAGCGGTCACCGACGTTTGAGCCCAGCGAAATGCCCACGCGCTGCAATGTGGACTCCCCTTCCATGGCCTCAGTCAGTAAAGCCAAGCACGTCCTGCATGTTGTAGAGCCCGGCCGGTTTATCCGCCAACCAAAGGGCCGCACGCACGGCACCTGCGGCAAAGGTCATGCGGGAGGAAGCCTTGTGCGTCAGCTCCACGCGCTCGCCGTCCGTGGCATAAATAACCGTATGATCCCCTACCACATCACCGCCGCGCAGAGAGTGCATGCCGATCTGGCGCTGCGGGCGCGCGCCCACCAGCCCCTCCCGGCCGTGCATCACATCCTTCTCATAATCCATCCCCGTCTCCTCGCAGACGACCTCCGCCAGGGTACGCGCCGTGCCGCTGGGGGCATCCAGCTTGTGGTGATGGTGCATCTCCACGATCTCAATATCATACTGCTTGAGGATGCGGGTAGCCTTGCGGGTGAGCCAGAAGAGGGTATTGACACCCACGGAAAAATTAGACGCGAACACAACGGGGATGCTCTGTGCGGCCTGCGCAATGGCGGCTTTTTCCTCCGCCGTGTGGCCCGTGGTACCGATGACAACGGGCTTGCCCTGCGCCACGGCTGCTGCCAGCAGCTCCGCCGTAAATCCGTGGAAAGAGAAGTCCACGGCCACATCCGCCTGAGCCAGTGCGGCAACAACATCCTGCCCCACATCATGCGTGGCACCGAGCTCCGTGCCCGGGTTCTGCGCCACGGCCTGCTGCACGGCCTGCCCCATGCGGCCGGAGATACCGGTAACAAGTACCTTCATCATATCAGCCCAAGAGGTTGAATTGCTTGAGGAGGGCGGCCAGGGTCTCATGCTTGGACTCCGCCAGCGGCACCAGCGGCAGACGCAGCTCCCAAGTGATGTCCCCGCGCAGGGCCAAAGCAGCTTTGATCGGCACGGGGTTCGTGTCCAAGCTCATCAGGCCCTTCATCAGGGGGTAATACTTCTTCTGCAGCTCCGTAGCCTTCTTGCCGTCCCCGTTCAGCGCGGCGTAAACCAGCTCTCGCATGGCCGCAGGGGCGATGTTCGAGGTAACGGATACCAAGCCGCGGGCACCGCAGGAGATGAAGGGAACGGTCAGGCCGTCATCGCCGCTCAGCACGCTGAAGCTCTCCGGCAGGGCCTGCACCAAGCGGTTGACGCGCTCCACGCTGCCGCCTGCTTCCTTGATAGCCGTGATATTCGGGCAGTCCTGAGCCAGGCGAGCCACGGTCTCCACCGCAATCTCGATGCCGCTGCGACCGGGGATGCTGTAAAGGAGAACGGGCAGCTTGGTGCTGTCTGCCACGGCCTTGAAGTGGCGGTAGACGCCCTCCTGACTCGGCTTGTTGTAGTAGGGGCAAACCTGCAGGGTGCCGTCCGCGCCCAAGCGCTCGGCCTCCTGCGTCATGGCGATGGCCTCTGCCGTGGAGTTGGAACCGGTGCCGGCGATGACCTGCACGCGCCCGCGCACGGTTTCGATGGCAATGCGGATGACGTCCATGTGCTCGGCGTGGCTCAGCGTGGGGGATTCACCCGTGGTCCCCACCGGGGCTATGCCGTCCACTCCGGCGGCGATCTGTGCCTCAATCAATGCCTTGTAGGCCTCAACATCCACACGCCCGTCCTTGAACGGGGTGATGATGGCCGTGTAAAGTCCTTCGTATTTCATAGCTCGCGTGCCATTATACCACCGCAGGCCGAAATGTCACGCCTTTTTTCACCGCGCGAGGGAAAAGCCGCCCCACAGACACCGACAAGGCATCGGCGGGGCGGCGCAAAAGGCAGCTCAGTCCAAGTCGTCCGGCATCTCGCGCAGGGCGGGCGCGCCGGTCTCGTCCTCGGGGACAGTCGGGGTGGCAGGAGCGGGCGCAGCCGGAGCGGCGGGGGCTCCCTCGATGCGCACGCTCTCACGCGGGGAGTCGGTCTTCTCCGGGGCCTTGGCCTGCTTGAGGGCCTCCGGCAGGGCTGCCTGAAGCTGCAGATTCGGATAACCGTAGTAAGCCACATGTCCCTTCGGCGTGATGAGCACGGCCCAAGGCACGGATGGGACACGGAAAGCGCGGGAGACGATGGCGGCTTCGTTATCCAAGTAGGTATTCTCTACCCCGGCATTCGTTATCGCCTGACGGGCAGCCTCGCCGGGGGCCGTGATGGGGCAGAACACCAGCCCGGGATACTCCTGCTGCATCAGGGCTTGCTTGCGCACGATGTTGGTGCCCACTTCCTCCTCCGGAGTCCAGAAGAGCAGCAGGGTGGCCTTGCCTTTTACGGGAAAGACGGAGGCCTGCCCCTGCAGGTCCTGCACCTTGACGATGGGCGGAATGCCGCCGGGCACCAAGTGCTTGAGGCGGTACACCTGTTCCTCCGCCACCTGCTCCACGGGGGTGCCATTGTACAGCGTACCCTCCGGACACAGGAGGAGGGCCTGGCGCATGTAGTACACCTGCAGGGTGCGGGCGTTGTCGCCCTCGCTCAGGGCCACATCGGGGTTCTCCATCATCAGGCTCATGGCCACGGCAGCCAACCCGCGGGCCTTGCGGTCCGGGTTCTCCTGAAAAATGCGGCGCAGCAGCGGCAGGGTGACCACACCGTCCCCTTCCGCCAGAGCGGGGCAGGCTTCTGCAATGGCAGGGCTGCGGTAGTGTGTCGTCTCCACGGTTCGCAGCAGGGTTTCCGCCGTGCGGGCAGCGCGGCGCGGGGAGTCCGGGTACAGCGATGCCAAGGCTGCGGGGTGGGACAAAAGCCAAGCGACCGCCGGGGCGGCCCAAGGGGCTTCGTACTCGTAGGCGGGGGCCGTTTTAGTGCGGGGGGTGGCCTTACGCTTGCGCTCCTCGGGTGTCAGGGGAATCTGCACCTGCTTGGTCCCGTTTTTGGCGGAGACGGCGGCCCAGAGCGCGGGTGCAATCTCGGCGGGGTCCGGCGGCGCGGGGGCCGCCCCCTCGGCGGCGCGGCAGGCGGCGGTGTACTCATCCAGCCGCCCCTGCCAATCGGCCAAGGCCTTGTTCATCTCCTGCTCGCCTGCCTGCAAGGCAGCAGCACCCAGCACACAGGCTGCTATCCAAGCCTTGAACATAGCGCGCGGGTATCAATACTTGTGGTCCTCACCGTAGCCGTACTTCTCCACCACGTAGTCGACGTCCTTGTCGCCTCGGCCGGAGCAGTTCACCAAGATGGCACCGGTGCGCATCTCCCGAGCGCGGCGCAGGGCATAGGCAATGGCGTGCGAGCTCTCCAAGGCCGGGATAATGCCTTCGTAGCGGCTCAGCTTGAAGAAGGCATCCACGGCTTCCTCGTCCGTCACTTTATCATAACAAACACGACCGATGTCACGCAGGTAGGCGTGCTCCGGACCGACAGAGGGGTAATCCAAGCCGGAAGCGACGGAGTACACCGGGGCGGGCTCGCCGTTCTCGTCCTTGAGCATGATGCTGTTGAAGCCGTGCATGATGCCCTCCGAGCCGAAGCTCATGGAAGCCGCGTGGTCACCCATGGCGGGACCGCGTCCCAGGGGCTCCACGCCGACGATACGGACGGGGTCGTTCAGGAAGGCGGGGAACATGCCCATGGCGTTCGAGCCGCCGCCCACGCAGGCGCACACTTCGTCCGGCAGCAGGCCGGTCATCTCCAGGAACTGCTCGCGGGCCTCGTAGCCCACCACAATCTGGAAGTCGCGCACCATCATCGGGAAGGGATGCGGACCGAGGGCGGAGCCGATGCAGTAGATAGCTGTTTTGTAGTCGCGCAGGTAGGCCTCGAAGGCGGAGTCGACGGCCTCCTTGAGGGTCTTGAGCCCCTTCGTCACGCAGACGACCTTCGCGCCGAGCATGCGCATGCGGGTAACATTGGGGGCCTGCTTGCGGATATCAACCTCGCCCATGTGGATTTCGCACTCCAGGCCATAGTAGGCGGCCGCCGTTGCCAAGGCTACGCCGTGCTGCCCTGCCCCGGTCTCGGCTATCAGTTTTTTCTTGCCCATGAACTTGGCCAGCAGGCCCTCACCCATGCAGTGGTTGAGCTTGTGGGCGCCGGTGTGGTTCAGGTCCTCGCGCTTCAGGTAGATCTGCGCGCCGCCGTTCAGGCGGGAGAGTCGCTCGCAGTGGCTCACCGGCGTGGGGCGTCCCTGGAACTGCCGGCGGATGCGGCGCAGCTCGTTGATGAACTGGGCGCTGTGGCAGATGTTATTGTAGGCTTCGGTTATCTCCTCGAAGGCGGGCTTCAATTCGTCCGGCAGGTAGGCGCCGCCGTAGGGGCCGAAGTAGCCCTTGGCGTCCGGGTGGTCTCTCAGGTAAGAACGGAAATCCATATGTTCCTATTCTACCCCCGCGCCGACAGAATGCAAGCCTGCGGGTGCCATGATGACAAACTTAGGGCAGCCCGGGGGCGGGTTCAGGCAAAAAAACGCTCCACCAAGGGCTCCTGCACGCGGAACATGCGCTCGCGGTCCTCGGGTTCGTAGTCGAGGTACCCGTGCAGATGCACCAAACCGTGCACCATGTAGCGGAAGAGTTCCTGCTCGCGGTTCAGTCCGTGGGCGGCGGCGTAGGCGGCGGCTGTTTCACAGCTCACCACGATCTCACCGTAGGGGAAAGTGATGACATCCGTAGCCGTGGGGTCATTCAGAAAGCGGGCGTGCACATCGGCTATGGTCGCGTCATCCACCACGGAGATCTCCACCGTCTCCAGCCGAGAGAGGACGTGATCCGGGCCCTCGGGCTCGGCCAAGAGATGCGGCACCAACCGATTGAGCGCGGCGGCCAATCGCTCGGCCAAGGCTTCATCCGCCCAGCCGCTCTCGGTGTTCATGTAGACTTCAATCTGCGGTATCATCTGCCTCTCGTTGACGTTGTTTGCGTTCTTTGGCAATGGCTCTAGCCTCGCGGAAGAAGCTCCGGAACTGCTCCAAGCATTCCTCCTGCAGCACCCCGCCCTGCACCTCGCAGCGGTGGTTCAGGGGCGGATTGGAGTCCAGCAGGTTGATCCACCCGCCGCAGGCCCCGCCCTTGGGGTCCGGTATTCCGAAGACAACACGCTGCGGGCGGCAGTGCACCAAAGCCCCCGCGCACATGGGGCAAGGCTCCTTGGTGACATACACCGTGCAGCCCTCCAAGCGCCAATCGCCGCAGGCAGCCTGGGCCTCCGCCAAGGCCAGCATCTCTGCGTGCGCAGTGGCATCCTTGCGGTGCTCCACGCTGTTCCGGCCCCGTGCTATCACGACGCCGTCCTTCACGATCACGCAGCCGCAGGGCACTTCGCCGGCGGCGCGGGCATCCTCGGCCTCGCGCATCGCCAGCATCATATAGTGTTCGTCCTCGCTCACGCCGCTCGGTCAGCGGAGGGTGATGCGCGGGTCGGTATCCAGCAGCTCCTGCACGGTGGGCCAACCCTCCGGCGTCTGGTTCTGGAACATGTGCAGGTAGATGGAGACCGCGCCCGCAGGATACTTCTCGAACAGGGTGTCCACGGCTTCCTTCAGTTTGTCCGCATCGATCGTCTCCGGCAGGTCATCCACCACGCCGTGCCCGTTGTGCGGAATCCCCAGCTTGTCGATGAAGGTCACCAGCATCCCCTCGTGCTTGCGGATCAGCCACACCTGCAGCAGGTGGTCAGCAATCGTCTCCGCCGGCTTCCATGCCAGCATCCGCTTGAGCCACGCAAACTGCTCCGCCAGCGGCTTCTGCTGCACAAACTCCGGGCGCAGCTTCTTCAGCGCCGCCAGCTCGCGCACTGCCGCGCGGTACACGGCGCGCTCCTGGTTGCGCATCCAATCAAGAAAGGTGTTGACGGTCTCTTCATCCGACTTCTGGAAAATGGTGTATGACTTCATGTGCCTGCTTTTATGGTAAAGTGCGTTCCCACATCCTACCACACCCGTCCCCGCCTGTCCAGCCTTTATTGCGCGGCATGCCCCGAAAAATCGTATCGGGAGTCCCGCATCGCATCCGTGCATGGTGCCCGGAACTCTCACCTTTTCCCGCTTTTTATACTTGACATTTCGAACAAAATATGCTACACCTCAAGCGTTATGCATTCCCCTGAATATTATTTGATGAAGCAAGCAGGAAGAGGAAACAATGCCGAGGTGAAGGAATTGCTGGCAAACGGGGCCGATGTCAATGCAGCGGACTATTGCGGTGACACGGCCTTGATCAGGGCGGCATCGGAGGGGCACGACTCGATCGTCAAGCTGCTGTTGGAGGCAGGGGCTGACTCAAATGCTGCGAATAACAGGGGCATCAATGCTCTGATCGGTGCCTGCGGCGCAGCTTGGCCGGGCTACGTACCGAGTGAATCTGCACATTATTCGGAGGTCGTCAGGCTTTTGTTGAATGCCGACACGGATGTCAATGCAAAGACAAAGGAGTCTGAAACGGCTCTGATATGGGCCGCCTCCAAGGGGGAAGCAGAGTCCGTTCGCCTGCTGACGGAGGCAGGGGCGGATATCAGCGCCGTGGATGAGCGTGGCCGCACAGCCCTGATGCGGGCTGCATGGTGGGGGCGGGAAGATGTCATCCGGCTGCTTCTCGAGGCAGGGGCAGATATCGAAGCACAAGACAACGATGGGTGTACTGCCCTGATGGAGGCCGCCGAGCAAGGGCGCACGGAGGCCGTCACCGTGCTGCTGAATGCCGGGGCGAATCTCCATGCCGGGGACGAAGCTGCGGAAACAGCTCTGTCGAAGGCCGCAAGAGCAGATGATGCAGAACTTGTCGAGCTTCTGATTGATGCCGGTGCAGATGTCAACGCTGCGACAGAAAACGGCTCCACCGCTCTGATGGTTTCTGCCGTTTTCGGCCGCACGGAGTGCGTCCGGATACTGGTGGAGGCAGGCGCGAATCTCAATGCTGTCGACTGCTGCGGCCGCTCGGCACTGATGGAGGCCGTTTACAACGAGAACACGGACTGCGCCGAACTTCTCTTGGCAGCGGGCGCAGATGTCCACATCAGGGACAATGAGGGCAGAATAGCACTGATGGAAGCCGTTTTATTCGGCGAAACAGAATGCGTGCGCCGCCTGTTGGCCGCAGGCTCAGACGTCAATAACCGAGACACAGACGGCAAAACGGTTTTGGACTACGCCGCAATCTCGGACTACGTCGAAGAAGGCGACGAAATATCCGCCCTCCTTCGCGCCGCCGGGGCCAAGAGCTCCGCAGAGTTCTGACCACCCCCTCAGACAACCCGAACACTTCCTCCCCCCTACGATGCCGCAGGGAGTCCCGATTTTTGCACGCCTGATTTGACGGAGTGCCGAAAAAAGAGTTGACAAGTACTACCCGAACATGTGATAATCACCCCCGCACACGAATCCGGAATTAGCCCGGGTGGGTGTGTCAGAGAAAGGTACACACCTTATACATCATTCTGCAGAATCGGCCCGCCCTTGTTGTGAGTGACAGCCACATCGGTATCCGCAGGGCCGTCGCCAAGGCCCTCACCGGCGTGCCGTGGCAACGCTGTCAGTTTCACTTTTAACAGAACGCGCGGAGTTATGTTACCGGTAAGCGGCTCAAGAGTTTCGTCGCAGGAGAGATCCGCGCTATTTTCAATTCCGGCAATCGGGAAGCGGCCGAGAAAAGGACCGCGATGGCGGTCTCCCTCTTCCGTGAGAAGAAGCAGGATAAGCTCGCGGATTGGCTCGAGGAGAATATCGAGCAATGCCTCACCATCATCGATTGCCCGGCGGAGGTTCAGCGGTACATCAGGACCTCCAATATAATGGAATGCGTCAACAGCCAACTCAAGAAGCGCACGAGACTCATTCCCGTCTTCCCTTCCGAAGCATCTCTGCTAAGATTGCTGACGGCTCGGCTCATGGACCTTTCCGATGAATGGGAGGGTAACT
>JALFWB010000021.1 GCA_022787425.1 Akkermansia sp.
AAATAGGCGTAAAATACTCCCATATTATGTTTCAAAGCGCACGAATAGCAACCTTTGTGTATATTCGTTCACTTCGTTGATAAAATAAGGCCCTTTCGTGGGATCAGGTCGTTTTTCGGAGACTTATTGGAAGTCCCCTTATCCTTGTTTTTGCCATATCCGGACTGTGGCATGGTGCTAACTGGAATTTTATCATCTGGGGGACACTTGCGGGAGTTGCGATGGTGGTGCACCGCATTTGGATGAAACGCGGTCACCGAATGTGGGCACCCATGGGCTGGGCTTTGATGTTTACCTTCATGGTTTTTGTGTGGATGTTTTTCTACACTACCTCGAACGAACTCCTGTGGAAGAACCTGTTGTGCCTCTTCAATCCGGATTGCTACAGTTGGGAGGGTTTCCTTTGGGGGAGCTTGTATGAGGCCCGTGCCTACGAATCGAGTGTTGCGTTTTTCTTCCTGATTCTGTCCTTTGTCGTTTTGCTGGTCGAATATCTTTCCCTCCGTTACAAGCAGGATCCCTATTGCCTTTTTTTATCGGACATCGGCTGCTTTGTGATGGTTTTTATGCTGTACATAACGAATTACGGCGTGCATAACGAGTTTATCTATTTTGCCTTCTGACGCCATGCGACGATTGCTCATCATCATCATCAGTGCCTTGGTATGCGGAATGGCCTTCTCCCTGTATTACAAATACAAAGTAGAGCCGGGACTTGTCTATTTTTGGCGTTGTGCTGATACTGCGGAGGAGTGGGGAAATGCCTTGCGGCAGGAACCTGAAGCATGTTATGTTTTCGGTGGTGGTTCCGAGATCCGCGCCGGGGTAGACCCGGAGGTGATGCTGAAGGAGCAGGGGATCCGTTGCATCAGCATGGCTGTGGCGGCGGGTAACGGCAATGGGGCTAACGCGCGAATAGCCTTGGAGTACCTGCGCAGTGGAGATACAATGGTATTCAGCCTTATGCCCGGGTATGCCGGTACTTGGACTTCCGAAGGTATTGTGTCAGCCTTCCATTTCTGTGGTTTCGGGATTTTTGATGAAGGCTTTGCCCCATTGACAGCGGATAACCTGCTTCAACTTGTCCGCCCTTCCATGGCGGTGATGTGTACTCACGCCGGGAAAAAACTTTTTCGCCCGGAGTTGAACTTCAAATATGAGAAGAATACCGTCATTCACCCCTCCGGTTGGATGGAGGTGTTGTGGGATGAGATGCAGCAGGTAAAGGAGTTGCATCCTTTTCAATACGAACGCCTGAATTCTCGCGTAAGTGAGGATAGCCTGCGTTTTTTTGCCCTGTTGAAGGATGAGTGCCGTCGGCGCGGTGCCGAGCTCGTTCTGATGTTCCCCGTCGCTTTGAGTCATGAGAGCATGCGTTGTATTGTTGCCCGTGATTTGCTGGATATTGTACGCGCGGGGTATCATGTGTTAAAAGATGAGCGGCTCGGGGCTTGGCCATACCCGGAGAAATTCGCGGATACCTCCCTGCACCTCAGCCCGGCGGCGGCTCGTGAGAACACCCTTCTTCTCGGGCAGATGCTGAAGGATCAGCAGTATTGGACGGTGGAGGAGCTGGTGGAGTACCTGCGCCGGAATGGGTGGAATGCCGATGGTACGCCGGTGGATTCAGGAGAGGGGAAGGAGAAGTGACTCCAGCTCGGCGTAGCAGCTGACTCTCGCTAACTGTGGCCGCAGGTGTTTGCTGCCGGGGATTCCTTTCGCGTAGGCCAGAAGTCGAGAACGCATGGTGCGCATGGTTACATCCTCTGCTCCGTAGTGTTCGCTTTCAATGGCCAGCCGAGCGTGGCGCAGGATGAACCGCACGCGCTCCGCCGCCGTGGGGGAGGGGGGCACAGTTCCTCGGCTCAGAAACTCCTTGGCTTCCCGGAAAATCCATGGTGCTGCCATAGCCGCTCGGCCGATCATGACTCCGGAAACAGCGGTGCTTTCCCTTGCTCGCTGAACATCTGCCGCGCAGCATATATCCCCATTGCCCACCACGGGAATCCTCACGGCGCGCGCGCAGCGGTCGATGATTTCCCAATCCGCCCTTCCGCTGTACTGCTGCGAGCGTGTTCGCCCGTGAATCGTGATTGCCTGCACCCCTGCATCCTGCAGGCGCAGCACACACTCCGGGGCATTGATGTGCTCGGCGTCCCAGCCTATGCGTATTTTTGCCGTCACGGGGCACACCCCCTCCAGCCGCTTCACCGTCGCCTCTGCTATCTTCTGCAGCAGGGGCAGGTCCTTCAACAACGATGATCCGCCGTTCTTGCCGACAACCTTAGGCACCGGGCAGCCGGCGTTGATGTCAACAAAGTCCGGGTGTACGGCATCCGTGATGATGGCCGCTGCCTCCGCCATATGCTCCGCAACACCCCCGAACACTTGCACGCCCACCGGCCGATGCCTCTCCTCTATCTGCACATAGCGCTGCGTGCGGTGCCACGCCTGTAACACACCCTCTGCGGAGACAAACTCCGTTATCATGACATCCGCTCCCTCCTCTTTGCACAGAGTGCGGAAAATCGGGTCGGTTACCCCGGCCATCGGGGCAAGAAAAAGGGGAAAACGATCCTGAAACCACGGAAGCATGCGCCCCATTGTAGCACAAGTGTGCCCACCGGGCAATACAAAACCCACCCGGCGCGAACCGGGTGGGTGAAATATGCTTGCGCGCGGCAGGCTTTACTTGTCGGACGGGCTCCACTCCTCGGCCTGCAGGGCAGCGAGGTTGAAGGCCTGCTCCAGACCCACCATATCGCCGGTGCGCACGGTCTCGAAGGCGGCCGTCTCGCGGCGCAGCTGCTCCGGATCGTAGTTGACGGCCTTGATGGAAAGCCCGATGCGGCGCTCCACCTTGTCCACCTTGATGACACGAGCCGTGATCTGGTCGCCCACCTTGATGACGTCCTTCACGCGATCCACGTGCTCCTCGGAAAGCTGGGAGATGTGGATGAGACCATCGATGTCGCCGTCCAAGTTGACGAAGGCACCGAAGGAAGCGATCTTGGCCACCGTACCCTTGACGAGGTCGCCCACCTTGAAGAGGCTGTCGATGTTCTCCCAGGGATCCTGCTCCAGCTGCTTGATGCCGAGGGAGACGCGCTGGTTCTCCTTGTCGATGTTCAGCACGCGAGCCTCCACCACGTCACCCTTCTTGAGAACCTCGGACGGATGATTGATCTTGCGCGTCCAGCTCATGTCAGAGACGTGGATCATGCCGTCAATACCCTCCTCCAGGGCCACGAAGGCACCGTAGGGCGTAAGGTTACGCACAGCACCGGAGATGACGGTGCCGACCGGGAAGCGCTTCTCGATCGCGTCCCAGGGATTCTCGTCCAGCTGACGCACGCCGAGGGAAATCTTCTGCTCCTCCACGGAGATGTTGAGCACAACGGCCTCGATCTCCTGATCCAGAGAAAGCACATCGCTGGGGCGCGTAATGCGCTTGGTCCAAGAAAGCTCGGAGACGTGCACCAAGCCCTCCACGCCCTTCTCCAGCTCCACGAAGGCACCGTAAGCAAGCAGCTTGGTGACGCGACCCTTGACGGTGGAACCGATCGGGTACTTGTTCTCGATGTCGGCCCAGGGGTTGTCCGTAAGTTGCTTGAGACCGAGGGAAACACGCTCCTTCTCGCGATCCACCTCCAGAATGAGCACATCGATCTCCTGGCCCATGTGCAGCATCTCGGATGGGTGGTTCACACGGCCCCAGCTCATGTCGGTGATGTGCAGCAGGCCGTCCATGCCGGACAAATCCACGAAGGCACCGAAGTCGGTGATGTTCTTGACGATACCCTTCACGCGGTCGCCGATCTTGACCGTCTCCAGGAAGCGCTGACGCTGCTCGCTGCGCTCGGCCTCGATGACCTCGCGGCGGGAAAGCACGATGTTCTTGCGCTCGTCGTTGACCTTGACGATCTTGAACTCGTAGATGTTGCCGACGAACTCGTTGAGATCCTTCGGCGGAATGATGTCCACCTGGGAGCCCGGAAGGAAGGCCTCCACGCCAACGTTGACCATCAGGCCACCCTTGACAACGCTCTTGACCTTACCTTTAACCAAACCGCCGTCCTTGTAGACAGCCACGATCTTGTCCCAGTTCTGCTTGTGAGCAGCCTTCTCTTTGGAAAGGACGACGAGACCCTCGTCGTTTTCAAGGCTCTCGAGGAGAACCTCGATTTGGTCGCCCACCTCGATCTCCTCGTCCTCAAACTCGGAAATCGGAATGACACCCTCGGACTTGTAGCCAATGTCAACGAGGACAACCTGGGGGCGAATCTCCAGGATGGTGCCGGTGACGATGTCACCCTTGCGGAAAGAAGGAAGCTTGGAGTTGATCAAGGCTTCCAGTTCAGATATACTCATGATGATGTTTTAGGTTTAGATTTGCACCCATCCTCTGGGCCCTTACCTCGGCAGTTATCAGGGCGCCTCGAGCTGCCGGGCGGATGAGTGGTGCGTTATTTTACCGCATTGTGTGTCGTTTTGCAAGCCTTTTTGTTGACATGAACGAAAAAAACTCCTCGTTCGTCTGCGTCTCGACGTCCTGTGTCGCATCGCACAGGGGGACTGATTCGATGGTTCGTATCAGTATTTTCTCCGGCTGCGTCTGAAAAGAGCTTGCAGGTCGGTAGAAAAATTGGTATAGTAGGCGGTGTACTTGAGACGAGACCGATGATGAACCGAACCGGAATAATGTTGATGATGGCTGCGGTGCCTGCCATGGTGGCTCCTGCAGCGGATGCCCCGATGGTGAGTTCCGCCCAAAACGCTGCGCAGCATCGCGTGGCCATCTACAAGGAGTTGGATGCCCTGTTGAGCGGCCCGAATGCGGCGCAGCAGGCCCCGATGCTTGCGGGGCAGATGCGTATGTACAATACTCGCATGAAGACCCTGCGGCAACTCTGCGCCAAGGTCCCCGCTGCGGAACAGAATGCTGCCTTGGCTGCCTTGCGCGCCTCTGACCCGAAGGCCGGGGCCGTGTTGGATTCCTTCCCGGGGAAGGTGGATGCTCTGATTGAGTCCGGCTGCTACGGCAATGCGGCACTCTTGGCTGCCATGAAGGAATTCCGTGACTCTATGGCCCCTGTTTCGTCCGGTGCTGCCCCTGCCAAGGCAGATAAGGAGACGAAGAATAAGAAAACCAAGAAGAAAAAGAAGTGAGGACGCCTGCCGGATGCGGGCTTGTTGTGTCATTCCCGGGCACTTTTTTGTCCTCGCACTTGCTTTTCTCCCCCCATGTGTGATACCATAGCCTCCGCCTCGCCGTATGCGTGGGGTGTCGGCTCATCTCATTTTTACTATTATGATTAAGTGGATTCTCAATAAGATCGTCGGTTCCAAGAACCAGCGCGAGGTCAAAAAGATTCGTCCTGTCGTCAAGAAAATTAACGAGATCGAGTCCTCTTGGGGGGATGTAGACCAAGAGTTCTTGGTGGCCAAAACCCGGGAGTGGCAGAAGTATCTGCACCGCTTTACGCCGATGGATATCCCCACCCGGGGGTACATAGTAGAGGCGGATGCCGAGGAGCTGCAGCGCGTAGCCGGGATGCTGGGTGAGCGCTTTGAGGCCCTCAAGCCGGATTTCCCCAAACTGCCCGCTGTGGAGCCCACGGTGGAGTCCATCGAGGCCGCCAAGGAGGCTTGGGCGGAGGTGGAGCCGCGCTTCGAGAAGCTGCGAGCGGCGTATCTGGAGTCCATCCTGCCGGAGGCCTTCGCCGTGGTGAAGCGCGGCGCGCGTCTGCTCTGCGGACAGGATGTGGATGTATGCGGCACGCCGATCGCTTGGAACATGGTGCACTTTGATGTGCAGCTTATCGGCGGCACGGCCTTGCACCGAGGCTTTATTGCAGAGATGGCCACGGGTGAGGGTAAGACCTTGGTGGCCACCCTGCCGGTGTACCTCAACGCCCTCACGGGCATGGGCGTGCACGTGGTGACGGTGAACGATTACCTGGCACGACGCGACTCGATGTGGATGGGTGCGCTCTTCAAGTTCCTCGGTCTGACGGTCGGTTGCATCCAGAGCATGATGCCCAGCGAGCAGCGCCGCCGCATGTACGCCTGCGATATTACCTACGGCACCAACTCCGAGTTCGGCTTCGATTACCTGCGCGACAACGGCATGGCTACCTCCCGCGAGGCCCAGGTGCAGCGCGGTCACTATTTCGCCATCATCGATGAGGTTGACTCCATCCTGATCGACGAGGCACGCACGCCCCTCATCATTTCCGGGCCCGCTGTCATCACGCAGGAGCAGCAGTACGATACTCTCAAGCCCCTCATCGAGAAGGTGGTGCATGCCCAGGTTGACCTCTGCAACTCCCTCATGACGCGCGCCAACGAGGCCGCCGCTGCCGGTGATACGGACTTGGCGGGCCGCTGCCTCTTCAAGGTCAAGCTCGGCCAGCCCCGCAACCGCGCCTACATGCGCGCCATGCAGGATACCACCATGCGCCGCATTGTGGAGAAATACGAGCTGACGCTTTACCAGGATCCGCGCAAGCTGGAGCTCTACAAGCTCAAGGAGGAGCTCTTCTTCTGCGTGGATGAGAAGACCCACGATGCCGAGCTGATGGAGAAGGGGCGCGAGATCATCAGCCCCGGGGAGCCGGAGGCTTTCGTGTTGCCGGATGTGGGTACCGAGTTTGTCAACATTGACGAGAATCCCGCCCTCTCCGCCCGCGAACGCGAGGCCGCCAAGCAGGCTCTCCTGCGTCGCCGGGATGAGGTCGGTACGCGTCTGCACACCACCAGCCAGCTCCTCAAGGCCTACACCATTTACGAGAAGGATGTGGAGTATGTGGTGAAGGATGACAAGATTGTGATCATCGACCAGAACACGGGCCGCGAGATGCCCGGTCGCCGCTGGAGCGAGGGTCTGCACCAGGCCATTGAGGCCAAGGAGGGCGTGGAGGTAGAGGCCGAGAACATGACCTACGCCACCATCACCATCCAGAATTACTTCCGCCTGTACACCCACCTGGCCGGTATGACCGGTACGGCGGAGACGGAGGCGGCGGAGTTCCACGATATTTACAAGCTGGATGTGCTGCCCATCCCGACCAACCGTCCCTGCATCCGCAAGGACTTCAACGACCTCATTTTCCGCAGCCGCCGTGAGAAGTACAACGCGGTGGTGGCAAAGATTGCGGAGCTGCATGCGGCCGGCCAGCCCGTGCTCATCGGTACGGCCAGTGTGGATGCCTCGGAGACGCTCTCCCGCATGCTCAAGATGCGCCGCGTGCCGCACCAGGTGCTCAACGCCAAGAACCACCAGCGGGAGGCCGAGATTATCGCTTTGGCCGGTCAGAAGGGGGCCGTGACGGTGTCCACCAACATGGCGGGCCGCGGCACGGATATTAAGCTGGGCGAGGGTGTTCCGGAGCTGGGCGGTCTCTTTGTGCTGGGTACGGAGCGCTATGAGTCCCGCCGTATCGATCGCCAGCTGCGCGGCCGTTGCTCGCGCCAGGGCGACCCCGGTGCCTCGCAGTTCTTCCTGTCCTTTGAGGATGACCTGATGCGTAACTTCGGCGGTGCCGAGCGCATGACGAAGATGATGGACCGCTTCGGTATGCAGGACGGCGAGGCCGTGGAGAACAGCCTGATGAACCGCATCATCGAGGGCGCGCAGAAGAAGGTGGAGCAGCGCAACTACATTTGGCGCAAGCATGTGTTGGATTACGATGACGTGATGAACCAGCAGCGCTTGATTGTGTATGCTATGCGTAACGAGGCTCTGCTTTGCGAGGACCCCCGCCGCATGATCTTGGAGTCACTGGAGAATGCCGCGCAGTTCAAGGCAGAGACCTGCCTGAATGAGGATGAGTTCGGCAATGTGCGTGCCCTCGACCTGCTGCAGTGGGTGAACAATACCTTCCCGACCGGTTGGAGCGAGGAGGACGCGAACTTTGCCTCCAAGACCCCGGCGGAGGCGGCGGAGTTCATCGTTACCAAGATCCGGGAGATGTACACCAAGAAAGTGGAGGGCGAGCGCGCCGACCGCGTGGACCAGATGGAGCGTTCCATCATCCTGCAGGCCATTGATAAGCTCTGGCAGCGCCACATCACAGACATGGATGCCCTGCGCGAGGGTGTGCGCCTGCGTGCCCAAGGCCAGCGTGACCCGCTGGTGGAGTATAAGCGCGAGGCCTACGAGATCTTCGAGCAGCTCATGCGCAACATCGACTTCGAGGTGCTCAACGGTCTCTTCCGCAGCACCACGAGCCTTTCCGCCTTCGAGGACTTCCTGGCGAGTCTGCCTGCCAGCAATGCCGAGGAGGAAGACAGCGATGTGACGGATATTCTCGGTAACGGGGATTTGCTCTCCGTGCTTCGTGAGCAGATGGAGCGCATCCAGCGTCAGCATGCTGCCGAGCCGGTGGAGCTGCCTGACATCCCCGAGCCGGAGTCCGAGGAGCCGCAGGAGCTGCCGTTCGATCAGTCGGCCAGCGGTAGCTTGGCGGCGCCTCTCTCCAAGCCGGAGAAGAAGCTGGAGCTGCCGAAGCGCAAGCGCCGTTTCGTGAATATCAAGCGCGCCGAGGGCGGGGATATCACCATGTCTGCCCCCGTTGCGTCGGAGGCCGTGGAGGGCGAGACGCTCGGTTCCGTGGATTCCGGCAGCATGACGGATGCGCTGAACGGCAAACCGGAGTAATCCCAGCCCACCTCACCGCTCATGAATGTGCGCTCGGCTTTGGAGTATGTTCCGTATTTCCGCGGGCGCACCATGCTGGTGCATGTGGATTCGGCTCTGTTGCAGGCGGAGGAGCTGGTGGATGCTCTGCTGGATGCCGATGCGCTGAGTGAGATCGGCGTGCACTTGGCCTTGGTGGCTGAGGGGGAGGACACGGGCCTGTTGGCTCGCCGTGCGGGGGAGTGTGAGCTGCGTTACGCGGTGGCGGAGCAGCCGCTTTCCTGCGGTGCGGCGGCTGTGGAGCGCGCCGTGGAAATCGTCCGCCGCGGGCAGGTCGCCATCGTGGCGTCCGGCACGCAGGGGCGTTTCGATGAGGGGAGTGTGCAGTTGGCCCTCGCTTTGGGGGCTTCCAAGTATATTTGTTTGCAGGACGGCGGGGTGCCGGGGCGGGGCGGTTCCCCTATTTTCGCCATCCCGGAGCAGGAGGTGGATGCCTGCACGGACTGCACCCATGCGGAGGAGCTGCGGGCGGCGGCTGTGGTCTGCCGCCGGGGGATTCCGCGTGTGCATTTGTTGGAGGGCCGACACCGCGGCGTGCTGCTGGATGAGCTGTTCTCGGAGGAGGGTGTGGGTACCATGGTGCACGCGGACTCCTACCGCGAGATCCGCCCCTTGCAGCTGGATGACATCCCGGAGCTGCTCTCCATGATTGCCCGCTGCATGGCGGACTCCAAGCTCGTGCAGCGTACCTATGAGAGTATCCAAAGTCGCCTGAGCAGCTACTACGTTTATACACTGGATGATACCATTGTGGGCTGCGTGGCTCTCTATCCCTACCCGGAGGTGAAGAAGGCGGAGCTCGGCTGTCTCTTCATCAAAAAGAACTACGAGGGCCACGGCTACGGCCGCGCCCTCTGCCGCTTCGTGGAGGACAAGGCCCGCGAACAGGGCTTCACGGCCATCTTCGCTCTCTCTCAAAGTGCCGTTGCCTACTTCCGCGACCGCCTCGGCTACCCCGAGCTCTCCCGGGACGAGCTACCCCCCGCTCGCCGCGCTCTCCTCGAGCAGAGCGGCCGCTCCTCCGCCGTATTCGGTAAGCAACTGGTCTAGCCCCGCGTTACGGGGCGGTGTGTTGGCGCAGGAAGCGCAGCAGGGCATCCAGCCCGGCCTCGAACTCCGGGGTTTCCAGGGGCGGGCTCATGAAGTGGTGGTGCGCCGTGGGGATGTTGAGGAGCAGGGCTTCCCGTCCCGCCGTTTGCAATTTTTGGGCGAATCGGGTGCCGTGCAGGCGCAGGGGGTCGCAGCCGGCAACGACAATGAGGCAGGGGGGAAAATCCTCCACGCTCTCCGCCGCCAAGGGGGAGATCCCGGGCTCAGCCGGGTTGTGCTCGCCGGCGTAGGCCCGCATGCAGGCCTTTTGATCCCGCCGCCATTCTTCATCGGTCAGTATTTCCCCGGTCGGGATGCTGCCGTCCGGCTCCGCGGAGAGCAGGGGGTAGTACAGGATGCAGCCGGCCACGCGTTTCTTGAGCACTAGGGCAGCCGCAGCGGCTAGGTTGGCCCCCGTGCCGGCTCCGGCCAAAAAGATGCGTTTGTAGCCCATTTGCTCCAGCGTGGTGACGGCAGCGAGTACATCGTTATACGCCGCAGGGTAGGGGGATTCCGGCGCCAGTCGGAAGGCCGCATTGGCTACATCCACCCCGCCCTCCGCTGCGGCGCGTCCGCAGAGTATGTGGTATTGCTGGGGGGTGCCGTACACCCAGCTCCCGCCGTGCAGAAAGAGCAGTACATCCCCCGGGGCTGCCGACGGATGAGCGCGGTACATCAGCATATCCCCCGTCGGGTCCATGCTGTCTACGGCGGTGAAGGGCACATGCAATGTGGTATCTACATCTTCCGGCAGCAGGGCCCCCTCGTGCATCATGTCCTGCGTCTTGCGTAGTTCATTCAGGGGACGCAGATTGCCCTTTTCCGCGGCTTCCAGGGCCTGCGGCAGGGTGATGATGGGCGACTCCTCCTCCCCCGCAGCCGTCGGAAGGGCTGCAAGCAGAAGGGCAAACGAGAGCAGAATGCGGGGCTTCATGCGGCGGTGTGCTTGTGTTTTAAGGCTATTATACACCTTTCCGCCGCAGAGAAAAGCAAATTTTTCGGACTCCGTCAAAAATGATTGAGTTCTCATTTTGGCGTTGACAGACCGGAGAAAAGGTGTAAAATGAGACTCGTGAGGGGCGCGGAGCGTCGAACTGTCGTATGAATATATAGAATATAGTAAGAGAACATGAGGAAGACACAAAGCTTTTATATAAACCCGAAGGGTGAAGAATTACCTTTCGGCCGCTTTGACGTTTGCTGGCTACCGTGCAACGGGTGGCTCCGAGCGGAATTGGGAGATATTTACCGTTTTATCAAGATAGATACGAATGATGTTCTTGATTTGGATGGAAGGGAATTTTATCCCATTGATATCCTACCCGGTAACTACTTGATATACAAAAGCGAGATACATCGGAATCAATACGGTGTTTGGTCTTTATCGGAAAATCGCCCGGTCCTCGCTTCCCGGTATAAGCGTATATACTCTTCTGTTCCCGATTGTTCTGATCATTTCGTTGTTAAGTCAACGGAAGGCAGATTACAAATCAGGAGTGACGGAGATGAATTGATACAGGATTTGGGAGATTGCAGCGGATGTCTTTCTTCTGATTATTTGCGGGAGAGCTCGCCTAAATTGATAAAACCCCGGTTGGAAGGCGGAGTAAAATGCAGCGTATGCGTAGATTTATACACGGGGCAGGAATGCAGCCCGGCTTTTCTGTGTGTCGGTGCACTGATGGACGGATTGCGTTACATGCATGATTTATCGGGTGCGCAATACTTTGTGAATGAAAAATGGGAGAAAATACTCACCTTCCCGTCCGGATTGGAACCTGAGGCCGAAGTATACAAACCCACATATACTCCATATGATATTCTTCCCCCTGAGCTTGCTACTATAAGAAACATTTACGACGGAAGAATTGTTGTTGATTCACAAAATGAAGGCACCTATGTGATGGATTACTCAGGGAATATCATTATTCCTCCTAATAAATATCGAGACTGTTATTTGCTCGGAGAGAAGCGCATTTATCTCCAGAACCGAAAAAACCACGGAGCAATTGCGGATACAGACGGAAACGTGTTATCTCCTTTTGACTACAGAAATGAGTTTGTCCTTAATGTGTTCCGTCAAAAAATAATTTGCTTAGCGAAGAGGGTCCGCCCCCGAAAGACTCTGGTTGGATGTATCTCACCCGATTTAGAAGAGGTTATACCATTCGAATATGAGCGTTGTATAGATGGTTTCGTCGACAATATGGGTGTATTAACCGTAGAGGTGTAAGAGCTTGTCCGTAAGTATGTAGTGTCGATTTTCGAAACATCCTGAACAAAACGCCTTGATGGAATTATATACACCGAACAGAGGAAGAAAAGCCTGTATCCTTTTCGTTATCCTGAGTTCTTTCGGAGTATCTTTTGTCTTGTTGCAAAAAGTTATCGAAGGGCAGAAGCTGGATAGGTTTGTGCACGGCAGAAGATTAATATCCCTCCTTGCCCCCATCGAGTATCGTCCGAATAACGGGCGCTGTATGGACTGAGCGCCCGCGCCGGGGTATGACGTTGTGTCCGATTTGACGTTGTGCCGAAAGCCGCAAAGAATGCTTGACATCAACCATGAAGAATGCGAGAATAACGCTATCCCCTATTTCGCGGTTGAAACAAGGGGAACTCAACAACGTTTATTCATTACTGATTATGAGAAAAGTCTGGAAAATCGGAACTCGATGGGGGAATTACGGCCCCAGTAATCTCGATTTGTTTTTTAACTACGGGTGCGCTTTTTTCAACGTAGATGGGAGTAGAATTGGAGACTACACTCGGGCGCAGCCGGGAGATCTGCTCTTGGTGTGCGACAGGTCAAAGCCTGTTGCCATCGCGTAGATGACATCTGCGTTCACAAATTATGCTGAAAGCGGTATCAATTTCTGCGAGCTTGACAAGAAAGAATGGGTTGACCCGTACTCGATTGTCATTTGTAAGGTTCGCTTCCACATGATTCCCAATGGTGAGATGGCCAATTGGCATAATGACTCAAGAAAGCGATTCTGCTCGCACAGTACTGGAGAAATTGTCAACGAGAAATGGGAGCAGTATGAGAATGCTGCTGCAAGAGGTGCATTTGATATCAAGAGCCGCACGGTGTCGTTCTTGGCATCCGATACTGAATCCGGCGTTTTTTCTCCGCTGATCCGCTATCGTGTTCCTGTGTACCAGCGTCCCTACTCATGGGGAGAGCAGGAGCTTCGCCGTCTGATGGAAGATTTGCGGGAGGCTGTGAGGAACACCGAACCGGTGTTCTTGGGTACGATGCAGTTGTCTGCACCCATTCCTTTGGGGGAGGCAGGTTGTGCATATGATATCATCGATGGTTAGCAGCGAACGACAACGCTTATGCTTCTGCGCTGCCTGTTGGAAGAGAAGTTGGGGAGTCTGAAGACGGATGACGGACGTGAGCGTTTGTACATCACGCATGTGAATCGTGGGGCCGCACAGCGCGAGTTAGATGAATTTTGGAATGCATGGAGGAAGGGGGAGCTTACCTCTTGCTCTTCCGATAAAAACCCGTATCTTTCCAATATCGCTTGTCTGAACAATCTCCTTGACGAGTATTTCTTCAGCAAGGAGGAGGATGGTTCTTCAATATCACCTGAGAAGCTTCTGGATTTCCTAGAAACAAATCTTCGCTTCGTCGTCATTGAGACGCACGCCGGTCTCTCGAAGACGCTGAGGATATTCAATACCATCAACACAACGGGCTTGGATTTGGGTGCAGATGACCTGTTTAAGATCCGATTTTACGAGTACCGGAAGGATGTTGTCAGGGATTCCGATGATGTCTTTGATTCTATTTCCGGGGTGTATGAGAGGGTTTCCGAGGCCCGGAAGAAGGCCTTTGGCGGATTTACCTTCTCTATGTCAGATGTTTTGGACGTCTACAAACGTGTCCTGATCGCAAAGTACAAGATGAAGTCTGACTTGGATCGGTTTGCTACACCCCGTTTCTTTGAGAGTCTGTTTGACTCACTGTTGAATGTGCGCAGGTGGCCGGAGTTCAAGGATGTTGATGTTGAGTTGAAGGTTGAGGATCTTGACGGCATTGTGGATGCCTTTGAGATTATGTCAAAGGCCTTTAAGGAGAATGATCACCTCTATGTCATGCATCACTTCTTGCTGGAGACCCGGTATGGTTTTGTGTGGAGTTACTTGGCCGTTGCCTTGTTCTTCAGGTCAATAACGCCGGACGAGGTGCTTGAATTCGAGACTCATCTGTTTAAGCTTCTTGTTCCGCCCAGTCTTCGTTGTGCTAAGATGGTTTATTCCGTTCAGAGCGAGCTTTGGAAAATCTTGCATGCTCTTCCTGACAACGAGGGGAAGGGGGTGGATTTGTTGAAAACCTATTTGAAGAAGGGGTTGTGCGGGGAACCTGCCCGGGATTCGTTCAGACAGTCTTGCGGGGCACCGGTTACCTATTATCCGAAGTGGAAGAATCTGCTATGTCGACTCTGTGAGTACTTGGCAGCACTGGAAGTGGGTAAACCGTCTGTGGATAAGCTCTTCCGGACTGCTATCGATATCGAGCATATCCAGAGCTATACGGATATTAAAGATCCGGAAGCCGTCCGTGCTGAATGGGGGGAGGAGCTGCATTGTCTGGGAAACCTGGTGATGTTCGAGTCCTCTCGGAATCGCTCAGTAAGGAATGATGTCTCCAAGAAGCCCGCAGAATATGCGAAGAGCGTCTTTGCGTCTGTTAGAGAGTTGAGCTCGAAGGTTGAGCATTGGACTCGCGATGATGCTGTAGCTCGGCGCGAAAAGCTCACCGCCCGCATGGAGCAGTTCCTGTTCTCTGAATAACCGCTTGACTGTTGCTTTCCCTGCTCCGAGTCATCGGTGCAGGGGGAGTCCCGGATATGTCTTCTCTGACTCAGTATATAGCAGATGATGCCCACTATCGGGAGGTTGTTTCCCGAATGGCGGGGGTTAAGCGTGAGCTGTGGATCGGCACGGCTGATGTCAAGGACTTGTACATCAAGCGGGGGAAGGAGTCGGTTCCGTTGCTTGAGTTGTTGGCAAAGTTGCTGGAGCGAGGGGTGAACGTTCGGCTTATTCACGCGAAGGAGCCCGGGGCGGCATTTCGAGAGGATTTTGACAGGTACCCCATCCTCGCTTCGGCACTGGAGCGTGTGCTGTGTCCGAGGGTGCACTTCAAGCTCATGATCATGGACCTGAAGACGGTGTACATAGGCTCTGCCAACCTGACGGGGGCTGCGCTGGGAATGAAGAGCCCGGATCGGCGCAACTTTGAGGCCGGTATTCTGACTACTGACCCTCAGCTGGTGAGCCGTGCTGTCGAACAGTTCGATGCCGTATGGATGGGCCGCCCCTGCCAAACCTGTAAGCGAAAGCAGTTCTGCACCGACCGCATCGCTTGAGCCTCTGCGTTGGAGCCGAGAGCCCCCTTGCCTCAAATCTCCTCGCCTCTCTTGCCCCCGGCGGCTCGCAGAATCGCGGCAGCTTTCTCTCTGCCTTCGGCGTAATCCAAAGCCGTTTTGCCCTCGTTGTCCCGGGAATTGACATCTGCGCCCGCCTTCAATAGTTGTTTGATGACGCGCACTCGACCGCTTCTAACAGCATACATCAGAGGCGTTTCACCGATCGCGTCTCGGGTATTAACATCTGCCCCTGCTTCCAGCAGATGCTTGATAAAATCTGCCTTTTCCTCATATTCGCTGATGGCCCATGTCAGAGGGGACATGCCTGATAGGTCATCCTCAATATTGACATCTGCCCCTGCTTCCAGAAGTAGTTCAGCGATCTCCATGTGCCCGCAGCTCACCGAATTCGCCAGTGCTCCGTTATGGATATCGGCGCCTTTATCCAGAAGAAGCCTAACGATTTCTGCGTGCCCGCCGTATGCCGCCCCTGCTATGGGTGCTTTGTCGTTCATATCTGCACCCTTATCCAGAAGGAGTTTAACGATCCCGGTGTGCCCGCCGTACGCAGCCTCCGCCACGGGTGCTTCGTCATTGATATCCGCGCCCTTCTCCAAAAGTAACCTAACAATCTCCGTGTGTCCTCTGCCCGCAGCAAGAGACAATGCTCCGCAGTTGATATCCGCCCCCTCATCCAGGAGTAGCTTTACGATCTCCGGCTGGCCTCCGCATGCAGCACGTGCCAACGGTGTACATCTCGGAGTCGGTGGTACACCTCCGTTGATATCTGCTCCTTCCGCCAACAGAAGCCTAACAATGTCCGAGTGCCCGCTGTAGGCAGCATGTGCCAAGGGGGTAAAGAAGGGACTTTCCCTGTAATGAATATCCGCCCCTTTCTCCAAGAGCAACCTGACGATTTCCGTGTGTCCTCTGCCGGCAGCAAGCGATAGTGCTCCGCAGTTGATTTCCGCCCCTTTTTCCAGGAGCAACCGGACAATTTCCATATGTCCGTTGCCGGCAGCACGCGCCAGAGGTCCCCCTGAGTTAATATCCGCCCCTTCCTCTATCAATAATCGGACGATTTCCGTGTGTCCTCTGCCCGCTGCACGAGCCAGTGATCCGCCCTTGTTGATATCCGCACCTGCCGTCAGTAAGAGCTTCACAATCTCCGTACACCCATCCTGAGCAGCAGTCGATAAAGGTTTTCCGGATCCCAACCTCCACCTCCCGGCATTGCAATCCGCTCCTGACTCAAGCAGAAGCCTGACAATCTCTGTGTTTCTGTGTACCACCGCATACATCAAAGGAGTCAGCCCTTGCTCGTCCTCGGCATTGACATCCGCCCCTTGGTGAAGCAGTTTCTTGATGCGCCCATTATTCCCGGAGGCGGCTGCTCTATGTAAATAGCATCTACTCATGGTAGGGTCATGCTAGCAAACAGTATCTGAAATGTCAAGCGCGAAATAGAAAAAGTTGACATCGAGATAAAAGTAAGGGTTCGACATTGACAATGCCGGAAGGGAGGGTAATTCCAACGATGCAGAACGCCCTGCCCGAGGAAAGCGAGCAGGGCGTACGAAAAGGCAGAGGCAGTGTCAGCGGTCACCGTCGCACCCGTCCCCGGGTGGAAACAATCTCCGCTGGCCTTAAGCCACCTTGTCACCGAGTGCGGTATTTGTCCAATAGAGTCAAAGCAGACTCTATGATTTTCTGGTCTGCAACCTTACTTACCCGCCCTCTTTTGGGGTAGTGTAGATAATCTTGGCGTTCCAGCTTGTGCAAATCGGCCTTGCAAGCCAAAATCGGCACCTCACGATCGTCCAAACTTGCCCACAGCGGATCATCGGCTCGCTTGAACAAATGAATATCTGCCGCAGGAGTGAGCGCCTCGCCCACAGCAACTACAGAATACCCTGAAGAGATGATCAAAACATCACCCTCCCGGATGCTGTGCATGTCGGCATCCGCCTCCGGTTTCTCACACCCGACAAATACAACACCGTGACGGATGAATGCTTCATACACATCGATGCCGCCAAAATCTGTTGCAATCTTGAATACTCGTTTTTCTGCCATAACTGATGGTTTTGTGGTTTGTGTTCTGCGTACACCATGATACGCATGAGCGGGTTTTACTGTGATCGGAGGCATTAGTCAACTCTTTTTTTATTAATTTTGGAGTTTTTTTAATCAGTCGCGTCGTTTCAAGCTTGTTTGCTGCGCAGAATGAGGACCGAACGCTCGGTACAGCTTAGGGGAACAAACGGGAGGGTTAGTCTTCCACTCCCTGCGGAGCGGGGCGGATTGTGGCGAAGCCGGGAGAAATTCTGCCGTTGTGAGTGCAGATGCAATCGAGCAGAGAAATCCCGAATACAGCTCCTCCCTTTTGCCGCTTAATCAAGCTGCCGACCGGGCGTCCGGACCAACCGCACCGCGCCCGCATTTCGTATCAATGTCAGCAAGCGAAGCCATATACTGTAAGGAAGTTACGGCGAGGCACACACACCCGCGAGTGGCAGTCATAAAATAAGAGGGACCGGGTAATGCAGATCAGTCTTGGCTGACGAGGCAGATGGCAGGATAATCGGAGGCGGAAAGAGAGGGTTGACGAAAAGAAATGCTTGACACAGACAACAAGAAAATGCAATAATACCCCTAGCCCCTCCACTAGGCTGACTGAGAAGGGTTTATGTGTCATCAAAGGGGTGGTACCACCTTACAATTCATCGATATGTCACAAGAAGATACAGAATACAATAAAGACACAGATGCTTCGCTCATCGAGGCTGCCGCAGGAGGTGACGAGACTATCGTTCGACTGCTCTTGGAGAAGGGCGCAAACATCGAAGCGACGAACGGGGATGGTAATACTCCGCTCATCTTGGCTGCCGAGTCTGGCCACGAGGCTGTCGTGAGCCTCCTCCTGGAGCATGGCGCGAACATCGAAGCGAAGGACGAGTACGGCTATACTCCGCTCATCGAGGCTGCCGGGCGTGGGCACAAGGCTGTCGTGAGCCTCCTCCTGGAGCATGGCGCGAACATCGAAGCGAAGAACAAGTACGGCTATACTCCGCTCATCTTGGCTGCATGGGAAGGCCACGAGGCTGTCGTGCGGCTACTCTTGGAGAAGGTCGCGAACATCGAAGCGAAGGGCCGGAACGACAATACTCCGCTCATCGAGGCTGCATGGGAAGGCCACGAGGCAGTCGTGCGGCTACTCTTGGAGCATGGCGCGAACACCGAAGCGAAGGACAGAGGCGACAATACTCCGCTCATCAGGGCTGCCGGGAGAGGGCACGAGGCTGTCGTGAGCCTCCTCCTGGAGCATGGCGCGAACATCGAAGCGAAGGGCCGTTACGGCAATACTCCGCTCATCAGGGCTGCCGGGAGTGGGCACAAGGCTGTCGTGAGCCTCCTCCTGGAGCATGGCGCGAACGTCGAAGCGAAGAACGAGGACGGCAATACTCCGCTCATCGAGGCTGCCGGGTGTGGGCACAAGGCTGTCGTGAGCCTCCTCCTAGAGCATGGCGCGAACATCGAAGCGAAGGATGGTGCTCTGCTCATCGCGGCTGCCGCAGGAGGTGACGAGACTATCGTTCGACTGCTCTTGGAGAAGGGCGCGAACATCGAAGCGAAGAACGAGGACGGCAATACTCCGCTCATCAAGGCTGCCTGGCGTGGGCACGAGGCTGTCGTGAGCCTCCTCCTGGAGCATGGCACGAACATCGAAGCAAAGGACAGTCACGGCGATACTCCGCTCATCAAGGCTGCCTGGCGTGGGCACGAGGCTGTCGTGAGCCTCCTCCTGGAGCATGGCGCGAACATCGAAGCGAAGGACGGTGCTTCGCTCATCAAGGCTGCCGAGTACGGCTACAAGGCTGTCGTGCGGCTGCTCTTGAAGAAGGGCGCGAACATCGAAGCGAAGTCTGATTCCGGCAATACTCCGCTCATCGAGGCTGCCTGGCGTGGGCACAAGGATGTCGTGCGGCTGCTCTTGAAGAAGGGCGCGTACATCGAAGCGAAGGACATGGACGGCAATACTCCGCTCATCGAGGCTGCCTGTCATGGGCATAAGGCTGTCGTGCGCCTCCTCCTGGAGCATGGCGCGAATAGCGATGCGACAAACCGGGAAGGCTACACAGCCTACGACTGTGCGAAAAAGACTTCTATTCGGCAAATCCTCCGTTCCTATTGACCTTCAGACTCTCGCTCTTTATCTCCATGCGCTGAAAAAGCACGGATGCCTACAGATTCACGCTGAAGTCAGGCCTTGAGGAGGGCAATATCAGCCTCCTCAAGGTTGTCGGCTCAACTCACATCCGGGTCCGGCAACAAGAATTGACCTGATGGCAGAGCATTTTCGGAACAAGGCTTGCATCACCACAACTGCAAGGCGGAGATCGTTCTTCTCCGTCTACTGTTCATGGCATCATCCGGCGAACCTTTTCAGCGTGAGGGCGGCATACCGTATTCGAGGACCAAGGCGGCCTCGCTTTCGAGGGAGCTGATCTCCTGCCGGATGAGTTCCCGGCGCATTTTCAGCAGGGCGTTCTTGCGTTCCAGATATTCCGTAGCATTCTGTGGAACACTTTTCTCCAGGTAGTCAATGCGTTTGTGCATGTAGGCGCGCCAGTTCTGATACTCCTTCACGCTGCTCATCAGCTGGCTGAGCTTCACCTTGTGTTCAAACATGGAGGCCTGCACCTCTCGCTTGGCCAGTTCGTAATCCATTTTGCTCTTCTGGTAACTGTCCCAGGTGCGCAGCTTGGTATCCATGGTGTAGCTGACACTCAGGCTGATTTTGGTGTCTCGGCTGTCCATGAATGTGCCGCTGTAGGTGCCGCCGGTGGAGGAGAAGAGGGAGGGGCTGTACAAGCTGGTGTTGATGGTGGGCAGATATTGCAGCATAATGCTGTATTGGGCCATGCGAGCCTTCTCCAGCTGCATGACGAAGCCGCAGATAACAAGCGGGTCCAGGCGGTGTACTTTGTTGCGGTAGTAGTCCCAGGTAACATGCGGCACGCCCTCCGGCAGAATGACCCATCGTGCGCTGTAATCTCCCAGCGTTTTAGCCATCATCTGCCAGTTTTCCGTGTCACTCTTCGTGCGCTTGAATTGCTCTTCCGGTGAGTCTGTGGGGGTCTCTTGCTCCTTGTCCAGCTCCTCGAGTTTCTTGTTCAACTCTGCTTGGCGCACGGCCTTGTAGAGGGCGGCGGTAATCTCCCTGTCCTTGCCCTCGCGTGCTTTGATGTTGGCAAAAGAGGTGACCTTGGAGGAATAAACGCGGTAGGGCAGCTGCGTGAGCTGGGGTAGGTTGAAGGTGACGTTGATGGAGGAATTAACATTGTCGCTCGGCAAGCGGCGGGCCAAGTCGTGCAGCGAGGTGTTCATGTAGGTGTAGAACGACATGCCGGGGATGAGATCCGTATAGACGGAGGTTTCATCGCGTTTCGATTGAGCGATCTGTTGGTCCAGACGCTGAATTTCGGCATTGTTGCGGGCCATCATGGCCAGGGCTTGGTTCCAGGAAATAGTGCGGACGGGGAGCTCCTCCCACAGGGGCTGTTGATCATATTGCGCTGCGAGCTCGGCAGATTTGCGGTCAACAAGTTTCTGCAGGTTGCAGCCCGTGAGCAGCAGGGCTGCGGGCAGGAGGAGGAGAAGGGGGTGTTTCATGGCGGAGAGGGAAGGGGGCGTAAGTCAGCGGTGCAGTGTTTTCAGATTACAGATTTGGTAGATGGCGACCATCAGGCTGGTGCCGGCAAGAAAGGCGAATTGTCCGGAGGGGGAAATGCCCAGTAGCTTGAGCGATAACTGAACACCGACGGCCAGCATGCCCAGGAAGCAGTCGACTAAGTTACCGGCGGCGATCACGTCCCCGCGCTTGTCGTCATCCGCGCAGTCCTGCAGCAGAGCATTCAGCGGTACCAAATAGCCGGAAGCGATGAAGCCGGTGAAAAACAGGGAGGCATAGAAGAGTATCGTGCCATATTCCGCCGTTGCTAAAAGGACGCAGCCCAGCACCATGCCCAAGCCTCCTATGGGCACAAGCCACAGCCGCACCCGTTTGCCGCAGATGAGGGAGGCGATGACGCCGCCCAACACGGACCCGCCGCTCAGCCACATCATCAGGAGGGCGGAGTCCTGTTGCTGGCCGAGCACGTTCATGAAGCCTTCGGCAGCCGGGTTGCCTTCCTCTGCCGCTTGCAGCACGATGAGCAGTACCGTGCCGGCGATGAACCAGAAATAACCGATGCCGATTTCGCTGTTCAGCAGCACGCGTTTCTCCCCCAGCAGGCGCAGTTGCCCGAAGTGGCGCCACAGGAGGTTCCACTCGAAGGGGCGATTACTTTCCGCCGGGAACATGGGCAGGCGAAAGGCAAGGTAGATGACCCACAGGGCGATACCCGTGCAGCAGAGGGCAGGCCAGGCAGCGGCTTCCCATCCGGCTTCCGGGCCCCAGCTCCTTAGGAGGTAGTAGACGATAAACAGGGCGGCAATCTGCCCCACCAGAAGCGCCAGCAGGGAGGCCATCTCGGTGATGCCGCTGGCAAAGCCGATATGCTCCGTGCCTACCAGGTTTTTAATGATGCCTTTCTTGCCGGGGCTGAAAAACATGGCTTGCACGCAGAAACAACTGAAGAAGAACAGGGTGACCCACAGGCTGTGCAGGAAGAGTCCGGCTGCTACACCCAGAATGACAAGACCCTGCAGTAGAACGGTGGCGCGCAGGAGTTTCGTTTTGCTCCAGCGGTCTGCTACCCAACCCGCCAGCGGGGAGAAGAGGACGAAGGGCAGCACGATGAGCACGGACAGCGGGTATTGCAGGTCGACCTCGAAGTTCATGGTTCCCACCATCCAGATGCCCAGAGCAATGAGCATGAATTGGATGCCCTTCTCGTTCAGTGAATTGGCAGCGGTGATGATGACCAAGCTGCGGAATGCCCGCCAGTTGACTTCCTTCTGCTCGTGATTGCTTGCCATGCCGCCAGTATAGCGCAAAACCGTTCGGGGGGGAAGTGCATTGTGTGTATGCGGTGCAAAAAGCGTCTTCTCGGCGTTTCTTGCTTGCTTTTTCGGGCCATCTGTGGTAAAGATGAAAGAGATATGAATACTTTTTCGTCTATGATTCGGGATGCTCGGGTGGTGCGTTGTGCTGTGTGTGTGTGTGCTCTGGCTCTTGCTTTGGGGGCATGCCGGGATAAGGGGAAGACCCCCGCTTTCGAGTGGACTTCTGTGATGGTGAGCAGCCCTCTGCCGGAGGCTGCGGCGTTGGTAGCGCGCGTCACCCCGGAGGCGGATGGGTTGGTACTGTTCCGGGTTGACCCGGCACTGAAGACGGCGGTACTTTCCGAGTCCGGGGGCAAGCTGCTGATCACCGCCCCGAACACGGCGGAGGCGGTGCGTGGGTATGGGTACTATCTGCGCCACTTGGCCGGGGTGCATCTCTCTTGGAATGGTGACCATGGTAGCTGTGTGGCGTCCGGCGGAATGGTGAATCTGCCGAAGTCGCCGGTGACCGTGCCGGCAACGCTTCCGTATAACTATGCGCTGAACTACTGTACCCTCAGCTACACCGGTGTGCATTGGGACAAGGAGCGCTGGGGAAAGGAGATTGACCGCTTGGCTTTGAATGGCTATCGCTACATGTTGGTGACCCCCGGGCTGGAGAAGGTGACGGCGGAGTTCCTGCGGGAGCTCGGCTGCCCGGCGGAGAAGATCCGGGCCTACATTGCCAACCCGGCTTTCGCTGCTTGGTGGAATATGGGGAATTTGGAGGGCGCGGGCGGTCCGGTGAGTGATACGCTGATTGAGAGTGAGGCCGAGCTGGGTCGCTTTATGGTGCAGCGTTTGAAGTCTCTGGGTATGGAGCCCGTGCTGCAGGGGTATGTGGGCTTCTTGCCGCATGATTTTGCCCCGGCGGGTGCTCATGTACTGCCGCAGGGGAACTGGTGCGGGCACTTTGTGCGTCCGTCGGTGCTGGATCCCACCTGTGACTCTTTCCCTCGTGTGGCGGCACTGTGGTATGACAAGCTGCAGAGTGTCTACGGCGTGCAGGGAACGGCTTTCGGCGGGGAGTTGTTCCACGAGGGCGGTAAGTCGAAGGGAGTAGATGTTACGGCGGCGGCTCGTGCGGTGCAGTCTGCCATGCCGGGTAAGTCGCTGTGGCTGGTGCAGGCCTGGGGGCATAATCCCACTAAGGAGCTGCTGGCGGGGTTGGATTCTAAGCGTACGCTGATTCTGGCTTTGGAGAAGAATATGGCGGCCAAGTCGCCGCAGAAAAATTATAACGGACTGCCCTATGTGTGGTGCGAGCTCTTGAATTTCGGCGGCAATCACGGACTCTACGGCGGTGTACCGATGGTTGCGGGCTTGCCTGCGGATATGGGCGGGGCATCGGGCTTCGGTTTGCTGTCGGAGGGGGTGGAGACGAATCCTTTCTACTATGAGTTGTTCCATGACCGCATGAACAGCGGCGGGCCGATTGATACGGAGGCGTTTATCAAGCGTTATGTGAAGTCGCGCTATGGTAAGGAGTCGCCGCAGGCGGAAGAGGCGTTCCGATTGCTGAGCCGCTCGGTGTATGCGCCTAAGTCTATCCGTGAGGGGTGCTTGGAGAGTATCCTGTGCGCCCGGCCTTCGCTCGATGCACGCAAGGCGAGTACGTGGTCGGACCCGAATATGTACTACGATCCCAAGGACGTGGAGGAGGCGCTGCGGCAGTTACTGGCTGCCGGGCCCATCGATGCGGAGACATACCGCTACGACCTGACGGATCTGTGCCGACAGGTGATTGCTGACCGTGCCCGCGTGCGACTGGCGGCGTGCAAGGCGGCCTTCGCGGCGAAGGATGTGGCGGCTTTCACGAAGGAGTATCAGGCTTTCTTGGCTCTCATCAAGGACTCTGCCGAGGTGCTGGCCACATCGAAGGATTTCCTCCTCGGTGAGTTCCTGCGCGGTGCTGCCAATCGTGGCACTACTCCGCAGGATAAGGCGGCCATGACCCGCGCCGTCAAGCGCCTCATCACCACTTGGGCCCCCGTCATCGGGCAGTTGGATGACTACGCCCACCGCCAGTTCTCGGAGCTGATGTCGCACTACTACTACCACCGCTGGGAGGCTTTCTTCCAATCCCGCCTCCGCGAGCTCGGCGGCACCGCTTCTGCCGATGAACTCGGCCGCGCCGGCGAAGGTACCACTACCAACAACGGCGAAGCCGTGGCCACCGGCTACGAGAAGAACAAGAACGTTGATGAAATCGAGCTCGCCTTCCCCGACTCCGACATCCCCCTCCTCCTCACCCCTCAGGGCGACATCCATACCATAGCCAAGCGCATTCTGGGGGAATAAGCCTTCAATGCCACCTCCCCGCCCGGGGAGGTGGCATTGACAATTTCTCTCGGAAATGGTACAATGCTCTCGGTTACTTCTGCAGACAAGTTGTTTACGATGGCATCTCATTTCAGAAAAATATACTTTCCCCTCCTCTTGGCTTTGGTTGCTTGGTTGCTTCTCTTCTTCGTGTTAGGAGAGAAGCCGGCTCTGACCAATGACACGATAGGGCAGTTCAATTTGTTGGATAGGGGTATTTATCTTAACTGGAAACCCGCGTTATATCAGGCTTTCTTGGCGTTATGCCGAATGCTCATCGGATGCGAACACGCAGCGTATTTGGCCTTCATTTTTCAGATATTTTTCGCTTTTGTCGGTATTGTACTCATTTCGTTGTCGCTGTATAGAAAATCATCTCCGCTGTTCCTGTGGCTTCCCTTGGTGACCGGCTTCTTTTTTGTAAAGGGATGTGGTATGCATGTGATCGGTAACGATACCATGTTTGCATCCTCTTTTCTGTTGGCAACCGGTATGTTTCTTTTTGCCCTACAGATTGAACAACGCTTCCTCCGTTGGGGACTCGCCATCCTTGCCTTCCCCGTGATGGTATTTGCCTTGGCTATGCGTCATAATGGTTTCCCGCTCATTCTTTGTGCCTTGTTTTATTTTTGCTATATCATTAATAAAAAGATCTTACGCAGTGCGATTTTATCTGTTGTTGCCTTGGTTGCCATGGTAGGAGCTATTGAGCTTTCTAATTCCTCACTGAATGTGCGAAAATCGTATCCGTTGAATGTATCATTTGCGGATGATTTGATGAATCTCAGTATCATGCACGGAAAGTGGAGTAGCTTTCTTCTTGAGGAGCCCGATGCTTGGTATGCAAAACACGATTTGAGTAAATCCGGATGGGCTGTGAGAGCTGATATCGGGAACGGATACCCATATATTTTCACACTTGAACGACAGACAGACAGAGTGTTCCATGATCGGATAAAGAATGCATGGATAGAGGAGGTGAAAGAGCACCCGATCGATTACATTAATTTGAAACTACTTCTTTTTCATCAAACCCTTGTTGGTGGACGTTCCCTTCCCTTCATCGATAACCTGTTCACCTGTAAATATCCGAATACCGGGGTTGCATTGCATGACGTGTATGATTGGCGGTGCTACATCTCATACCAATTCTGTATGGTAGCCGTGATTCCCTGGCTTACATGGCTGGGAATACCTACAGCCTTTTGGCTTGCACGTCGTCGAGGAAGGTGGAATTTGTCACGACAACTGCTGTTGCCCCTCATGCTTGCCTTAGGGGTTTTAGGCTATGTTTTTACCTTCCTTCCCTTTACGTTAGCCCCGACAGAATGGCGTTTTTACACGCCTCAAGCTGCTTTATCCATTGTGGCACTGCTCATTGCTGCCGGGTATCTTATAACATTCTATCGGAAGGGTGCAGAGGGGTGCTCTCCGATGGAATGTGCTGACTGACGCTCTTTGCTATAAGTCACCTCTTCTTGGTTACATCGGTGTAGAGAGACGCAGCCCCACACGGACCTCATGTGCTGTCTCAAGAGTTCTTCGCCTGAGGTCCGATGCGGCTAAGCACCGTCAGATGCAGCCGCCGAGGGCTTCTTCTGCCAGGAGCTTGCAGGAGCGGAGGTCGAGCTTGCCGGTGGAGAGGATGGGGATGGACTCCACGGGGACGATGTAGCGGGGAGCCCAGAGATTCGGGATGTCGGCCGCAATGAAGGCATCGCGGATCTTGGCCAGGTGCTCCTTTTCCTCGGAGGTGCGCTGGTGCTGGGGGAGGGCGGAGAGCAGGACGAGAGCCTCGCCCTTCTTGGCATCGTTCACACCCGTGATGGCAATCATCAGCCCGTCCACGGAGGGGTTGAGCCCGAGGGCCTCGGTGATGGCCTGCTCCACGCCGATGTGGGGCACCATCTCGCCGCCCACCTTCGAGAAGCGCGAGAGACGCCCGCCGAGGTAGATAAAGCCGTTCAAGTCCACGCGCCCGATGTCGCCGCTCTTGAACCAGCCATCGTGGAAGATCTCGTCGTTGAGCTCCGGCTTGCCCAAGTAACCGCCGAAGACGTTGGAACCCTTGAACCACAGCATCCCCGTCTCTGTAATAGGCAGCTCGCGCTCATCGTCATCCAAGTGGGTAACGCGCACGGCCAGCCCGGGCAGCAGGGCACCGATACTGTGCTGCACATGCCCCGGAATATAGAAATTCGACCCCTCCACGGGTGGAGCGTTGCGAATGTTTACCGTGCAGATGGGCGAGCACTCCGTCAGGCCGTAACCCTCCATCAGCTGCAGGCCGAAGCGGCTGAGGAACTCCTGCTCTAGGTCGTCCGTCAGCTTCTCCGCACCCACGATGAAATGGCGGACGCTCGCGAAGGTATCATCCTCCGCCCGGCGCAGCATGGCGCGCGCAAAGGTGGGTGTAGCCGCCAGAATGGTGAGGCGGTGCTTCTTCACCAGCTCGCAGAGGTTGCGCGCATCCGTGGGGCTGGGATAGGTGCAGAAGGGAATGCCGATGAGCAGGGGGGTGAACATGGTGAGTGTGAGCCCGAAACTGTGGAAGATGGGCAGACTGCTCAGGAAGGTGTCCGCCTCGCTCATGTCCAGACGGCAGGCGCACTGGGCGGCATTCGTGATAACCATGCGGTGCGAGAGCTGCACGCCCTTAGGCTCGCCGGAGGAGCCGCTGGTGAAGAGCAGGACGGCCTCCTCGTTGTTTTTGTGAGCATCCGTATCAAACAGCTTGCACAGCAGCGCCGCCGGGGTCATCTTGGCCATCAGCACATTGCGTGCCAAGGTCAGCTTGCCGATTTTCTCCATCAGGTCCTCTACCAGAATCATCTGCTCCTTGGCCGGCCAAGGGAAGTTCGGCAGCTTCTGCATGAAGGCGCGGGCCGTCACGAATACCTTGAGCTCCGCCTGGCGCACGGTGCTCTTGAACGCCGCGCGCGAGGAGCCGTAGTTAATCATTACCGGCGTAATACCCGCTAACAGGCAGGCCAGCGTGGCGATGACCCCGGGAGGCCCGGGCGGCAGCACCACACCGATGCGTCGCACCCGCAGATCCCGCAGGTGCGTAGCAACCGCCATGGCGATGCCCAGCAGGCGCAGGAAAGGCGTGCGCTCCCCCGTCACACCATCAATCAACTCCGTCTTGGGGTGCGCCTTCAGCGAGCGCACCAGCATGCTGGTGAGCGAGCCGCAGAGCAGCGGGTGGTCTGCAAACAGCTCCGCACTCTTATTCAGCCAAGAGAACAGCACGCGCTCCCCGGCCCGGGGTCCGGGCGGCAGCTGGGGCAGGATGCACAGCTCTTGGCGCGCAGCAGGGTCCGTGTCATCGAAGAGGGTGTCCGGGGTCTCGCCGTAGTGGCCCAGGAAGACGGGCACGGGTGAAATATGCAGGTTACTCAGCTCGCGCAGGAAGGGTGCCGGCAGATCCGAGATGCCGCTCTTGTTTTTGGCCACCTTGCCGGGCACGAATACCACGTTTTTACCATCGTTTAACTGGTCCTTGATCTGCTCGCGGACCAAACGCGGCGTAGTCTTGCGGAAATCAAAATACTCGATGTGCACCCCCTTGGACTGCGCGTATTGCAGCAGCCGCTCATCCGGCGGGTAGGTGGGGTCTACCAAGTAGCAAACCTTGCCGTCCAGCTCGTGGTGAAGTGTCTTGCCCGCTTCGATGCTCAAACGGTTGGGAATGTAGAGGGCCGGCTGGATGATATTGTTGCGGCCGGAAAAATTGAGATTGGTCATATACGATCTGGTTGCGCTTGTGGCATAAGTGCGCCTTGATGCCACAAGACTATCATGAAAGTAGAGTTAAGTCAAGCATTTTCCCGTGATAGTTGAGGGGGCAACGGCGCGCGGGCCAGTAACAGGGCCGGCGCGTAGGTGAGGGGGAGCAGCCCGTCCTCGCGGGGATGCTGCGCCGCATAGCGCTCCCCGAAATCCCGCAGTTGCGCGGGCGTGCGTAGGGCGATGCCGGCCGGCCCGCCGTTCACCCCCGTGCGGCGCAGGTGGTCGAGCAGTGGGCGTATGCCGTCGAAAAGCAGGGTCTCCTCCCACGCCTCGGTGTGCAGCAGGTGCAGCCCCGCCTCAGCGGCCATGGTGCGGAGCTCCTGCGGGGTGGGGTAGCGCAGGCGCGGCCCGGTGAGGGCGGCCGGCTCGTACAGGTTGCGGTGGGTGAATGTAGCGATGGCCAGCAGCCCGCCCGGACGCAGCACGCCGCAGGCCTTGCGGAAAAAGCCCGGCAGGTCCGCGAACCACTGCACGGCACTGGCGGAGGCCAGCAAATCGAGCCGCGCGGGGTACTCCAAGGCCTCGGCATCCCCCGGCAGATGATGCGCCTGCTCCGGCCCCGGGGGCAGCCAGTCGAAGGCGGCGGGGCTCAGGTCGTTGAACCACCACTCCGCCTCCGGCCAAATCTCTACCAAATGCCGGGTCAGGAAGCCCGTGCCTATGCCGATTTCCATCGCGCGCCGCACCCGGGCGCCCCCCGCAGCATAGCGCAGGACGCTCGCCAAGCGATCGGCCATGCCGCGCTGCACACTGGCGGCGTCTTCGTAGTCGCGGTAGTGCCGGGCAAAGGCGCGCCCGATGCGTTCTTTTTCGTCATCCATGCCGCTCAATCCCCCAGGTGGCGCAGCACGATGTCCGGGTTCGCAAAGGGATAGTGGTAGCTCTCGAACTCCGTGCCCAACCCCACGCTGTGCCAGTGCGTGCGCATTTTATCCGGCGGGAAAATTTCATCCTTGGTGCCGATGTAGGCGGCGTCCCAGTGCAGGATCTCAGCGGAATCCTCCTTGCTGCGCTCAGCCAGGAAGGTTAGCTCGGTTATCTTGTCTTCTATGCTGCGGTCGGGGTAGGGGCCTTCCGGGATGTAGCGCACCCCGCCGTAGGCTTTCTCGTTAAAGGGATTCATGCCCACACGCGCCAAGCCCTGCATGGTTCGCAATACCACGCGCAGACGCATACCTCGCTTGTCGTCCACGGGGTAGGGCGTGCCGTTCAGCGCCACGGCGCGGTGCAGCGGCAGGCCGGCGGCGATGTGTTCCGCCACCCATACACCGAAGCTCCAGGCGAACAGGTAAATGCGATCGTAGCCGGCAAAATCCGCCGCGCTCAGGGGCTCGATGTCCGTATAGTTGTAAACGGCCAGCACATCGTAACCCGGGGGCGGGGTGATGTGGTGGACGGCGTTGGGCGTTGAGGCCCAGCCGAGAATGTAGAGCACCAGGCGGCGATTGCCCTCCTGCCGTATCAGCCAAGTTTGTTGCATATGTCTGCTATTTGTTGAATGTGTCGTTTGCTCATCCCGGCGTTGAGTGAGAGCCGAATGCGCGCCGTACCGACCGGCACCGTGGGATGCCGAATGGGTGTGAGCCACAGCCCCGCCTCCCGACCCGCGGCGGCGGCGGCCAGGGCGCGCTCATTGCTGCCGCAGGGGATGGGGATGATCTGCGATTCCGCCCGCAGTCCGGTGAGGCTCGATAAAAGAGAAATGTTGTCTGCTAACTGAAGGCGCAGACCTTCCATGCCCGGCAGCCCCTGCGCCTGTAGGCTTTCCGTGCGCATCTCGTGCAGCACCATCGCATCCCACAGCAGCGTCTCCGGCGGCAGTGCGGTGGAGAAAATGAGGGGACGCATACGGTTGACAAGATAATCGCGCAGCAGCGGCTCGCAGATCACCGCCGCACCGGCCCCGGCCAGGGCTTTGCCGAAGGTGCACACCAGCAGATCCGCCGCCACGTTCCGCTCCGCGCAGAGCCCGCTGCCCATCGGGCCGCAGGTGCCGAAGCTGTGCGCCTCGTCCACATAGAGCAGGAAGCCGTATTGATCTTTCAACCGGGCCAACTCCTCCAGAGGCGCGCGGTCGCCGTCCATGCTGTACACAGACTCCACCACCACCCACACATTCTCCACCCCCTGCGCAGCCTGCAGCCGCTTCTCCAAGGCGGCCATATCATTGTGCGGAAAGCGCCGCCACTCCGCCGCCGTGTGCCCCAGCCCTTCGATGATACTGGCGTGCACCAGCTTATCCGCCAGCACCAGGTCACCCTTCTCCGCCAGGGCGGGCAGCAAGCCGCAGTTGACCATATAACCGCAGCCCAGCACCAGAGCCGCGCGGCCCGGGAAGAGGGCCTGCAGCTCCTCCTCGAGGATGCCGTACTCCCCGCTGTTACCGGTCATCAGACGGCTGGCGGGGTTGCCGTGCGGGTGCGAGCTCAGGCGTTCGGCCCCCCAGGTGCGCTCCGCGTAATCCCGCAGTTTCACACCGTTGTAGGCAGAGGCGGACAGCCCCAAATAATCGTTGGAGGAAACATTCAGGTAGCGCCGCCCCGCATGCCACAGGTGCAGCCCCTCCGGTCGCACCTCGCGGAGCTGCCGCAGGTTACCTGCGGACTCCAGCTCCGCCAGGCTTGTCCGCACTCGTTCCGTCAGTTTCATGGTTCTGCTCAGTCCCCGTATTCCGCCCAGCTGCTGCTTGTTTCCCACACCCGCACACGCTCCAGTCGCACGCAGGGCCGCACGGGGTAGGTGCCCTCCCCGCTCTGGGCGCACGCCAAGGCGGCCTTGGCATGGTCATACACCTTTTTGGCTATCATTTCGCTGGTGGGGTCGCACTTCTCAAAGGGGATGATGCGGTCCCCGTAGGCCGCGCGGAAGGCGTCAAACTGCGGGTCCTCGGTGTTCATGCAGAGCGCATGGTCAAACTGCTCCAGAAAGCCCGCCATCATCTCCTTCACGGCCTTGAAGTCCAGCACCATCTCGTGGTCATCCGGCTCCTCCGCCGCATAAATCATCTCCACGCTGCGTGTATGCCCGTGCGGAAATCGGCAACTGCCCGGGTGCTTGGAGAGCAGGTGCCCGCTCTCCAGCTCAATCCGTTTGCAAATCCGGTACATCATTTACTGACCGTGCAGCCCGGCGGCTCATGCCACCGGGGTAACGCCCTTCTTGAGGATGATATTACCGTACTTGGCCGTCTCGCCGGAGATGACCACGGCGTAGGCCTTCTTGGCGCGCTCGTAGAAGGCATAGCGCTCCATCTGCTCGATCTCGCCCGTGTAGCCCAGCGCCTTGCGGTAGCGGGCTTCCACACTCGGGTCAAGGCTGTCACCCGGTACAGGTGCCATCATGATAACCGGTGTGGCGTAGCTGTCCAGCTCCAGCAGGGGGATGATGCCCGCCAGCAGGGCATCCGCCGCCAAGCCGTCGGCGCGTACCACGCGATCGTTGAAGGTGTGGGCCGGGAAGTGGGCATCCGAGATGACGAGTTCATCACCATGGCCCATTTCGGCCATGATCTTGAGCAACTCCGGGGAAACAACAGGGGAAATTCCTTTCAACATAGCCCCATTATCCTGCCACGTTCCCCCCCGAGGTGTCAAGCAAATTCGCCCGGAAGCCGCAGAAACTTCCCGTGCAGCAGGATGAAGAGTCTGTCAGCGAGCAGCCGGAAATGATGCCGTATGACAGGCTTTCCGTTTGCTGTGGGGCAGAAACAGCACAATAATCAGCCCATTGCCACAGGATAACATATGAAACTGAAACAACTCGTACAGATGATAGTCGGCGTTTTTGTGTCGGGGACGGGGTGTAGCGAGCAGTCGGGAGCCCCCGCACCGCAAGACGTCACGAGTTCGGATCAACTGAAGGCCTGCACTCCGGAGGATGCAGCGGAGTATTGTCGCAAGGCAGAGGCCGGGGATGCTGCGGCTCAGCATGTTGTCGGGCTGCTTTGTATGGCGGGGCTGCATGTGCGGCAGTCTTACGAGGAAGCAGCCGAGTGGTATCGCAAAGCCGCCGAGCAAGGCTATGCCAAGGCACAGTGCAATCTGGGCAGGTGCTATGTGAGCGGCCGGGGGGTGGAGAAGAACCTGAAGGAAGCGGCCCGGTTGTTTCGCGCGGCTGCTGATCAGGGATATGCAGATGCGCAGAGCAATCTGGGCGTCTGCTATGGGAATGGCTTGGGCGTGGAGAAGAACGAGGCTGAGGCTCTGAAGTGGTACCACTCAGCGGCCGAGCTGGGAAATGTCAATGCCCGGTTTAATCTGGGTGCTCGCTATTATACGGGCCGGGGCGTGGAGAAGAACGAAGCGGAGGCTGTGAAGTGGTTACGCAAGGCGGCTCAGCAGAGGAATGAATATGCCCGGGCGGCTCTCCGCGAAATGGGGGAGACGTGGTAAAGCCCCGCGCGAGGTTAGAGGATGACGATGCCCGGCAACTCAGCCAAGCCCGAACATCGCTGCGTAACCCAAGACGGGTTTAGCAAAAAGAATTTTTCTGACGGCAGAGATTTTCCGGAACACAAAGGCCTGCATTACCATGGATTCGACAGAAATAGAAAAAATGAATGATTACAGCATGGCCGCCGAAAGTAATCTTCAGCTTTCGGCGGCTGACAGGAAATTGCTTATAAAAAGCATAGAGAGGGAATTCCCGCGGATTCCCCTTCCTGAACAAATTGTTCCCGATGATTTTATTGATTGTGGCGATGATGTATCGTTCTTAGAGTTATACGAGGACTGGAGATCTATCCCCTATTATGAGCTTTGGTATGAACGTGCCTGTATGACCTTTCTGTTACCCCAAGGATTATTGTATATTTTACCGGCAATTCTTCATACGATGGTAAAAAGGGCATACAGTAGGGAGATAACACATCGTCTCATTGGTGCAATCGCTTCAAAATCAGAAAAAAGTATGATTGTTACAAAAGAACAATACCGACTTATTGATCAAGTGTTGTTTCAGCCGGAGGAGGATATTGCTTTACATGCGGAGAGTCGTTTCGATGAGGAGGATTGTTTCGGATGCAATCTTCTCGTGCAAATCAGCAAAGCCCGTCAAGTTTTCAAAATTCTTTAGTTGCATGTGAGTGTCTTGTATCAATTCATTTCATAGAGAAATAAACTCTTTCCGGTTGATGACGAGGAATGAAGGGAATGTTGGGAAAGTCGGTGGCGTGCTTGGCTTGGGGCAGACTTCCCGCCGCCGGGGTGGTAGCTCCCTTAGATATTTTAACAAAATCCGAAGCTGCCTGCAATGAACCTGCTTCTACGTCTTGCCGAAGTTCCGAAGGCCAATCAGTCTCCGAAAATCCCTTTCATTCGGATCTAACATGAGCTCATAGGTGCTTGTACCCGAATGACACTACATGTTCTGTCTTCTTTTGAGGTATGGCACATCATGAGAGAGAAAAAATCATCATTCTTTTTTAAAGTATTGACAGAGAGAATAATGTGGCATATACTCCTCCCCACAGGCATGTTTTATATGGAGCAGACTTGGAAAATCGAACGGTGAGATCTTGACGACTTGGAAATAAACAAAAATAGTAATGATGAAATATCCGGAAGGCGATGAAGTTAATGTTGGAGATGTCATTTGGACTAATGGTGGATGTAATATCCGTAGAGTTAGTAGGGTGTTATCAAATACGGAACTGTTGAAATCTGAGGGTGAAAACGAACCCGGTATTATGTGGGTTCGAAATATTAACCCATGTAGCTCTCCTGATATTTTCGGATTTGAGGCAGAAGCAGACTTTTCATATGAGGGAATCGGTAAGTTAACAAAAAATGAACTTAAGTATGTTGAATATTTATTTCGTACATTAGAAATACAGTTAGGAAAAAGGATATGGCATAATAAAAATTTATTATACTATCCTGTTTTATATCGATTAAATGATACATTTAATTGGTTTATATTTTGTTGTGATACATCAACAAACAAAGAGACATGTTATGAATTTCGAGAAAATGAAGAGAAATTTTATATACTTAATGATAAAGAATTGTGTCGAAAAATACGCTTAATGTAATCATTTTAATTGTATTGTGCTCTTCCGTTACTCAAAAACGTGAATCTCCCCCTACTTGGGGCAACAAGTTCACCGGAATGTAACACGTTTATCCCTAAATCTCCTCAATGTGCTTCAATGAGAATGAGGGGGGGTGTAAGGTCTTGTCTGTAGAAATCTGAGCACCTCTTTGCCATTCGCGTGCTAACTATTTTCAATGATCTCGGCCCTCCCGGGGAGATCCGGCAACCGGAGGCCGTCATTTTTCCGGGCAGAGGTGCAGCTTGGTGCGCAGGAAAAAGAGGGAGAGGAAGAGAGCGAGGAATTCTGCGCAGGTTTGGGCGAGCCAGAGGCCGTTGATGCCCAGCCACAGCGGCAGGAGCAGGATGCAGGCCGAGAGGAGGAAGAAGGTGCGTGTGAAGGAGACGATGGCCGAGATCACGCCGTTGCCCAGGGCTGTGAAGAGGGCGGAGGTAAAGATATTCGTGCCGATGAGCAGGAAGCTGAGGGCGTAGAGCGGGAAGCCCTCCGACGCCAGGCGGTACACCGGGCTGCCCGGGGGCAGGAAGATGCCCAGCACCGGCACCTTGAGCAGCAGCGAGCCCAGGTAGGCCAGCAGTGACCCCGCCGCGATGAAACCGAAGCAGGTGCGCACGATGAAACGCAGCTGCACTGCATCCCTCGCGCCGAATTTGTACGCGATGACGGGGCTGATGCCGTTGCTGAACCCGAAGAGGAACGCCGTTAGAATAAACTCGAAGTAGAACACCACGGTGAGCGCTGCCACGCCGTCCTCCCCCGCCAGGCGCATGAAGCTGAAGTTATACAGCAGCCCGATGACCGACAGCGCCAGGCTGGTTACCATCTCGGACGCCCCGTTGCCGCACAGCACCGCCAGGTCTCGCAGGGGGAGGGCAGGGCGCGCCCAGCGCAGGCTCGTCCCCCTGCGCGCAAAGAACACGGCACCCGCCGCTGTGTAGACCACCCAGCCCGCGCAGGTGGCCAGGGAAGCCCCCGCCACCCCCATGCCCAGCGGCACCATCAGCACATAATCCAGCACCATGTTCGTGCAGCCCGCTGCCAGGGAAATCCCCAGCCCCAAGCCGGGGCGCCCCGCCGTCACGAAGAAGGTTTGGTAGGCAATTTGCAGGAAGAGGCAGGGCATCAGCAGGAACTGCCAGAAGAGGTAGTCCCGCAGGAAAGGCCGCTGCGCCTCGCTCGCCCCCGTCAGGGAGATAAGCCCCTCACTGCCCCACAGACCCGCCGCCGTCAGCAGCAGCCCCACGCCTACCAAAATCCCCATCAGCGCGGAGAAATTGCGGCGCGCCTCCTCCGTCCTTCCCTCACCCATGCGCGCGGCGATCAGCGCACTGCCGCCGGAGGTCGCCATAAAAGCCAGCCCCATCATCAACCCCATGTAAGGGAAGTACATGTTGAGCGCCGACAGCGCCAAGGTGCCCACGCAGCGCGACACAAAGATGCCGTCCACAATCGTGTAGAGCGACATGCAGAGCATCATTGCCATACTCGGCAGGGTAAAGCGCAGGATACCCCGGCGCGAGAAACGGCGGGAGAGATTGTTATTTGTGTCGTCGGATGCCATGATGAGCAGCAAACAAAATACGCCCCGGACTCTTATCCGAGGCGCAGATTCCGTAAACCGGACGAAGCGGATTACATACCGTCCTTCAGCGAAGAGGACGCCTTGAAAGCGACGTAGCTGCAGGCGGGGATGGTGATGACCTCCTTGGTAGCGGGGTTGCGACCCTCACGGGCGGCACGGGTGCGGGTCTCGAAGGTACCGAAACCGATAATCTGCACCTTCTCCTTGGCCACGGCCTTCTGGATTGCGGTCAGAGTAGCCTTGAGGGCCATCGCGGCGCACTTCTTGGTTGCGCCTTCGCCGAGCTCCTGCTGAATTGCGTCGATGAGTTGCGTCTTGTTCATAATCTGTTTGTGTGGTGAAAATGGTGTGTGCGGGGCAGTCTAGCATAAAATGACGCATGCCGCAAGGAAAATAATTCACTTTCTCGTCATTCCTGTAAATTTCCCACCTTTCGGGGCCGGAAGAGGGCCTCCGCAGGGGCATAACGCAGCACTTTTCCGTCTTTCATGTCGAGAAAGTAGGGGATGGCGTGCCTAAAGAAGGCCCCCGTGTTGTATACGCTGCGGTCGGGATAGTGCCACTGCCCGCTGCGGTGAAAATGCCCCAGCACCAAGGTGCGGACGCCGGGCAGGTAGTGCTCCGCAAAGGCATTTGCCAGAGCGGCACTGCGCAGCCAACAGCGGACGATGGCCCAAGGACGCTCCGGCGGCCAAAAACAGTGCATCAGGCTGCGGAGGGGGCCGGGCAGGGCACTGCTGCGGCGCATGATGGGGCGGTGCAGCATGCTCATGGCGCGAGAGAGCTCCAGGCGCGCCGCTAGGTCGTCATCGGCCTCCGGATGGGCAGCGATCAGGGCGCGGCACTCCTGCTTGTGGCGCAGGTACTCCCAGCTCCAGGGTGCTACCTCGCGGTACAGGGCGTGGCCGTGCATGGCTGCCACGCTGCCGCCCCACAGCTTCAGGAGCATGGGCTGCACATCGGGGTCATGGTTGCCGGCCAGCAGGAAGGTACGCACACCGGCGCGCTCGCACTGCTCCAGCAGCCGCGCGCGCAGGGCCAGGGCCTGCTCCCGCCACTCGCAGGGGCGCGTCTCCGCCAAGTCTCCGTTGAACACCAAGGTATCGCACCCGCGCACCAGCCCCGGCAGCAGCTCCGCCGCGGGCAGGCAGCAGCGCTCGTGCCCCAGGTGCAGGTCCGAGACGAAGCGCACGCGCTCCCCGGGCTCCGGTTCATGGCAGATGACGGTCGGCATGGCCCCTGTAATATATTACCCACGCTGCCGCACGGCCTCGTACAGGCATACACCCGTGGCCACGGATACATTCAGGCAGGGCACGCTGCCCAGCATGGGGATGCGGATCAGGAAGTCACAGTTCTCCTCCGTCAGGCGGCGCATGCCGTCGCCCTCCGCGCCCATCACCAGCGCAATCCCGCCCTTCAGGTCCATGTCGTAGAGGCTTCGGTCCCCGTGGTCGGAGGTACCGACGAACCACAGGCCCGCCTCCTTCATGCTCTTCATGGTGCGGGCCAGGTTGGTCACCTGCACGAAAGGCACATGCTCCGCCGCGCCCACGGACACACGGAGCACGGTCTCGGTGATGGCGGCGGACTTATCCTTGGGGGCCACCACGGCGGCCACCCCCGCGCCGTCCGCCGTGCGCAGAATGGCGCCCAAGTTGTGCGGGTCTTGAATGCAATCCAGCACTAAGTAAAGCCCCTGCGGCTGCGCCTGCAGAATCTCCTGCAAATCCCCCTCATCCAGGGAACGCACCACCTGCTTGCTCGTAGAGTGCTCGGCACGGGCCTCAGCGCGGGCGGTGTGTTTGTTCGCCCGCGCGGGGCGGTCTGTGTTGCGGTATTTCATCTCGCGGAAAGCATAGCGGGTCGGCGGCGGTTTGTCAATCCCGGTGCTCGGCATGCCGGCAGAGAAGGGGGGCTACACCGTGACCACGCTGTCCAACTTCGCGATGCTCACCTCCCCGGTGTGAACGGCGCGCAGGGCCTCCTGCATGGCGGCGGTGCACTCCGGCTCGCCGTGCACCAGGAAGACCCGGCTCTTCGGCCCGCCCGTGGCGCGGAAGTAGCGCAGCAGCTCCTCGTGGTCCGCATGGCCGGAGAAGGAATCCAGCGACTTGATATCCGCGCGCACCGGGCACACATCGCCCAGAATCCGCACCTCCTTGGCACCGGAGCAAATGCGCCGGCCCAGCGTGTTGGCCGCGCAGTAGCCCACAAAGAGCACCGTGTTGTTATCCCGCCCGATGCCGTTCTTGAGGTGGTGCAGGATGCGCCCGGCCTCGCACATGCCGGAGGCGGAGATGATGATGGCCTGCTCGCGCAGCCCGTTCAGCCGCTGAGATTCCGTGATGGTGCGCACCATGTGCAACTGCTCGAAGCTGAAGGGATCCCGCTCATCGAAGAGGTAGCGGTACACCTCCTCGTTGAAGCACTCCGGGTGAATGCGGAAGATCTCCGTGGCGCTCACGGCCATCGGACTGTCCACATAGACGGGGTAGAGCGGCAGGCGGTGGTCCTTGTAGGCCAGGTTCAGCAGATAGAGAAGTTGCTGCGTGCGCTCCACCGCAAAGGAGGGTATATACACATGGCCGCCCTTTTTCATCGCGCGGCGGATGGTGTTGTAAAACTCCTCGTCCGCCCGCGCCGACGCCTCATGCCGCCGCCCGCCGTAGGTGCTCTCCATCAGCATGATGTCCACATCCGGCACGGGCTCGGGGTCCTTCAGCAGCTCGTTGTTCCCGCGCCCCACATCGCCGGAGAACAGCAATCGCTTGTGCCGCCCGTCTTCCTCGTCATCGATGTCCAGCACAATCTGCGAGGCCCCGAGAATATGCCCCGCATCGAAGAATTGCAGGGTTACCCCCGGCGCTATCACAAAGGGCATGTGGTAGTTAAAGGTGATGAAGTTGCGCATGCTCTCCGCCGCCTCTTCCTCCGTATAAATAGGCGTGGCCACACAGCCGCTGCCGCCTTTCCGCCGGTCCATCTTGTTCAGGAACTTGCAGTCGTTCTCCTGAATGCGCCCGGAGTCCAGCAGCATCAGCTGGCACAGGTCGCGCGTGGCTTGGGTGCAGTAGATCGGCCCCTTGAAGCCCCGCTTCACCAAATTCGGCAGGTTGCCGGAGTGGTCGATGTGCGCATGTGACAGCACCACGCAGTTGATATCCCGCGGGTTAAAATACGGGAAATCGCGGTTGATGCGTAATTCATCCTCTCGGTGGCCCTGGTACATGCCGCAGTCCAGCAGTATCTTGCTGCCGTTCACCTCCAGCAAGTGCTGTGATCCCGTCGTCGTTTCGTCTGCTCCGCAAAAATGAATCTTCATTACCCACCATTTTACCCCGCGCCCACAAAAAAGCAAGCTGTTTTTGCGCTCGAGCGGGCAAAAATTGCGCAGGACGCCGGGCGGCCCGAAAGGCGGGGGCTACAGCATTCTGCACGCAGAGTCAAGCCCCAATGGCACAAAATCCTTATTTTTTCGGTCTTTTCTTCATTTCTGCACCTCCTGTTCCTTGCTCAGGGGTGTAGTTCACTTCCTTCGTAAGGCCTTCAGTATCAAGGCTTTTCCTGCTGTCTGCATGCAGAATGCTGTAGACTATGAGTGTCAGCGGGGGACGCGAGTGCTGCTTCGGTGGTAAGCTGCGTTGCCGCGCTGTGCGACCTACACACTTTTCTCTGAAATGAAGACGACATTGATAACTCTCTTGGCCTTGTCCGGGGTGAGCGCCGCGATGCAGCAGGAAAATCTGACCCAGTGCACCTTGGGTGCCAGGGCACAGTTTGTCCTGACTCTGGACCTCAAACCCGCGGCCATTGCGACCCTGTTGCCGAATCTGAACACTGACAATGAGGGCGTCATTTTTGCCACCGTGGAATCCGGTACCTCATTTACCGGGCTTGCGCTCGGTAAATGGGGATCCGGCGATGTGTTTATGCAGCTTCCCGCGAAGAGTAATCAGCTTGCTACCGGCTTGGCTGCCGGAACTGATAACGGAGTTGCTGTTAATGGAAACAGACTGGATAACTCCGGTGTATCCACTGACATCGAAGGGCTTTCCTTCACGGACATTGAGGGCAATAACTTCGATTGGAACAGCGTCACTTCCGCAGTGCTGACACTCAATCACGACGGTGCAGCTAACCTCAGCACTGTGAAACTTGCGCTGACGATAGATGGGACGGTAAACTATATCACCGGTGCCTCCACAAACGCAGATCGCGCATGGGACAACTACGGTGCGACCACCACCTTGAAATGGAACGAGAACTTTGTAACCTCGGCAGATTTCAAGACTGTTCCCGAGCCTGCTACGGCAGCACTCTCTCTGTTGGCGTTTGCCGGTTTGGCGTCACGCCGCCGCAGAAAGCAGGCCTGACAATTTTCGGTGATGTAACTCATGATGGCCTCCGTCGAAAGGCGGGGGCTTTTTGTGTGAAGCAGCCCCCGCCGCGGGCGACGGGTCAGTCGGCAGCTCCTCCACCGTGCCCTCCGAGAGTCTGATCAGCGAGGGATATCATGGTGTTTTGCTCGGTTCCGTTGAGGATAGTAAGGTTGGGTACTTATGCACTCTTAAGTCGGACGGAACGTGCACATTCATCCCACATGCCCCCGCTGACTTCACCTTCAAAGGACGCTGGGACGCGAAATACTTGGGGCCCGGAGACCCCCCGGGGAGTGGAAAATTTCTGATTACTTTTTACGATGTTTCCAAAGACCACAATTACGGGAATTGGGATTGTGTGGATATCCCCTCCACCCAGGAGATTACTTTGACCATTAAGGACATGAGTGCGTACCGAGCCGGTCAACCCGATGTCGCCGCCTCCTTTGATAAAGCGCCCTTTACCCATAAAGCCGAAGCCGGCACTAAATGCCCCGACACCGCGCTTGCGGTCGGTACGGAACTAAAGATGATAATGCTCTCGGGGAGCTCGTCCGCCTCATCCGAGTCCAATCTCCAATAATCTGCCTCTCCCTTTCCGAGAAGCCACGACGCCCCTGCCGCCTTTGGGTGACAGGGGCTCCTTTGGTACGACCGATGCGATATGTGAACTGAAGTGAAAGTCCACAAGGTACCGTGATGATGCGGAAACTCAAACCTGAAGAACAAAGCAGCCGACGTCCGTAGGGCTGATGAGCCAAACCCATCAGGGTTTGCCCTGTAAGGGTGAGTGTCCGTGGGGCGGGCACGAAGCATCTGCGGGAAAGTAACAACCCGAGGGAGAGTAAGTTCGAGGGGAAGTCCCGACCGCACGAACAGAAACCACATAAGAGGCCGGACGGATGGATAAGAGCCCCCTCCTGTTCCTGCCTCCTTGAGAAAGCAAGCTGTTTTTGCTCCCCTTTACCTCCCGTGCCCCAAAATAGATGCACCTCGCCGCTGCACCGGCAGCCTTCCCCCCGCCTCCGGAGTGTGGGGGCGGGGGGTGGTGGGGGTCATTCGGAGTCCTTTTTGCGGCGGCGGGTGGTCGGCTTGGGGGCATCCTGCTCGGCGGGAGCTGCGGGCTTTTTGCGGGTGCGCGGCTTGCGCGGGGCCGGTTTATCGGTCGGTTCCGGGGCAGGGGGGGCGGGGGGCTCCGGGGGTAGGGTGCGGAAGGCAATCTTGCCCGTACCCTCCTCCGGGTAAGCGATGGCAGTCGTATTCGGGCAGAGGGTACCGCGCAGAATGGCCTCTGCGATGGGATCCTCCAGCATGCGCTCGATGACACGGCGCATGGGGCGAGCCCCATACTGCTGATCATAGCCCCGGTCCACCAGCATGCTGATGAGCTCCGGTGCGAGGGTGAGCTCAATCTGCTTATTCTTCCGCAGGCGGTCGATGAGCTTCCCGGCCTCCAGATGCACGATCTGCTCCAGATCCGGGCGTTCGAGCATGCGGAAGACAACGAGCTCATCGAAGCGGTTGATGAACTCCGGGCGGAAGTGGCGTTTAGCGGCCTCTGTAATGCGCTCCTTGAGGGACTCGTAGTCCGCCTCCTCATCCCCGCCGTCGGAGAAGCCCATGCGGCTGCGAGTGTTGGCCAAGCTGGCGCCGATGTTGGACGTGAGGATGATGATGGTGTTGCGGAAATTGACCTTGCGGCCCATGGAATCCGTCAGGAAGCCCTCCTCGAGCACCTGAAGCAGCAGGTTCATCACATCCGGGTGAGCCTTCTCCACCTCATCGAAAAGCACGACCGCGTAGGGGCGGCGGCGCACCTTCTCCGTGAGCTGGCCGCCCTCCTCATAGCCCACATAGCCGGGCGAAGCACCCAGGATGCGGCTGGTGCTATGCTTCTCCATGTACTCACTCATATCCACCTGAATGAGTGCCTCCGGCGTACCGAACATAATCTCCGCCAGATTGCGGGCCAGGTAAGTTTTACCGACGCCCGTGGACCCCATGAAGAGGAAGGAACCGATGGGCCGGTTCGGGTCCTTGATATCCGCCCGGCTGCGGCGCAGAGCTCGCGCGATGGCAGAGCAGGCGAGCCCCTGGCCGATGACCTTGCTCTTCAGCTCCTCCTCCATGCGCAGCAGCTTTTCCGCCTCCTTCTCCTCCATACGGGCCAAGGGGATACCCGTCCAGCGGGAGAGCACACTCATGATGCCGTCCGCCGTCACCTCCTGGCACACCGACTCTTGGCTTGCGCGCCATTTCTTGAGCTCCGTATCCTGCCGATTCTTCAGCTCGGCCATGGTATCGCGCAGGGTGGCGGCTTGCTCGAAGAGCTGGTCGGCCACGGCGGCCTTCTTCTGCTGCTCCAGCTCCAGGCGCTGCTGCTCCAGCTCTTTGAGGTGAGGGGGACGCATCATGCGCTTTGCCCGCAGCATGGAGCCGGCCTCATCGAGCACATCGATGGCCTTGTCCGGCAGGAAGCGGTCGGCCAGGTAGCGTTTGGTGAGGGAGGCAGCGGCGCGGAGGGCCTCCTCCGTGTAGTGCACATGGTGGTGCTCCTCATAGCGGGGGGCGATGCCGCGCAGGATCTGCACGGTGTCCTCCACACTCGGCTCACCCACCTGTACCTGCTGGAAGCGGCGCTCGAGGGCGGCATCCTTCTCAATGCGGCGGCGGTATTCTTTAACCGTGGTGGCACCGATGGTCTGCAACTCACCGCGGGAGAGGGCGGGTTTGAGGATGTTGGAGGCATCCATGGTGCCCTCTGCCGAGCCTGCGCCGATGAGGGTGTGCATCTCATCGATGAAGAGAATCACGTTGTTGTCCCGGCGTATTTCGTCCATGACGGCCTTGATACGCTCCTCGAACTGGCCGCGATATTTGGTACCGGCGACCATGAGGGGCAGATCCAGGGAAATGATACGCTTATCCAGCAAAAAGTCCGGCACATCCCCGGCCACGATGCGCTGGGCGAGACCCTCCACGATGGCGGTTTTGCCCACGCCTGCCTCCCCGAGCAGCACGGGGTTATTCTTGGTGCGGCGGCAGAGGATTTGGATGACACGCTCAAGCTCCTTGTCGCGGCCGATGACTGGGTCCATCTGCCCCTTGGAGGCACTGGCGTTCAGATCACGCCCGAAGGCAGTCAGGGCGGGCAAGTGCGTGCGGCGGGGGGAGCGCATGTTCCTACGGTTGTTATGCAGGAAGGAGTTGACGTCCTCTTCATCATCGTCATCGTCATCATCCGGCTGATTGTTGTCATCCGCCGGCTTGTCATCATCATCCTGATGATTTTGAGCAGGATCATCCCGGTTGAGCATGTTGCCGACGTTCGAATCATCGGCCTCGTTTCCGGGCGAGATGTCCTCGATGACAATGGTGCGCGCCTTGTCATAGGTAAGGCCGAACTTCTTCAGAACGCGGAAGGGCAGACCGTCCTCATCCTTCAGCATCGCCAGCAGAAAGTGCTCCGTGCCCACGAAAGCGTGCTGCATTTCGCGCGCCTCCGTACCGGCGGTAACAATGAGTTTTTTGACGCGCGGGGTATGCGGCTGCGTGCCCTCGCTTCTTCCTGTAGCCGCTCCGGGGACAATGAGGTCGCGGAGGTCCTTATTGAGCTGACGGAGGTCGATACCGGCACTCTCCATGACAGTGACGGCACCCCCGTGCCCCAGGCGTAACATAGCGAGCAACAGATGCTCAGAGTTGATGTAATCGTGGTGGCAGCGGTCGGCTTCCCGAGCTGCCAGACTGAGCACATGCTGTGCTCTCGGTGTGTAATTATTCATTGGATTCGTTGATAAAAAGTTCTTTCGTAACAATACCCTGCATGTAGAAACGAACGAGGTCGCTGCGCAGGAAGAGATGCATATTGCCGGGGTCCGAATGATTCTCCATCATGCAGAGGTTCATGGCCGGGGTGGAAACTTCCGCCCCGAACATCAGCAAGGGAAGGTGAGGGATCTCGGACTCATCCGCCAACCCGAGGCAGCCGATGTCCAGCCCCAGACTGATCATGGACATGTGATCGACAGCCTCCTCAAAGGAGAGCAGGCGGGCGTAGGAAATAATGGCGTAGGAGCGGTGGATGCGGTCCACCAACTCCGGAAGGGCAGTACGGTAGAGCTCATTGCGCATCATCCGCTCCTTTTCTGCCAAGCGGGAAGCGATTGTCGCCAGATTGGCAGCTACCTCATCCGTATGGCCCAGGGGGCTCATGCCCGAGAAGAGGGTGTAGATACCGCAGCCGGAGTTCCGGTTGTGGTGCATGGGGTAATATGGGCATATGCCCAAGTCCAGCTGCTCTGCGGCGCGAGCGGCCTGCGGCATGTAACCCGCGATGTCCAGTGCCGGCAGGTGCAGGATGCAGGAGAAGACCGTGCCGTCCCCGCAGTCCTCCGGGCAGGAGGTCAGCACCCCCCGGCTCTCGTTCCTCGCTATCGGCAGAGCCTTGTCGAGCTTGCCCGCCGTCTCCCGGATTCGGCGCAGCACGCGGGGCATATCGTTGCCGGGGCGGAAGCAGTGGTAGGCGATGTGCTCCTCCTCGTTCACCATGAATACCTCATCCCGGTTGGGGTTGCAGATCAGGTGGCAGCCGGCCCCCCGGGCGGACATCACGGCACTGAGGCGGCGGTGCAGCCGCATCAGGCGGCGCAACTCATACGGAATCTCCTCCATCGGGAGGTCATAAGCGGCCTTTTGGCCCGGCAGCTTGCGGATGGCAGGCACCACCTTCTCCGCCACCTCGCGCCGCTGCTCCTCCGTACTCCAACCGGGGAAAACACAGCCGGAGATATTGCGCACCAAGCGGCCCACCGTCCCCAGGATGATCTCGTTCGTATCATTCGGACGGTCGATCCAGTGCGGGGGCTGCGTCAGGGTTTTGATGAGACTTTTGCTTATCATGACTCGAGCCCCTTGAGTTGGTCGCGCAGCTGAGCTGCCTTTTCAAAGTCCTCCCGAGAGATGGCCTGCTGCAGCTCCTGCTCCAAGCGGGCGCGCTGCACGTTGGGGGGTACACTGTCATCCTCCGACTCATTCGCCGTTGTCTCCGGGTTCAACTCGCCGGCAAATACCCGGTAACACTCCGGGCAGCCCAGCCGGCCACTGCTGCGGTAGTTCTCCAGCGTAAAGTCGCATATGGGACACCGGGTCAGCATATCCGGCACCTGCGGCTTATGCTTCGCCCCGGCAGAGAACGGCGTCTCCTCCCCCGCCAGCTCACGGACAAGCTCCTCCACACGAGTGCGGAACTTTTCCGGGAACAAGCGTTCGGCAAAAGTTAGATTCTGAGGGTCAAACAGCCCCTTTTTTTCTGCGCAGGCAGCGCACAACGCCAGCTCTGTTACCTTACCCTCGATGATCTGGGTCAGGAACATGGTTGCACGCTTACCGCAAATTTGACATTTCTTCACGCCGTTTATTATACCCTAAAACGGGGAGATTTGCGAGCCTGCAGAGTGTCTTAGTGTGTCATTATGCGGCAGTGGGGGGCTGCAGGGCCTTGCAGAGGGGCTACAAGGGTGATGGAATGGGGCTATGCAATACACATCAATCACGTTGGGCTTCACTTCCGGTGAGCTCACTCCCTGGCTTTCCTCCCGTTTCGACTTGCAGGCGTACCGGCGCGGGGCCGCGCAGCTGCAGAACCTGGTGGTGCAGCCCTACGGCGGACTGCGACGGCGGCGGGGCACGCACCTGGTGGCTGCCGTGGAGGGGACGGCGGTGCGCCTGTTTCCCTTCCGCTTCTCGACATCGGATGCACTGCTGTTGGAGCTGCGGCCCGGAGCCATGCGGGTGTACCGGGGCGGGGTGCTCGTGCGCATGGCAGATGGGCGGGACTTTGTGCCGGTGCCCTGGAACACCCCTGAGATGCTCCGCGAGCTGCGCATGTGCCGGATCAACGATGTGGTGTACGCCACCACACCGCTGCACCCGCCCATGCTGCTTTGCCGCTATGCGGATGATAACTGGATCGTCCGCGAACTGCTGCCGGATCCCTTTCCTCGCGCATCCTACCTGCCGCAGGAGGCGGCCCTGCGTCTGCAACCCGCCGCAGACGGCCTGACGGCGCAGCTGCAGACCGAAGACGCAGCAACCCCCTTCACGGCGGAGATGGAGGGGCGTGAGCCGGTGATGGTCAACGTACCCATCCCCGCCCGCAGCTTTTTTCGCGGCCGAACCTTTGACACAGCAGCCGTGCCCCTGCCGGACCTCAGCAGCGCGACGGCCATCCCGGGGCGCTGCTATTATGTGCAGGACAGCGCAACGCAGTACTACCACTTCTACACCTGCATACGCCTGTATACCGCAGATGATTACTGCGGAAGCGCAGACCCCGCAGACTACCCGACCTTCTTCTTCCCCGGGGCGATGCGACCGGTGAACGGCGCGCCCATCGAGGTCTGCGGGGATTGGGAGATACAGACAACGGGGGAGTGGAATGCCCACTGGGAGCTACTGCGTTCCTATGACTCCCTGATCACCCGGGGTAACAACTACCGCCTGTGGAGCTGGACTCGCATCAAGGACTTCTCGCAGGATGCCTTCTCCAACCGCCAAAACTGGGCCCTGACGGGGTGCGAGGAACGCCCCTGCCGCCTGCTGCTGGTCTGCCGCTCCGCCTCGGCACTCACCGTGCCTGCCTGTGTTACCCTGTGTACGCTCTCCGCCACGCGCCGGTACACGCTGCGTATTGCATCCGTGCAAGATGCCCACCGCGCAACGGCGGAGGTGCTCAGCTACTACGGCGACTCGCTGAGCAGTGCCTTCTCCCGCGACTGGAGCTTCGGGGCCTTCGGGGTCCTGAATGGTTATCCGCGCTTTACCTGCTTTCACCAAGGCCGCCTGTGGCTGGGCGGCATGGACGGCTGCCCCACCACGCTGCTGGCCAGTGCCGTGGATGACTTCGGTAACTTCGGCGTCAGCTCGCAGGATGACGCGGCCTTGCACCTCACCCTCTCCACGCCGGACCAAAGCCGTATCTGTTGGCTGTGCCCCGCGCGTTCCCTGCTGGTGGGCAGCACGGAGAGCGAGTGGACCCTGGCCGCAGCGGACGGCTCGGCGGTGACGGCCTCGAACGCGGTCTTCACCCGCCATTCCTCGGTGGGCAGTGCCATGTTGCCCGCCGTCGCGGTGGAGAATACCGTCTTCTTTGCCCGCAGCGGGGGGAAGCGTCTGCGCGAGATCTCCTACAAGCTGGAGGCGGACGGCTACACCTCCACCGATGCCTCCCTGCTGGCGGAGCACCTCTTTGAGTCCGGCATCGTTCGCTGGGCTCCGTTGCGCACGGATAATACCTACATCTGCGCCGTGCTGGGGGATGGCTCGCTGGCGGTGCTGACTTTTGACATTGCGCAGCAGGTCGTGGCTTGGCAACATTGGGTGCTGCAGGGGCGGCGTGTGCTGGATCTGGCGACCCTGCCGGCGGAGGACGGCAGCGGAGAGGAGCTGTGGCTGGCCGTGCAGCATGCCGAGACCGGGGACGTGAGCCTGGAGCGCATGATGCAGGATGAGACCTACACGGACGGCACCTGCACCGTGGCGGCAGATGCCGAGGGATGCGCCACCGTGCCGCATTTGGCGGGCTTGCGGGTGCTGGTCTTCCCGGAGGGGAAGCCGCAGGAAGCCGTGCGCGCTCAGGTGGGTGCCGCAGGCGAGCTGAGCCTGCCCTCCGGCGCGCCGGGGGAACGCTTTACCGTGGGGGCTGCGGCAGTGGCCCGGCTGCAAACCATGCCGCTGGAGCAGGATGCGGACTTCAACGCCGTGCGACAATTCGGGCGCGCCAAGCTGCGCTTGCTGGACAGCGACCCCGCTTTCCTCTTCCGCTGCTCGTCCGATGCGCCTTGGGAGACCTTCGACCCCGCGCGAGAGCACCTGAGCTACCCCTTCACGGGGGCAGTTCGCCTGTCACTCGTGCCCGCACCCGCCACGGCACAGAGCCTCTGCCTCCGCTGCGACGGGGTGTTTGACTTCCGCCTCCTCTCCCTGACGGTGGATACGGACTACCACGGCCGATGAGGGGGGGGCTTACTGCGCCTTCTGCGGGGTGGTCCCCGACTCAATCGTCAGGCTGCGCCACTCCGCTACCTTGGCACCGTTGCCCCGGAACAGGGGCTTGCCCTCCGGCGTCAGTATCGTGCAGTGCGGTACATACTGCGGTTTCTCTACCCCGGCTACTTTCCAGATGCCGGGGTCCTTCGTGGTCGTCAGGGGGAAGCTGCCGCCGTACTGACGGATGTATTCCATGGCTTTCTCCGGCGTGGCATCGCATACGCAGATGAGCTCCACGCGGCCGTCTTTCTTCATCTCCTCATAGGCTTTCACCACACTCGGCATCGTGCGGTGGCACGGCCCGCACCAAGGGGCGGAGATCAAGACAATGTAGTACTGCGCCCCGAGCTTCGGTTGGGCGTTCTGAAACGCAACCTTAGTCAGCCCGGACGCCACGGCCCCGGCTGCTTGTGCCGCCTGCGGGGCCTGCGCTTGCGCCATTCCCGGTGACATGAGGCATGCCGCCGCCATCAGCAGTGTGGTATGGAGAAAATTCACGCCCTCCATTCTACTCTTTCCTTCCAAGCTGTCAAGCTGATTTTTCATCTTTGCCATTTTTCCTGCCGAAAGGGGAGGAAAACGCCGCAGAAAGAGACTTTTGCGGCATTTCGAACACATTTTTTCGGCTCCTGGCGCATTTTTTTATCGACAGAGGGGGTGAAATTCAGTATCATGCCCGCAGTACCGTGAAGACATTACCATACGTTTTAGCGATGTGCTGCGCTTTGGGCGGTTTGTCACTTGCCGCACCCAAAGCTAAGGGGAAGAAGCCGCAGGCGAAGGATGCCAAGCCTGCTGCTGCTGCCTCCGCAGATTTGAAAAAGTGGATGAAGCGCAGCAATGCGGTCTTCAGCGTCTTTGAGGCGGCGGAAGCCGGTGATACGGAGAAGCTGTCCGAGTTGCTGAAGGCGGGCGAATCCCCCTCTGCGGTGGATGAGCTGGGTCGCACGGCCCTGCATTTGGCTGCTTCTGCCGGCAAGGATGAGGCGGCGGAGATGCTGCTGAAGGCCGGTGCCGATTGCCTGGCCAAGGACGCCGATGGCAAGATTCCCTCCCAACTGGCCAAGAAGGCGGAGCTGCGTAAGCTGCTGCAGGCCGGTGAGGCTAAGCGCGCCAAGGAGCTGCAGGTGGCCACGGAGATTGACGCAGGCAATGAGGACTTCGTGGCTCAGGCCGCCTCTATGGGCGTGAACCCGAATGCCTTGGTGAACAACGGCGCGGATACGCTGCTGACCTATGCCTTGAACAAGGGCCGCATGAAGGCCGCTGAGGCTCTTGTGGATGCCGGTGCCGACCCGAACTGGGTGGGGCCGAGTGCAAAGACGGCCATGCACGTGGCCGCTGTGAAGGCAGGCCCCGAGCTGATCTCCAAGATGGTCGCCAAGGGCGGCAAGACGGATGTGCAGCAGCAGAACGGGGCTACGGCGATTCACGAGGCTCTCTGGTACGGTCGCAACAATGTGCTCAAGTCGCTCCTGCCCGGTGCAACGCAGCCCGAATTCGCGCCGTCTACCAAGAAGAAGGGCTTCGGGCCGCCTCTGATCATGGCGGTGATGCGCGGCAACACGACGGCCATGGGTATCTTCGTGGAGGCCGGGGCTGATGTCAACGCTGCTCTCTACAAGGATGAGCCGCTCCTCATCGTGGCGGTTAAGGCCGGTAAGCCGGAGGCCGTCAAGTTCCTGTTGGAGAAGGGGGCCAATGTCTCCGCCAAGGACAAGACAGGCAAGACGGCTGCCGATTACGCCGCAGATAAACCGCAAATCCTCAAACTGTTGAAATAATATGAATGCCATCACTCGTTTCCTGTTAGTCGGTGCGCTCGCTGTGGCCTGCGCCGGCAACGTCTCCGCCGCCGTGCCCAAGGGTACGGATGTCTCCGGTCTGAACGTGGGTAAGAACACGGAGAAAAACTACCGTCACCGCGTTTTCCACGCCTACATGCCGCTGGAGAAGGTGCGGGAGATCTACAAGATCAGCAATTACTCCAAGTTCGAGAACCCCACCGGTATCTATTTCCGTCCGGGGGATAAGGTGAAGATTACCCTCACCGGCACGCCGGAGTCGCCCGTTTGCCTGCGCACGCGTAACTTTAACGTTGACAACGGGCAGGAGAAGGAGTACGCCCTCAAGCCCGGGGTGAATGAGATCACCATCGCCAACGAGGGCTTGGGTTACATCGATTACCGTTCCGAGAAGCCTGCCGAGGCGCCCACCATTACCGTGGATATCGAGGGCGGCGCGATCAGCGGTGTCTTCACTCGTGCGGACAGCAATGAGACTTGGAAGAAGATGCTGGCGGAGACTCCTTCGCCCATCCTGGACCTGATGGGGGAGCGCGTGCAGCTCGCTTTCGATGTGGCCCGCCTGCGTGAGTTCTGCCCGGATGACGGCGTGGAGCTGCTGCGCATTTACGACCGCGTGATCGAGGCGGAGCACGAGATCATGGGCTGGGACATCTTCAACTGCCACCCGGGCAACCACGTGCTCGGCCGCTCGATGCAGGGCGGTTTCATGCACGCGGACGGCCTCGGCGCGGCCTTTACGGTGAACGCGCTCAAGGGTATCACGCAGATCGACCTGCTGCGCGATCACGGCTGGGGCGTGGCGCATGAGTTCGGCCATGTGAACCAGGTGCGTCCCGCCCTCATGTGGGCCGGTACCACGGAGGTGACGAACAACATCTACTCCGCTTGGAGTCAGTACATCCTCTCGCCCAAGAAGCTGCGCTTGGAGCACGAGGTGATCGGCGGCTACGGCGGCATCGGTGCCATCATGGGCGGCCGTATGGACCAGTACATCAATGATGCGTTGGTGGACCGCCAGCTCTGGCAGTACATGAAGGGGCCGGATAACGATGGCAGCAAGGGCACGGGTGACGCTTTCGTGACGGTGTGTCCGCTCTGGCAGCTCCAGCTCTACAATTCCGTGGCGCGCGGGGATAAGAAGTTCTACGCCCGCATCCATCAGGCTTCTCGTTTGAAGGACTACTCCAAGACGCCGCACGGGCAGCTTCGCGTGCGCTTTACGGTGGAGGCCTGCAAGTCCGCTAAGCTGAACTTCAGAGAGTTCTTCGTGAAACTGGGCATTCTGGCCCCCATGAACCGCATGGTGAATGACTACTCCAGCCACCAGGTGACCATTACCCCCGCAATGTGCGCTGTCGCGCTCAAGGAGATGGAGAGGTTCCCCAAGCCGGATTCGTCTGTCATCTATTACATCAACGGCAACAATGTGAAGATCTTTAAGGACAAGGCCGCCGTCGTGCCTTCGCCGTCCTTCACGTTCAATGCCCAGGCGGATAAGCGTTACAAGGTGCCGTACTGCACCGTTCCGGCGGATCAGTGGAAGAATGCCGTGGCTTTCGAGGCCTACGCAGGCAAGAAGCTCGTGCGCATCTCGCTGCGCGGTCTCGGTCAGGAGGATCAAGCCTCTACCATGGTGTTTGCCCCGGAGGGTACCACGGAGGTGAAGGCTGTGCAGTGGGACGGCAAGCGTTACACGGTCTGGTCCGATAAGCAGTCCTAAGCGGGCAGCATGCCCCTACAGTGCGGGTGCCACCCCCGAGCTTCGGGATGTGGCACCCGCTTTTTTGCGTCTGTTGCGATGGTCCGTTATCAGCGCTTTCTCCGTTCGGTCGGGGCACCTTCCCTGCGGGGGGCGGGGGCACCGGTTCTGTGGACGGTCGGCTCTATGTCCGTCTTCAGGTAGAAGCTCTTGAGGGGCTCGTACCCCTTCGCCACCATAAGGGCATCCCACCGCTCGGGTAGCTCGATTTTCACCGTGGCAAATCCGCCGCCGGGCAGGCACATGGTCTTGTTTCTGTTCTCATCTCCCGTGATGAGGAAGGAGGATTTTCCGAGCTGCATGACGGGCACCGTTTGCATGCTCTCCTTGCCGGACCAGCTCAGCCAAGCGGGGGTGCGTGTTTCTTCCGCTCCCTCTTTTTCCGCTATTTTCCGGGCATGGCGGCTCATGGGGTAGGTGGTCGGGTTGAAGGCACTGCCGGGATTCCCTAGGTAGTTGGCCATGGTGCGCTGCTCCAGGGGAACCCGGGCCGTCTTGACGAGTGCGGCTTCCAGGGCTTCCTTGCTCTTGTACTTTTGTGCCAGGTCGCGTGCTACATAACCTGTTACCAGGAAGGTTCTGTAGACAAAGGGCGTGCCGCTGCCGACGGCGAATTGTTGTTTCTCCGTAGCATCCCAGGCCATCATTTCCATGATCTGCTGCGCATCAGTGCAGGCCGGGGCCAGGTTGTTGCCCCAGCAGAGGGCGGAGGCTGCCGTGAGGGTGTTTTCGTTCACCTTGAAGCCCTGCTGCATGTGGTAGGGCCGCCAGCCCAGTTTCAGGGCCGTCGCTTCGTCCTCCGCTAGGCACCAGGGCATCAGGTAGCCGAAGGTGCCCATGCGGTTTTGTTTGATGTAGTAGCCGCCGAAGTTGAGCATGGCCAAGTTGATGAAGCGTCCGATGACGGCGTTGCGTTGGTCGGAGATCTCTCCCTGCCCGCTGTCCAGGCCCAACTGCCGTGCAATGGGGCCGTTGATCCAGCAATAGGGGGTCCAGGCGTGGGTGCTTGCCAGGGTGCGCCGGAAATCTCCGTTGGTCATGGCCTTGGTGAAGGCAATCAGGATGGGCATGTACTCCGCCGGGCAGCCTGCCATGACGCCGTTGACGGCTACTTGTTGCACCGTGACCTCGCGGTAGGAGGGCGGTACCTTGGCCACTACGGTATCCGGGGCGGCATCGCAGAACTTGAGGAACTCTGCCACCGCTTCTCGGGTGGGCGGGGTGATGGGGAGCCCGTCCGTTTGCCCTTGTTCGGCAAAGTAGTCCTGCACCTGCTGCAGGCTGCCGGTAAAGACGATGCCGTCCGTGCCTTGCTCGCTGCTCACAAGCTCGTCCTTGCGGAGGGGCTCGGTGAGGGCTTTCCGAATCTGCGGCCACAGCACTTTGCGGGTGTTGGCCCGCAGCTCGTCGTGGGTGTGGGCGGAGAAGGCTCCCGGGTATTCTGCCACGCGGGGGATGGGCACGCCTGCCGCTCGGGCGGCGCTCTGCGCTTGGGTCGTAAAGCCGGGGGCGGCAATCATGACGGAGGGGATGCCCTCGTACTCCGCTGCAATGCAGGAGCCCATTTCCTTGGGGGTGCAGAGGCCGCAGCCGCCGTTCCCCGAAATCACGGCATCCACCTTCAGCTCTCGCAGGCGTGCCACGAATTCGTCTTTCTGCCTGCGCACTACTCCGGGGCCGGGCCAGGGGCCGGCGGAGCCTATCTCGTTGAGTACGAGTACCTTGGTGTTCGGGTAGGCCTCTTGGATGAGCCTCTTGAGCTCGGGGTGGGTGACGTAGGCCATGAAGCTGCCGCCGACCAGGGCGATGGTTTTCCCGCTCAGGGTGTCCAAGCGGGCGGCTTGCTTGATCTGCGGGATGTTGCTCTTGCCCACGGGGGAGAGCACGGCATAGCGTCCTGCCGTGGCAGTCGCGGGGAGGCTGCATGTCCCGTCCGTGCATTCCTGCGCGGGGAGGGGCGACAGGGCGGCAAGGATGGAGATGGCGGTGAGCAAGTGTATGGGTTTCATGATGGTGGGGAATGTCCTCACCCGTATGTACGTTTTCGCCTCTTCCTTTTCTACACATTTTGCTAAGGGAATTTTCGGAGCCTCGTCTCTTGCCTCCCCGCTGAGGCGCCTGTAGCATGGGCCTCTTTCCGAGCTCGTCCGATATGCCGAAGAAAGGCATACCCTGGAATTGTGTCATCATGTTGTTTTGACTTGCGGAGCCGAGCCTCGTTTATTATCATAGGCTCAATAGATGAAACTTCCCGTATAATACCCTCCTCGGACAAAGACGAACAATGACAGTATGACTCGCCTGCATACCGGAACCATCCCCACCTCCACCCTCGCGGCTACCGCTCGGGTCGTGGATGGCTTCACCACATCGCAGACTGATCATCAGGGCATCACAAGCTTCTTCACCCGGGCCTACACCGCCACGGGTATCACGCAGACGGCCACGGACGGGCGCGGCAACTATGGTGTACTCGCTTTTTCGGACACACCTCAGGACGAAAATCCTTCCGGGCTTGATTTCCAATGGGTTTGGGTGCATAATCGCAACAAAAACCTAATTAATAAGCACCTCTCATGGGTTTTCTGATAATATTCGGTTTGTTGATACACGTCCCTTTTCTCCTGCCATGGCTTGCGGCCATAGCATTTTCAGCGTTCATTTCAGAAAAGGACCCGGATACCATGTTTTGTTGCAGGGCGATACTTTTTCTCATCGACCTTCCGCAATCTATCCTGTTATTCCTTCTGTTTTCGAAGGAGCCGCTGACCGCTGCATCGGTGCTGATGGTTCAGTGGGTTGTGTTATATTTTATTATTGACGTTTTATACGCCGGTAAAAGGAAACTCTTCTCCTTTGCTGAAAAAAGGCATTTTCGCTCTCTTCTCCTGCTCAGAATGCTGCTGATACTCTTGTACACCCTGATCCTGCTGCTCCTTTACGTCGTTGGTCTCGTTTCTCTCTTTCAGATCCGAGAAGGCTCTGATCAGCCTCGGATGACAAAAGAGGCGAGCACATCGTGCAGCACTCCGAGCCCTCGCGAGGCTCGGGACGCCCACCCCCGCTCCGAATTCGCGAACAAAGAGTTGACAAGTACTACCCGAACATGAGATAATCCCCCCCCCCGCACACGAATCCGGAATTACCCCGGGTAGGTGAGTCAGAGAAAGGCTGACGGTATTGAAAGATGAAACGAATGCGCATTTGACAACGAAGTTATGAACCGGAACAATTGCTTGATTGTACTGCTCTGCGGGGCATCTCTTGCATTTTTCAAGGTGGATGCGGGTTTCCCCGCCATGTTTGAGAAACCGCAGACGGAGGGGGCGAAATCCACCGTCCGGCTTGCGGACGGACGCAGTCGAGAGGTGACGCACGTGATTGATACCTACGGCAGGGAGGGCCGGTGCTTGGCTGTTCTCGATGCTAAGCGAATGCGCGGCGATGAAGGTGGTTCCGGCTATCGCATCCTCTTTTCAACGGACATCAGCCCGGAGGAGGCCGACCGCTTCATCGCTCGCGCCTACGGTCTTTGCCTGCGGCGGGAGGCCAGCCCCTTCACCCTCAGCTTTGACATGCTGGACTGCCCACGCTGGGCGGATGCCTGCAAGGCCTACATCGAACGAAGCCTGGCCGAGCTGGGGATGGAGGTCGCGTACGACTCGGGCGTTTATGAGCGCGAGCGACCCTTGGTGATGCGCTATCTGAGGGACATGCTGGACTCGCGGCAACAGCCGTCTGCGGCGCTGGCGTCAGTGAAGCTGTGGGATTTTTATCTGGATGAGAGGCCGAGTGATGAGTACGGCAGAAACATTCTCGGCGAGGTCGAAATGAGTGTGTCTCCCGGAAAGTTGCCGCAGTCTCTGCTGGCGGAAGAGCCGACCTTGCCGCTCGGTGACCGCTGGACGCCCCTGCATCTGGCAGCGGAGTGCGGTGATGAGGCCGAGCTGGCGGCGCTGCTGTCCGCCGGGGCGGATCCGAATGCGCGGAGTCGCACCGGAATCACACCGCTGGAGCTCGCAGCCCTCAATGGTCACGAGCACTGCGTGCGTGCCTTGTTGACTGCCGGAGCCGTCGCCGATGCGCGTTCGGCGCAGCGGGCGGCTCTTGAGGGGCATGCAGACTGTCTGCGGGCGCTTCTGGAGCGGCTCCCCGAGGAGGTGGGGGCGAGGAGATGCTTCCTGCGGGAGCCCCTGTGGGCTGCGGCGGCCCGAGGGCATGTTGAGTGCCTGAGTCTGCTGCTGGATTCCGGGGCTGATGCGGAGGTGCCCGATGCCGAGGGCCAACGCCCGTTGGATGCGGCCGTGGCCTGCGAGCATCCGGTGGCTGTGCAGCTTTTGGTCAAGGCCGGGGCGGATGTGAACAGGCAGGATGCCGAGGGCTGCACGCTGCTCCGAAGGGCGCTGGAGCAGGGGAGTGAAACCCGCCTGCGCACTCTGCTGGAGCTGGGGGCGAATCCCAATCTTGCCGATGCCGAGGGGCAGACTCCGCTGCATGCCGCCGCTGCGCATCGGGCCCTGCACTGGGCCTGCCCGCTGCTGCTGGCGGGCGGGGCGGATCCGAATGCCCGCGATGCGCGGGGCAACACTCCCTTGCACCTAGCTGCACGCTGCGGAGAACTCGAAATCGCGCACCTGCTGATCGACGGCGGGGCGGATCCCGCTCTCCGGAATAAGGTCGGACAGAGCGGTGAGGAACTCTTGGAGCAGGCGAAGGCCATCCGTGAGCTGCAGAAGGCGCAGTGCACCCCGTTCGAGTTGAACGGCATACACACGCTCCCGCGCGGATGCTCAATGCTGCATGCCGTCGTCCGCCGCGATGAGGCGGGGCACCTGATCGTGAGCCTCGCCTCTCCGGCGCACCGTGCTCAGTCACTGCCCCCCGAGCAATTCCGCGCAGAGCTGGAACGCTCCGTGCGGACCGCCGGGACGGGAGCCGTCATCTTTGAGCTGCCGGGCACGGCGGGGCCGCCCGCCGACCTCGAGCCTTGGCTGTCCGTCTGTGCTGAACTGGGGATTTTATCCCGTTTCACCGAAGAGTAGGTTGTACCAATTCGGATAAACAGCCTTGATTGCGTCAGTCTGATGGGCGAAAATACACAGAAGTTACCATCGTGAGCAAGATACATAAACGCTGCAACCTTACGGCCGCATGCAAGAAGGAGGTTGGCCCGGTAACCTTCAAGGGAGATAGGAGTATTCAGCTGATTGTTGCTGAGTACGAGATCCATCCGGATTCGACGGAGGAAGTCGCCACGCGTCCCCTGGCCATTCAGAAGAACGGCACGTGGTACACCTACGGCCGGGATTTCACGAAAAACATCTGCGAGGTCTTCGGCTCGGACGGTTACATCAAGACGGCTTACACCTACACGCCCTACGGCAGCGTGACAGCAAGCGGTAGTGTTGGCCAGCCTATCCAATGGAGCAGCGTGTACAACGACACCGAACTCGGCCTTGTCTACTACAACTACCGCCACTACAACCAGGCGGATGGGAGATGGACGCAATTTGATGCGATGGAATTTATGGGTTTTTATAAGTTAAGCAGAAAAATGAAGACCTTGTCAAACAAATGATAGAAAAAACTATGATGAATGCTTGCGAGGTTACCCTCATTAATGAAGTAAAAGTATGAAAAAGATCCGACATATTCTGTTATTTGCCTGCTCGCTCATAAGCGCTTCTTGTAGTGATTATAATGACAAAGCAATCGAAAAGATTATAACCGTTGACTACCGAGGACAGACGGTGTTGGTGTTAGACGTACCGGAGGAAAACCGGCATCATCTCATCGAAGCTATCGAGAAAGCGACTGTCCCGGTGTTGATTCATGGACGCAGAGCAAATTATCGTCCGTCAAATGAGAAAAACCTCAATGGATATTCAATGAAAGTACGCAATACCGATGGGAAAGTTGCACGCAATGCCGATGGGAGATGCCTTGGCTGTTCCTTATATAACAACTTTCCGTTTTCCATAGCAAAGGGTAATCTATTAATCTACAATTTCAAACATCTCTTATCAGAAGACGAGGTGAATACTTTTTGCAAAATGATTCCTTCATGGAAAAATTAATATACATTTCGCTTTGCATAGGGGGCGTAAGATCTCGTCTTATGAAAGCAGACAATAATGACGTATCAGAAAGAAGTAAAGGATTCGGAATGTAATGATTGTCTTATGAAAATATTACTTGGAATATTGCCTTTTATCGGCATGATAGTCAGCAATGCTATTCCTGTATTTGCTGAAAATGATAGTCTAATGACATCCGACGCATCGAAAGAGGTGTTGTATGCATCTAGGATTTACAAGGAAGCTATATCAGGAAATCCCGAAGCTCAATTTTTGTATGCCCAGTGCGCAGAGTTCGGATTGGGGATTAAAAGGTCATTAGTGACGGCTCACGAGTATTACGAAAAAGCCGCAATCAAAGGGAATGCAGCTGCTCAATATAAACTGGGGGAGTTCTATAATTTAGGAATCGTTGTGGAACAGTCTGATGACCTCGCCTTCATATGGTTTCAAAAGGCAGCCGAACAAGGTCACGTGGAAGCAATGTTTGAACTCGGCATTTGTTACTTTCATGGATACGGCACGACAGAGTCAAAACCGGATGCAATAAAATGGTGGTTGAAGGCCGCGAAATTGGGGCACCCCCAGGCAAAGATGAGCATTGAGGATTTCGGGTGTGAATTATAATAAAATGTCTATGCTTCTGTTTTATCACAAATGACAACCCCTATACAAGGAATAATGCAGAGTGGAGGGTGTGGTGATGCCGGTTTTCAGGCCTTGAAACGAGGATAACGCCTAGTGTGTCATGAAAAGGACAGTAATATGGTTATATTTTCTTCCGGCTGCCTATGCATGCCAGATTATCGGAACTCTTGTCTATTCCGGCAACGAACTCATAGTATCTCAGCACGGCGTGAGTGTGTACAACAGGAAAGTGGTGCACTATATTTCATACGTTCCTCTGGTCGGTATCGTGTTCACCTACCTGCACAAATATAATGCACTCAGTGCGACAGATGGTATTCGAACGGTTGACTATGAATATGAAGCATGGGATGAAAAGGATATCGACTTCTCGAGCTTCCGGGTTGAAGTCAGTGATTGCGCATACGAGATCTATGGGAACTGTGGTCTCAGAGGGCCGGGTCCGCTGTTCAAACTGGAATGGAGCCATAGAGTGCCGTAGGCAGTACCATGCCCATGAGCAAGATAGAAAGAATGACCCACTTTCTGCTTGCTCCGAGTCCGGAACCAAGTAAACTCAGATAAAAGCCATCCATCACCATGATTTCCGCATTCCCGCAGTACCAATCACCCTCCCCGCACACGAATTCGGAATTACCCCGGGTAGGTGAGTCAGAGAAAGGTACACACCTTATTTGGCATGCATTTAGGAAGCCGTGTAGATGTAGGTACTCCATATGCGTTATATCATTCTTGGGAAGATGGACTGCCTCTGTCAGGTGAAGGATCTATTCAATTGTGATTAAAACCATATAGCAGGCTAATAAGATTCGGTGCTCATTGCCGAACGATTTATTATATTATTAACAAGTATGAAGGTGTTGCTCAGACGAATCTTCGTAGTGGTAGCCGTTTTGTGTTGCACATGGAGTGTGGCCATGGTCGCCTTGGGTTTCATAGGTCGAATATCTATAGGAGGAATGATGTGGTATTATTTCCCCTTAACCATTACCTCCGGTGTGAATCTTGTGACGTATGATGGGGATTTCGTTTGCATTTGCCTCACGGACCTATCGGAACCTGTAATGCTTGTGGCTAATAACCGTATCATTTTTATCACTGATGAGGATAATATAGGTTACCCAAACCGTATAGGTTACCCAAGCCGAGGCGACGGATGCTATATATATAATCCGAAGACTCGCGAGATGGAGATGCAACTGTGCGAATGGGAGCCCATAGACGTTGATGATGATCATGAGGCCCCTCCTCAGCTTCAACTGGCCGGGCCCGAGCGATCAAGGCTTGAGCTTTACCTTGGAGCTGACGGAGATGAGTTTTACGAACCTCTGTACCGCTACTTCGTGAAAAAAATGGAGGCACTTCCCAGACACGAGAAAGAATGAACTCTTCCATTGCAAGAGTTAAACCAGTCCATTGTATATAGTAGAAAGTATGCGATCAGGGGGTGTAAACTTTGGGGGTGTATGATCCCTGTCTGAAAAACTCTGACGGCGCGTCCGAATAGGCTTGCCAAGCTCGGGGCGGGGCGGTACAATGGGCGGCAGATGAACGCAACGCAGATCAAGGCAGTGCTGGAGGAGCTGGGGCTGACGCCCTCCAAGTCCATGGGGCAGAATTTTCTGGTGGATGAGAATGTGGCCCGGTGGATTGTGAGCCGGTTGGAGATTGAGCCGGGGGACTGCGTGGTGGAGGTGGGGCCGGGTACGGGGGCTCTCACGGAGCATTTGGTGCCGCTGTGCCGTAAGCTCATTTTGGTGGAGTTTGATGCGCGCTTGGCGGAGTACCACCGCCGCCGCTGGGCGGATTGCCCGCAGGTGGAGGTGCACCGGGCGGACGGCGCGGCCTGGGACCCGCGCTGCTTGTTTGCGGAGCAGCCGGTGAAATTTATCGGTAACCTGCCGTACTCCGCCGGTGGGGCGATTTTGGCTAACTTTTTGACGTCTCCCTGCGCCTGCTCGCGCGCGGTGGTGATGCTGCAAAAGGAGTTCATCGATCGTATTCTGGCGCAGCCGGGGGATGATGCCTACGGGCTGCTTTCACTGCGTATGCAGATGGACTGGGTGCCCACGGCGCTGAAGGTGGTGCCGCCGGAGTGCTTCTCGCCGCGTCCCAAGATCGATTCTACCGTGATGCTGCTGACGCGGCGGGATCCCGCGAGTCTGCCTGCTTTTGACCATCGGTTGATGGATGAGCTGATGCGGCGTTGCTTTGCCCAGCGGCGCAAGCAGATGCACAAGCAGTTGCCCGAGGGGGTGGACTGGCCTGCGGTGTCGGCGCGCTTGGGTATCTCGCCCACGGCGCGGCCGGAGGAGCTGGGGCTGCGGCAGTGGGTGGAGCTGACGAATGCCTGCGACCCGCATCCCCTGGCGGCGGTGGCGCAGCGGCAGGAGGAGCTCTTTGATGTGGTGGATGAGCAGGACCGCGTGCTGCGGCAGGCGACCCGCCGGGAGGTGCATGAGCAGGGGCTGATACATCGGGCCGTGCATATTCTGGTATTTAATAAAAACCGCGATTGCCTGCTGCAGTTGCGGTCTCACCTCAAGGATCGTCATCCGGGGGTGTGGGATTCCTCGGCAGCGGGGCATCTGGACGCGGGGGAGGACTACGAGGCGGCGGCTGCGCGTGAGTTGCAGGAGGAGCTGGGCATCTCCGGTGCGCCGCTCATTCGCCTGGGCTCTCTGCCGCCCTCTGCGGAGACGGGGTGGGAGCATGTGGCGCTCTATGCGGCACGTTTCGATGGGCGGGTGCATTATCCGGCGGCGGAGATTGCGGGGGTGCTGCCTTTCCCACCCGCGCTGATCGATGCGTGGTTGAGCCGCCGGCCGCAGGATTTCGCATCATCGTTCGCGGCTTGCTGGCGCTTGGCGGCACCCATGCTGCGGGGGTAGTCACATCTGCCCTTCGCGGCTGCGGATGTACTCTACCTCCTTGCGGAAAACGGCGCCTACCCGGAATTTGGCCAGATACACTTGCGCCATGGAGACACCCAGCTTGCGGCGCACTTCTCCTGCGTCCATGCCGCGCAGGACGTTGCACTCGAATATCTGGAATTGCTTGGGTGTTACCTTTTGTTTGACCCGCTCCACGGCGGCTTTGATGACATTTTTCTGCCACTCGCGTTCCCAGACGGCCTCGAATTCCTCGCCTGCGTTGCCGGGGTAGTTTTCCAAGGCATGCCGCGGGTCCTCGCCGTTCGGGTCGCCCGCGGGGGCTGTGTCTTTTTTGCGGCGGCGGAATTGGTCGTTGATGCGCCAGCGGGTGATGTTCCAGAGCCACATCTTGAAGGAGCCGCGCGCGGGGTCATAGGCTTCTTTCTTGCTCTGCTTGGCGATGGTGAGGACGGTTTCCTGCACCACGTCCCAAGCTTCGTCATGCCGCAGGCCTGCTTTCAGGGCGATGGAGTAGATGAGGCGCCAGTAGGTGCGGTAGAATTCGTCCCAGCTGCGGCGGTCTTCCCAGTCCTTCAGGCGGTTGATGAGGCTGCGGCGGGTGCGGGCCGCCAGCTTTTCCAGCTCGGCTTCCTGCACTTGTTCTTGCTCGGGGATGTCCTCGGGACCCGGTGTTTCCGCTTGCATTCGGGGCTAGTCTAGCATAGTTCAGCCGGCAGTGCAAGGCACTAATACGGCATCCCGCATGCCGTGTATCTTTTTTTTGTCGGCGGGGGCGATGGTGGCCAGACAGCCGGCGAGGCGGGTGCTGCCGTCCGCGCGGCGGAAGTAGTAGGGGCACAGGCGGACGCGGCCTTGCATGCGGGCGAGCCTGCCGTCCTCGGTGTAGTAGGGGTGTTTGATGATTTGCGACTCGCGGAATTCCTGCATCACCCACAGCTTGTTCGGGTAGTCGCGCAGGGCCTGCTGCACGGCGTCGCGCCAGGAGTCGGCGGGCATGTCGTGGCCGATGGACACGCCGCGTCCGCCCCAGGCTCGCTCGTCGAAGCCGGAGATCTTGAGGACCAGTCGGCGTTCCTGCCGTCCCAGCTCGGCGACGTCCTGCCACCTGTGCAGGTTCAGGCGGGGAAGGGCGGCTTGCGGGGGCAGGGGGGCGGGGTCGGGGATCCAGCCGTAGGGGATGATTTGCCGCAGGCGGGCGAGGTGCGCCGCGCGCAGGCGGCGTTGCCAACTGCGCTGCAGGCCGGGCATGTGGAAGAGGGCCAGCCAGGCTTTCTCCTCCGTGTGCTCGATGGGAGGCGGGCTCATGCGGAGCTTTCCCGCCGCACTTGCTGCTAACCAAGCGCGGGCGGCGGGGATGTTGTCCAGATCGAAGAGTTCGAAGAAGCGGTACAGGGGGCCGGGATGATCGGGGGAGAGTTCCTCGGCGCGGGCGCAGGTATAGCCCTCTCCCAGACTCTGTGCCAGGTATTCCATCTCGGGACGGTAGTCTGCGGATTCATCGGAGACGGCGATGGTGATGCCCTCGGGGTAGGTCGCGCGGAAGCCTTCTGCCATACCTTCTCCGCCGCCTAACACGTCATAACCGGCCGCAGCATATAAGCGGGAGAGCCACAGGGTGGTGCCCATGCCGCCCGGCACGCTGTCGAGCTCCGCCAAAGCCAATCCATCCGCGCACCACAACAGGTCCGGACGAATCACGCGCGGAAAATCCCCTCGCCGCATCGCCGCCCGCTGCGCCTCCACCAACTCCGCCGGCTTACCCGCCTCCGCCATCGGCGCCAACCAAGCCGCCTCCTTCCCCGACAGGGAGTCTAGGTACAGCCCCTGCGCCGCATCCTGAAAACGCGCCAACACATGCCCCAGACCCTCCATCTGCCGCACCAACGCCCTCGGCAGCCGCAACGGCACCGGCGACATCCGCCAAGGAATCCCCCCCTCGCGGAATAAACCACTCTCCGGTATCGCCGCCCGAATTTCCCCCGGCGTCAGCTCCTGTCCCTGCTTCATCCTATCCCATTCTACCCCCACCACCCCGCCCTGTAAAGCCCAAACTACGCCCCCCCCTATAAAACTTGCCTACTGCATTTTGAATGCTGCGTCAAGCCTAAAAGTTGGAATACCGCTTTTTTTTTCAGTTTTTTATTCCCATCCTCCACCGTCCTCAGTGCCTTTATTTTGCCCGTCCGCGACGCAACTCATTGAGTATCAACAATTAACATGCACTGTGCATTAAGAATGCAGTAGGCGTAGTTTGGTATGTCTATGTTGATCCTAGGTGAAGGTCATTTCTTGCGGAGCAACCCAAATCTACATCCGGCGTGGAGGGAGCGGAGAGGGAGGCCGCAGAAAAGGCTTGACACAGACGATAGAAAATGTAACAATACCTTCAGCCCCGTTAGTCTGATTAAGAAAGGCCTACTTGGTGTCGAGAAGGGGGTGCCACCTTAGCCGAACCTGTACTATTTAAGCAAAAATTTTATCAAAAAGCGAGTATCTCAACCGATCGTTATCGCATCGCTTTATCTCCTGTCTATACATTAAAAGGCCCCCGCCCTTTCGAGCGGAGGCCCCTTACATTTACCGAAAAACTCTTAGGCATGCTTGCGTCGGCGGCGTGTTGCCAATCCTGCCAATGACAGTAGGGACAGCGTTACCGTCGCCGGCTCGGGAACGGTGATCTGGGTCTTGATGGTTACTTGGGGAAGATACTTGCTTTCCCATTCGTTAATGGTGTTGCTCTTATAGGTACCGAAGCCGGATGGGAGATCTCCATTCTGATTACCCACAACGATTCTCATGGTGCCGGAATTGTTCTTGTACCCTGCAAACGTTTTGACGTCATCCGCAGTTGCTGTGCTCACCACAAACAGACATTACCTGTTGGCGGAATTAATTTAGTGCATACTTAATTCTGCCAATGGGCTTGTCGTTAATGAAGTTTACGTATTGCAGAATGGTAAGTGCACTAATTTTGCCAATGATCCTGGCAAACAAACCATTCGTTATTTTCGCATAGTTCCTGATGACCAAGAACTGGTCTGTAAGTTGTGAGAATATTGTCTCAATCCTCTTTCTTGCCTTTGCAAACGGAATGAATGTCGGTTTCCAATCCTTTTGGTTGAGCCGATACGGACACTCCAGTCTTATGTGTGCGGTTTCGAACAAGTCAAGCTGTACGTCAGCTCCAATATACCCTTTGTCACCATAGATGCTACAGTCGTGATAAGTATGTTTTACATCCTTCATATAATGGAGGTCCGCCACACTTGCCTTTGACAGATCATAGGAATGGATAACTCCACTTAACCCACAGAGAGCGTGTAACTTATAACCAAAATAATACGTATTCTGCGAAGCACAGAAGCCGAAGTCGGGAGCTTGCGAGAAATTGCCGGTACGTCCCATCTTGCAACGTTTTCCTCTTGCAACCCTACAGACCTCTATCGGCTTGGAGTCAACAAAGAATTGTTCCTCTCCGCCATCCATTTCCATGGCAATCCGCTTGCGCAGTTCCTCACACAGGCCTGCCGTTTTCTTCCTGCGGTCATTGAACTGTCTCCTTGATATGAGATTAGGAATGTTGTCCTTGTACTCTTGCAATTTATAGTCGAACAACCACTTCTCACTATCAATGCTCTCGGTCTCTGCCGTCAAGGATAGCGCCACCACTTCCAAATCCGAAAACTTGGGAACAGGACCACGACGTGGAACATTACCCGATTCATTGACGAGATTTTCAGAGAATTGCTTGCATATCTCGAGTATTTTGACGAATTTTGTATAAAGGTTGTACATACGATGGTTTGGACTTAATGTTTTGAACACCACTAAGTTACTAAAAATCAGCGATATGTGCAACTTTTTACTCATATTTATCAACTTAAATTAATTCCGCCAACGGGTAGACATTGGATTTTTGCACTGGGCGAAAGGGTGATGCTGTCACCGAAGTTAAAGGTAAGGGATTCTCCTGCCGACCACGTTACGACGTTCTCGGAGATTGCGATAAAATTTCCTGTTGTTCTATCTCCCGTATGTTCGTATATCGCCAATTTTGCAGATGCGAGACTGGAGCTACCATCGCCGGGGGCAGTGAATGAGATAGAGGTGAGTTCGACTTCGCTCGGAAGAGTAATTGATTGCCCCTCCGATACAGTGGATGCAAAAGTTGAGTTCGACAGATCAAAGCATGCTCCGTAATATCCACCTTTGTTGTTAGTGCCTGATGAGATGGTTGTGGTAAATTCTTTGGTGAACTCTTGGGTATCAGCAAGGGCTGCACCTACGGACAAGGCGAGGAGAATGGCAAGCTTTCTTTTCATGATGAGAGGTCTTTTTGTGTCAGTCTGTTCCCATTTCTGACAGGAGTCAGTGTACAGCATTTCTAATGCAGAGGGTATGTAAAACCTTGATACTCAAGACGTTACAGCGTTTTTACGTAAAATCGTGTACAGTGAGCAATCGTGATGCAGGGAAAAGAAAAATGGCGAAAAATCAGCGAAAAATGTGTATTTCCCACCTTTTAGGCTTGACTCTGCATTAGAAATGCAGTAGGCAAACCTGCCGCAAGGTGGGGACTGGGTACAAAAAAACGCCGTCCGGGGGAGGGGCGGCGGGGAGGGGAAGGGTGGTGGAGGGAGGTTAGAGGGATGAGTGGGGCTCTTGGGGGGTGGGCCTCATTGTTTCATCCAAGCTTAGTCCTTCTTTTCGTGCCTCATGAGAAGATTGGTAATCGACTCACGAGAAGCAAGTTCCCTTGCTGTCTTGCCATCTGCGTTCCGGAGATCAGCATCTGCTCCATGTTCCAGTAGCAAGGTTACGTTTTTTTCATACCCATTAGAGGCAGCAACCATCAGAGCAGTCTCACCCGACTCGTTCTTAGCATCGACCTCCGCGCCGTGTTCCAGAAGGAGCCTAACGACTTTATCATTCTCGATTGTTATGTACTGTTCCTCCTGTCCGGCAGCAAACATCAGAGCCGTGTTTCCGGATTTGTCCTTAGCATTGACATCTGCGCCATGTTCCAGAAGGAGTTTTGCTACGTCATCCTCTTGATGGGCGGCTGCATACATCAGAGCCGTGTTTCCGAATTTGTCCTTAGCATTGACATCTGCGCCATGTTCCAGAAGGAGTCTTGCTACGTCATCCTCTTCATGGTCGGCAGCAAACATCAGAGCTGTCTTTCCGGAGGAATCCCGGATCTTGACATCTGCGCCATGTTTCAGAAGCAGTTTTGTGACTTTATCCCGTGCAAAGCTGGCGGCATTCATCAGAGCAGTCATCCCGTCGGCGTCCTTAGCATTGATATTTGCGCCGGCTTTCAGGATAAGCTCTCCTCCATCCTCTTCACAGGACGCCGTTGCAATATCAAACAGAAAGAGATTGATGAAGTCTTTCGGGTAGAGATCCGGTCTCTTCTTAAAATCTTTGAGTAACAATTTGATCGTTTTTGTTTCCCACGGAGAGCGTGTGGAAAGCTCTGCACCCAAGTGAATGAGAGATTTTATATGGGGACTTCCAATAAGTCGTCCTTTATAATTAAGTCTCGACAAAAATTGCCATTATGATATAATTACTCCATGCCAAGCATGAATAATTCCCCGTCGCTGAATATCCCCGGATTTGCAGAGCTCACCCCGGGCTATG
>JALFWB010000022.1 GCA_022787425.1 Akkermansia sp.
CCGCGGGGGCCGACGACTGTGTCCATCTCATGATGTCCGACCTCTGATTGATTATTAATAACATCAGGTCTCTGCTCAATGCTCACCCCGCGAAGGTTGTTGAAAGCCAAGCGTTTGCGGACACTTTCCCTGCGAGGTTTGTGAGGACCCTGCACCATCTGATCCGGCAAGACCGGAAACCCATAAAGGTAAACGTAGTTATAGAGTGTTCTCTGACTGACTCGCACGTCAACGCCATCTTGAATGAGGCGTTGACGTGCGGCGGCGATGGAGTATTTGCGCTCGATGATGAGCTCCTTGAACTTTGCAACCAGTGCATGGTCGCAACCGATCTTGAGATTCGGCCCCTTAGCCGTCATGTTCTCCGCGAGCCGTTCGGAGGCAAAGTCGGCTGAGTAGGTCCGGAACTCCCTGCGCTCGGAGTCGATGTGAGTGACCATGCCCCTCTTGATTTCACGGGAGATGGTGCTGTGGGATACGTTGAGGCGCCGCGCTATTTCACGCATGGAAACTCGTTTTTTATACCAGGTCTCGATGAGTTGTCGATCCGAGTCGGTGAGGTGCCGGAATGACCGCCGCCGTCGCGGAGAGGCAGGCTTTTCTTTGGTGTTATTTGGGATTGAGGATGGATTTGATTGAGGTGGTTACCGGGATATTACCGCATTTGGTTACAGAAAGCAATAATAACCTGCGTCTTGGGGGTGGTGCACTTAATGATGCAATGCAGAGTTCGGGATAATTTCTCTATTTTGTCTTGCATTACGAGGGCTTTTATGATACCGTACAGACGCGATACGAATTAATCTCTCATGGGTGCAGTAACACGTCACAAGCTCCGCATAAAAGCGGACGTGCCGGAGGATTTCATTATGGAGCAATCGCCGCTCCTGATGAGACTTCTCCTGAAGGACCATACTACCAGCAGGGGGGAGGAGTGGAATAATATCTTTTGGGCCACCGATGATTACGAACATCTGGGGAGCGCATACAGTTACGAGGCCCCCATTTTGCCGGAGTTGATTACCGGGGAGAACAACCATGTTATCAAGCCCCGCGTGTTCAAGGCGAGAGAGAGACAGATAGAGCGCAGCCGAGAGATGGCTGAAGTTTTTACCCCGGCTTGGGTCTGCAATCATCAGAACAATCTCATTGACGATGCTTGGTTCGGTCGCGAAGATGTGTTTAATCACTCCAATCATGATAAAACCTGGGACGTTAACGAGGAGAAAATTGAGTTTCCCGAGGGGATGACTTGGCATGATTATGTTCTTGCCAGACGTTTGGAGATTACTTGCGGTGAGGCTCCGTACATGGTGAGCAGGTATGATAGTACCACGGGTGAGGAGATTCCCATCGCGAGACGTATCGGATTGCTTGATCGCAAACTTCGTGTTGTCAGCGAGAATACGGAAGGGAGCGGAGAGTGGCTGAGGTGGGCGAAGATTGCCTTTCAAAATGTTTACGGCTATGAATGGCAGGGGGACAGTTTGCTGATTGCCCGTGAAAATCTGTTGATGACATTTTTGGAATACTACCGCGCCAGGTTCGGCAAGGATCCCTCGGTGAAGTCTATGGAGAGCATGAGGGATGTTTGAAAATCGGTGAGACCGGTCTCGGTGAGGTCGGTATTGAGGATCCCCTCACTTTGATTCCGGGCTGCCATCTCTTGAATGAGGCTGCCCGCAGACGCATTGATCAGTATACTCGGACCGCAGGTGTCGAGTACGAGCTCCTCTATACAGAGTCCGCCCTGTTTTCAAAGGACGATGGTGTCGCGTGTTGCAGGGATAAGGATGTGCATGCGGTGTTATTGCACTCCGGTGTTTCGCGCAAGACTTTCACCTCCAAGAACAGGGGAGGGCAGGAATGGTTTGTAACGGATTTGTCTACCGTCAAACGGGCTATCCGGGCAGTAAAAGAAGGACGGGGAGCGCTGACTGCCGCAGAGGTCACAACAGAGCAGTCTCCTGTCGTATTCCGTCCGGAGCAGAGAGCGGCCATCGATAAGACTCGGAAGCGATTTAAGCACGGCAGTCGGATGCTTTGGAACGCAAAAATGCGTTTCGGTAAAACTCTTTCCGCTTTGGAGCTTGTTAAGGAAATGGGGGTTGCCCGTACGCTGATTCTGACACACCGCCCCGTTGTTGATAAAGGCTGGTTCGAGGACTTCAGCAAGATTTTTTATGACTCCCAGGCTTATCAGTACGGCTCAAAATCCAACGGGGAGACATTTGAGAATTTGGAGAGAGCCGTTATCGAGGGAAGGGCGAAGTATGTCTATTTTGCCTCGATGCAGGATTTGCGCGGCTCGGAGACTGTCGGCGGCAAGTTTAATAAGAATGACAGTCTGTTCAAGGCAGAATGGGATCTACTCATTGTTGACGAAGCTCACGAGGGAACTCAGACGGAACTCGGCAGAGCCGTCACCGATGAATTGACTAAAAAGGATACCAAGGTCCTTTCTTTATCGGGAACGCCGTTTAACTTGCTGGAAGGATTCAAGGAGGATGAAATCTTCACTTGGGATTATGTCATGGAGCAAAAGGCAAAGGACGAGTGGGATTACGAACACCTCGGCGATCCCAATCCGTACTCCGGTTTGCCCAAGCTGCATATATTTACCTATCAACTGGGGCGCATTTTCAGTCAATATGCCGATGAGACCATAGCCTTCAATTTCCGGGAGTTTTTCAGGATAGAAGGGGATGGTATTTTCAAGCATGGGGGGGATGTGCAGTCCTTCCTCAACCTTCTCACAAAGACGGATGAGAATAGCCTGTACCCCTTTGCCAACGAATACTTCCGGTCGATTTTCAGGCACACGCTGTGGATGGTTCCCGGTGTCAGGGAAGCCAAGGCTCTGAGTGCCTTGTTAAAAAAGCACAGTGTCTTTCAACATTATGAGATTGTTAATGTGGCCGGTGAGGGGGATGAGGACGAGGAATGTGCGGACGCTCTTTCCAAGGTGGAATCCGCCATCGGCAAAAATCCCGATGAGACATATACCATCACACTTTCCTGCGGGCGCCTGACGACCGGAGTTTCCGTGAAGGCGTGGACGGGTGTTTTGATGCTATCCGGAAGTTATAACACAGCGGCTTCCGCCTACATGCAGACAATTTTTCGAGTGCAGACTCCCGCTACAATTAACGGGCGGGTTAAGGAACATTGTTATGTGTTTGATTTTGCTCCCGATCGCACACTCCGGGTTTTGGCTTCTGTCCCGCGAGTATCCACAAAAGTCGGTAAGACAACGGAGAACCAGAAGGCGGCTCTGGGGGAGTTCCTCAACTTCTGCCCCGTGATTTCCATATCCGGCGGCAAGATGGAGAAGATGGATGTAACGCGTATGCTGGTGCAGCTCAAAAAGGCTTACGTTGAACGCGTTGTTCAGAACGGCTTCGAGGACAACAGCTTGTATAATGATGAGCTTTTGAAGCTCGATGATATAGAAATCCGAAATTTTGAAAATCTCAAGGGAATTATCGGTTCCACGCCTGCCAACAGCAATCCCGGAAATATCGATATTAACAACCAGGGGTTGACGGACGAGCAGTACGAGGAAAAGGAAATGCTCGAAAAGAAGAAGCGGAGGGACCGATTGACCGAGGAGGAGGAAAAGCGATTGGCAGAGTTAAAGAAGAAGAAAAAACTCAGGGATGAAGCCATTTCCATCCTTCGCGGAATTTCCGTGCGTATGCCTCTGCTCATCTACGGAGCTGATATTCAGAACGAGGATAAGGAATTGACGATAGAGAACTTCACCTCGTTGGTGGATGCCCAATCGTGGAAGGAATTCATGCATGTGGGTGTTACCAAGGAGCTCTTTAACCGGTTCAGAAGGTATTATGATCCGGAGATTTTCTCGGCAGCCGGTAAGCGAATTCGCGACATGGTGCGGGCTGCAGACCGCTTGAATATTGAGGAGCGTATCGCTCGTATAGCAGCCATTTTCGCCACTTTCCGGAATCCGGATAAGGAGACGGTCTTGACATCTTGGCGAGTTGTCAATTTGCACATGGGCGATACACTCGGTGGCTATTCTTTCTTCAACGAGGACTACACCGCGGAAGTGGAGGAACCGAGGTTCATCCACCGCGGAGAAATCACGGACAATGTTTTTATGAGAAACAGCCACCTTCTGGAGATTAACTCCAAGACAGGTCTGTACCCGCTCTATCTGGCATACTCTCTGTATCGGGCGCGCTTAAAAGAATGTGCTGTGCCGCCCGATTCTCTTGAGGGGCACTTGTCTATCTGGGATAAAGCTATTGCTGAGAATATCTGTATCATTTGTAAAACCCCTATGGCCAAAGCTATTACACGCCGCACACTTACAGGATTCCGTCAGGCTCGAGTCAATACTCATTATTTTGAGGATCTGACCAACCAGATCATTTACAGACAGGCGAACTTTGTCCGCCGCGTTACAGACGGCCCCAAAACCTGGGGAATCAAAACTTCCGGAGCTTTGAGCTTTAACGCAGTCGTAGGCAATCCCCCTTATCAGGAGGTCGTGGCGAAGAAAAAGACAGACAACGGCCAAAAAACGAGCAGGAGCATCTTTCATCACTTCCAGACTGTAAGTGAGAAGGTCGGTCGCTACACCTCTTTGATTTATCCCGGTGCTCGTTGGATCCACCGTTCGGGCAAGGGGCTTGATAAATTCGGAATGTCTCAGATTAATGACCCCCACCTTTCCCTGCTTGAGTTTTTCCCGAAAGCAGGGGAAATTTTTGCCAACGTGGCGATAGCAGACGGCATATCCATTGTGCTGAAGGATATGAAGAAAATCAGATCGGGATTTAATTACATCTATGTGAAAGATGCAGCTCGCACCCATGTAGAAGCTCGAAATCCCGGAGAAAAATTGTTCGCTCTTAATCCTTTGGATGTTGAAATAGCCGATCAGCTTACTAAGATCATAGCAAAATACGGGTGTTTGCATGAGTCTGTCCTGTCGCGCCAGTTGTTTGCTATTGAGAGTGACTTTGTGGAGAAGAACCCTGAGCTTGTCAGAGAGTATCGGGAGGGTGATCCATTCAACGAGCTGGAGGAGATCAAGCTTTTCACGAACAACAGGAGCGGTAAAGCCGGTCGGGGAACGTGGTATATAGTCAATCGGGATGTCATCAGTCCCGAAGCCTCAAAGTATATCGGGGAATGGCAGGTTGTCGTTTCGAGTGCGAATGCCGGCGGGCAGAAGCGAAGTAATCAAATTGCCATTATCGACAATCACAGTGCATTCGGGCGCTCGCGTGTTGCCCTCAAGTCGTTCAAGACGGAACAAGAGGCGCGAAACTTCCTCAAATACGCAACCAGTGAAGTGATACGCTACGCATTTCTCCTGACGGATGAGGCTCTCAGCTCGCTGGCTAAAAAAGTGCCTGACCTTAGGGATTACACTGATGATAATAAAATAATCGACTACAAGGGAGATGTGGATGCGCAGATATACGCTCTTATGGGGCTGAATGAGGCTGATCGACAGCATATTCGCAGGACGCTTGCAGAGATGGGAAGATAGGCGGCACTCTGTCATTATATAATCTGACGGAGTGCCGACATCTCGTCTCCCTGTTCGATAGGCCGACTCTGTTTTGCCGTTTCGGGAAGGGGGCGTATTCTGCGGGGGGCGTGTGTCCGGCGAAGATGGTCCGGCGGAGGGAAAAAGGGGCAGCGCGAGGGGGGCGGGCGCAATCTGCGCTTGCAATCTGTCGGCAGAGCGGTATAATAGCCGCGAGCAGTACCGATATGATGAACATCAGGGAACAACTTTTCGAGGAGATTCTGCAGGCCCGTCAGCGGGTGTATGCCGTGGGGGAGCCCACGCCGCTGCAGGAGGTGACCCTGCCCGGGGTGGAGGCGGCCATCTTTGCCAAGCGAGAGGATATGGGGCCGATTAAGGCCTACAAGTGGCGCGGCGCCTTCAACTGCATGAGCAAATTGGCGCCGGAGGATCGCGCCCGCGGGGTGGTGGCGGCCAGTGCCGGCAACCATGGGCAGGGCGTGGCCCTGGCGGCGGCTCGGTTGGGCTGCAAGGCTTACGTGTTCATGCCCCGCTCCACGCCGCACGTCAAGCAGCGCGCGGTGCGCATGCACGGCGGCGACCACGTGGAGATCGTGCTCTCCGGGGACTCCTATGATGCGGCCTCTGCGGCGGCCCACCGTTTTGCGGACGAGAAGGGGCTGACCTTTGTGCACCCCTACGATGACTTGGCCACGATGGGCGGGCAGGGGACCCTGGCGGATGAGGTGGTGATGAGCGGCAAGGGGCCCTTCGACCGCGTGTACCTGCAGATCGGCGGCGGCGGTTTGGCTTCCGCCTGCGCCTGCTGGTTCAAGCGCTTTTGGCCGGGCTGCAAGTGCATCGGCGTCGAGGGCGTGGCCCAGGCTTCCATGAAACTGGCGGTGGAGACCGGCGAGCGCGGCGTGCTGCCCTATGTGGATGTCTTCTGCGACGGTACGGCGGTGAAGCAGGCCGGCGAGAACACCTTCCTGCTCTGCCGCGAGCTGATCGACGGTTTTGTGACGGTAACGAATAACGAAGTCTGCCGCGCCATCCGCAGCCTGTGGAACTCCCTGCGCGTGGTGCCGGAGCCTTCCGGGGCCATGGGGCTGGCGGCTCTCATCAAGGATTGGGAGGCCGGTGCCATCCGCCCCGGGGAGCGCTGCCTCGTCATCCTTTCCGGTGCTAACATGGATTTCTCCCAACTGGGGGTGGTGGCCGCACGGGCCGGTTTCACCCAGCCGGAGCGCAAGCTGCGCTACCTGCGCATCCCGATGCAGACCCGCCGCGGGCTCATCATCAAATATATGGACCAGATACCCGAGGGGGTTCAGCTGGTGGATGTGCAGTACGGTCGCCTGCAGGGGGAGATGCAGCACCCCGTCTTCGGCGTGTTGGGCACGGAGGAGGAGTTCGCGGAGATTGACAAACGACTGGCGGCCAAGGGGCTGGCGGCGGAGGATGTGTCCGATGCCGACGATGTGCGCTTCCGCATGATTTCTTACGACCGTGAGCACCTCAGCCACCCCGTCTTTTTCGTCATCGAGTTCCCGGAGCGCCCCGGTGCTTTCCGCGAGTTCATGAGCGCCATGGGAACCTACGCCAACCTTTGCTACTTTAACTACCAGTACTCCGGTGAGCGAGTGGGCCGCGCCTTGGTGGGGCTGGAGTTCGAGTCGCGTGAGGATCGCGAGGCCTGCCGCGCACTGGCGCAGTCCCTCACGGGAACAACGATTCAGGGTATTCACGAGCTGTCCGACACCGTGCGCCGCCGCGTGTTGGATGCTATGTCCCCCCGCCCGCAGGCATGAGGATTATTCTGGCATCCCAATCCCCCCGCCGGCGGGATCTGATGGAGCGGGAGGGCATCCCTTTCTGCGTGCTGACCAAGGAGACGGAGGAGGTGAGCGACCCGTCTCTGCCGCCGGAGGAGCTCTGCGCGCTGAATGCCGGCGCGAAGGCGGAGGCCGTGGCTGCGGAGCACCCGGAGGCTGTCGTCATCGGGGCAGATACGCTCGTGTTCATCGATGGGCACCCGCTGGGGAAGCCTGCGGACGAGGCGGATGCCAAGCGGATGCTGCGCGAGCTGCAGGGCCGCACCCACTGCGTCTGCACCGCCGTGGCGGTCTGCATGCCCGGCGGGGAACGGCGCGATTTTGCGGAGAAAAGCTATGTGACCTTCCGCCGCATGGATGACGCCGCCATTGCGGACTACATCCGCCGCGTGCCCGTGCTGGACAAGGCGGGTGCCTACGCCATGCAGGAGCACAGCGAGCTCATTGTGGAAAAGGTGGAGGGGGATGTGGATAACGTCATCGGCCTGCCCGTGCGGCGCCTCCTGCAGGTTCTGGGCCTGCGCGCATGAATATGTTCCCTCGGTAGGATGGGGCAGTGGAAAGTAAATACCTCAGTATGCAGCTGCGGCTGATGGGGCGGGGTGCTGAAATCCCGCGCATTTTTTGCTCGAAGGAGGGGCGTGTACTGAACCGGAGTGTCGCTCTGATTCGTCCTTTTCGCATAAAATTGTCATACTCTCCCCCAACAAAGTTTGTCGAATTCTCATTTTGGTGTTGACAAGACAGAAAGAAAGTGTAAAATGACATTTGTAAGGGGCGACTCTCAGCCGGATGACCGTATGGTGTCAGAGAAAGGTACACACCTGAATATCCAAATGCAGTATATATAAGCAAATTCATATGAATACACATAACATCGCGGTCGTGTTTCTTGTTTTGTTTTGTCAATACGGTGTATGTTTCGCCTCCGGGACTACCGCCGTTGAAGAATCCGGAAAAGAATTACGAGAAAGTTCGGTAGACATACATATAGGTATGCCCTTAAAAGACGGATTGGCCATATTGAGAATGAGCCCTGATGTTTCATCAATTGATTTGCATACAGGAGATATTGCGGTGGAAGATGGTTACGTAATCTTCATCGCGTCATTGAAGAATTCGAATGACGCATTGTTCGTGATATCGAACAGAAAAAACGAACAAGAAGAATACAAGATCAGTGAGCTGATGCTATATCGCAATTGGAAAACGGATTGCACAAAACCTAAGAAGAAGAGAAAGGGAGAAATAGAGAGTGTGTATACATTTATTTTGGGGGTGTAAGAGCTTGCCTGTAAAATCTGAGCAATTTCGCATGCCGTCTGTGTCGTCCGACCGATGGGCGCTGTTTGAAATGAGCGACCGCGCCGGGGTAGGATGCGGCGGCTGATTGGGCGGGGTGCTGAACCGGTGGGTTGCCTTAATTCTCCCTTTTCTCATAAAATTGTCATAATCCCCAACAAGTTTGTCGAATTCTCATTTTGGTGTTGACAGGACAGAGGAAAGGGGTAAAATGAGACTTGTAAGGGGCGACGCTCAGCCGAATGCCGTATGAAGACATCTTCGACAAGGAAGCGGTAAAGAACGCAGCGGGCTTCACGAACATTCAACATGGCTTCAAATACATATGATTCCATCCCGGCCGATAGGATCGGGGTGTTGACTGAGGAGGCGCCCCAGCCGAGCCCGGAGGTGCTCGGGGATGAGAGTGCTGCCTCTTGTGTATGGAGTGATATATTGAGGCCGATTGCTTCGGACCCGACGCCTATGGAGTTGCGCTATCTCGGTACTTGGGCCGAGGTGGCGACAGGATTGGGAACCGAGAATCTGGATTGGAATGATACGGACACGGCAGGCCGTATAACCTCGCTGACCACCTTCTGTGCCGGGACGGAGACCATCAGCCGGTACCCGAGCTACGGTACGGATGCCTACGCCTATGCGTACGATAACATCGGCAACCGCCTCACGGCACAGGAAGCGGAGGAACAGACGGCCTACACTGCTAACAACCTGAACCAATACACTGCGATTCAGGAGGGGGCGGCAGAGGCTTTCGCTCCGAGCTACGACGCCGATGGCAATCAGACCTTGGTGAAGACCTCCACGGGCATTTGGTCGGTGACCTACAACGCCGCGAACCGCCCCGTCGTCTTCGCAAACGAGGCCACAGGCACGGTCGTGGAATGCAGCTACGACTCCTCCGGCCGCCGCGCCACGAAGAAGGTAACCGTAAACGGTACGGTTACCCTGCATCAGCGCTACATCTACCGGGGCTACCTGCAGATCGCCTGCTGCGACCTCACCCGCACGGCACACCCCTGCCTCTGGCTCATCACTTGGGACCCGACGCAGCCGATCGCCACCCGCCCGCTGGCTATTCAGAAGGACGGCACGTGGTACACCTACGGCTGGGATCTCACCAAGAACGTGACGGAGGTATTCACCACCACCGGCTACATCGGCACGGCGTACACCTACACCCCCTACGGTGAGGTAAGCGCAAGCGGCAACATCACCCAGCCCATCCAATGGAGCAGCGAGTACCACGATGCGGAGCTCGACCTCGTCTACTACAACTACCGGCACTATAACCCGGCAGATGGAAGATGGACAGGAAGAGATCTTTCTTTCTCAAAGCATAAATATTTGTCTCCTGCTGTTCTGCAGAGAACAGATTTTCTGGGCTTAATTGAGATGAGTAAGCCCACTTACAAAGAGGTGGATTCACTGATGACTCTCAAAGGGAAAGAAAAACTTTTATTCGGAGGAGTTTCAATCAGAGTGGAATTAGAAGCAACTAAGGAAGAGAGAGGGAAAGAATATTGTGTTATTGTAAAAATTGTTAAATTTTGGATCCATACAGAAGTTTTGAAGAGAAACTCGTTGCAGTATGATTTCGATGAGAATAAGCCATCTTCTATTGATCAGAAATTTATATGGCGTCTAAGACGCACAAGAGATGCATTCGAAATTATGGGGGAGGAAAATTTTTGGATACTATATAATTCTCCCTTCAAACAAGTATCATACGAAGGTGTAAAAGTCCACGAAAACGAGCACGCGAGAATAATGTTGAGTTACTCGTCTAAGATTAAAGATCTGTTAGGTAGCAAAACTATTGTTCAATGCTATCAGGATTGTGCCTCAAGAGATAGAATATACAAGGGGGTGATGGATAAGAAGTGTCGCTATCCCAGAGGGAGTGAGCTTTCGAAGAGAGTGAGGGACGAGGTGTACGCATTGTTTCCGCCAGAGAAAACAATGGAGGCACTTGCAACCAGGGCTGAGTACCAGTATTATATCAACACCTTATTGAAAGATTGAGATGAACTTTCGGAGAACACTTGGTATTTTCCTGATGACATTGGCACTGTTGACCACGATGCCGATGGATGCTCATGCGTACTACAAGAGAAAACCTAACAACGGAGGGCCTAGGACAGAGCTTCCCCTCAACTATCATCAAGAAGCTATGGATGCCACTCGGGAGCTGCTGAAACATGAGACAGAAGCCTTGGAGGAGGGACGTTTTGATGCAGAGACTTTCAACAGCATCCTGTCTGAGGCGACTGCATGTGATAAGCTGACGGAGCTGAGCGGTTCAAACGTCCTCTATGGTACCTTTCTGGGTTCCCCTTCCCAGACTACATTCGTCTCGGCCGATGGTCGTCACCGATACACGTTCTGCCTGCACAGCAGCTTCTATTTGGAAATAACCGCACGCTCAGGCAAAGAAATTGTTTTCCCTGACAAAAACGAGGGAATCAATCGGATAATGTTCGAGGAGCTTCGGGACAGCACCGCAGCTCTGCTGAAAGGGCTGCCGAAGCGTCATCAGGAGGATTGTTGGGGTGCCGCATGCCTTATTGAGGCTAATTTGAAGATGAAACCCGGTATCACACTCGAGAGTCTACTGCATGCCGCCGGGGTGGAATGTGAGGAGGCTGACCGTTTCCTGAAGGATTGGCGGCAGGGATTGAATCCTACGGCAAAGGGTGACCATTCGATTTTCTCCTTTTTGCTGTTATGGCGCGAGTGCTTAGCCTGTGTCCTCATTGAATCGCGTCCCGACTTATCTCTGCATCATTTCGCGGAAGCTATGCGGGAGCAGGCGAGTCATGCCGATTTCCCGGAGTGCCTGCGTTTCTATGTCCCCCAAAATGATGAAGCGGTAGAGGAATGCCTGAACCCGGACCTCTGGGACTATTTTGACATTACAGCGGAGAAAAAGGCTCCGTCCGGGGATGCTCCGCAGGAAAAGAATTGACAGAATCAGGCCTTTCATGAGAATAATCCATTTCGTATATGAAACCGTCATTCGACCGGGGTGTAAGATCTTGTCTGTAAAATCTGAGCACCTCTTTGCTATTCGCATGCCGGCTGTGGCGTCCGACCAACGGGCGCTGTCTGAATTGAGCGACCGCGCCGGGGTAGGATGCGGCGACTGATTGGGCGGGTTGCTGAAATCCCGCGCATTTTTTGCTTGCGGGCGGGCGGGGGGTGTGCTAAACTGTCGGCAACGTTATGGACAGCCGACTTCTTTCCGCACTTCAGCAGGCAGTTGCCGAGGGCAAACTGCTTGCCGCCGCCGTAGATAACATTTGCCTGCTGCTGGAGGGCACCGGAGACCCCGTGGTGCCCGCCGCCGTGCAGCAACTGGCAGAGCAGGGGGCTTGGGCAGAGCTCAACAACCGCTTCTACAAGACGCTCGCATTCGGTACCGGCGGCCTGCGCGGCCGCACCATCGGCTCCGTCATCGCCCCGGCAGAGGCCGGCGAGGGCGGGGTGAACGGCCGCCCGCAGTTCCCCTGCGTCGGTACGGCCTGCATGAACTTCTTCAATGTGGGGCGCGCGATGCGGGGCCTCATTGCCTATGTGCGCCGCTTTGTGGAGGCCGAGGGCAGCGGGCGCAAACCGCTCATCGTCATCGGGCATGACACCCGCCACTTCTCCCGCGACTTCGCGGAATTCTGCGCCCGCATCTCGACGGACCTGGGCTGCGACTGCGCCCTCTTCGACGGCCCTTGCTCCACGCCGGAGGTTTCCTTTGCCATCCGTGAGTTGAACGCCGACACGGGCGTGGTCATCACGGCCTCCCACAACCCCGCGCACGACAACGGCTTCAAGGCCTATTTCAACGACGGCGCGCAGCTTGTCTCGCCGCATGACAAGGCGGTGATTGCGGAGGTGAACGCCCTCAAGACGGACGCCTACGAGCCGCTGCCCGCCGAGCAGCAGGGCAGCCTGAGCGTGCTGGGGCCGGACTTCGACCGCATCTACATCGACCGCCTCAAGGGCGTGGTGCTGCGCCCGGAGGTATTCGGCAAGGCTTCGGCCAAGGTGGTGTACACCAACCTGCACGGCACGGGCAAGCGCTGCGTGGTGCCCATTCTGCAGGAGGTGGGCTGCAATGTCATCACCGTGCCGGAGCAGGATGTGCAGGACGGGCGCTTCCCGACCGTGGCCTCCCCGAACCCGGAGAACGCGCCGGCTCTGGATATGGCGATCCGCCTGGCCGATGCCGAGCAGGCCGATCTGGTGATTGCCACGGATCCGGACTGCGACCGCATGGGCATCGCCGTGCGAGATGCCGCCACGGGCAAGATGCAGCTGCTGACGGGCAACCAGACGGGCTGTCTGCTGGCCTGGTACCGCTGCAAGTCGCTGCGCGACGCGGGCATCGTGACGGATGCGAACGCGGAGCACGCGGTGATGGTAAAGACCTTTGTGACCAGCCCGCTGCAGGACGCCATCGCGGCCCACTTCGGTATTGCTACCGTGAATGTGCTGACCGGTTTCAAGTATATTGCAGCCAAGCTCGGTAAGTACGAGCGCGCCATCCCCGCCGAGCTGCGCGGCAATTATCGCCGCATGGATGAGGCGGCCACCCGCGCCCTGCGCCTGCAGCACAGCAAGTACTTCGTCTTCGGCGGTGAGGAGAGCTACGGCTACCTAGCCCAGGACTTCGTGCGCGACAAGGATGCCAACGTGGCGGCCCTCTGCCTAGCGGAGATGAATGCTTACCTCGCCTCGCAGGGTATCGGCCTCACCGAGTGCCTGGATCACATCTACGCCGAGCTGGGCTTCTACAAGGAGCTGGGCAAGAACATCGTGATGGAGGGCGCGGACGGTGCTGCCAAGATTGCCGCGCTCACTCGCAGCTACATTGAGAACCCGCCCACCGAGATGGACGGAACCCCCGTGACGGCGGTGCGCGATTTCTCGTCCGGTACATTGGTGGATGCCGAGGGCGACCCCATCCCGGCGGAGAAGATGCTCTTCATCGACCTGGCGGACGGCCGCAGCTTTGCGGTGCGCCCCTCCGGCACGGAGCCCAAGATCAAGTTCTACCTCTTTGCCCACGGTGAGCGCGGGGCGGAACTTGCCGCCTCGAAGGCTGCCGTAGAGGCGTCCATCAACGCCCTCTGGGCTGCGGTGGAGGCGGATGCGCGCGCGCGCATGGCATGACGGCATGAAGAGCTTGCTCCTCATTGCCGCCGGTAGTGCCTGCGGAGGGGTGCTGCGCCACCTGCTCGGCTGCCGTGTGCGGCTGTTGTGGGTGGGCAGTGCCTTTCCCTGGCACACCCTGCTCATCAATTTGTCGGGCTGCTTGGTGTTGGGATTCCTCACCGGCTTGGCAGAGCGCTGCCCCGGGCTGCCGCAGGAGTGGCGTTTGGCCCTCACCGTCGGACTCTGCGGCGGCTTTACGACCTTCTCCACCTTCGCGCAGGAGAACATCGATCTGCTGCGCTCCGGCTCCCTCTTCCTTCCTGCCGCCTACATGGCCCTTTCACTCATCGGTGGCTTGGCCCTAGCCGCCCTCGGGTTCTGTCTCGCCCGGTGAATACGAAAAGCGGGCTGCGACTCCGTGAATCGCAGCCCGCTTCGTAAGATGGGGAAGGGGTTACTTCTTCGGTGTGGCGGGCACGATCTCGCCGCCCTGCGGGTCGAGACCCTGAGCGCGGAGAGCTGCCTCAATCTCCGGGGTGAGGGCATCGAGGCTGCCGGCAGCGGGTTTCGCGGGGGCCTTCTTGATGTCCTTGAGCGTCATCGTGAAGATGAGGGTGCTGTTAGCGGAGATAGGACCGAGGTTCTGGTCGCCGTAGGCGAGCTCGGAGGGGATGCACACCTCCCAAGTGGAGCCGATGGGCATGAGCTTGAGGGCCTCCGTGAAACCGGGGATGACCTGGGTGATGGGGAAGTCCACCGGCTGACCCTCCGAGGAATCGAACACGGTGCCGTTCACGAGCTTGCCCTCGTAGACAACGGCGGCAATGGCGCCGTCACCGTCTTTGTCGGCATCGAACTTACGGCCCTTACCCTCGGTGATCACCTTGTACTGCAGGCCGCTGGCGGTGGTGGTCACGCCGGGCTTCTTGGCGTTCTCCTCCAGGAACTTCTTACCTGCCTCCTCATTGGCGGCAGCGGCGGCGTCATCGCGCTTGGTGAGCTCCTCGGTAAAGGCCTTCATGGGAGCCTCCATGGCGGCGATGGTCTCCTGAGAGGGGCGCTCGCCCTTGAGGGCGGCAGCCAAGCCCTCCAGGAGCTTGTCCTTGTTGATGTCATCCATGGAGATGGACTTGGTCTCTGCGGTCATCTGGGCACCGGTCATGTAGCCGATGTAGTAGGAGAAGGCCTCAGAGGGGGTCCACTGCGCAGCGGGGGCTGCGGCTGCCGGGGCGGCAGCGGGAGCGGCGGACGGCTCTTGGGCAGCGGCCAAGGGAGCCATGGCTGCAAGAGCCAGGCCGAGCATCGTTTTGTGCATGTTATTCATAATGAAATGCAGTTATTTTTTTGTGGTGTCAAGGTAGGTGTTCTTGGTCTTGGTCCAAGAATCCATTAGGGATTTGTAGAGCTGCCGCACCTGCGCCTCGCTGTCGAGCTGGAACTCCACATTGTGACTGTAAGCCCCCTCCGGGAACTTGCGGCCGGGCAGGCGGGTGGCGCCGCCGGTCTTGCTGTCCACTAGGTCGCGGGTGTTGCTCAGGCGTTCCTTCCAGGTGTTCGCCTGCTCGCCGGTGTAGGCATAGAAGCGGATGGAGTGGTTGCCCGTCGTGTCCACCGTCAGCTCGATCATGCGCACGGAGCCATCCAGCAAGTAGGAGTGCAGGCTGACGGAGATGACGGAGGTGAGGAGGATGCTGGTGGCGCCGCCGGACAGGTTCGCCGTCCACAGCGGTTTGGAGCAGGAAGAGGTATTCACCGCGTTCTGCGCGGCGGCGGTGCCGGGCAGCACAGCGCAGGCAGTGCCGAGAAGAAAGAGAAGGTGGCGTGCGTTTTTCATAACAGCAGATGCGATTTTAGCGTGTGCGCGGCGGGACGTCAAGCTCATATGCAGTCATGACACACAGCGCGGCCTTCAGCGTCTGCGGTGGCGGGGGGAGGAGAAGCGCTCGTGGAAGGGCACGGCCTCCCGCTCGCGGCCCCGGTAGGAGCGGGTAGGGGCACTGTGCCGGCTGCGCGGCTCGCGGGTATCCCTGCGGTCGCGGTCCTCGCGCTCACGGGGGCGGTAGCTGTTCTCGCGGTGGTCGCCGCGGCCCTTGTCCTCCCGCAGGTTCACCTCATAGCCGCAGAGCATGCAGACCTGCAGGTGCTCCAGCAGCATGGGTGCTACCTCCGTGGATACCTCGATCAGGGTGTGCTTGGGGAAGATGCGGATGTCCCCCACGCTGCCGCGGGGTGCGCCGCCTTCGTTATACAGCAGGCCCGCTACGTCCTTGGGCCGGATGCGCAGGCGGGAGCCCGCATTCATGAACAGCGTGGTGCACTCCTCCGGCGCGGGGAAGTCCGGCCGCTGCTCGCGTGGGGCCTTCTCGGCGGCCTCCCGGCGCGCGGGGCGGCTCGGGCGGTCCTCCGGTATGGTTTGTAGCTCGCGGCTCTGCTTGCTGATGAGCAGGTTGAACATGGCGGCAAGCAGCTTCTCCTGCGGCAGCTCCAGGTCGCGCAGTTCATCGGGGAACTCGGGCATCTGCGCCGCGGCATCCAATATCTCGTCTACCAAACTCTCCCGGCGTGCTTGCTGTACGCGCTCGGCGGTCATCACTTTTTCGCGCGGCATCTTTTGCCCCACAAAGCGCTCGATGCGGGCCAACAGGGAGAAATCGCGCCGCCCGATGAAGGTCACGGCTTTGCCCTTGCGCCCGGCGCGGGCCGTGCGGCCGATGCGGTGCACGTAGTCCTCCGGGTCGCGAGGCAGCTCAAAGTTCACCACGATGTCCACGTCATCGATGTCCAGCCCGCGCGCGGCGATGTCCGTGGCGACCAGCACATTGATGTTGCCCTTGCGGAAGGACTCCATCACGCGCTCGCGCAGGGTCTGCGGCATGTCGCCGTGCAGGCGGTCCACGGAGTAGCCGCGGGCCAGCAAGCCGTCTACAATATCATCGACTACGCGCTTGGTGTTGGCAAAGACAAGCCCACGCTTCATGCGGCCCATCTCGATGAGGCGGCTGAGTACCTCGATGCGGGAGGAGAAGAGTACCTCGTACACCGCCTGCTCGCAGGTGGGCACGGTGAGCACGGGACGTTCGATGGCAATCTCCAACGGGTCCTGCGCCAGGCTGTCGATGAGTCGGCGGATAACGGGTGACATGGTGGCGGAGAAGAAGAGGGTCTGCCGTTTCTCCGGCAGCATGGCCACCACGCGGTCAATGTCCTCCTGAAAGCCCATGTCGAGCATCTCATCCGCTTCATCCAAAATCAGCATGGAGATGTTTTCCGTGTTCAGCTCGCCCTGTTCCATCAGGTCGATGACACGCCCCGGGGTGCCGACCACAAACTGGGCCCCGCGGCGCAGGGCTGCTATCTGCGGACCGAAGGAGGCCCCGCCGTAGATGGGGACGGAGGAGACGCCGTCCATGAAAATCGCCAGTTTTTCTACCTCGCGGCAAATCTGCACGGCCAGCTCGCGCGTGGGGGCCAGGCACAACACCTGCACGCCCGCTACCTCCGGGTCGATGCTTTCCAGCGCGGGGATGGCAAAGGACAGCGTCTTGCCCGAGCCCGTGTGCGAGATGCCCACGATGTCCGCCCCCTGCAGGGCCGGCGGGATCGCGCGCTCCTGAATCGGGGAGGGGGTGTCGAAGCCCAGTACTTCGATGGCTTCCAAGATGGCGGGGCATATGCCCAGGTCAGAAAAACTCATACGGGCGAGGATAGTGCCACATATCCGCCGCGGCGTCAAGCCAAATTCACGGTATGACGGGGAAATAAGCCTCCGGGGTGTAGAGCGTTGCCGTCTGTTTTCGTTCCTCTGAATTAAATTTTCAGCCATTCCGTGTTTTTTTGCTTGACTGTTTAGGCTGCTGCATGCTATTCTTTGCCCGAGCGGTAAGGAGCTTTTGGTAGGCTCGGAGGCTGCTCCTTTCATCAAACTTAACCGGAGATTGATTTATGAAGACCAAAGACCTGATGGCATTGGCTGCGTTCTGCGGCTGCGCCCTGTTCGTCTCCTCCTGCGGGGATGACAAGAAGGGCGAGACCCCCGCAGCCCCCGCTGCTGCGCCTGCACAGGCTACCGCTGCGCCTGCTGCTACCCCCGCCGAACAAGCGCCCGCTGCTGCGCCTGCGCCGGCAGCTCAAGAAATGTCAACCGCAACCCCTCCCGTTGCAGTAACACCTCTTGCGCCTGAATCCCCTGCACCGCAGGCAACTGCCCCCGCTGCCCCGAAGGTTGAGCTCGGCAGTGTTAAGTCGTACGATGATTTGCTCTCGGTGACCAAGGTTGCACGAAATGAGGAAGCGAAGGCTGTCTTCACGGCTTTGAAGGAGGGCAAGGCGGACATCAATGCCGAGATGCCGGAGGGGCACAAGACGCCGCTCGCTTGGGTGGCTCAGCGTGGTCTGGCGGATGCCGCCGCGTTCCTGATTTCCCAAGGTGCGGATGTGAACCAAACCTGCGGCAAGGCTAAGTACACCCCCTTCATGCACGCAGCGTGGAGCCAGGATATTCCCACGATGAAGGTGCTGTTGAAGGCCGGTGCCGATCCCAAGGCTGTGGACTGGGACGGCCGCACTGCTCTCTTTGATGCCCTGCGCCGCGGGCCTTTCTCCATGGGCAGTGCTCCGGACTACAAGGCTTTGGCGGACTTCTTTGTGGATGAGTGCGGTTTGGACCTGAAAGCCGCTGACGAGAAGGGTGTGACGCCGCTGATGTATAACATCGTTTACTACACGCCGGATCAGCTGCAGCACCTCATCAGCAAGGGCGCTGACCCGAAGGCCAAGACCAAGGCGGGCCTGAGCTTGGTTCACTATGTGTGCGGCAACGGTGACCCCGCCAAGGCTCTGGAGCAGCTCAAGGCCTTGGAGCAGTACGACCTTGATTACAAGATGGAGGGGTATGAGGGCCCCACAGCTCTGCACCGCGTGCTCACTTCCCGCCGTTGCAAGGATGCCATTCCTTTGCTGGAGTACCTGTTGGCTAAGGGGGTGCGCTCGGATTATGCTTGGCCGAAGCTCAAGATGGGCTTGCTTTACGCTGCTGCCACGAACATCATTGCGGACAGCCCCGCTCTGGTGCAGTACCTCATTGACCACAAGTTGGGCGATGTGAATGAGGTCCTGCCCTCCAGTGGTGCTACGCCGCTCATGGATGTGAAGAAGGACTTTATGGTGGAGGTGCTCATCAAGGCCGGCGCAGATCCCAAGATGGTGGATAAGGCCGGTAAGACGGCTTATCAGCGCGCAACGCGTCCGGAGGTCAAGAAGGCTTTGGAGGCTTGCGGTGTGACGGAATAACTCTTACAACCCAACAAACATATGGCAGTAACAGAAGTAACAGAAGAAGGCTGGGGCTCGCGCCTCGGTAAGTCGTTCGGCGGTGTCATCGTCGGTATCATCCTCTTTTTCGGCTCCATCGCTCTCCTGTGGTGGAACGAGGGGCGCGCCGTGACCACGGCGAAGGCCTTGGCCGAGGGCGAGGGAAATGTGGTGGCCGTGAAGGACATCAGCAAGGTGGACAGTGCCAACGCGGGTAAGCTCGTCCACATGTCCGGTGAGGCGGCGACAACGGAGACCCTGACGGATCCCACGTTTGCGCTGTCCAAAAACGCCATCGGGCTCTCCCGCAAGGTGGAGTACTACCAGTGGGTGGAGCACAAGTCCGAGAAGCGGGAAAAGCAAATGGGCGGCAGTGAGAAGGTGATCACGACCTATACCTACTCGAAGGAGTGGGTCAGCAGCCCGCAGGATTCCTCCGCCTACAAGGAGGCCGGGCATGAGAATAGGGTCTTCATGACCCTGCCGGGCGACTGCGATGTCCGCGCCAAGGAGGTGAGCTTCGGCGCGTTCAAGCTGACGAGCGGCCAGATCTCCCGCATCGGCGGTGAGGAGTCCGTCTCTCTGGAGGAGTACACCATCCCCGTTTCCATGGCGAACAACGCTGAGGTGCAGGGGGGTAACACGCTCTACCTGCATATGAACCCCGGTCGTGTTGTGCAGCCCGTAGCTACCACGGTGCCCGCCCCCGTAGAGGGTCAACCTGTCGCGCAGCCCGTAGCTACCACGGTGCCCGCCCCCGTAGAGGGTCAACCTGTTGCGCAGCCCGTAGCTACCACGGTGCCCGCCCCCGTAGAGGGTCAGCCTGTCGCGCAGCCCGTTCAGCAGCCGACGATCGTGTTTGACACCGAGGCGCAGATCGGTGATATGCGCGTGCAGTGGAGTTTCGTGGCCCCGCAGCGCACTATCAGCTTGGTCGCCGTTCAGGTGAACAACACCTTCGAGCCCTACACGGCAGAGGACGGCGGCGGTGAGGTGGACCTGCTGACGGACGGTGTGAAGTCGGCTAAGGCCATGTTCAACGATGCGAAGTCTGCCAACACCATGTTGACTTGGATCCTCCGCGGCGTCGGTTTCTTCGCCATGTTCATCGGTCTGAGCATGCTGGTGGCCCCGCTTGAGGTGATCTGCGACGTCCTGCCCTTCTTGGGCAACATCGTGGGCGCGGTCTCCAAGGGCGTGTGCTTCGTCATCGCTCTGGTCATCTCGCTGCTGGACATCGCCCTGGCTTGGCTCTTCTACCGCCCCGTGGTCGGCATCATCCTGCTTGCAGCTGTCGCCGGCGTCATCTACTTGGCAAAGAAGGCCCGCTCCAAGAAGGCAGCCCCCGCTCCCGCTACCCCCGCAGAGCCGCAGAGCTGATTGACCCGAACATTTCCTACACGGTGCCCGAGTTCCCCTTGGGCACCGTTTTTCTATCCCCCACTGACTCCTTCTCTGTTGTCATGGTAAGGGGCTTGTTTTTCCGTTCGTAATGATACGCCTGAAGCATGCGGGTATGTGTCAATGGGCGGACTTTTTTTTGAATAATTCGGGATATCCGGTATTGCAGCGGGAGCGGATGCGGATCCGAATGCGGCGAATTGGCGGAAGGATACGCCGCTGATGCATGCCTGCCGGCATGGTTATGTTGAGATTGTTCGCATGCTTCCGGCGGCCGGTGCGGATGTGAACGCTCGCGATGAGGATGGGTGGACAGCGCTGATGGGGGGGCGTTTCGTCAGCGGTTCACGCGATAAATCTTCGTCATGCGCGCGGCCGTCGGGACTTCCGGCGGCTTATTTTTCGGCGCGTTTGTTGAGGCGATGCGCAACGTAGGCAGGGAGGCCGAAGGCAAGGATGAGAACGAGGGGAATGAAGACGAAGTAGAATAGATTGAGGTAGAGGCGGCAGGTGGAATCTCCGGCGGCGGAGCCGGTCTTCCACCAGCGGTAGCACTCCGTGGGGCTCCAGGAGAACCCGGAGAAGGGGTTGAGGTGCATGAGACCGCGCTTGGCCATGGCCTCCGGTGCCCCCAAGCGGGATGCTATCTCGAACCAGGTGCCGGCGAGAGAGTCCTCGCTGTGCTCATCATAATAACGCGCCAGACGCAAGGCCGCCGCAGCAGAATTGTAACGGGTGGCCGCATGTTGAAGCAGGGTGAGAGCCTGTGCCTCGTCCGCCGCCAGCCCCTCAGCCCCGGTGAGGAGGAGATCCCCCAGCTGCTCGGTTGCTGCCACATTGCCCATGGATGCAGCCTGGCGCAGGTAGCCGACAGCATCGGCAGGTTTTTTCTTTTGCAAAAGCCGTTGGGCCTTGGCGTAGATAGCATTCGGAACGTTCGCCTTGGCCGCGATATCAAGGTAGTGATCCCCCTTTGTCTCATCCTTGGGCAGCACCTTTCCCTGCAGGTAGGCCGCCGCCACGGCATAGGCCATCAGTCCATCGCCGGAGGAATCCGCCGACCGAGCCGCAAAGCCCAAGGCCTTCGCTTCATCACGGGGCAGCAGAGTTCCCTCGGCGTAGGTTTTGTAGAGCAGGGAGCAGGCCCAGTTATGCCCCTCCTCAGCCAGGGGAGTCAGGAGTGTCAGCGCGGCCTCGGTGTTCTGCTCCGTACCCGTTCCGCAGAGCTGCATGTAGCCCACCCAGTAGCGCAGTGTGGCATCCTGCGGGGATTTGCCGAGGGCATCGGTGTAGAGCTCGAAGGCATGTGCATAGGCTTGAGCGGACTCCTCTTTCTTACCCTTTTGGGCGAGCAGCTCGCCCCGAATGAACTCCGCCGACGGCTCACCCGCAGCTCCCGCGCGTTGCAGCCACTCCAAGGCCTTCTCCGTGTCCGGTGGGGTGTAGTCCTTACCGGTCAGGTAGTCCGTACCCAACACCAGCATGGCCTTCGTATCGCCTTCCTCTGCCTTCTTGGTTAACAGATTGCGATAAGTCTCTGCCCAGCGGCGCGCTTGCTCGTAGTCACCTTTTATCGCATAGCGCATGTAAACCTGCTGCGCCGCATGAGCATCGCCTGCCTCGGCATCCTTTTTCATGGCGGCAATGGCGGACTCGAATGCGGCATCCGCGTCCGCAGCGTTGTCCTGCGCGGCGGCAAAGGAAAGGGCGAAGAGAAGGGAAAGGAGAATTTTACCGGATTTAACAAACATGGATAGGGAAGGGGGGCAATCACCCCGGACTCATGAGCGAGTGCCGGGGTGAGATTAATGAATCGTGTTTAACGGCTGAAGCCGCGTCCGCCGCGAGGGCCGTCGGGTCGCCGGTTACCGAAGGACTTACGGTCACCGAAAGGTTTGCGACCACCGCCGAAGGGCTTGCGATCGCCGAAACCGCGCCGCTCACCGTCGAACTTACGCTCGCCGAAGGGCTTGCGGTCACCGAAACCGCGCCGCTCGCCATCGAACTTACGTCCACCGAACTCCACGCGTCCGCGCGGTGCCTTACCGAAAGGTCTGCGCGGATTCTCACGCTCCGGCTCGAACATCTCACCCTCCTCGAACTTCGTGTTGACCCCGGGGACCTCCGCATCGGACTCGAAGTCGGCGGGATTGAACACATAATCCTCATCGTCATCCTCCGCCGGAGCCTGCCCCTGAGCAGGTCCACTCTTGGGCTTGAAGGCCTGTTTAGCACTCACCATCCCCTTGCGCGGGCGCGGATTGACGCCTGCGAGAGCCACCTGCTCGGGAGTCAGCAGTGCCGTGTGACCCGGCTCGAGGTCACCGCCCCACAGGGAACCGATGCGAACGCGCACCAGCTTGCGCACACGCAGACCCAAGCAGGCGAACATCTGCCGCACCTGCCGCTTCAGCCCTTGCTCCAGCACCACACAGGCGCGGCGGGGCGAGAGACGGGAGACATACTTGGCCTTGGCCTGCCCCTCCGGAATGCGCACGCCCTTCAGCAGCTGCATCAGCACGCCGGTGTCGAAGGCCTGATCCAGAGTCACCCAGTACTCCTTCTCCACTCCGCCGGCGGGGTGTGCCAGGCTGCGGCTCAGCTCCCCGTTGTTGGTGAAGAGCAACAGACCCTCGCTGTCGGTGTCCAGTCGGCCGATATAATTCACATAACGGTACTTTGCAGGCAGCAGGTCGTACACCGTCTTCTCGGCTCCCTGCTTCTCCCGGCTGCAGACGAAACCGCGCGGCTTGTTCAGCAGAAGCACAACCTCCGCCTTGGGCTCCGCTCGGTGGCCGTCTACCTTCACAAAGTCGCTCGGCACCACACGCAGTCCGGGGGTGTCCACCACCTTGCCGTTTACTTCCACGCGCCCCTCTTGGATCAGGCGGTCTGCCGCGCGGCGGGACTCATAGCCGCACGAGGCTAAAAACTTATTAAGGCGCACACTCCCTTCCGGGGCGCCGGGGTAATCACTCTTTTCTGGCATAAATCAATCAAATAGGATGGGGACGGTCTCTCGACCGGCCGGGAATATCGGGGCAAAGAAGCCTCGCGGCCACATGGAACCGAGAGGCTTCAAAAGGTTCAGCTATCGCGTCCTTTGCAAAAGAGCAAGCGGGCGATCAGGACTCGAACTTGGTCTTCGGCAGGCCGATGGGGCTCTGACCGGGCTTCCACTGTCCGCGCTCCTTCATGAGCTTCACTCGCTCGAAACGCTTGAGAACAGAACGCTTGCCGCCTACGGTACCGGTTGCTTTAAGTGTGGAGTGTTTAGACATATCTCTCTGATTGTGTAAAGGTTGACCTGCATCACTGCAGAATGCGGTGGACTCTTATACACCGTTCCATGCAGAAAAGCAAGCACAAATTCAAGATTTCTGCGACATATCGGGTTGGTCGGGGGTATTTTGCACCGGAAGAGCGCGTAGGATGAGCTGTTGCACCCCGGTGTTCTGCATATAGCCCCGGAATGCCCCTGCGGCGCGCGTGCCCGCAGCGAAAACGGGGACCACGGTTCCGGAGTGTTCGTTTGTGCGGAAAGCGGCGCGCACCTCACCCCGGGCTGCATCCCCGTTCAGCAGGGCAAGACCGGCCGTCTGGTGGTCTGCCGTGATGACCAGCAGAGTACCCGGGTGACGACGTGCGAATTCCAGCGCAACTCCGACGGCGCGGTCGAATTCCAGAAGCTCCTGAATCATCCCCCGCAGGTCTCCCCGGTGCGCCGCTTTGTCAATTTGTGAGCCCTCCACCATCAGGAAAAAGCCGTTCGGGCAGGGGGCCAGGTGATCCAGCGCGCGATGCACATCCTGCGGCAGGCTGGCCTTGCGTTCGACGGCGGCAGGAAGGTTGCCCGGGGCCGTCAGCTCTGCAAGGCGCCCGTCCTCCCGCAGACTCTCCTGTTGTTGCGGGGTAAAATGAGCCGAGCCGCCGCCCATCACCACCTGTGGCCGAAACCGCAGGAGGGCCGCCGCTATCTCCGCTGTCCGGCTGCGGTGCTCCACCTTGGCGTAAAAGGCTGCCGGTGTGGCGTCTGTGATGTCGCTGGTAACAACAAGCCCCACCGCCATGCCACGCCTTGCTGCCGCCTCGGCCAGGGATTCCTGCGGCTCACCCGCTGCATTCAGTCCCAGGCAACCGTTTCTCGTCTTGCAGCCGCAGGCCAAAGCCGTGCCTGCTGCAGCGGAATCCGTGATGGTCTGCGTAGCAGAGACGGTGCAGGCCAAGGCTGTGTGCGGCAGCGTGAGTAAGTGGAGCTGCCCGCCGTTGACCAAGGCCGCGCAGCTGATTTGTTCGAGCCCCATGCCGTCCCCGATCATGTAAATGACGTTCCGTACCGGCTCGGTTTCCCCCGGCATTTGCGACTCCCGCGCCACCTCATGCTGCACCTCCCCGGTCACGCAGCAAGGCACCGCCTCTTTCGCGGTAGCCATCCCCCCGATAAGTGAAACGGTCCCGAGCAGCGACCACATCCAACGGAATGCAAGACTCTTCTTCATGCCGAGTCCATTATATTCCTTCGCCCCCGGTAACGGCAAGCCGAAACCCTGCCCTGAATGCTTTTTTATGCAGTAGGGATACCGGACGCCCGATTTTCGACACCGCGCAGGGCAGGGGTGCGGAAGATTTTGCGCGGCGGGCGCAGCTTGGTGTTGACTCCCCGCCGGGCGACGAGGTATAATAGCTGCGTTATGAGTTTAGCAGCCTATACAGCGAGCGTGGACCTCACGCAGGGAAATGTGGCACTGTTTTTCAGCGGCCCCTACTGCGGCCAGTGCAAAATGGTGAAGCCGATGATCGAGAAAGCCTCCCTCTCCGTCAAGGATAAGGTGACCGTGTTGGAGGCGGACACCGGCAAGCCGGAGGCCTTGGAGATTGCCAAGAAGTACGGCGTCTCCGCCCTGCCGACTATCGTGGTGCTCAAGGGCGGCGAGCTTGCGGGCAAGCTGGTGGGCGCAGGCCAGGCCAACATGCCGAACATTCTCAAGGCCCTCGGGTGCTGATCGCCTCGTTCCTTCATCCCCCCGCAGTTCTCCGGAGCCCCGGGGGGCTTTTTTGCGCCGAAAAAAAAGGGGCTGCCCTCTGCGGACAGCCCCCGTTTAAGTGATTTTCGTGCCTCGTCAGCGCATATCCAGCACCGGAACCAGCAGCGGTTCGTCCGGGCCGGTGTAGCGGGAGAGCGGGCGGAAGAGTGTGTTGTCCTCCAGTTGCTCCAGAATCTGCGCTACCCAACCCGCGCAGCGAGCGATGGCAAACACCGTGGTGAACATGCGCGTGGGGATGCCCAGGCTGTAGTACACCGTGGCGGAGTAGAAGTCCACGTTCGCGTTCAGGTTCTTGCGGGAGCGAATCATCTTCGCGATCATATCGCTCATGCGGATCCACTTGGGCTCGCCGATGGTCTGGGTGAGGCGGATGGCGATGCGGCGCAGCTGCGGGGCGCGCGGGTCGAGCGTCTTGTAGACACGGTGGCCCATGCCGAAGATTTTTTCCTTGCGTGCCAGCTTGTCGTTGATGTAAGCCTCAACGTTGTCCTCGTCGCCGATTTCCTTGAGCATCTCGATGACGGCCTCGTTCGCACCGCCGTGCAGCGGCCCCTTGAGGGTACCGATGGCGGAGGTGATGGCGGAATACATATCCGACAGGGTGGAGGCCGTGACGCGTGCGGAGAAGGTGGACGCGTTCATGCCGTGGTCCGCATGCAGAATGTAGGCCACATCGAGAATGTGCGACTCACCGGGATCCGGTTCCTTACCCTTCAGCAGCCACAGGAAGTGCGCGGCCTCGTCCAAATCCGTGCGGATGGGCGGCAGGTCCAGCCCCTGGCAAATGCGGTAGTAGTAGGCGGCCATCACCGGCAGCTTCGCGATGAGGGAGAGCCCGATCTCCTTCATCTGGCTGGGGTCCTTCGTGCGGTCGTCATACATGCCGAGCATGGAGACGGCCGTGCGCAGGGCGCTCATGGGGCGCGCCGTCTTGGTGGCCGTCTTGAAGAAGTCCAGAATGGGCTGCGGCAGCTCGCGGTCGTTGCGCAGGCGCTGCTGCAGGCCCTCCAGCTCCTCGCGGTTCGGCAGGCGCTTGTTGAGCAACAGGAAGATGATCTCCGTGTAGGTGCAGAGGTCTACCAGATCCTCGATCTCATAGCCGCAGTAGAGCAGACGCCCCTCCTCGCCGCGCACATCGCTCAGCGCGGTTTCGTTGGCGATGACGCCCTTGAGCCCCTTGGCAAACACCGGCTGCGGTGCGGTCTGTTTGTCATCCATTATGGCGGAAAGGCAGAAAGGTTCAGTCGTACCAAGCGTCCGTCAGCTCACCGAAGGACTTGACCTCCACGTCGCTGCGGCCCTCCAGCCAAGTCTTGACGGCCAGACGCTGCTGCTCATTGGTGGTGCGCGGATCCTCTGCCTTCGCAATCACGTTGCAGGCGTCATTGGTCAGGTTCCCCTCGCAGGAGAGCCCGTTCGCCTCCACGCACTCGCTCACAAAGGCATGCAGAAACTGCTCGCACTCGGGGGATTCTACATCGCCCTTGTACTCAAAGGAAAATTCAAAGCAGAGTTCACGGAACTCGCCCACACGGTACTTCTTGCGGAGTCGTTTCTTCATAGCGCGCGCATTATACGCCCTCCCGCCCGCCGCGTCAAGCCGTTTTTTGCCCCGTGACGCAAAAAGTCCTACCAATCCGCCCCCTTCACCCACCTCCCCGGGGAGAGTGGGTGGGCCGTTGCCCCTGCCTGTACGCTCCCCCGACAACGGGTGGGTAAAATACATTTTTACCTGCCGAGCTTGCGGAAACGCTTGGAATTCGTGCGGCGGTGTATCACGAAACCCGCATGAATGAAACAGCTAACCCACGCAGGCCGGTGTGGGTTTCACCCCCGAAATAGCTCTATCAGACCGAATTCCTCATATCAGGAGGGGAAAATGGAGTTTTTTCAGATTTTTTGAAGGTCGATGACAAATTCGCTTGACAGACGTGCCCGGATGTTGTAAATTAAGGCCATGGACGCGACGGCTACTCCATATGTAAAGAGCATCGGTAATGATATTACTGATGAAGTCGTCCGAGGCTGTTTATTCGGTATGTCTTGAAAATTGATACCACTGTACATCTATGAAATTAAAGCATATTGCTATGATTGTGCCGATGGTCCTGCTGACGAGCATGTCGGTCAGCGGAGCAACAACGTATCGTCCGGGGCACGGGGAGGATTTGGAAAGTGACCGAAGCAAAGGCCTCTATGTCCTTCGGGCCGTGAGTATTCCGGTAGAGAGGCACGGTCTCAAGTCGTTCGTTACTGCTATTGTTAAATGCTACCCGGATGGTAAGTGTAATATTGTGTGTGCATACGCAGGGAAGTCATCGCTCAAGTGTTGCAGTGAGGAAGGAGCCGTATTGTACGAGGGGGCAGACAGATATGCTACGGGCATCCGGCCGGAGGATGTCGGAGATGAGGCAAATCCACCCGATGAAGTATACAGATGGATAGATGCGTCGGCTCAATTCTCTGCATGCAAGGATGAAGCGCATGGAGCTTGGATTATACCTTGTCGAGCTGTGGAGCGCGTTCTTTTTACGGAACCTACAGTCCGCATGTGCCGGTCTCAGTGTAGCAAGCAAATTGGGTCGGAGGATCAGCAGCCGAAGGCAAAACTGACCGGAAGATTGTGCACGGCAGAACAGGCAGGTATGCGGAAGTCCGAAGGTTCGATAACCTATCAGATTGAACTGGCAGCATCTGTGAACTGTGTGCTTCCTGATGGTTTGCCTGTCTATCGCATGAGGAACACGTATGAGGCAAGGTGCGAATATCTGAAAAAGAGGGGTGAGACGACGGAGGTGGACAAGGTGCCCTTTACTATCGGAAATCTGATGAACAATAATCTGACTTTCGAATATTGTGAGGGGTTTCCCGATCGTATCATCGTTATGAAAGGTAAAGTAACCTGGAGATTCCGGATTTTTAACGATGAGTTCGGGGAAAGGTCTACTGATGATTACATGGAGTTCGAGGATCGTTATAACGAACCGCTGATAGAGTCAGTCAAGCAACAGTTCGGAAATTAACCGGGTTTCACGTATATGATCAATGCTTCTATATTGTTGTCCGTCTTGGCGGGTGCTGCTTGGTACCTTTCTCCTTCCTTGGATAGTGGGGGAAGGAAAGAGCCGCGGGGCGATGCCCTGCGTGCCGTGAGTGTGCCGGTGGAGGCGCATGGCCTTAAAGCGAACGTAACTCTTATCGTTAGCTGCTCGTGGGGAGAAATTCGTATTTTAGATGCTTACACAGAGAATTCCGTATTGGAATGTACCGATGATGATGGCCTCTTTATATACAGGGTCGACAACGAGACTGATCTGTGTGTGCAGGCAGAGGATATAGGTGATGGCGGCGTCCCGGCTGACGATGCCTACCGCCGTGTCGATGTGCAGGCACATTTGTCTGAATGCTGTGAGAAGGCCGGGGAGGAAGATGCGGCTTGGGTGGTACCCTGTGACGCCCTTGGGAAGTCAGTACTCGGCACACCGAAGGTACGACTTTGCCGGGAAGATGCTCATATGATGAACTACTGCAGATGGGTATTTCATCCGTCGGAGGTTGAGAAAAAGCATGATGCGGGGAGTTACATGCAAATCAGAACGATTTATGAGACGCCGTCGGATCCCTTTTGGAGCGCATACTGTCGAAAAGCTGATTTTGAGGTGGCGGTGTCCTGTGAACTCCCCGAGGATATCTGTGTATATCGTCTGAATAATGTAACAAAGGCAAAGCAGGCTTTCCGCCGTAAATCATGTACGCCTGAATCGCCGGACAAGCTGCCCTGGACACTCTGTGAGTTAATGGATAATGGTATGACTTTCGAGCGCGTGCCGGCACCCACTCGAACCATCACGCTGGTGGGCAGGGCGAAGTGGGTGGTTCTGGTCTGCCATGATGATGAGGAGAAAACCTTGCGACGTCACGTCTACTTATGGCTCCAACAGCATGATCGGCTTTTACTTTTATTTGTGCCCTCGATCTATCGGGACGATGCAGATGTGTGGTATTCGAGAGTGAGAAATAGGATTGACGGTTTTCGCCTGTACTGAACACAGGGAAGCCATTTTAAGGAAAACATGAGTTGGTTTTATTTTGAACGGCAGCCGGAGAAGAAGGTAAGAACAATGGAATTTTCCTATTAAGTTAATTTCGCAATAAGCTACATAAACAGCGAAGAGGAGAAACTCTCTTTCTGACCATCTGCCACCTTAATAATTCGTGTTGTTAACAAATCAAATAAGAATCTCCGCATTATCTCTCATGAAGCAAAAATGTATCTGCCTAATTATTCCTGCGTTGCCATTATTTTTCAGCTTAAGTAACTGCTGTCTTATTTCGTCCCCGAGTACAAAGGATGATTCTCCGGTTGAAAAATCGGAAGTCTCCACACCCGCAATTATACAATGCGGCCATAAAGGGACTGTCGAAACAGATAGTTTGGTCTATCTGTATGACGTAAATGAAAGAAGCAGGAGGACTTATAGAGATGTTATGAATGCTATCGATGGTTGTACCGATATCGATGTATATAAGGTGAATTATTACACCGGAGAGGAACGACTGATAAAGCACATAGACTCAATATCAAAACTTGCTCAGATTCGACAAACCATTCATGAGAGTGGCACAATGTATGAAAGAACTCGTCGTCCGGTTATGTGTGTATCAACTACGACATACTATTCTGTGCGATTTAAAAAGAAAGGTAATGAGTTCTTTTCATTATCTATTAAGGAAGCAGTAGATGAGTGTTATTATTTGAAATCAAAGAATACTCTCTTTATTTCTATTTTGGATTTAATAATATCTTTATAATGCGTATCGTCGGGAAATCAATTTCCTCTTTGAAACGAATTGATAAGTGTGTATGTATCCGGTATGGTCTTGAAAATTGAGACCACCATGGGGGATCGGATTGTGCGGATGCACTTCTGTTCCCCGGTTTTGGATAACAAAGGCCTCGGATGGTGTCCTTGTCGGATGCGCCTCCCCTGAGGGGAGTTCAAGCCAAAAAATTCATCACCAACTTCACCATGGTCTCTTTCTCCTCCGGCTTGGACTCCGCGATCATCACCACCATGGCAACCAGGGTGTGATCGGCGATGACTTTCTCGCCGTTGCGCATCAGTAGTCCGTTTCTCTCAAGGAAATATAAAAAGACCGCCGCAGCAATGCGTTTATTACCATCCGAGAAGGCGTGATTCTTGGTGACAAGATAGAGCAGGTTCGCTGCTTTTTCCTGATTGGTGGGGTACACGTCTTTGCCGCCGAAACTTTGGTAGATATTTCCCAAACTGCCCTTGAAAGAGTCGTCTTTCTCGTTGCCGAACACATCGCTCTCTGCCCCGAAACGCATGGAGTCAATGAGCCTGCGACACTCCTCATAGGTCAGCACATAGGCCCGGGTGTCCCCATGGGGTTTTTGCAGACGCTGATGGTCATAGTCATCCAGCAGGTCCAGCGCACGGGTGTACTGCTGCACGACCTCGAACATCTGAGCCGAATCCGCCGTTGATTCACTTCCGCTGCCGGTTATCGTTTCTGATGATTTCATAACGGATATCAAGATTCTACATAGTCCCGGATGAGCTCCACGAAGGAGCGGAGGAAGTGGGTGCGGAGCCAAGGCCCGACACCCTTGAGACGTTCGGCGGCCTCCATGGTGGTGGGTTTCGTGGCGGCCATGGCGCGCATGGTTTCGTTGCGCAGCACGCGATAGGCCGGCATGTGGGTTTCCGCCGCGATGTCATTGCGCAGCTCGGCCAGGCGCGCGTATAACTCCTTGTCCTGCTTGGCATTTGCCAAGGCGGAGAGGGCCTGCACGGCGCGTTCACGGGCGGCCTTTTTATCCCGAGCGGCCCAGCCTCGGCGAGAGATCCGCGCCTCCTCGCGGCCCATCATGACAGACTCCCCCTTTGCGGAAAGCGAGATGAGCGGCATCTCCCCGCCGGTGGTGCTCAGGAGGGCCCCCTCCTGCATGGCACGGAAAAGAGCCTTCATCTGCGCGTCTGTCATCTGTGAGAGAATACCGTAGGTGCTCAACCCGGTGAGGTGGCGATTCATGTTAGCACTTTTTGACCCGCGCAGCATATCCATGATCTTCCCCCTGCCGTAGATGCCCTCCCAGATGCCGGGGGCGGGGTGGCGGCAGGCGCGAGCCACCCCGGAAAGGGCCTTGCGCACGATGATGAGCTCCTCGTCGGCGAGCGGTGGATAGTTGTTACTATCCGCCTCTCGGCAGGCATCGCAGTGGCCGCAGGGCTCGCTGTCCGTCTCCCCGAAATATTGCAGAATCCACTGTTGACGGCAGCCGATGCAGTAGGCGTAGCGGGTGATGGCATCGATCTTCCGGTGGTCGCGGGCGGCCTTGTCCTCCAGCGCCTCAATGTTCAGCGGCAGGTCCTCGAAGCGCAGCTCCGGGCGGAGCAGACGGGTGCCGCGCACGTTGCGCCCCGGGACATCGAAGCGCTCGATGGCCCCCGCGTGCATGAGCAGGGAGAGCGCTGTACCTGCGGCCATGGGGTTGACATCCTTGCCCAGCTTCTCCACCATGGCATCCACGGTCATCTGGAGCTCATGCGTGGCCGGCGAGGCCTCCCGCCGCAGCAGATTATAGACCGCCCCGATGGTCTGCAGGGGCGGGTTACTGCCCTCGAAAAAGAACTCCTGCGTCTTGAGATCCGCGTGGTTAAATAACAGCTCGCAGACGGCGGGGAGACCATCCCGCCCCGCGCGGCCCGCTTCCTGATAATAGGCCTCCACACTGCCGGGAATCTCGAAGTGGACCACGAAACGCACATCCGCGCGGTCGATGCCCATGCCGAAAGCGTTGGTGGCCACCACCACATCCGCCCGACCGGAGATGAAAGCCTCCTGCGAGAACTCGCGCTCCTCATCGGTCATGCCGGCGTGGTAAGCGACTACCTGACGCCCGTAGCCGGAGATTTCCTCGTACACGGCCATCACATTTTTCCGGGTGGAGCAGTAGATGATACCTTGCCCCCACTTATCCATCACGCTGCGAATGCGCTCGAACTTGGCCTTGCGGTTCTCGCAATGCACGATGGAGAAGTCCAGGTTCTGACGCCCGAAACCGGAGATGATGACAGCGGGGTCGCGCAGATCGAGGGTGCGCAGGATGTCCTCGCGCACGGAGTCCGTGGCCGTAGCAGTGAGAGCGACGGTTTGGGGGTAGCCCAACTCCGCGCGGGCGCGCCCCAAGCGCAGGTAATCCGGGCGGAAGTCATGCCCCCATTGGCTCAGGCAGTGCGCCTCATCGATGGCCAGCAGGGAGATGGACATGCCGCGCAGCAGGCTCATGAAGCCCTCCTGTGCAAAGCGTTCCGGCGCAACATAAATAATCTTCAGCCGCCCGGCACGCAGATCCCCCATCACTTGGCGATATTCATCGGCCCCCAGGGAGGAGTTGACCGCGGCAGCGGGGATGTTGCGCTCCTGCAGGGCATCCACCTGGTCCTTCATCAGCGCGATGAGGGGAGAAACGACAACCGTGAGACCGGGGCGGCACAGGGCAGGGAGCTGGTAGCAGAGGGATTTGCCGCCGCCCGTGGGCATGATGGCCAGGGCATCCCGCCCCTCCATGATGGCCTCCACCACTTCGTCCTGCCCCTTGCGCAGAGACGCGAAGCCGAAGTGCTCCTGCAGCACCTCCTGCACGTCCGGCGTTTCCTCCTGTGGGGTCATCATGCGGCGCATTGTAGCAGATTTTGCCCCGTGATGCAAGCGTATTTCCGAGGAATGACTTTTTCCGCCCTTGACACGCCCGCCCCGCAGTGCTATATTCGCCGCATGTCAAACGGGGACCTTATTGCAGAAATTGCCCGACTCAAGAAGGAGCGCAACGCCATCATTCTGGCGCACAGCTATCAACGGCCTGAAATACAGGACATTGCGGACTTTGTGGGGGACTCCCTCGCCCTGGCCCGTGCGGCGCAGAGCGCGCGGTGTGATGTGATTGTCTTCTGCGGCGTGCATTTCATGGCGGAGACCGCCTGCATTCTCAACCCCACTCGCACGGTGCTGCTGCCGGATGCCGATGCGGCTTGCTCGCTGGAGGCCTCCTGCCCGGCGCAGGATCTGGCTGCGTTCCTAGAGCGGGAGAAGGAGAAAAATTATTTTGTGGTGGCCTATGTGAACTGTTCCATCGGCGTGAAGGCCTTGGCGGATGTCATCGTGACCAGTGGTAACGCCGAGCGTATCGTCAGTGCAGCCCCGGCGGACCGCCCCATCCTGTTCGTGCCGGACCAAAACCTGGGCGCGTGGACGGCGGCCAAAACCGGGCGTCCCATGACCCTCTGGAACGGGGCCTGCCATGTGCATCAGCTCTTCACCCGTGATACGTTGCTGAGCATGAAGGAGAAGTACCCGAATGCGAAGATTGTATGCCACCCCGAGTGTGCAGAGCCCATTCGTTTGTTGGCAGACCACATCTGCTCCACGGAGAAGATGATTCCCTATTGCCGAGAGGCGGAGGCCACGCAGTTTATCATTGTGACCGAGACGGGTATTCTGCACCGCCTGCGCAAGCTGGTGCCGGACAAGGAGTTCATCCCCGTGCAGCTGGGAACCTGCTCTTGCGCGGAGTGTGAGTTCATGAAGCTCAATACGCTGGAGAAGATCCGCAACTGTCTGCGGGATATGGCACCGGAGGTGCGTGTGCCGGAGGACCTGCGCCTACGCGCTGCTGCGCCTCTGGAGCGTATGTTAGAACTCTCTAAGTAGTCCCGCCGCTTTCCCGTGAAGATTGCGCCGCATATTCTCGCGCACGGTAACTGGCTCTCCATGGAGGAATTCATGGAGCTGGCTCTGTACGATGAGGAGTCCGGTTATTATGCTACTCATATCGCGGATGTGGGAGCGCGAGGGGATTTCTCTACCTCCGCTACCCTCAGCGACCTGCCGGCACGGCGTATCGTGGCTCTGTGGCGGGAGACCTGTCGCGCCTGCGGGCGTTTTCTGCCTTTTCTTGAGGTGGGGGGCGGCAACGGGGATATGGCCATGGCGGTGTCTCGTTCGCTGGGATTTTGGGAGCGTCTGCGGGCGCGATACCTGATGGTGGACCGCTCCGAGCGCCTGCGTCAGGTGCAGCGTTTGGTAGGCGGCGGTTTTGTGCGGGTATATGATACGATACAGCGCGCACTGAAGGCCTGCGGCGGGCGGGCTTTCATTTTCTCCAATGAGCTGCCGGATGCCTTCCCGGCGCGGCAGTTCGTGTTTCAGGGCGGGCAGTGGCTGGAGTTGGGCTGGGCCTGCGAGGGCGGACGCATCTTCCGCCAGGCCTCCCCCGTGGAATCTCTGCCGCAGAGCGCGGCGTTCGCCACCTGGGCGCAGGAGGGGCAGGTGGTGGAGGTGCAGGAGAGTTATCACCGCTGGTATGCCGCGTGGCAGCCGCTCTGGAAGTGCGGGGCCTGTGTTACCATTGACTACGGGGAGACCAATGATACCCTGTATTACCGCCGTCCCTCGGGAACCCTGCGCGGCTATAAATCCCATACCTTGCTTTCGGTGGACGAATTGCCCGTCCTGGCCGGCCACTGTGATGTGACGGCGGACGTGAACTTTACCGACCTGATGAACCTGGCCGCCCGCTGCGGCGGGGATGAACTTACTCTGCTCACCCAGCGCGAATTCCTCCTGCCCTTGGCTGATACCTCCAAGCCGGAAGAGGCCCACCTTGTAGCCGTCCCGGGAGCCGGCGACTACTTCCGCGTGCTGATCCAGCAGCGGCGCGAGGAATAAAAATCCCCTGCCGAGGAATACCGGGGCAGGGGATGGGGGATGAACATCAGCGGAACTTCAGTGCCTTGGCCAAGGTGCGCCGACCTCTCTGTTTGAGGTAGGACATGGTCCAAGTGTGCCATCGATAGTTCAGATAACGAAGTAATTTTCCAATGGGACCACGTTCTTGCTGTAGCTTCGGGTTCACCGTACTCCGCGTTTCATCTCGGCGCGCCTCCACATTGTCGATAGCACTCTCCTCGCTGAAGGGGAAGTGGGTGGAGATAATGTTCTCCATGACACCCGGAGAAGGAATGTCATAGCGCATCAAGAAGTACGAAAGCTGCACATCGAAGGCAAGCCAATAGCCTTTTTCAAACAGTTTCAACAGCTTCTGTGCCGCATCTCTCGTGAGCATATATCCGACAGCTCCCCAAGGAAGTTTTTTATGGAATGCAAGCTTGACCTTCGCCCCCTCCGGGTTCCTCGGTGTCTCGAACATTTTGGTCGGCTCACTGTAGAATTTAACATAGCCCCAGCCGCTTGTGTGTTCAATAATGTAGCGAAGCTTCTCTGTGAACCCGGGCAGAATGACAGCATCATCCTCGAGGATAACCGCGTATTTGGCATCTGATGCCAAAAAAGTCTTCATGGCTTTCAGATGGCTCATGATGCAGCCCTGTTCGCCGGCACCTATTTGTGTCGGCATAGAGCGCATGCGTCGTGCTGAGTCATAGCTCGTCAAATCTTTGTCCGTCAAGTCCGTACCCAAGATTCCCGGTACACGGTGCAGCACCACACCCTGTTCGCGAGCCTGTTGCTCCATATCATTCCGTCGGACGGTATCCCGGTCCAAGTTCAGGTAGTAGATTTTAACACCCAAATCGGCCACGGGGTCATCTGTATGATTCATGTTTTTCATTGCCGGTAAAGTGAGTTTTATTTGCAGCAGTCAATGGTATTGTAGATTCTTTCGCAGAGCGCGTCTCCCGCGCAGTTTGAGATAGGACATGGCCCAAGTATGCCATCTGTAGTTCAGGTAGCGAATGAGATTTCTGCACATGCAACCTCTCTTTTGGCTACATGAATTCGGAGCTCGTCGATCCTCCATTTCGTTGATAGTGCTCTGTTCGTTGAAGGGGTTGCGGGTAGAGACAATGTTTTCCACAACACCGGGGGCAGGAATATCATAGCGCATCATGAAATAGGCGAGCTGCGCATCATAAGGAAGCCAATAGCTCTTGTTGAAGAGGTTTAACAGTGTTTGGGCGGTCTCCCTTGTAATCATGTAGGCAACAGCTTTCCAAGGTAGTTTTTTGTGGAAGGCTAGTTTTACCTTTGCGTCCTTGGGGCTGAGGTCTGTTTCATACATTTTGGTCGGGTCGCTGTAGAGTTTGACATAGCCCCAACCGCTTGTGTGCTCGATAAGATAGCGCAGCTTGTCTGTGAATCCCGGGAGGATGATGGCGTCGTCCTCAAAAATGACTGCGTACTTGGCATCCGACTCAAGGAAGGTTCGAAAAGATTTGACATGGCTCAGCAGGCAGCCGAGTTCTCCCTTGCCGAGAGAGACAGTGGAGAGTTTTCTTCTTCGTTTGTCATCGTAGGCACTGATGTCCTCCGGGGTGAGGGCGGCGCCGAAGACGCCGGGGATGCGGTGCAGCACCACGCCCTGTTCGCGGGCCTGCTGCTCCATGTCGTCCCGTCTCGCGGTGTCGCGATCCAGGTTGATGTAGTAGAGGATGACGCCCAAATCGGCGAGCGGATCCTTCTGTTCGTTCATGTTATCCATTGTTGTTGAGTGAGAGTATCAGTAGAGGAGGGGATCGATGGTTCGGTAGAATCTCCGCAGGTAGCGGAGCCACCCGGGAGCGTTGTACAGACGGACGCGGTCGGCGATTCGCCCCTCATGGTCAAGCACAGTGACGAGGCATTCCTCCCCCGGCTTCACCTGCAGGGTGTACCACCCATCGATGGACTGCATCGGGCCGTTCGGGCCCTCCACGCGGTAGTCCGCTTGGCGGCCTATCGGGTAGGTGTATAGACGGAACTTGACTTTGCCGTCTTTCGGCACGGTGTAGTCGTACATGAAATCATCGTTCTCATCGACTGCTTTTACTAGGCTGACGGGGGAGATGGGGGTGGACTCGTAGGCCTCCACCTCCGCCAACCCGGCCCGAGGGCCTGCGCTTTGCGTGATCTCAATGCGGAAGCCTGTCTGGAGCTCCGAGCAGTCCGTGCGCAGGACGAGCGGTTCCCCACCGGCGGGCAGGGGTGGCAGCGGTATTTCCTTGCCGCTGCTCAGGAAGATGCGACCGGACAGCACCCGGTTAGCGGGATCCGGGTGGTCATAGAGCCAAATTTCCTCAATGCGCTTGGGCTCGGCCAGGGTGAACTCGATGCACCCCACACGAGTGTCCGGACACCAGCCGTTATCAAAAGGTCTGGGGATTGTGGCGACGATATCGGCACTGTCCACCACCTTGAAGTCGTGGGCCTGTGAGGCATTTCCGCTGTCGGCCTTGGACGTGGCACGCAACAGGAGGTTACCTGTTGGCCGCCACCACATGACCTTGTCACCGTTAGGCAAGGAAGGATAAGTCGGGTGCTGGAACTTGTAGCATTGGAAGGCCTCGTACATGCTGTTACCGCACATGTAGTGAGTGAGCCCCCGTGAGGACACCGGCCAGCGCAGGCGTTGCTCCCACGAAAAATAGCTCACTTCGTCCATTCTGCCATCGCAATCACCCGGGGCCTTTAGGTCACCATCCTGCACCACGCGCGAGCTGCGGAGGTTCTCGCCTTCATAAAAGTCCTTGGGCGCGCGCCAGCAGGGGCGGTAGGCAAAGCCCTTCAGCACAAAGGGGCGGTAGTCCGGCTCGGTTCGAAGAACCTCGGCCAGTGCCTCCTCGAACAGGCAGCTCACGGAACGGTGCCCGGGATGTCTGTCATGGTCCACGCACACCATCATGTCGGGACGAATGCGGCGGATGACTTCTGTCATGTCCTCGCGCCAGTGGCGCTTGGTGTAGCTTCGCCCGGGCCGCAGGAGGGTTACGCCCTCCGGAGCCCATGTTTCGGTGGCGCCGCTGTAGCCGACCATTGCCTCGTCCTCCCCGGCGTTGTACAGGTCGCGTGTCTCCGGTTGCCAAGCATCTGCGTAGCCTAAGTAATAAATATGGTCATGCGGGATGCCGTAGAAGTCCGCCATTTTCAGCACCTCCCGCACGCGCTTGGGGGCATTTTTCACCCCACGTCTGTCCCCATTGGTAGCAAATACGATGTAGACCTCGCTGTCTGCGCGGATGAGCTCCTCCGTCAGGCCTGCCATCAGGTTTGTGTCATCGTCTTGGTGAGGAACCATGACCAGCACGCGACCCCGAGCATACAAGGTCGTTCGATCGACCTCGGGAACCCGGTAATCATTTGTTGCAAGATAGCCCCAAGTCCCTAGGGCGATGAGGACGAGCCCGGCAGCAGAAGCGGCGATAAGTCCCCTCCGTGTCCTTGGGGCTTTCCCGCTCCGCCTCCAACGAAACATGCCGAAAGCCGTCAACAGGGGGATCAGCCCCCACAGCAACCAACACAGCCAATTGTAGCGAATGTGAATCACACCCCGGGCAAGAAGTGCTGCAAACAGGGTAACCACGACAACCCCGATGACGCCGTTCCCACGCGCCGCCGGTTGATGCTCCGATTTTTCTGTGCTTGTCATGATGAGTCCGAGATCATTCTATCACAGTATCCGCCTGTTTGGCAAGCACTATCACGCAGAAGCAGTGTTGAAAAAATGTTTTTTGGGGGTTGGTGTGTATTATTTTCCCTAAGGACTTGACAGTATGTGAAAAATATACTAGAATTCAAGGCACACCATGAAGGGAATCATCTTAGCCGGCGGAAGCGGGAGCCGATTGTATCCTTTGACGAGTACAACGTCAAAGCAACTTCTGCCTGTCTACGACAAGCCAATGATTTATTACCCGCTCTCAACACTGATGATGTTCGGGATTCGGGAGCTGTTGATTATCTCCACCCCGCAGGATACACCGAATATCGAGCGGCTCTTCGGGGACGGTAGTCACTTGGGTTTAGCAATTTCCTATGCTGTGCAGGAGGAGCCGAACGGTATCGCCCAGGCTTTCCACATCGGGGCGGATTTCATCGGGAATGATGATGTGGCGCTCATCCTCGGTGACAATATCTTCTACATGGGGGACCAAATCAAGAGCTTCAAGCAGGAGGTAGAGCGCAACCGCGGCACGCGTGCGACGATATTTGCCTACCATGTCTCGGATCCCGAGCGTTTCGGTGTGGTGGAGTTCGATGAGAACCGAATCGCCCTTTCCATTGAGGAGAAGCCGAAGAAGCCGAAGTCGAATTACGCTTCTGTCGGGCTCTATTTCTACCCGTCGGATGTGGTGCAGAGAGCGTGGACCCTGAAGCCCTCTGCCCGCGGTGAGTACGAGATCACGGATTTGAATAACATGTACCTTCGCGAGGGTCGCATGTCCGTGGTGCCGATGAAACGGGGCAATGCGTGGCTGGATGCGGGCACGCCGAGCAGCTTGATGGATTCCTCCAACTTTGTGCAGATTATCGAGGAGCGCCAGGGGCTCAAGATTGCCTGTGTGGAGGAGATTGCGTATCGCTTGGGCTTCATTACGGATGAACAGATGACGGCGATTATCCATTCCATCAAGCCTTGTAATTATCGCAGCTATCTGGAGAAAGTTTACCAGGAGAAGCATGAACTTTATTAAAACGGAAATCGAGGGGCTGGTCATCATCGAGCCGCGTATCTTCCGCGATGCTCGGGGGTATTTCTTTGAGAGCTATAATGCGGCGGAGTTTGCGCGCAACGGTATCAACGCCGTTTTTGTGCAGGATAACCAGTCGCAATCCTCATACGGTGTCATCCGGGGGTTGCATTGCCAGCTCGGGGAGCACTCCCAAGCCAAGCTTGTTCGCGTTCTTCAGGGGCGTGTGCTGGATGTGGCTGTCGATATTCGACCGGGTTCGCCGACCTTTGGTAAACACTTGGCCGTGGAGCTCTCCGCTGAGAATCATCGCCAGCTCTTCATTCCCCGTCATTTTCTCCATGGTTTCTCTGTGTTGAGCGAGACGGCGGTCTTTGCCTACAAGGTGGATAATTTATACTGCAAGGAATCCGAGTTCGGCATCCGCTATGATGACCCCGAAATCGGTATTGATTGGAAGATCCCGGCCGAGGCCGTTGTGACTTCGGAGAAGGATAGAATTGCAAACAGTCTCAAAGATGTACCTGATCACCGGTAGTTACGGACAACTGGGCACGGAGCTGGGGCGCCTGCTCCCGGATGCCATCCTGACGGATTACGATACGCTCGACATCACGGATGCCGCAGCGGTAGGGCGTTTTGTAGCGGAGCACGGGGTGACACATATCATCAACTGCGCGGCCTACACAGCGGTGGATAAGGCAGAGGAGGATGCGGATAAGGCTTTGCTGCTGAATGCTGCGGGCCCTGCGAATTTGGCTGCGACGGGGGCCACGGTGGTACACATCTCCACGGATTATGTATTTGACGGCACGGGACACCGCCCCTATGAGCCGACGGACGAGCCGAACCCGGTTTCTGTTTACGGGCGCACCAAGTTGAAGGGGGAGCAGGAGGTGCTTCGCTTGGCGAAAAACGCGATTATCATCCGCACGGCTTGGCTCTATTCCGCTCACGGCAATAATTTTGTTAAGACCATGCGTCGTCTCGGTGCGGAGCGGGAGTCACTGAATGTGGTGAACGATCAAATCGGCACGCCGACCTTCGCCGGGGACTTGGCTGCGGCCATCGCGGCCATCCTGCCGCAGATTCGGCCCGGTCAGAAGGGTATTTACCATTATACAAACGAGGGCGTGGCTTCTTGGTATGATTTTGCGCGGGAGATCATGGAGCTCTCCGGGCTTTCCTGCCGTGTGAATCCCGTACCTTCCTCGGCCTATCCCACCAAGGCGCAGCGTCCGTTTTACAGTGTTCTCAGCAAGGAGAGCATCAAGCACGATTTTAACCTCGCCATTCCTCATTGGAAAAATAGTCTCATCACATGTCTCAAGCAATTCTAGTCACCGGAGGGGCCGGTTTCATCGGCTCCAATTTTGTTCCCTACTTCTGCGAGAAGTATCCGCAGTATCATGTTATTAACTTGGATCTGCTCACCTACGCGGGTAATCCGGACAACCTGCGGGAGTGTGAGTCCATGCTGAATTACACTTTCGTACAGGGCGATATCTGCGATGCGGAGTTGATCTCACGCCTCTTCGAGGAGTATGATATTCGCGGTGTTATTCATTTCGCGGCGGAGAGCCATGTAGATAATTCAATCAAGAATCCGCTTGCGTTCATCCGTACGAACATCGAGGGTACGTTTACCTTGATTAACACGGCCTACCGGCACTGGATGTCCGGCCCCAATCAGGTGAAGCCGGGCTATGAGTCCTGCCGTTTCCATCACATTTCCACGGATGAGGTGTACGGTACGCTGGGGGCGGAGGGCTTCTTCCGGGAGACGACGCCCTATGCGCCGAACAGCCCGTATTCCGCCAGTAAGGCGAGCTCGGATTTTATCGTTCGCGCCTTCCATCACACCTACGGGATGAATGTAACGACATCTAACTGCTCCAACAACTACGGGCCGAAGCAGCATCGGGAGAAGCTCATCCCCCTCATGATTGAGCGCGCCTTGGCGGAGCAGCCCATGCCGGTTTACGGTGCCGGGGCGAACATTCGCGATTGGCTTTATGTGCTGGATCACTGCAAGGCGATCGACCTCATTTTCCATCGCGGGCGCAGCGGGGAAACCTATAACATCGGCGGCCACAATGAGCGTAACAATATGCAGATTGTTCACCGTATCTGTGATCTCCTCGATGAACGCCGTCCGCGTTCCGGCGGGAAGAAGTATGCCGACCTTATCACCTTTGTGGCGGACCGCCCGGGGCATGACCTGCGCTACGCCATCGATGCGACCAAGCTCACGGAGGAGCTCGGCTGGCATGCTGACGAGAATTTTGACACGGGCATTGTCAAGACCGTTGATTGGTATCTCAACCATTGATCTTCGCCATGTCTGCCGCCGCACCGCTCATCTCGGTTCTCATTCCGACCTACAAGCCGACCCCCGCCTTTCTGCGCGAGGCCATCGACAGTATTCTGGCTCAGACGGAGCCGGACTTCGAGCTGTTGCTTCTCGATGACTCGCCCTCCGACCCGGCGGTGCGGGAGGTCGCGGAGTCGTACACGGACCCTCGTATCCGCTTCATCGATGATGGTGTGAACCGTGGCATCTCCGGCGCTCGGAATCGCCTGCTGGAGGAGGCGCGGGGGGAGTTTGTGGCCATCATGGACCACGATGATGTCTCTTTCCCGGAGCGTTTTCGCAAGCAGGTTGACTACCTGAGGGCGCATCCGGAGGTCGGGGTAGTGGGTTGCCTGATGGAGCGCTCCAATGACGGCAAATTCTTCAACTACCCCGAGAAGGATGGGGATATACGCTTGGCATTCATGTATGACTGTGCCGTGCCGCACACGGGGACGATGCTGCGCCGCAGCCTTCTGGCGAAGTACGGTGTCAAGTATGATCCCATTTACTCCCCGGCGGAGGATTACGCGCTCTTCTCCTCGCTGCTGCCGTATACGTCTTTTTACAATATTCCCGAGCCGCTTGTGCGCTATCGTCTCTACCCGGAGAACACGTCCAAGACGCAGCGTCAGCTGATGTGGCGTTCTGCCGCCTTGGTGCGTGCCAAAGCGCAGACGGTCGACCCCCTCGCGCGGCGTCAGTACCGAGCCATTGCCACGCAGGTTACTCGGGTGAAGCTGTTCGGTTGTCTGACAATTCTCGGCATTGTGACCGACCTGCACATCACCAGGGTTAAGCTCTTTAACCTGATTCCGATTTTGACGATCAAGCGGAGACGCCGTATTCGCGGGATCTACTGATTATTCCGAGTTCAGGACAGCGTGCGCCCCGTTCGGGCCCGGTAGTCCTCCCGCTGGTCATCACCAATGGGGCCTACTGCAAAGTATGCCGCCGTCGGGTGGTTGAAAAGCAGCGCACACACGGAGGAGGGCGGGGACATCATGAAGGAATCGGTGAGCGTGGCCCCGGTATGCTCCGTGGCCTGTAACAGATCGAATACAATCGCTTTCTCCGCATGGTCGGGCTGGCTGGGGTAGCCGCAGGCGGGGCGTATGGAGGCACTGCCTTCCGTTGGCCATACGGTGTTAATGATTTGGTTAGAGCGTTCGGCGAGGGCCTCTGCCAGCATGTTGGCGCAGGCTTCGATGAGGATGGCATTATAGGAATCCATTTCCTTCTCGCGGAGTTGCTCTGCCCATTCCCGGGCTCCGGTGATAGAAAGTTGCAGTGCGCCGACATAGCCGGGGTAGGGGGCGGGAGCAACGAAATCCGCCAGTGCGCGGCGCGCGGTCTTCGCTTCTTTCTGCTGGCGGAGGGTGTGCAGCACCACGCCGTTTTCCAGCCGAATATCGTCTCCCGTGCTGTTAGCAGGCCAGATGCCGAAACAGGCGGCGGCGTGCAGGCGGTGCTCCGCAAAGGCTCGCTTCAGCAGGGCATCTGCCTCGCTGAGCAGGGTGCGGGCTTGGGCCACCTTGTCCTGCGGGGCATCGGGATGGAAGTCCTGCCGCGCGGGGTTCCAGACGTCGTGCATGTCAAAGGTTCGCAGAACGATACTGCGGTCTGCGAGGGCGAGCAGTTCGTCCCAAGTGACGGGGAAATCCGGCATGCCGTGGCGGCTGCAGCAGGGGCAGCCCGTGTGCTCCGCCGGGGGAACCGCGATGGTGAAGACACCGGTGCGCTGCGGTGCGGGGTTCGGCCGGGCCTCCCAATCCGTCTGCGGCGCGCGTGCGCGAGCTTCGGCCAAGGAGAGCAGAGGAACTTTCTTTTGTTGGAAATCGTTGCGGGCTTTTTCTTGCTGCTGCTTGATATCCGTAATGTAGTCCTCGCGATTTTTCCCGCAGAGTGCGGCGGCACAGGGGACGATGGTTGAGGCATCTGCCGTGCGCACAACAACGCCGTCCGGGTAGAGAGGGGCGAGTTTCAGCGCGGTGTGCAGCTCGCTCGTGGTGGCCCCTCCTACCAACAGCGGCGTGTGTAACCCTGCTTCTTGCATGGCTCGTGCCACGCCGGCCATCTCTTCCAGCGAGGGGGTGATGAGCCCGGAAAGTGCCACGATGTCGGCCTTGTGCTCCAACGCTGCGGACAGTATCTGTTCACAGGGAACCATGACTCCGAGGTCAATGACGCGGAAGCCATTGCAGGCCAGCACAACGCCGACGATATTCTTGCCGATGTCGTGCACGTCGCCCTTCACGGTAGCGAGCACCACGGTCCCGGCACTGCTGCCGCCCTGTTGCTCCGCCTCGATGAGGGGAGTGAGAATAGCAACACTCTGCTTCATGACACGGGCGCTTTTAACAACCTGAGGCAGGAACATTTTACCGCTGCCGAAGAGTTCGCCCACCTGCCGCATGCCGTCCATGAGCGGTCCCTCGATGACCGACAGCGGTGAGGGGGCATCCGTGAGGGCCTCTCGGGTGTCGGCTTCGATGTGGGTGGAAATGCCGTGTACGAGGGCGTAAGCGAGTCTCTCGCCGACCGGGGCTTTTCGCCAAGCGTCCGCCGCCGGGGCGGTTTGGGTCGGGGCAGGGGCACCGGCCCCGGCCGCCTTCAGTTGGGCCTTGTGCTCCGCCAGTTCCTTAGAGTAGGAGATGAGGCATTCCGTTGCGTCCTCGCAGCGGTTCAGCAGCACATCCTCTACCAATTTGCGGCGATGTTCGGGCAGGGTGGCGTAGTCCGTCATCAGGGCGGCGTTCACGATACAGAGGTCCAAACCCGCGGCCGAGGCGTGGTGCAGGAAGGCGGAGTGCATGGCCTCTCGCACGGCGTTGATACCGCGGAAGGAGAAGGAGACATTCGAGATGCCGCCTGAGATGTGGCAGAGGGGGTGCGCTGCGTGAATCTGCTCCGCTGCTTGGAAGAAATGCAGGGCGTGGTTAGCATGCTCGGCGAACCCTGTGCCGACGGTGAGGACGTTCGGGTCGAAGATGATATCCTCCTCCGGGAAGCCGACAACTTCCGTGAGGAGTTTGTGAGCACGGTGAGCAATAGCTATTCTGTCCTCGCGTTCGTGGGCTTGCCCTTGCTCATCGAAGCCCATCACCACAACAGCAGCCCCGAAGCGGCGTATCATACGCGCATGGTCGATGAATTCCTGCTCGCCGTTTTTGAGGGAGATGGAGTTCACGATGGCTTTGCCCTGCAGGCAGCGCAGGCCGGCCAGAATGGTGCCCCATTCGGAGGAGTCTACCATCACGGGTACGCGGGCGATGTCCGGTTCCGCCGCCAAAAGATTCAGGAAGCGGGTCATGGCCGCCGGGCCGTCAATCATGCCGTCATCAAAACAAACATCCAATACCCGTGCGCCTTTCTGCACCTGCGCACGCGCAATCTCAACGGCTTCTTCGTAGGCGCCCGCGCGGATGAGTTTGGCAAACTTGGGAGAGCCTGCCACGTTGCAGCGTTCGCCGACAAAGAGTAGGTCTTCGCTGCGTTCGTGGTTCATGGGCTCCAGTCCGGAGAGACGCAGTACACCATCCTGCGGGTGGGGCTGCACGGTGTGCGGCGGCAGTCCTCGGACGGCTTCCGCGATAGCTCGGATATATTCCGGTGTCGTGCCGCAGCAGCCACCGACGAAGTTCAGCAGGCCCTCCTCGGCATAGCGGCGCAGAATGCCGGCCATGTGCTCTGCCGTGTGCTCGTAGCCGGAGGGCGAGAGCGGGGTGGGCAGGCCTGCATTCGGGTACATGCTCAGGGCACAGTCTGCTACGCGTGCCAGCTCCTGCGCGAAGGGCAGCATCAAGTCTGCTCCCAGCGCACAGTTCAGCCCCACGGCCAAGGGGGCACTGTGGCGCACAGAGTTCCAGAAGGCCTCCACCGTCTGCCCGGAGAGGGTGCGCCCGGCGCGATCCGTGACGGTAAAGCTGATGATATGCGGGGGCAGGGGACGCTCCTCGCGCAGTTCGGCCATAGCATACAAACATGCCTTGGCGTTCAGGGTGTCGAAGATGGTCTCCAGCAGCAGCAGGTCAGCCCCGCCGTCCGCCAGTGCGATGATTTGCTCGCGGTAGGCGCGGCGCAGTTGCTCGAAGTTGACGGCGCGGAAACCGGGGTCGGTCACTTCCGGGGAGAGGGAGGCGGTGACGGCCATGGGCCCGATGGAGCCTGCCACCAAGCGGGGGCATCCGTCCTGAGCCTCCGCTGCATCTGCCGCGCGGCGGGCAAGGGCGCAGGCTTCCAGGTTCATGCGCCGCACGATGGCTGCCAACTCCTCATCGGCCAATACGCCGTCGTAATAGGCTTGGTCGTGCCGCGTGTCTGCCGGCGCACGGTGAAAGAATTCGTGTTGACCGATGCAGGTAGCGGAAAAGGTGCAGGTGCTGATGATATCCGACCCGGCAGCCAGGTAATCGGCGTGGATTTTGGCGAGAATCTCCGGGTGGGTGAGCACCAGCACATCGTTGTTGTTCTTCAGGTCTTGCGGGTAGCGCTCACGGTCTGCAAACAGGGTGCCTCGGTAGTCCTCCTCGCTCAAATGGTGCTGCTGCACCACTGTGCCCATGGCACCATCCAACAGGATGATGCGTCGTTTCATCTCTTGCTGCAAATAGGCCAGCCGCTCTGCCGGGGTGCTCATCGTTGTCAATAGTCAGGGGGAAGAAAAGAACCCTGCCGGGGTCAATCCCGCAGCAGGGTCAGGAAGAGAAAATGTCTTGTCGCGGGGAATGCGCATCAGGCGCGCGGCTTCGGATTGCGGTGCCAAGTGATCACACCCTTGCCGACGGCATACAGGTATGCCACCACCAGCACACCGATGAACGCTGCCATCGCGCCGAAGGCTGAGGCATTGCCCAGCACAAAGTCCTTGAAGCCCAAGGCCCACGGATACAGGAACACCACCTCCAAGTCAAACACCAAGAAGAGGATGGCGACCATGTAGAACTTGATGGAGAAGAACGCCGGCGCACCCTCACCCTCCGGCACATTACCGCATTCGTAAGGTACCTCTGTAGGCTTCCGCAATTTAGCACGACGGCCGAAAATGATGCTGAGGACAATGATCATGCCGGCAAAACCGAAGCCTGCAAGCAACTGAATAAGCGCTGAAAAGTATTCCTGAAGCATAGCAACAGCCCTCTTATACGCCTTTCCTCCTCCTATGTCAAGCAAAAACAGCCGAAAATCGCGTCTCGCCGTACAAAAATGCCTCTTCCGGTGCACCCTCGCCACAGCAAGGGATTCAGCATTCCCTGCCTCCTTTACCCCCGGCTGCTTTCAGTAGATGAATGATTGGGACGTTTCTTGCTGCGTCCAGTGCGGTTCTGCCTCGTTTGTCCTTGGCGTTGACCTCGGCTCCCTCGGTCAGCAGCATCTTGACGATGCCCGCCTGCTTCTTGCAGGTTGCCACAAACAGTGCGGTTCGTCCCTGTCTGTCCTTGGTGTTGATATTTGCACCGGCCTTCAACAGTAGCCTAACAATATCCGACTCTCCCCTGTCGACAGCATCGAGCAGAAGCGAGTCTTTCTCCTCGGTGTCGGCCCCGTTGCCCGCCCCCGCCTTCAGAAGTATCTCGACGATTTCCGTGTTCCCCTTTGCTGCTGCAAAACTCAGCGGAGTAGAGCCTTGTCTGTCTTCGGTATTAACATTTGCACCTGCTTCCAGTAGAAGTTTGACGAGCTCCGTATGCCCCTTTTTGGCAGCCCGGTGCAGTGCCGTTCCTCCCTCCCTGTCTTTATTGTTATTGATATCTGCTCCTGCCTTCATCAACAGGCGGATAATAGCAATATAGCCGTGTTCCGCTGCCTCGAGCAAGGCTGTCTTGCCCCGTTTGTCCACGGCATTCACATCCGATCCGGCTTTCAGCAGCAGATCAACGCATCTCGCGCTTCCCGTATAGATAGCCTGAAGCAGCGGCGTCTTCCCCTCCTCATTTTTCAGGGTAAGATCCGCACCGACATTCACCAGATGTTGCATGAGCTCCTCATCGAGCATGCGGATAGCAATCTCCAGAATGGTTCGTCCCCTCTTGTCCCTCGCATTGACATCAGCCCCCCGGTCGAGCATCAGCTTGATCAGATCATCATCGATAATTCTCTGAGAAAGCATGTATTGATACATCGTATCCCTACCGGACCTTTTGGCGTTGACGTTGACGCCTTTTTCTACGAGCAGTTTAATTGACTCCCGGTGTCGGAGGAAGAGTGCTCGCGTCAGGAGCGATTCTGCAGATGGAGAAGTGACATCGACATAGCCGGAAAGCAACAGCTTGAGAATGGATTCACACCCATCACCGATAGCGAATATAAGACTGTCAGGAAGCTCGGCACCGCGTTCAAGCAATAATTTGATCATTTCCTCATGCCGATTATCCAGAGCGTACTGCAGAGCCGTATCATACCCATTGTACCTTGTATTGACATCGACACCCTCATCGAGCAGACGGCGAGCCTCTGCTAATTGCCCGCCCTTGGCATAGGCCGGCAGTAGATCCCCTTTACAGTCGGCGGATGCTCCGGACTTCAGCAAAAACTCTGCTGTTTCCGTGTGATTGTTGCTGAAGGCAAGCATCAAAGGAGACCACCCTGACTTGTCTCTCCCATTGACATCAGCACCGGCATCGAGCAGGATCCCGGCAATTTCTGTTCGTCCGGCAGCAGCGGCCGCGTGAAGGGCGTTCCTTCCGCTGTTATCTGCCTCATGGACGTCAGCACCCGCATTCAGGAGCATTCTGACATCTTCCGCATCATTTCTCAAGATGGCAGGCACCAAATCCGGTTCGTCCGAAGAGGGGTACATCTCACCAAAGGGGTCGCTGTATACATCATTGAACATCTTGACATATTTTGAGGCGATTGCCAAGGGCGAGAGGCCGACATGCTGTCGCATAAATTGCGATAAATCACAACGCGCCCGGTATTCTGCATCCGGATTGAGTGCCCTGACGAATGGGATAATCTCCTTAATCCCGGCAGTCGGGACTGCACATGCAGGTGATTTCTCAGGGGAGGGGGAAGTAGGAAGGGAGTTGTTTCTCATGACCCTTTTATTTTAGCACATATCGGATCATTTTTCAAGCCTAAAATCAGGAATGAACCGTGAGTCGAGTATTTTTTCTTGCATTGATGGCGTTTACATGTAGAATAGGAGCGGAAAGGAGATTCGCGATGTACTCGGATAATGACATAGGACTTCATGCTGCTGCCTCGGATGAAGAGGTGCGGGCACTGCTTACGCGCCTTGCCGAGCTCAGGAAACGCTGTGCCGTGCTGCTGCAGGGGGCTGCGGCAGAGGTGCTCTGCGGGGAGGCCCGCGTGCAGAGTGTTGAGGCATCTAACAGAATTGAAGGAATCGCGACGAGTCTTTCTCGCCTGCAGCGGCTCATGCGGTACGAGGCAGACCCGATGAACGGGGAGGAGGCGGAAATTGCCGGTTATCGGGATGTGCTGGATGCCGTGAATAAGAACTATACCACCCTGGAACCGACACCGTGCGACATCCTGCAGATGCACCGGGATCTGTATGCGTACAGCGGGGTGGGCGGCATGTGGAAGCGCTCCGATAACATCATTGCCGGAATGGACGCAAACGGCTGTCTCAGCGTGCGCTTTCGTCCTGTTTCTGCCCGCAACACTCCCGGTGCCATGGTTCGTCTGTGCTCGTCATTCCTCCGTTCCATGGCGGCGGGGAGGGGGGAACCCTTGCTGCTCATCATCCTTTTTGTCCTCGATTTCCTGTGTATTCACCCCTTCCACGACGGCAACGGCCGCATGAGCCGCCTACTCACCACTCTTCTACTCTACCGCAACGGGGTTGAGGCAGGTCGTTACATCAGCCTCGACAAACTAATTTTTTCCTCCCGAAGGAATTATTATAAAACCCTTAAGACTGGCTCCTGCGGCTGGCATGAGGACCATGCGGACTGTGTGCCGTTTGTACGTTATTTCCTCGGTATTCTTGCCGAGGCATACACGGAGCTGGAAAATCGTATGCAGGCTGCAGGTTGAGTGGTAGGAACTGCATATTTCCTCCCATACGGCGCAATTAGGTATGGACAAGACGCCCTCTGCGTATTATAATGCCGAGAGCATATGATCAGTCGAGCGTTCAGAAAGGGTGAGAGCACGCTGCGTTTTTTAGCGCGGCAGGTGATCGACCTTTGCGCCGAGATTGACGATACCGGCTTGGAGAGCGGGATTGATGACCTGCGTCAGGCTCTGCAGACGATGGAGCGCTACCGCCGTGTGCTTTTTTTCGGCGGTGCCGGTTGCGGACGCGCGGCGATGATTGCGGGGGTAGCCGGCTTTCCGGCAATTGCTCGTGTCGCTTGGTCCGGCCCCTATCGCAGTTGGCGCTATATCGCCTCCATGGGGGAGGATCTGAATGCTCGTTATATACCGGTGCCTGAGCTGGAGGGGCTGGAGCTGACGGATACGCCGGATTGCGAGCCGGAGAGTGTGCAGGAAAGCATCGTGAGCTTGGCCGAGTCGGCGGATGTGATTGTGGCCGTGGTGGATGCTCGCCGGGCGGAGCAGTCTCCGTGCTGGCAGCTGCTCAGTCGCCTGCCTGCGGAATTCGGGCGTTGTCTGGTAGCTGTTACCGGAGCGGGGGCACTCTCTGCCGATGAGGGCTTGGAGCTGAAGGAAAAGCTCCGCTCCGGATGCGGACATTCCCTGAAAGTACCGCTGACGGTTTGTTTTGTGAACCCGACCGTGCAGCATGAGATGGAAATGTTCTGCGGTCGCGTACAGGCCGAGCTTTCCGGTGAGCGGGGGATGCGGCGAGACCTCAAGGCGGTGGACGAGGCTATGAGGCGGCTTCAGGACCGCCAAGGGGCGATTCTGAAACGTCGCGAGGAGGTGCAACGCTCGGATAACGGCTTTTTGGACGAAGTGGAGTCGGAGTTTGAATCCATCCGCCGCAGGCAGGAGAACGGTGTGGCAGCGTGGGTGCAAAAGCTGTTTGCCGGTGCTCGCGCTCTGTTGCCCTCTTTGCAGAAAAGTTTCCTCCGCAGCTTCGGTTTATTTTATTCGCCTGTTAACTTGGTGCGCCTGTCTCTCTACGGCAGAGGTGTAGAAAAATGTTATGCGCGCATGCTGGAAGAGATGATGCGCAAGAGTCAGGAGGATTACGATGCTACTTTTGTTCAGAATTGCTCGAGCCTGTGGGAAACCGTGCGCCCCAAGATGAAGGCGGTGCTGGAGTGTGAGCCCGGCGTGTTCCCGGAGGAGTCCCTGAGCGTTAATTTAGCCGGATTACGGGATAGATTTTCCTTGGAGATGCGTAGCTTTCTGGCCTCCCGGGGGCTGGGCGCATCCCTGTCGCGTGCTGTGGCAACCTGCCGTGAATGGATGCATGGGGTGCTGGTACTGGATAGCATCCTGCTTTCCGTGGCCGGTATGCTCGGTATTTTTCAGCAGATCGAGGCGGCTTGCATTGTCCTGTGCTTGGCGGTGACGGTGTGGTTGCTGGCTTGGGTGCGGCATTTGATTGATCGTCGGCGACTGTGCCGCATCCTGGGCGAGCTTGTGGAGGGGATGCACGAGGCCTTGTATGCCTACCTCTGCGAGGCGGTGCATACTTTAGTGCTCTCCCGCGTGGCGGCTTATCGTAGTTTGTATAACGCGCCCCGGCGCAAGGTGGCTGCAAATGCTGAGCTTCTCCACCCCCTGCAGAAGCGTCACCAGACCCTCTGTTCCATCCGGCGGCGCAATGATTTGTTTGTGTGATGGCTATGGAGTTGCATGCACCGGAGGTTTTGGCACCGGCGGGTAATTGGGACTGCGTTCGCGCTGCCGTTGCCAATGGGGCGAATGCCGTTTATTTCGGCTTGGATAAGTTCAACGCCCGCATGCGTGCGGATAATTTTACCCGGGCGGACCTGTCGTCCTTGGTGCCGTTTTTGCATGCTCACGGTCTGCGGGCCTATGTTACCATGAATGTACTCATCTTCACGGATGAGGTAGAGGAGGCTCTGGAGTACCTGCTTGCTTTGGATGCGGCGGGGGTGGATGCGGTGATTGTGCAGGATGTGGGATTGGCGGCGCAGATTACGCAGTGGCGGCGCGAGGGGAGATTGCGGATAGCACTGCATATATCGACACAGATGACAGTGACGGACCCGGAGGGGGTGCGGCTGGTGGATGAGCTGCTGGATCCGGAGCAGATCGTGACGGCCCGCGAGCTCTCCCTGCGGGAGATTGCCGCCTGCGCCAAGGCCACGAAGAAGCCACTGGAGGTGTTCTGCCATGGTGCTCTCTGTGTGGCGTACTCCGGGCAGTGCCTTACCAGCGAAAGTTTAGGCCGCCGCAGTGCCAACCGGGGCGAGTGCGCGCAGGCCTGCCGCATGCCGTACCGCTTGGTGGTGGATGGGCGTCCGCTGAATCTCGGGGAGCGTCGCTATTTGTTTTCTCCGCAGGATCTCTGTGCGTTGGATCGCATCCCGGAGATGCTGGAGGCGGGGGTGCGTAGTTTCAAGATTGAGGGACGCCTCAAGAGCCCGGAATATGTGGCCGCTGCTGTGCGGGCCTACCGCCGCGCGCTGGATGCCGCTCTCGCGGGGCGTCCCGTGCTCCCGGAGGAGCGGGCGGCGGACCTCTATGCACTGCAGATGGCTTTCTCTCGCGGTTTTTCTACGGGCTGGCTGGATGGCACGAATCACCCCCTGCTGACGCATGGTCGCTTCGGAAAAAAACGCGGGGTTCTCGTGGGGCGTATCGCCGCCTGCGGTGAGGGCTGGGTGGAGCTCGCGGAGTTGCCACCCGTGCCTATTTCTCCGGGGGATGGATTTGTGGTGGATGCGGGGCAGGATCGCAATGAGGAGAGGGGCGGCCGCATTTGGCGGGCGTCGGGTAAGCGGCTGTTCTTCCATGGTAAGGGCAGCAACATTGTACCCTCGGAGGTGAGGCCGGGTTGCTTGTTGTGGAAGACGGCGGATCCCGCTTTGGAGCGCAGCCTGCATGCGACCTGGTGCAATTTCGCGCGCCATGCGGCGGAGGGAACAGGCGGGGCACTGGATATGGCCTTTTCCGGTCGCATCGGTGAGGCACTGATTGTTACCTGTCGAGGCGTGTCCGTGCGCAGTGAGCGTCCCTTGGAGTCCGCGCAGAATCGCCCGTTGACCCCGGAGGTTATCGAGGCTCAGTTTTCGCGTCTGGGCGGTACGGGGTATGTGCCGGGGCATTTTACCTACGCGGTGGAGCAGGGGGCCATGCTGCCGCTTTCCGTGCTCAACCGCATGCGCCGCGAGCTTGTGGCAGCCCTGCCCGATGCTTCGGGTGCCGAGGTCGCTGCATCCGCTGAGCTGCCCGTGTTGCCGCGTCTCTTTCCCGCGCCCCCGCCTGCTGCGGAGATTTTGCTTTCCGTGCTTTGCCGCACGCCGGAGCAGGCCCGTGCGGCTGCTGCTTCCGGGGTTCGTCTGCTCTACTTGGATTTCACGGATATTAGTCGTTATCCGGATTTCGTTCCGTCACTTCGGGCGGAGTTCCCGGATGTACAAATTGCCCTCGCCACCCTGCGCATCATGAAGCCGCATGAGGAGGGCTACTTCAAGTTCTATCGCGCCGCGCAACCGGATGCCGTGCTGGTTCGCAACCTCGGTGCCGCTCGCTGTTTCCGCTGCACGGGTATACCGATGATAGGCGATTTTTCCCTCAATGCGTCCAACCCGCTCAGCGTGCATTTCTGGCAGCGTTTCGGCATGCAGGCGATCACAGTCAGCTATGATTTGGACTCGGCTCAGATAACGGATTTGCTGCGCACGGGATGCGGCCCCGCGCTGGAGCTGACGCTGCACCAGCACATCCCGCTTTTCCACACAGAGCACTGCGTCTTCTGCACCTTCCTTTCTGAGGGGCACAGCTTCAAGGACTGCGGTCGCCCCTGCGAGCAGCACGAGGTGCGCATGGCGGATCGCACCGGCGCGATGCACTACCTGCGCAGTGATGAAGGGTGCCGCAACACGCTTTTCAACGGAAGACCGCAGACGGCGGCTCGCCATATGGCGGCTTTCCGGACCCTGGGGCTGGCCCGCTTCCGTCTCGAGCTGTTAGCAGAAACGGCCGAGGAAACATCGCGGCTCATTGCATCCTACCAAGCTCTTGCGGCGGGGAGACTTGCCCCGGAGGAACTCATACGCCGCTTGCATGCGCTTGACCGCGTGGGCGTAACGGAGTATTGACCTCTCTCACGGCTTCTCCGCCGTGTACAGCGAGGCGATGCCAAGAGTGAGCGGCAGGCAGGTGGGTGCCGTGTAACCGCAGGTGCTCAGCAAATTCAGGAAGTCCTGCCCCGCAGGGAAGGCTTCAATGCTGTCGCCCAGATAGGTGTAAGCCCCGCTGTTGCCGGTAACAAGTCGGGCGATACCGGGTAACACCCGGTGAAGGTAGGCGCGGTAGAAGGGCAGGAAGATGCCCTCCGGCATGCTGAAGTCCAGCACCAGCAGATGTCCACCGGGGCGCAGGATGCGGAGGAATTCCCGCAGAGCGGCAGGGTAGTCCGCCATGTTGCGCAGACCGAAGGCCACCGTAGCGGCATCGAAGCTGTCATCCGGAAGGGGCAGGTGCAGGGCATCCGCCTCCAGTACCTTGCTCAAGCCGCGCCGCACGGCCACATCCAGCATAGGTTGGCAGAAGTCTGTGCCCAGGACATCCACCTCCGGCAGGGCGCGGGTGATGGCCAGTGCCAAGTCACCCGTGCCTGTCGCAATATCCAATAAATTACGAGGTTTCCATTCTGCTACACGTTGCACAACCCGCTGCCGCCACAGCACATCCACCCCGCAGGAGAGGATGTGATTGGCCGTGACGTATTTCTCCGCGATGGCAGAGAAGGCTGCGTGGACGAACGCGGGATCCGGCATGGGCGGAGCTTATTTCAGGTGAGCCAGCAGGGCATCGCCGAAAGCCGAGGTGCTCAGGGCCGTGCTGCCGGGAATCATCTCTGCCAGGTCAGCCGTGACCGTCTTGGCAGAAATCGCCGCCTCGATGGCCGAGACGATGCGCTCAGCCGCCTCACCCCAACCGATGTAGCGCAGCATCATCTCCGCAGAGAGCAGGAAAGAGCAGGGGTTCACCTTGTTCAGACCCGCCAGCTTGGGTGCTGTGCCGTGGGTGGCCTCGAAGACGGCGTGCCCGGTGCGGTAGTTGATATTCGCGCCCGGTGCAATGCCGATGCCGCCCACCTGCGCCGCCAGGGCATCGGAGCAGTAGTCGCCGTTCAGGTTCAGGGTGGCCACCACGCTGTGCTCCTGCGGGTGGATGAGAATTTCCTGCAGGAAGGCATCGCAGATGCAGTCCTTCACCACCGTGCCGTTCGGCAGGCGGCACCACGGACCATCCCCTATCGTCACGCCGCCGAACTCCTCGCGCGCGACTTCATAGCCCCAGTCCCGGAAGGCTCCCTCGGTAAACTTCATGATGTTGCCCTTGTGCACCAAGGTGACAAAGGGGCAGTTGTTATCCACGGCATGCTTGATAGCCGCGCGCACCAGACGCTGCGTACCCTCCTTGCTCACGGGCTTGATGCCGAAACCGGATGTCCCGGGGAAGCGTACCTTGTCCGCTCGTCCGGGGAAATCCGCAGCCAGCCACTCGAAGAAGTGCTTGGCTTCCTTGCTCCCGCTTTGGAATTCAATGCCCGCGTAGATGTCCTCCGTGTTCTCGCGGAAGATAATCATGTTCACCTTGCCGGGCTCCTTGACCGGGGTTTCGATGCCCTTGAAGTAGCGCACGGGTCGCACGCAGGCATACAAATCCAACCCCTGCCGCAGAGCCACGTTCAGCGAACGAATGCCGCCGCCCACGGGGGTTGTGAGCGGTCCCTTGATACCCACCAAGTACCGGCGGAACGCCTCCATCGTCTCCTCCGGAAGCCAAGAACCCACCGTGTCGTGGGCCTTCTGCCCGGCCAAAACTTCCTTCCACACAATCCTGCGCTCGTTTCCGTAGGCTGCTGCTACGGCTGCATCGATGACGCGCTGCGCCGCCGCCCATATGTCCGGCCCGGAGCCGTCGCCGATGATGTGCGGGATGATGGGAAAATTCGGCACCTGCAATCCCTGCGGTGTCATGCTGATGGGGGTTCCTTCGCTCATGTATTGCTCTGATTTTGCGGTGAATTCCAAAACTTCATCGGGATTATATCACTTTTGAGGCAGAAATCAATAAGAGAATTAAGATTTTTTGCAGAAATTGACGCAAAAAGTTGAATTCGGGCTTGATTTCTGCTCTTCGTTCTGCTAGAATCCAAGCGTCATGGGAATGCCGCGCCGTCTTATCTCCGGAGCTTTGCTGCTCTTGCTTGCCTCCTGTCATACCTCGTGCTCGACCGTTAATAACACGCTCAACGGGGTGCTCAGTACACCTGCGCGGGTTCTCCAAGGCTTTAATATCTAATCCGTCATGAATAAGATTTTTTCACTCCTCTGTGCGTTGCCGATGCTCTTCTTCGTTTCCTGCCAGCAGGGAACGCTGCCCACGAACGGTCAGGTTCGCCGCGGGCCCGCTCCCGTGGATATGGTGACCTGCCTGCGGGATGTACATCCTGCCTACCGCTCGGCTTTTGCGGGGCAGAATGGGGCCAACTTCGATGCTCAGTCCCAGCGCGCCGCCTACTATGCAGCCATGGAGACGGCCCGCACGCCGGTTCCTTCCGCCATTGCGGCTCGCGGTCGTTCGGCCAAGCCTGCCACACGCGTTGCCTCCAAGTCTCGCTATGCTAAGTCTCGCTCGGTGGCTTCCCGCTCTCGTTCCTCGGCATCGCGCAGCAAGTCTCTGGCTTCTTCCCGCAGTAAGGCGGCTAGGTCCAAGAATAAGGCATCTTCCCGTAAGCTGGCGGTCAACCGTTCCACCTCCAAGCGTCGCCGCTGAGGTTTGAGTCGGCCCGTGCCCGCTGCCGCCTGCGCAATGGGGGCTTGAAATGCGGCGCGGGCTGTGCTACAATAGCCGCCGATGAGTGAAAAGGACACACCGGTACCGTTTCCGGAGAACTCGAGCATCATTCAGCAGATGTTCGGGGATTACTACTTGGAGTACGCCTCGTATGTGATTTTGGAGCGAGCTGTGCCGCATGTGGTGGACGGATTGAAGCCGGTGCAGCGCCGCATCCTGCACTCCATGGACAGGATGGACGATGGTCGCTATAACAAAGTGGCCAACATTGTGGGGGATACGATGAAGTACCACCCGCACGGGGATGCCTCCATCGGCAGTGCCTTGGTAACGCTGGGGCAGAAGGGGCTGCTCATCGATACACAGGGAAACTGGGGTAACATTCTCACCGGCGATGCGGCGGCGGCGGCGCGTTATATTGAGGCGCGTCTCTCCAAGTTCGCCAAGGAGGTGGTTTTCAGTCCCAAGGTGACGGATTGGAAGCTGAGTTACGATGGCCGCAACAAGGAGCCCGTGGCACTGCCTGTCAAGTTCCCTCTGCTGCTGGCCCAGGGGGCTCTCGGTATTGCCGTGGGCATGAATTGTCGCATCCTGCCGCACAATTTCAACGAGCTGATCGATGCCGCCATCCACTATCTGCGCGGTGAATCCTTTGAGCTGTATCCGGATTTCCCCACGGGTGGGTTGTTGGATGTCAGTAACTATAACGATGGCACGGGGAACAGCCGCCTGCGCTGCCGTGCCAAGTTGGATACCTCCTCCAAACGCCTTATCCGCATCACGGAGATTCCTTTCGGTACCACCACGGAGTCCGTTATCGCGAGCATCGAGACGGCGGTGGAGAAGGGGAACCTCAAGATTGCCCGCATTGAGGATAACACGGCCGCAACGGCGGATATCCTTGTCTATCTGAATCCGGGGACGGATGTGGAGAAGACCTGCAACGCGCTCTATGCGTTCACGGAGTGCCAGGTGAGTATCTCGCCGAATGCGGTGGTCATCAAGGATCGCAAGCCCGTTTTTATGGGTGTGAGCGAGATCCTCAAGTGCAATGTAGATCACACGCGCGATACCCTGCGGCGGGAGTTGGAGGTGCAGTTGGCGGAGTTGCAGGAGGCTTGGATGCAGTCGAGCTTGGAGAAAATTTTCATTGAGAATCGCATCTACAAGGTGCTGGAGGAAAGCGAAAGCTGGGAGCAGTCTCTGGAGGAGATCGGCGAGCGTCTCAAGCCCTTCACCACGCATTTCCTGCGACCCGTGACGCGGGAGGACATCATTCGCCTGACGGAGATCAGGATCAAGAAAATCGCCAAGTATGAGATTCACGAGGCGGAGTTGCACCTTGCCTCCCTGGAGGCGGAAATCGCCAAGACCAAGAGTAATTTGGCACAGTTGACCCGCTACACTATCCGCTGGTTCGAGAACTTGCGCAAGAAGTATGGGGATGCTTGGCCCCGCCGCACGGAGTTAGCGGAGTTTGAGAATGTCAGCCGTGCTATCGTTGCGGTCGAGAATGAGACGCTTTATCTGGACGAGGAAGGCTTTGCGGGCTACGGACTGCGCAAGGGCGAGGAGGTGGATAAGTGCTCCACGCTCAGTGATGTACTGACGGTGGATAAGCAGGGGATTCTCATGGTGCGCCGTGTGCAGGAGAAGTTCTATGTCGGTAACAATTTGCTGCTTATCCGTGTGCTGCGCTCCGGGGATGACCCTGTCTTCAATATGGTCTATCGGGATGGCAAGGACGGCGTGACCTACGCCAAACGCTTCCGAATCGGCGGCTTTACGCGCGACAAAGAGTACGACCTGACGCAGGGGACCAAGGGCAGCCGTATCTTCTACTTTTCCGTCCACGCGAATGAGACGGAGAGTGCCTGTGTGTGTCTCAATGTCTTCCTCAAGAATCAGATCAAGCGCTTGCGGCGCCCCATTCCTTTTGCTTTCTCCCGCTTGCGCGTGAAAGGGCGCGCGGTGCTGGGTAACATTGTCACCAAGAATCAGGTGGAGCGCATCTCCCGTGTGGCGGATCGTGAGCCGGAGCCGGAGGATCTGCCGCCGGTTCAGCCTGCGCCTGCCGCTCCTGCGCCGGAGTCGGAGCCCGACACCCCGCCCATGCAGCAGGGGCATCTCTTCGGGCCGGAAGCGGAGAAGCCTGCAACAACAGAGGCGGAGAATCCTACAACAGAGGAATGAGGTCGGCGGGAGTGCGCACCACGCCCGTGACGGCGGGGGATTCCACCGCTTCCGTGCCCAGCAGATAGTTCCTGCCCACCCCGGCGGCGTGGCCCGCTTCGGCGTCTCGTACTTTGTCGCCCAGACTGAGGCTGGCGGGCATGTCCAGCCCCAGTTCTTCCGCAGCCTGCAGGAACATCCCGGGGGCCGGTTTGCGGCGCGGTCCGCTCAGCTCCGGGCAGTGGTAGACGCCCTGCAGGGGGCAGCCGGCCGCCTCGAAAATGCCTAACATATGCTCGGTCAGGCGGCGGTAATCCGCCTCGGTGTAGTACCCCCGGGCGATGCCGCTTTGGTTGGTGCAGACCACAACGGCGTAGCCCCGCTCCCGGGCAGCGCGCACCAGATCGAGAATGCCCGGCAGCAGCTCGAATTCCTCCGGCCGCCACAGGTAGTTCTTCTCCACGTTGACGGTGCCGTCGCGGTCCAGAAACAGGGCCTTCTGCATGGTGTTACATGTAGGGGTCCTCGGTGTTCAGATAGCCCTGCACATAGCGGCGCACGCCTTCCTCCAGCGGGGTCATGGGTTCCGTATAACCGGCAGCGCGCAGCTTGCTGATGTCCGCCTTGGTGTAGTACTGGTACTTGGGGCGCAGACTTTCGGGCATTTCCTTGTAGCCGATCTTCGGCTCCAGACCGAGGGCGGCAAAGGTCGCCGCTGCCAGGTCGTAGAAGGACCGCGCCTCGCCCGCGCCGACGTTGAACAGGCCGCTCACCTCCGGGTGCTTCAGCAGCCACAGCACCACCTTGGCAATGTCGCCCACCCACACGAAGTCGCGCAGTTGCCAGCCGTCTTTGTAGTCGGGGTGGTAGCTCTTGAAGAGTTTGACCTCCTCGTTCTGCTTAGCAATGGGGAAGATATGGGCGATAACACTCTTCATGCTGCCCTTGTGGTACTCATTCGGGCCGTAGACATTGAAGAATTTGAGCCCCGCATACTGCGGCGGCGTCGGGCGGTGTTCATCGCGCTCGCGGGCCATCTTGCGATCGAAGGCGGCCTTGCTCCAGCCGTAGCAGTTCAGGGGGCGCAGGGCATTGAGGTGCTCCTGCGTCTCGTCATCGCGGAAGCCCAGCTCGCCCGCGCCGTAGGTGGCGGCGGAGGAGGCGTAGATGAAGCTGCATTGCTGCCGGCAGCAGAAGTCCCACAGCTTGTGGGTCAGGTTGAAGTTCGAGCGGTTGATCAGGTCGGCGTCCGTCTCCGTGGTGGAGGAGATGGCTCCCATGTGGATGATGGCCTGCACCTCGTCTGCGTGGGCGGCCAGGTAGGCGTCTGCGTCATCGGGGTGCACGCAGTCCGCCAGCTCGCGCTTGGCAATGTTTTTCCATTTCTCATCCGTGCCCAAATAATCAATGACCACGAGATCCCTGTACCCTGCGTCCTGCAGAGCAGCCAAGATGCATGAGCCGATGAAGCCGGCTCCTCCGGTGACGATAATCATAGCTTGTGCCCCCCATGATAGCACATCTGCGCGTCAAGGCAAGAAGTTTTTTGCCTCTCTCGCTCAATTTATGCTTGCCAAAGCCCGCCGCAAGGCTTTAGAATAGAAAGCAGATATGGGAGCTTCTCACCTCAGGACGATTGTGGACCGCTTTTCCGCTGCGCGCTTGCTGTGCATCGGGGATATGATGCTGGATGTGTTTGTGTACGGCAAGTCTTCCCGCCTGTCGCCGGAGGCACCGGTGCCCGTGATGCTCTTCGGGCGCGAGAAGCGGATGCCGGGCGGCGCGGGTAACGTGGTGAGCAATCTGCGCAGTCTCGGGTGCGCGGTGCACTTCTTGGGCGTGGCGGGTCAGGATGCGGAGGGTCAGGAGCTGCTGGATTTCCTGCAGGGCATGGGGGCCGAGCCGGAGCTGCTGACTCCCCCGGGGCTGCCCACGCCGGTCAAGACGCGCTATGTGGCGGGCGGTCACCACTTGCTGCGGGTGGATCGCGAGCAGAAGACTCGCCTGACTCCGGAGCTGCGGGAGCACCTCTTGCAGCGGGTGGAGGCTCTGTTGCCGTCCGTGGATTTGGTGCTGATGTCGGATTACGGGAAGGGGCTGTTTGATCTCGAGACGGCTCCCGCTATCATCGAGTGCTGCCGCAGGGCGGGGAAGACGGTGGTGGTTGACCCCAAACAGATGGATTACAGTTATTACCGAGGTGCTTCCATGGTCAAGCCGAATCTCAAGGAGTTCTCCGGGGCCGTGGGCTGCGAGTTCGATGCCGCTGCGCCGGACTTTGCGGAGGAGGCCGTGCGGGCCGGTCGCGAGCTCTGTCGGCGTTTTGATATAGACAATATCCTCGTGACGCTCAGCGAGCACGGTATGCTCTTTATCCCCGGGCGGGAGGATGCCCGCCATTTCATCATCCCGACGGAGGCGCAGGAGGTGTTCGATGTCTCCGGTGCGGGCGATACCTCTCTGGCGACCTTGGGTGCAGCCTTGGCCGTGGGGGCGGGGATGGAGCAGGCCATCCGCCTGGCGAACGTAGCGAGCGGTATCGTGGTGGGTAAGTTCGGTACGGCTTGCGCCACCCCGGCGGAGATCCGCGCGGGGCTTTCGCCTGCAGCCGCTGCCGGTTGCGTGTCGCGGGAGGATGCGGTGGCTCTGGTGCGCAGTCTCAAGGCGCAGGGGAAGGTGGTCGGTTTCACGAACGGTTGTTTTGATATTCTGCATCCGGGGCATTTGCAGTCCTTTGTGCTGGCAAAGCAGGAGTGTGATGTGCTCATTGTGGGCATGAACAGCGATGCATCCGTGCGACGTCTCAAGGGACCGGAGCGGCCTGTGAACGATGAGCGGAGCAGGGCGGCCATGCTGGCGGCGCTCAAGCCCGTGGATTATGTGGTGGTGTTCGATGATGACACGGCTCTGCCGCTCATCGATGAGCTGCGCCCGGATGTTATCGCCAAGGAGGGTTACCCCCTCGACCGCTGGCCGGAGGGGCGCGCGGTTATCGCCTATGGGGGACGTGCCGTGGAGCTTCCGCGCCTTCCCGGGTTCTCTACCACCGGCATCATCAATAAGTTGTCATGAATCAGTATATTTCTTCCGAGTTGAATGTCATCGCGGCCGGTATGCAGCAACTGGCCGCCGAATGCACCGATACGCTGGCGAACATCGCGAAGCTCTGCTTGGACAGCATGCGCGCGGGGGGCAAGGTGATGTTTTGCGGCAACGGCGGTTCTGCGGCGGATGCCCAGCATCTGGCGGCGGAGTTGGTGGGCCGCTACAAGCTCAATCGTCCTGCCTATGCGGCCTTGGCTCTCACCACGGATACCTCCATCCTCACTGCGGTCGGTAACGATTTCGGCTACGATACGGTCTTCGAGCGTCAGGTGCAGGGGCTCGGGCGCGCGGGGGATGTGCTCATCGGTATCTCGACCTCCGGTAACAGTAAAAACGTGCTTCTGGCCATGCAGGCGGCGCGTGCGATGGGTATTCACACGGTGGCTTTCACGGGCAGCGGCGGCGGGGCCATGGCGCAGCAGGCGGACCTCGCGCTTCGCGTGCCGTCCGATGTTACGAACCATATCCAGGAGATGCACATTGCCTGCGGTCATCTGCTCTGCGGTTTGGTGGAGAAGGCTCTGGCAGACGATTGATGCCGACCTTTTGTCGTTGCATACTTCTTTTAGGCTTGATTTGCTCCCCCAATTCGGTACAATAAGCGCGTTATGGCAGATCGTACACAGACGGATCCGGAAAAAATGGAGAAAATCGTCAGCCTTTGCAAGCGCAAGGGTTTCATCTTTCAGTCGGCGGAAATCTACGGCGGCCTGAACGGTTGCTGGGATTACGGTCCCCTCGGTGCGGAGTTGAAGCGCAACCTCAAGGATTACTGGTGGCGTGTCAACGTGCAGGAGCGGCCCGACATCGTGGGTATGGACGGCTCGATCCTCACGCACAATTCGGTGCTCGTGGCCTCCGGTCACGTCAGCGGCTTCACGGACCCGCTCTGCGACTGTCTGCTGACCAAGGAGCGCTTGCGTGCCGACCAGATTCCCGCACAGAGCGGCATCGCCTACTGGTGGAAGGGCGCGGCCCGCAAGGACGGTTCTTGGGCTACCAAGAAGGAGTTTTCCATGCTGGTGCCCTCGGAGAGTGAGAAGGACGCCAAGACGGCCCGCCAGGGTGCCCTGCGTTACTACAGCCAGATTGCCGGTAAGGATTGCTCCCCCGCTGACCTGGAGCTGAAGGACGAGACGCATGAGGCCGTGACGGATTCCGTGCGTTATAACCCTGCCAACGGTTCGTTGGTGACGGAGGCGCGTTCTTTCAACCTCATGTTCAAGACCACCATCGGCGCGGCGTCCGATGAGAATGACCCGAGCAGCATCGGCTGGCTGCGTCCGGAGACGGCGCAGAGTATCTTCTGCCAGTACAAGAATATCCTGGACTCTTCGCGCATGAAGATCCCCTTCGGTATCGCGCAGATCGGTAAGTCTTTCCGCAATGAAATCAACCCGCGTAACTTCACCTTCCGCTCCCGTGAGTTCGAGCAGATGGAGATCGAGTACTTCTGCAAGGAGTCGGACGGCTTCGCGCTGACGGATGAGTGGCTGGAGCGTTGCCTGTGCTTCTACGAGAACATCGGCATTCCGCGCGATAAGATTCACATTCTGGATGTGCCGGCGGAGGAGCGTGCGTTCTACTCCAAGAAGACCTATGACTTGGAGTACGCGTTCCCCTTCGGTATTCAGGAGCTGCAGGGTATCGCCTACCGCACGTGCTATGACCTCACCCGCCACCAGGAGGGCTCCGGTAAGCCCATGGAGTACTTCGATGAGGTGACCAAGGAGCGTTTCATCCCGCATGTGGTGGAGCCTTCCGCCGGTTGCGATCGCACAGTGCTGGCTGTTATTTGTGAGGCTTACGACGAGGAGGATCTCTCTAAGGACGGCAAGAGTGATATGCGCGTGGTCATGCGCTTCCATCCGCGCATGGCGCCCATCAAGGCTGCTGTCTTCCCGCTGCTCAAGAAGAACCCGGAGCAGGTGCGCATCGCGCATGAGATCGAGGCGCAGCTGCGTCCCTACATGAACGTGTTTTACGATGAGGGCGGTGCCGTGGGCCGCCGTTACCGCCGTATGGATGAGGTCGGTACGCCTTTCTGCATCACCGTGGACTTCGCCACGCTGGGCGAGGAGGGCGAGGAGCTCAAGGATACCGTCACCATCCGCCACCGCGATTCCATGGAGCAGGAGCGTGTCCGTATCTCCGACATCCTCCACTGGCTGCTCAAGCGTATCCGTTAATTTTTCACCCAATCACATCTGACAATGGCTAATCCTGATTTATACATTAAACCCGCTCTGCCGGAGCGCATCTTCCCTTGGGAGAAGTACGACCCGCAGACCCGTGAGGAGATCGATGCGTTCTTCAACTCGCCGGAGATCCTCGTGATCAAGCAGCGCATGGTGGACATGGGGCAGCGCCTCTACAAGCGCGAGTATGTGGACGGCAACGGCGGTAACCTCTCCGTTCGCGTCGCCAAGGATCTCGTGCTCTGCTCGCCCACGCTCTGCTCCAAGGGCTTCATGACGGTGGAGGACATCTGCCTGGTGGATATGAACGGCGGCCAGCTCTGCGGCTATCGTCCCGCTACCAGCGAGGTGAAGACCCACATCGCCATGATGAAGGAGGTGGGCGTGAACGCCTGCATCCACGCGCACCCGCCCTGCTGCAATGCTTTCCTCTTTGCCGGTATGGTGCCGCCCAACGGTATCAACCCGGAGGCGGACATCTTCCTGGGCCAGATTCCCTTGGCTCCCTACGGCACACCCGGTTCCCCGGAGACGGCCAAGGCGGTGGCGGAGGCCTCTCGCCAAAGCACGGTTGTGTTTATGGAGAACCACGGCGTCATTACCGGCGCGCGCCACATCGAGGAGGCGGAGTGGTTTATGGAGAACGCGGACGCCTACTGCAAGATGGTGCTGCTGGCGGATCTGCACGGCGGCAAGCTGAACCAGGTGAACGAGGCGGGTATCCGAGATTTCCTGTCCATCCGCAAGGCCCTGGGCTACTCCGTGCCGGAGGGGCAGCCGCTCTACAATTTCCGCGACTTTAACGGTTACACCATGGGCACTGCCGGTAAAGACTGATCGAGCCTATCCTTTCATTCAGGCGGGAAGAGGGAAACCTCTTCCCGCTTTTTTCGGCTCCTTCTCGCTTTTTATCGACATGCTGGTGTGATCCTTGGATACATTTCATGGTTCGCGTCGGCAGCAGTGGTAACGTTTTGGTAATGAAAAAGCGTTACCAGAATAGAAAAGAATAGAAAAGAATAGAATTTCTTTTAAACACACACACCTTCAGGCGCGTGCGCGCTGCGCCCGCGATCGACTTTTTTTGAAGGAAAAAAATGATGCAGCCACCCCCTGCAAGGGGTTGCACCGGTGACGCACGCCCGATACAATGGAGGGACGTTACGGGACACGCGGCAGGTCGGCACGGTGCCGAACCGGCGGGGAACGGACGCAAGAGCTCTCACATTTATGGCAAACTGGATCAAGGTACGAAATGCACTGGTGCGCAGTGCGCGGGTACGCAGGCTCTGCAAATACCTCAGCTGCAAGAATCACTTCGCGGCCATCGGCTACGCCGTTTCGTGGCTGTGTTGGGTGGATGAGCAGACGCTCGATGGCCACACGCATTTGACGCCCGAGGAAATAGATGAGGAATTGGGCATGCGCGGCGGGGCAAGGGGGCTGATGGAAATAGGCTGGGCGGCTCTGGATGAGGAGGGGTGTCTGGTGGCCCTGGAGTTTGACAAACACAGTGGCGATACTGCCAGGCAGCGCGCGGAGAATGCACGGCGAAAGGAGCGTTGCGTCGCTCGGAAAAAGGCGGCCGCAGGGGCACAGAAGCCCGCCGCCAAGGGCACGGGGAGGGGGCGTAAACCTAAATCGGTGCCTGCTTCCGAGCCGGGGGAGCAGGATCCCCAAGGAGTCTTGGCTCTGTATACCGCTGCACCGGATGAAGCAGGCCCCGCCGATTCCGCGCCGCCCGACGGTGAGGGACTTGCTGCGGGGGGCGTTGAACCCTCCCTTTCTGAGATTGTGGAGCTGATGCGCCGTCGGCCCTATCCCTGCATTTCGCCGGAGGAAATCGAGATGGTAGCCGGCAAATTTCTGGTCACCATGCAATGCCGAGGCTGGCGAGATGCACGCGGCATCGTGGTTCGGGATTGGGCGGCCGCTGCACAGCACTATATCATGACTTGGTCGAACATCAACGCCGACAAACAGCGGGACCAAGAGCAGCGCGAACGTGTTGCCAATGAGCGCACCGCCCTGATGAAACGCGATGTCGACAGCCGCATCGATGAACGCCGCCACCGCATGGATCCCACTCTCCCTGTCCGCCGCGATTGTAATTATGGGGCCTGTTATGAATTGTAAGCCGGCCGCGTCTTGTTCGACAACGTGGTTTTATACTAACGTGTATTGAATAGGCCGGGCGGCGGGGGAGTCTTACCCTGTGCTATGAACTGCATTTGTTTACAAGGATACGCGGACGGGCGCTATGTGCTGCCCCCTTTGCCTTACGCACCCGAGGCCCTGGAGCCCATGTTGGATGCGGAGACGGTGCTGCTGCACCACGACAAGCACCACGCTGCCTATGTGGCGGGTGCCAACGCGGCGGCGGATACGTTGCGCCGCATGGCCACGGGGGAGGTCTCGGCGGAGTCGGCTCCCACGGCGGCGCAGAACCTCGCCTTCAACCTCGGCGGTCACATTCTGCACTGCCTCTACTGGGCGCAACTCTCCCCGGAGCCCACGCGTGCGCCGCAGGGGCCGCTCGCGGCGGCCATCAATCAGTCATTCGGCTCGCTTTCCGGCTTCCACCGCGTCTTTTTCAGCGTTACCCAAGCCATACAGGGCAGCGGTTGGGGCGTGCTGGGGCTGGATACGCTGAGCCGCCGTCTGATTGTTACGGGTATCCTGCGGCATCAGGATGCCCTCTCTCCCTACTTGGTGCCGCTGATGGTCTGCGATGTGTGGGAGCATGCGTACTACCTGCGCTACCGCAACAACCGCCGCGCCTACATCGAGGCCTTCGCGCGCTTGGTCGATTGGTCGGTGCCGGAGATTCTGTACACCCGCACTCTGCGTCATCTGACACCTTCCGCGTCATAAGAACTTGACATCTGCGCCGCCTGCGTTTAGACTGGGGTAAAGTTATGAAACTGAAGGATATTCAACGCTTGGAGCAGGATGGTTTCATCAGCCCTGAGCAGGCGCAGAAAATAGCGGCGCACTATGCATCGGCAGCCGGCAGCGGCCTGTGGCTGCGCCGGTTGCTGATGCTGATTGCGGGGTGCATGGTGCTGGGGGGTATCATCTCCCTCATCGCTGCAAATTGGGAGGCAATTCCGCCGCTCGTCAAGATGCTGACGGGGATGGCCCTGCTGGGAGCTTTTTGGGTAGGTTTTTTCCGCCTGCGGACGGTACACCCCTATGCGGCGGAGGTCTTCGCCCTGCTGGGGTGTGGCATGTGGGCGGCGGATGTGGCCCTGTACGGGCAGATTTTTCAACTGCAAAACGCGGTAGTGGACGGCCTCTTCGTCTGGTGGCTGGGGGTGGTCGCCGTGCCTTTCTTGGTGCGCGCCCGTGCGGTGATGCTCGGTGTGATCGGACTGACCTATATCCTAGGCTTCGAGATGCTGGAGACAAGCTGCTTCGACTCCGTTTTGGGGCTGAGGGATGTTGTGCCGCAGCAGACGTTCTGCTACTGGGGTATTATCTACCCTTTGCTCGTCTGGCTTGTGGCCGAGTTCCGCCGTCGGGAAGGGGAGAGCCTGTGCGCCGGCTACAACTGGTTGGCCATTCCGGGAGCTCTTGCGTTCCTCCTCTGGTGGTTCGGGTTAAGTGTTTTTGACCCGAATCCGGAGTATCTGCCCATGGGGGCGTTTTTCGCGGTGGCCGCATTGCTCCTGCGCCCGCGCGGGGTGTGTTGGACGTCCTGGTTGGGCCTGATGCTGATCGGAGGCACGGCTCTTTTCCTGCTGTGTATGCTGCTGAAAGATAACAATGTTCTCTGCAACCTGATCCGTGCGGCCTGCAGCTTCTGCTTCGGTGGCATGCTTATGTATATCGGTGCTTCCGAGCGGCGCGTATCATGGGTCAATTACGGCACGCTGCTCATCGTGCTGTCGGGCTTTGCCGTGTTCGGCAATATTGCAGGCTCCCTTTCTTCCTCCGGCTTTACGCTGATCATCATGGGACTCCTGCTTGCCTTCGGTGCCTATCAGCTGCATAACCGTCGTCAGGAGTTAATCTCCCGTATCAAAAATTCTTCCTCTGCTTCCCGCCATGAATAAACGCGCGCTTTGTCTTATCTTCCTCATCGTTGCCCAGCTCGCTTGGTTGGGAACGATGTATGTCTCCCGTTCCGTGGAGCTGGAGCAATCTCCCGTCATTCGTCTGCGCCTTGATATGAGTGATCCGAGGGATCCCTTCCGCGGTTATTATCAACGTGTCACTTTTCAGGAGCTCATCCCCGTTGAGTCACTCAAACTGGGTAAGTCGCTTTACATTGCCCCGGAGACAGCCAAGCTCTTTCGTGACCTGCCGCGCACCGAGCTGTTGACGGATGATGCCCGCCCACTGAGCCGATGGGGGGAGGATACGCCCGTCGCTGTGTTCTACCGGCCGGGGTCGGATGGCTGCTGGGAGGTCTCGCGCATCGAGGCGCGCGGCAGCAAGGCAGCCGTCCCCGCCCCGGGGGAGGTGTGTGTCGCCTCTCGGGCCGATCTGCTCTGCTGCCGAAAGGAGGGTGACCGAGAGGTGCATCCGAACGGGGGGCACTTTTATATGAGTACCGATGGCTCCGAGCCACCCCGTGCCGTGTACGTTCGAGTCGAAAAATCCCTCTGCCATTACTTGCCGGAGGATAAATGTGACCTCATGACTATTTGGAGGAACCACTACGGCTACGATAAGACCATGCCGTCCTTCGAGGTAACCGTCGACCTCATCGTTCGCCCGGACGGCTCCGTCATCACCAAGCAGCTCTACTGCAACGGCGTCCCCTGGACCGAAGCCATCGACCGCATCCGCGCCGGCACCTTCCTCCGCCCGCAGTAAGCCCTTGCTCCCCTGCGAAAAAACGTGCGGTCGGCGCGAATTAGCTTGCCAAGGGGCGGGAAGGGGAGTAAGATAGGGAGCGGATATGAGAAGACCTCCGATACCGGGATTGGTGCTGGCCGATGGGTGGTTGGCACCGTATGAGAGAGAAATACAGGCGCGGCTGCGTTTGTATGATTCGCGAGTGGCGCAGTTGACAAGGCGTTACGGCTCGCCGGAGGAGTGTGCCCGGGGTTATACTCGCATGGGCTTTAACCGCAACGAGCAGGGCGAGTGGGTCTACCGTGAGTGGGCCCCCGCTGCGCGGGAGCTGCATCTGATCGGCGATTTTAATGGCTGGGACCGCAGTGCAACCCCGATGGTGAGGGATCGCCATGGTGTGTGGGAGGTGACGCTGCCGGCGGATGCTCTGCGGCACGGGCAGCGGGTGAAGGTGCATGTCTTCGGCTCGGATAACGAACACCGAGACCGTGTGCCTGCATGGATCCGTTATACGGAGCAAGACCCGAATACCTATGATTACAGCGGTGTGATTTGGGACCCGGAGCAGCCTTATGAATGGAAGAATACGCGCTGGAATCCGGCCTCGGTGAAGGTTCCTTTCATCTATGAGTGCCACATTGGCATGGCCGGTGAGGAGCCCCGCGTTCACAGCTACAGAGAGTTTGCGGACAATGTGTTGCCGCGTGTGGCTCGCCTCGGTTACAACACCGTGCAGATCATGGCCGTGCAGGAGCATCCGTATTACGGCTCTTTCGGCTATCATGTTTCCTCTTTCTTTGCCCCTTGCAATCGTTTCGGGACGCCGGAGGATCTCAAGTATTTGATTGATACGGCACACGGGCTCGGTATTGCCGTGTTGCTGGATGTGGTACACTCCCACGCTGTAAAAAATGTGGCGGAGGGATTGAATAATTTTGACGGGTCGAACGGTCAGTATTTCCATGCGGGTGAGCGTGACAGTCGGCATCCGGATTGGGATAGCTGCCTCTTCGATTACGGGAAGGACGAGGTGTTGGAGTTCTTGCTCAGTAACTTGGCCTGGTGGCTGGAGGAATTCCACTTCGACGGCTTCCGTTTCGATGGGGTGACCAGCATGCTCTACCTGCACCACGGGCATGAGCCCTTCACCGATTTGGGGTGCTATTTCAACACTCAGGTGAATGTGGATGCTGTCACCTACCTGCAGCTGGCCGGTGCGCTTGTGCAGCGTGTTCGACCGGGGGCTTTGGCCATCGCGGAGGATATGAGCGGTATGCCCGGTCTGTGCCGCCCCGTGGATGAGGGCGGTTTCGGCTTTACTCACCGCTTAGCCATGGGTCTGCCGGATTACTGGATCAAGCTGCTCAAGGAGAAAAAAGATGAGGAATGGAGTGTGGGGGATATGTGGTATACCCTCACAAACCGCCGCTACGGTGAGCCTAATATCGCCTATGCTGAGAGTCATGACCAAGCCCTTGTGGGTGACAAGACCATTGCGTTCCGCCTGATGGATGCGGAGATGTATACCCATATGAGCTGTGATACGCCCAGCCTCATTGTGGACCGCGGTATGGCTCTGCACAAGATGATCCGTTTGGCTACGCTGGCTGCGGGCGGCGAGGGGTGGCTGAACTTTATGGGTAACGAATTCGGACACCCGGAGTGGATCGACTTCCCGCGCGAGGGAAATGGTTATTCGTTCCTCTACTGCCGCCGCCAGTGGAGTCTGGTGGATAATGGGCTGCTGCGGTATCGCTTCCTCAATGAGTTTGACCGCGCTATGCTCCGCTTGGCCAAGGATTACAACCTCCTTGCATCACGGCCGGCGCGTCCGCTGAACATGGATGAGAAGAACCGCATCATGGCCTTCGAGCGCGGTGGTCTCTGTTTCGTTTTCAATTGGAATGGCGAGGCTGCCATTCCGGACTACCTCCTGCCTGCGCCGGAGCACGGTGAGTGGAAGGTCATTCTGGACTCTGATTCCCCCGCCTTCGGTGGCTTCGGGCGTCAGGACCACTCGGTCAATCACTTTACGGATAAGCAGCAGCGGCTCTCTCTCTACCTGCTCCCGCGTACCGTCACCGTCCTCGCCCGCGCCTACAAGGGCAGCCTGCCGACGTACTGAAGACCGCACGAAGTCGGGCAGGGGGGGGATTTGCCCCCTCTGCCGGTGTGCCCTCGTTAATCCGCTACGGGTTCGGCTCGCCAGATCATGCTGTCCGGGTCGTAGGGAGGGAAGGTTCGCTCTTCCTCGGGAATAGTAAATTTAAGAGATGAATAGAACTGCTTGGGATCCGGGGCTACATAGGCCGTGCGGAAGAGCTGGAAGAGGGGGCGTTTCTTGCTGTCGTAGCGTTGAAAACCGTCTCCCAAGTCCTCCAAGAGCAGGCAGAAACCGAAGTTGCCACCGCCGATTTCCGAGATCAAGATTTCTATGTCGTACCACTTGCCCTGAGTGACCTTAAAGACATCTCCCGCTTCCAAACCGCCGTTTAATGGGGCATTGTTCATCAGGTCGAAACGCAGGGCATAGAGTGCTTCACAGAGACACTCCCTCTCCTCCCGCATTGATTTGCAGGTTGCCGGGCCGAATTTGGGGAATTTGACCTTTGTTGTCCTGGTTCCTATGACCTTTCTTTTGCCTCCCGGATCCAGGAAGCCGCCGGCAGTCACGGGTTTCTTAACAACTTTGGTCTCATAGCCGATAACACGGGCGCAGGATACCTCGTGCTTGAATTTGTAGGTGGTATCGGGTAGGAAGAAGAGAGACTCCGGAGAGTAGCGCGCGAAGAGGCGATTCCAGTAGCCCGTCTCATCATAGGAGATGATTTCCCGCTCTTCCTCGAAACACTCCATCCGGTGCGTATTCCACGTACCTTTCTCCAGGGAATGGAAGCCGCAGCCCAACACGTTTCGCTTGTTAAAACGAACGGCGAGTGTGGTGTCTCCTATGCCCCAGAAGCGGAAGTTTCCACTCTTGGGAGCACATACGCGCCCTCGGTACACGGCAACCCACCGAGAGGGCTTCATCGTGTCGGCGCATTGGTAGGCGTGCGGTGCCTCAGAATCCAAGCAGTTCGGCATGTAAAAGCAGGTGGCGTACAGATTGACCGGGGCCTTGTAGAATTTGTTGAGATTATTCTGAATCCAATGCCGCCGATAAAAGTTACTCAGGAAGCGATGCACCTCCAGATTCTCAATATCATCCTTGAATTCGGAGTCGCTCCCGTTTTTCAGTTTCTTGAGATCGTACAGTGTGCCGACAAGGCAGGAGGAGGTCTTGGCTGTGCTGCCTAAACCACCGCCTCCACCTCCGTCTCCATCGCCTTCACCGAAGCCGACCCCGCTCCCGTCTCCGCTGCCGAGTCCGATGCCGGAGCCGAAGGTATCCCCCAAGCCGGGCACGTCCCCGTTGTTACTGCCCGTACCGATGTCCGCGCCCAGATTCTGCTCCTCCACCATGACCGAGGCGATGGGGGCAATGGTATCCGCCGTGATCAGCGGTATCTCCGGTGTTATCTCCGAGGAGCTTCCGCCGGAGGCCCCGGTTGTTTTGTCTACCTTCTCTTCCTTCCATTGCAATTCATCGGATGTGTCCTCCCCTCGGTAGTACGAGAATGCAGGGGCCGAGCGGGCTAAGATGAGTTCACGAGTAAGGTATAAAGCTGCTGCCGTGAGCAACCAAATCAGGATGCTCAGGAGGAGGCTCCTCAGGCGCACAATACGCAGTTTTTTCCGGATGCTCCGTTGTGCGGAATTGCGAATTCTAACATGAATGGCCATGGCAGCAGCATTTAGGATTCCTCTTCGGAGTCAACATTATCCTCGTCCACTTCCTCGATGATTTCGACATGCTTCATGTCTTTTTTCAGCCGCTTGCGCTCGGATTCAACGGACGGCGGAATATGAGCCGCCGGGTTGATGTAATTCCTGCTGCCCTTCCTTCGTTTGGTGATTTTTTTCAATTTCTTGATGAATGCCTCTCGCTCATTGTCGGTCTCAAAAACCGGCATAGCGAAGTCCTCCTCGTTCAGGTCTTTGAGCTCCGAGTACGGATGACGCATCGCGAGGGAGGAATAGAGGATCCCGGAGTCATAAAAATTGTGTCTTTCCAAGCGTTGAAGCTCCTTCTCCATCCTGCGAAAGCTCTCCGTTACTCGTCTCCCGTAAACTTGCCCGGTGCTCCGCATCTCCGCTTTGTCTGCTGTCAGATAATCGAGAACCTCCTTGTGCAGCTTCAGGGTTTTCTCCCGTATCTCATGGAGTCGACCGGCCGCATTATCTGCCTGTCGGGTATTGGAAATCTCCTCCAAGAGAGTTGTTGTTTGGTCTACCAACCCGATTAACTCCTCGATGGCCTGCTTGCGTTCCGGCGCAATATAGCCTTTGATGTGTCTCGGTCTCGTTGTCTTGGGCCTCGGGATGGCATATATGGAGTCGGCTGTCAGAAATAGTGCAGCAGCGACCGGGAGAAGCACATGGAGGAGACGGATGATTGTCATAATGAGGAGAGAGCGTACACATGTATTATTGCAACTCAAGCGTTCCCTGTCAAGCCCTTTTTGTCTGAGTATGGACAATTATTGATGCCCGTGGTTCGCGGCGGGAACATCCATCCTCAGCAGGAATAGGGGGCTCCTCCGACAGGTATGCCGGGGAGCCCCGGGTTGGCCTCAATCGGCGGGGTAGGTGGAGAGTATATCCGTTGCCTCTGCCACAAATCGGCGGATGGTTTTCATGCCCTCGTGCTTCTCGAGGGTCTGCTCGTCCATGTAGCAGCTGCGCTTGATTTCCAGCATCACGGAGATCACGCGCGGGTCCTTGTGGTAGAAGTCGAGCGGGACAACGGAGCCGGAGTAGGGGTCATTGAGCGCGGCAGTCAATCCGTGGCGAGCCGCGCAGTCTGCCAGGGCCTCTGCTAGGGCGCGGGGGCAGTGGTAGTCCTCGAACCCGATGCAGACCTCCGGCCTCTTTTCCCCCACCACGCCCGGCATGTTATATGTCTCCGGGTAGCTGTGCAGGTCAAGGATGCGGGCGGTGGAGAAAATATCCAGATCGATGCGGGTAGCCTGCGCCAGTTCCTCATGGTGCGGGTAGTAATAGCGGCGGAGCAGTTTCTTGCGGCTTTTCTCGCTCGGTAGATTGCGGAGCTCGGTGCCATCGTAGGCGCGGGTCGGGATGACCCCGGAGCCGAGCTTGGCGGCGGGCTCCTGAGCGTCGTCAACGAAGCGCTCCGTATCAACCACGATGCGGGAGACGGGCGCGGTGACGGCGAAGCAGCCCGCAGGTGCCATCTCGTCCGTATAGAGATCGGCGCTGTAGCGGGCAATGCGCTCCTGATCCTCGCGGGGGCAGCTCAGCCCACAGTGTTTCGGAAGGTAGGTGGAAGCGTGCGGAATGTTGACGATGACACGCGGATGCTTGGCGATGCGTGCAATCACCTGCGGCAGGCTCATCGGCTCCGGGCAGACGGGCTTACGCATGTAGGAGATGAAGGACGGACGGAAACCGCCTATCCCTCCTTTAAGGTTTAGGAGCATGTGCCGCGTCACACTGTCACATGCGTCATGAAAGCCGGAATTCGTGCAACCGGGAACGATGTAACACAGGTGCCCCTGCTCGTTCATGCGGCGCCAAGGCGTGTCCTCCGGTGTGGTCCAGCAGCGCAGCAGATCCCCCAGGCAGACCTTTTCGCAGAGCCTATACCTGTTGAAGAAGGAGGGACTGAAGAATAAGGTGAACGGAGAGGGGGCCTCGCTCATCTCCGGGTTGGCGCAGATCTCGTCTGCGTGTTCAATCAGCTGAGCGATGTACTGAGCCACCATCTCCTTCTGATCCATGACGTTTTGGTATTCTGTAGACATGATAAATACGTGTTTGTTGTTTAGCAACACGGACGGCACAGAAATACCGAAGACAAAAAAGCCGCAGTTTCATCCCATTCAGGGATAATCCCACGGCTCATGCATCTGCGTACAATCAGAAACTCTCTGAAGGATTGACCTAAGCCGTCACATTATTTGCCGGTCGCACGATGCGACCTCCGCAGATTACGGCTCCGCGTCAGCCCTTTACGAGAAATCTCTCACCTCTCCGCCGCAGATGATACCACACTTCCTCCTTTTTTTCAAGCCAATAATGCACAGCTCCCCTTCATTTTTGTGTCATACAGCCCCCGGACTGTCAGCGCAGTAAGAATACATACCTTGACAGAGGGCGGCAATTCAGCTTGCGAACAGCGCACCAAATTGCAAAACATACGCCGAAGACGCCAACAGTATAGAGAATAAAGTAGTTTCCGGACAGAAGCGGGATGCCGTATTTGTTGCTCAAATGGTAGATCAATTCGTAAAATACATTGTGCGAGGCATAAACGAAGAACACCATGGGGGAGAGGTAGGCGATCCAACGGCTGATACGGGAGAAGAGAACCTCTAGCACGACTCCGTAACTGAGGCATGCCCATACCCCCAACACACAGTATGTAGCACAAGGATTAATGGCCGGCCCTTGTGAAATGGGGTAGAAGAAGATTGAGATGAGAACGATTCCCAGTTGAAGAAACCACGCTACCGGAGCAATCAGCCAAGCTGAGGTTTTGAAGAACTTCACTACGGCAGCACGATCGCATTGGGAAAGTGCTGCACCCGTGAGGATAAAGAACACCGTTTCCAAGTTCTTTGTTGTGACCCAGTAGGCTCCGTATTGAAACTTCTGTGAAAAATACAGACATATAATCGCTCCTGCTGCCAACAGGGGTATCGGCACACGGCGAATGAGCGGCAGAATCAAGCTGTAAAAGGCCAACTCCGGCATGAACCAAAGTGCACTGTTTGAGCTTCCTAGGTAGGGAACTAGGCCGAGCAGACAAATTCCCTGCCAAAATGTCTCAGGCTCATTTCCCGGAATCATCATGTGAATAATATTCCAGATAACGGTCGGAATAGTGTAAAGCAAGTACTGCCGCCACTCCAGCAGCTTATCCGATTTTCTCTGCAACCAAGCAGACAGGAAGAAAAACATCAATACCAGACAACACGGAAATCCTGCATCGAAGATGGGTGCTCCGATAATTCCGGTCCATGAATCCGGACCCGGCTCCATTGTTTGACGAGAATGTCCGTAAGCAATGGCGAACATACCCAGCACCCGGCTGACGTCTATCCATACTTCTCTCTTCTTCGTTTCTGTGCTTTTGATGGCCTCCATCCTGCACGAAGGATACAGCATTCCCAATGCTGTAGTCAAGCACAATATGCGGATAGTTCCGATCTCATGGGCAAACGCCCGTAGACACCCCTGTGCCGGTTGCCCTCTGTTTGAGCGTGTCAGAATTCATAAGTCGTTGATACTCAAGAGTTTTCGTTTTTCATTATGTATTACAGCATTGGGAATGCAGCAGGAAAGGTAGGCCGTTTGCAAGTCTCCCTCTGTTTCAGCTCAATTATAAAGCCATGATTGATAAATGGGGGAAGCCTACATAAACGAGTAAGCATCGATATCCAGGGTAGCGATGACGCCCTCGCCGAGGGGGGAGGAGGCGAGTTCTGCGGAGAAGGTGTCTGCAATGATGCGGGCGCCGGGGGCGAGGAGGGTGCATTGGTAGCGGAATTGGCCGTAGGCTTTAGCGAGGGGGGAGGGGGCCGGTTCGCTGATTTCTACATATTCCGGGAGGGCGGCGCGGAGGTGGCGATAGAGTATATCGATGGAAAACCGGGCCAGCTCTTCTTTTTCTGAGCGGACGGTGAGTACGGCTATGTGGCGGAAGGGCGGGAAGTTGAATTGGCGCCGCAGCTCGAGCTCGTTGGCAGAGAAACCGTCCGTGTCATGCCTGCGTGCGTATTGAATGGCGGAGGCCTGCGGCGTGTAGGTTTGGATGATAACCTCGCCATCGATGTCTCCGCGACCGGCGCGACCCGCCACCTGAGTAAGCAGCTGGAAAGTCCGCTCTGCGGCACGCGGGTCCGGGATGCAGAGTCCGAGGTCGGCATTCAGAACGCCCACCAAGGTTACACCGGGAAAGTCGAGCCCCTTGGAAATCATCTGCGTGCCCAACAGAATATCGATACGCCGTGCGCGGAAGTCATGCAGAATATCCCGCAGGGCATTTTTACGCGTTGTAACATCGGCATCCACACGCTGCAAGGCAGCCTGCGGGAAGCAGCGGCGCAGGATACGCTCCACCTTCTGCGTGCCGCATCCCTCCAACAAAATACCCTTAGAGCTGCATTCCGGACAGGAAGAGGGGGCCACGGAGCGGTGCCCGCACACATGGCAGATTAAGCGATTTTCCGTCAGGTGATAGGTCATGGGCAGAGCGCAATGCGGGCAGTTAAGCACGAACCCGCAATCCGGGCATTGCAGAGAGCGCGCGAAGCCCCGGCGGTTCAGCAGGAGGATCACCTGCTCGTGCCTGCGTAAACGGGTATCAATCGCCATGCGCAGTCGCTCACTCAGGATACCCATGTTCCGCTTGTCCTTGGGCTCCGTGCGCATATCAAGTACCCGAGTAAGGGGAAGCCGCTGTCCGTCTGCCCGGTGATCCATACGCAGCATGGTGTATTTGCCCAAGTTCACATTGTGCAGCGACTCCAGGGACGGGGTAGCGGAACCCAGCACAATGCAACTGCCCTCCATTTTGGCACGCAGCACGGCGAGATCCCGCCCGTGGTAGCGCGGCGTATTCTCCTGTTTATAGGAAGAATCGTGCTCCTCATCCACGATAATGAGCCCGCATTTCTGCACCGGTGCGAATACGGCGGAGCGCGGTCCGATGGCAATACGCGCCCTGCCGCTGCGTATGGCATGCCACTCATCGAAACGCTCACCATCGCTCATGGCACTGTGCAGAATGGCCACCGCCCCCGGGATATCCGCAAAGCGACTCTTGAAGCGAGCCAGCGTCTGCGGTGTCAGCGAGATTTCCGGCACAAGAATCAGGACTCCTTTCCCCTGCTGCAAGGCCAGTGAGGCGGCGTGAAGGTATACCTCCGTCTTGCCGGATCCGGTCACCCCTTGCAGCAAAAAGGGCGTGGTGCTGCCTGTCTCCAAGGCCCCTTGAATAGCCTGCAGCGCGGCGGTCTGCTCATCGTTCAACTCCGGCGGGGTGGAAGGCGCGAACTCCTCGGCCCCGGCGGGGTCACGGTGCACGACCTCCTCCTCCACCCGCAGCAGGTGTGCTTTCTCCAGCGCCCGGCAGGGGGCCAAGGCTGAGCTCCCCCCCAGATCCGCTAACGGTTCACGATGTGTCGGGCTGCTATGCAGGTAACGCAGAATGTAGGCCTGACGCGGGGCCCGGCGGTTCAGCCGGTTCAGGGTCTCATCATCCGGCCAATCGATCAGCACCGCCACCTTGCGCGTTTTTTCCTCGTGCCGCTCACGGCGCACGGGTTCGGGCACAATGCAACGGAGCATCTGTTCAATGGGGACGGCGTAGTAGCGAGCCGCCCATTCCGCCAGATCCATCAGAGCAGGGGACACTACCGGTTCCTCCTCCACGGGCCGGATGATCGGGCGCAGGCCCGTGGAATAGCCCCCCGGCGCCGGTGGGGAAATGCTGATGACCGTGCCTGTTGTCGTGCGGTTCCTCAAGGGCAGAATGACGCGGCTTCCCCGCTGCACGCGCCCGACCTCCTGCGGCGGCACGGCATAATCCAGCACCATGTCGTTGAAACCATCCACCAGCACACGGGCAACCGACTGCACCGCGCTCTGCCCGAAGAGCTCCATAGGCTCCGGCTAGGCATCTGCCTCCTCGCAGGAGACGATGTGCACGACCACCTTGATCCCGCGTTTTTCACCGGCCGACTTGGCCAGGGAGCGGATGGCCGAGGCCGTCATGCCGTTGCGGCCGATGACCAAAGCAACATCCTCCTTGCGGAGCACCAGGCGCAGACGCAGGCTATTCGGCGTGGGTCCGACGGAGGCGCGCAATTCCGCTGCCTCCGGGTGCTTAACGAGGGGGCTGATAACGGCAAGCAGGTACTTGCCGATGGATTCGATGAGCTGCTGCATGCTCCTCATCATACTCCGACTGCTCCGCTTTGTCAATACCGCACTTTTACCGGGCTGCATTTATCCGCGCTGCTGCGGCTCGGCAGCGGCACCGGTCTCGCGCCGCAGACGCAGCTGACCACACGCGGCGTTGATGTCATGCCCCTTCTCATAGCGCATGGTGACGGGGACGCGATGGCGGATCAGCACGCGGCAGAATGCGCGGCAATGCTCCTCCGTAGGACGCTGCCACGGGAGCCCTTCAACGGTGTTATACGGTATCAGGTTGACCTTCGCGTGCAGCGATGCCGCCAAGGCAGCCAGCTTCTCCGCCTCCGGCAGCATAGCATTTACATCCTGAATAAGGATATATTCCAGCGTGATGAGGTGCTTGGAACTGCGCCGCCAGCGCTGCAAGGCCGGAATGAGCTGTGAGAGCGGCCATTTTTTATTGACCGGCATGATGCGCGAGCGCACATCATCCGACGCCCCGTGCAGAGAAACAGCCAAGCGGATCGGGCGGTTGAACTCCGCCAAACGCTGCAGCCCGGGCACGTTGCCGGAGGTGGATATCGTGATGTGCCTTGCTCCGATGTTGAGCACCTTGGGGTGCATGATCTGCTCCAGGGCCTTGAGCAGGTTATCCATGTTGGCTAAGGGCTCACCCATGCCCATGAACACCAGGTTATCGATGCGCTCGCCTGCCAGCTCCTCCGCCGCCACAATCTGCCCCAGAATCTCAGCAGCCGTTAGGTTGCGCGTGAAGCCGAGCAGCCCACTGGCGCAGAACTTGCAGCCGAAGGCACAACCCACCTGTGAGGAGACACACAGCGTGAGCCGCTCACTCTGCGCACCCGCCTGCCCCTGTGCGGCAGGAATGATAACCGACTCCACCGAATGTCCATCCTCCAAGCGTGAGAGAAACTTGCGGGTCGTGCCGGAAGTACTGTGATTGACCTCGATCACCCGGAGCGGGCGCAGGCTGAAGGATGCCGCCAATCGCTGCCGCAGCTCCGGCGGCAGGTTGTTCATGGACTCAAAATCCGTGGCCCGATGCTTCCAGATCCATTCTGTCAACTGTGTAGCCCGATAGGGCTTGTGACCCCACCCGGCCAGAAGCTCGGTGAGGGCTTCGGGACTGTATTCCAGCAGACAGGGCAGGGCGTCCATTACAGAAGGGTGTCAATATATTCGTCCACACGGAAAGGGCGCAGATCGTCCTTACCCTCGCCGATACCCAAGAAGATGGGAGAGATGTGCAGGGCGTCCTGAATAGCCACCGCCACGCCGCCCTTGCCGGAGCCGTCCATTTTCGTGATGATCACGCCATCCAGCGGGGTGGCCTTGTGGAACTCCGTTGCCTGCACCAACGCATTTCCGCCGGTGGTAGCATCTACCACCAAGTAGCAGGCGTGCGGAGCCGTGGGCTCCTGCTTGGCCAGCGAACGGCGTATTTTCGCCAACTCCTCCATCAGGTTGTGTCGGGTATGCAGGCGGCCTGCGGTGTCACAGATGAGGTAATCCACCCCATCCGCCAAGGCACGGGTATGCGCCTCATAACAAACGGAGGCCGGGTCTTGGTTCGGGCGTCCTTTGTAGAGCGGAAGCTTCAGCCGGGCCGCCCAGCTGTCCAACTGCTCCACGGCGGCGGCACGGAAGGTATCCGCTGCCGCCAACAGAACCTTGTGCCCCTTGCGCTGCAGGTAGTAGCCCAGTTTGGCAGCGGAGGTCGTCTTGCCGGCACCGTTGACACCCACGAGCATGATGACGCAGGGATGGCCCGGTTGCGGCGCGGGCAGCACGGGCAGTGTCTGAGGAAAGGCATCCCGCAGGCGCGCCTTGATGTGGTCCACGATGTCACAGGCGTCCTGGTCATCTTTTTCTTGCAGCTCCTCAATCATGGGGAGCACGCGCTTGGCCCCGATGTCTGCGGCGATCAAGTCGGCCTCCAGCTCGTCCCAGTCGATGACCGGCTCGCCGAGAAATTTATCAATGAGGCGTGTGAAGAAATTGGCCATGGCTCGGGTCAAGCGTTTGCAACGGCGGCAATAATGCCGTGAATGAAGGGGGCACTCTTGCCACCGGAGTACTCATGCGCCATGGCGGCAGCCTCAGAAATTACAATGGCCGTACCGAGCTTGTTGACGGTCAACTCATACAGGGCGATATAGAGGATACACTTGTCTACCGTGTCCAGACGCTCCGTTGTGTAGTGCACAAGCAGCGGGGCGATGCGAGCATCGAATTCCTCCGCATGAGCCGCGACCTCGCGGGCTAATTTCTCCGCAGCGGCGCGCAGATCCTTCATCTCGGTGTAGGCCGCAAGCAGCCCGGTGTATTCCTTGTGTCCGCGCAGGGAACCCGGATCCTCAAAAGCTGCCAGAGCACTCAGCATGAGCGCGCGGCGGCGGATGACAGCCGCGAGACGCTCCGTCCGGGAGCGGTAGACCGGGAAATCTTCGAAGCGGGGCAGAAGGAGCTCCCCCAGGCCCAGAGCCGCCTTGGCAGCAGCGATGGTGTCTTTGTTGCACAGTTGCAGCTGGTCGGTACCCTCGCGCCGTTTATCAGACACGCACATAGCCAGTGCCTTGAGCGCGGAATCCACGGCCCCGGACTGCCGGGCGTAGCGTTCTGTTTCCTCGCGCAGGGCAGCCGTCGTCATGTCCCCCTGCATGGCCTGCAGCGTATCGTCCACCCTCGTGGCCAGCAGGCGCGCCGTGTCCTGCGCCGTGCGTCCTATGTGCAGCAGCACCTTAGATGTGGCGGTGCGCACGTGGTCGGTTTCTCTTTCCAGGCAAAGGTCCCAAAAGAGCTCCTCGTTCACGCCCTCACCGGAGCCGTTTGCCATACCGGCATAAAGGTAACTGAGGGCTGCTCTGCGTACTTTGCTTTTGAACATCATATCTTGCTCCGTGTGGGTTGGTTATCGTACTACAAAGGGGGAGGCGGTTACATCGATGCGTCTTAAACGCTCCGCCGCGCGCTGCCGGATGCGCCCGGCTTCCATCAACCGCAGCATCGAGGCCGCTGCGCGCGCCGCCTCGCGTCCCCGGTTCAGGGAGGAGCCAACGCAGCGTGCAAAGGCTTGTGCCTCGTCATCCAGTAAAAGCACCTCATGAATAACGGGGGTGATCGTCTCACAGGCGATGTCGAGCAGCTTCTGCGTGATGCTGTTGCCGATGAGATCCGCATGGGCCGTGCTCCCGCGCAAAATGACGCCGAGTGCGATGACGACATCCGGTTTCTCCTCCTCATCGGCCAGGGTGATGCTGCGCTTCACCATCACCGGCACCTCGAAAGCACCGGGCACGCGCACGACATCAACCCGCACTCGCGGCAGGGTTTCCCGCAGCTCCGCCAAGCAGTTTTCCAACAGGGGAGTGATGAATTTGTCATTGTACTCTGCTGCCACAATGGTGATGGTGCCGGTCTGCGAGGAGGGGCCTTGTTTCTGCGGAAGTTCTGTGGACATGTCGAAGATGGTGATGAGCTGCCGCGGCAATCGGCGGCGAGGGATTGTAGGACACGGGAGGCGCTTTGTCAAGTGATTTGCGCGTGTGCGGGGGAGGAAAAGCACCGGGGGCACACCTTTATGCCATACAGACACAATTTTCCCTTGCAGCGGTGGCGGAGTGTGAGATAATAGACGCGCTATGTTTAAGAAAGCACTCACATTGTTGATGCCGCTTGCGATGGTTGCGCCGTCCTTTGCTGCGGAGTGGTTGACGGAGCTACCGGCTGCACAGGCCAAGGCTGCGGCTGAAAACAAGGCCATCTTGGTGGACTTCACCGGCTCGGACTGGTGCGGCTGGTGCATCCGCCTGCGCAAGAACGTTTTTGATACGCCGGAGTTCGCTTCCTATGTGCAGGATAAATTCGTGCTGCTGGAGATTGATTTGCCCCACGGCAACAAGCTGACGCCGGAGCAGAAGGCCGTGAACGAGGAGCTGGCCAAGCGTTACAAGGTTACGGGCTTCCCCACCGTGCTGGTCCTTACGCCGGAGGGTAAGGTGGTGGGCGGCTTCGGCGGTGGTAGGCCGAATCTGGCCGCTGTGCAGCCTTCCTTGGACAGAGCCCTGACGGTTGCTTCTCTTCTGAAGAAGGCAGCAGGGCAGCAGGGGGTGGACAAAGCGAAGAGCTTGGCTGATGCCTACCTTAGCATTCCCGCCGACCTGCGTAACTTGGCCGAGGATGTGCGCGATGAGGCTGTGGCTCTTGACCCGGAGGACGTGACGGGCCTGCAGCGTGAGGCTAAGGCCCAGCGCCAGCGTGTTGCCATCCTCCGCGAGCTGCAGGATGTAAAGACACCGCAGAAGGCCGTTGAGGTGTTCGATGCCTGGCTTGCCAAGCCGGAGTTGATGAAGGAGAACATCACGGAGCTCTGCTTCATGAAGTCCAACGCCATGCTCGCCTTGGCTGAGACGGAGGAGGATGTGGCCGCTGCCGAGGCGGTGGCCCTCAAGGGTGCCGATGCTTCTATGGACAAGGATCCTGCCGCCGTGCGCGCTCACGTGATCAATTCCTTCAAGGACAAGGGTGCCATGCTGCGCATGATCAAGGCCCGCCGCCGCTGATATTTTTTGTGCATAACACCTGCACCGCCCCCCGGCTCCGTGCCGCAGGGGGCGGTGCTCTCTTCTGCCCGGTGCAAAGGCTTGCATTCTGCCCCGCTGCGTGGTAGGATAGGGGCATGGAGATAACGCTGGACGCGCCGTTGGATATGCACCTGCATTTGCGGGATGGTGATATGCTGAAGTTGACCGCACCTCTGTCGGCAGATTTTGCCGGTGCGGTGGTGATGCCGAATTTGGTGCCACCGGTGACGGAGCCCTCGCAGATGACGGCTTATGCCGAGCGTATAACGGAGGCTATGGACGGAGCTGATTTCCGTGCCTACATGACACTTTTTTTCACCCCGATGAGCGAGGCAGCTCTGGTAGCTGCTCAGCAGACACCGGGTTTCTTTGCACTGAAGCTCTACCCCGCCGGTATTACCACGAACAGTGAGGGAGGGGTGGCGGATTTAGCACAGGCGGAGCCGACCCTGCGCGCCATGGAGGAGTTGGGGATTCCGCTGCTGGTGCATGGGGAAAGCCACGGCTTTGTGATGGACCGCGAGGCAGAGTTCCTGTCTGTCTACCGAGCACTGGCGCAGCGTTTTCCCAAGCTGCGTATTTGTATGGAGCATATCACCACGGCAGCGGCCCTGCGGCTGTTGGATGAATTTGAGAATCTGTGTGCTACGGTTACTTTGCAGCATCTGCTGATAACGCTGGACGATGTAGCGGGGGGGGCTCTGCGGCCGCACTTGTTCTGCAAGCCCATTGCCAAACGACCGGAGGACCGGGCGGCTCTGCTGCAGGCCGCGCTGGGTGGGCATCCGCGCCTCTTCTTCGGCAGTGATTCGGCACCGCACCCGCGCTGTAAAAAGGAGGCTTGCGGTTGTGCAGCGGGTGTGTTCACGGCCCCCGTGGCTCTGCCGCGCTTGGCGCAGTTGTTTGCGGAGAACGGGGTGTTGGACCGCCTGCAGGGGTTTGTGGGCGGTAACGCTCGCCGGTGGTACGGCTTGCAGCCCTTGCCTCGCCGTGTGGTGCTGCACGATGTGCCGCAGACCGTACCGACAGCCTACAGGGGCTTCGGGCAACAGGTGGTACCGATGTTTGCGGGGCAGGTGTTGCCCTGGAGTGTTAAATGCGCCTGCTCGGCCTGATTCACCCATGCCGGAGCCTCCCCATATTCCCGGTGCGGATGAGCTCCGCCGATTGCTGGCGGAGATTGCCGAGGCGCACATGCCCTTCGGTATGTACGGTCCCACTCGCTTTCCACCGCACGGTTGCCCGCTGATGGATTTACCGGCGGAGTACTTGGATTGGTTCCGGCTCCGTGGTTTTCCTCGCAGTCGGCTGGGTGCCCTCATGCAGCAGACCCTGCAAATTAAGGATGCGGGGCTGGATTCTCTGTTTGAGCCTTTCCGAGCGGCGGCCGGTGGTCGGCGTCAATTTCCACGTAAATAATATCACTATGTCACATATCAAATCCGTATTTTTGGCAGCCCGCCCCAAAACACTCCCCGCCGGTCTGGTAGCCGTGTGGGCAGGCTGGCTGGTTGTTACCAAATATGCAGCACATTTTCCGGAGCTGAATTTGAAACCCTCCGTCCCGCTTGCGATTTTGACGGCTCTCAGTTGCGTTTGTATCCAGATTGCCTGCAATTTTTTTAATGATGCTCTGGATGCCGAAAACGGGAAGGATACAGCCCGCCGACTGGGCCCGAAGCGCATGACGGCAGGCGGTCAGATGAGTGCCCGGGCCGTGAAGCTGTGGGGGTGCACTTTTGCCGCTTTGGCGGTTGTATTCGGGCTTCCGCTCGTGCTGGCGCAGGGCTGGGTGGTGGTGGCCATCGGGGTGCCGAGCCTCTTTTTTGCCTATGCTTATACGGGCGGCCCTTACCCCTTGGCATATCACGGTCTCGGTGAGCTCTTCGTGATGCTCTTTTTCGGTCTTGTTGCGGTTACGGGTACAGTCTTTGTGCAGGCCGGGTGGCAGCCCGATTTCGGGATGATGTATTGCTGCGCTTCCCTCGTTGGGGTTGTCTGCGGGGCCCTCTCCTGCCTCTTGATAGAGGTGAACAATATCCGGGACCGAGAAGAGGACGAACGGACGGGAAAGCGCACGCTGGCCGTTCGCTTGGGAGACAGTCGCGCCCGGGGGCTGGCTATGGCTTTTCTGCTCGTGCCGTATGCTACCATGCGGCAGGTCTCGTTTTTCCTCCCTTCCGTGCATTGGCATTTGCTGTGGTGCGCCCCCATCCTGGTCGGTGGGCTTATTTTGCTGAAGTTACACACCACGCCGTCGGATAGACGCATGAATACACTTTTGGCACTTTCTGCGCTGCATATGGTGCTTTATATTGCTGCGTTATCGCTGTAAATGGACAACAAATTGGCAAAACACGGTCGGAGACTGTTTTTTTCGCTTGACAAAATCTTTTTTTTGCGTTAAAAGGTTCTCACGTACTGCTCCTGTTATGGCGCAGTTTTCAACAGACATAGAGAAATATGAACGACAAAAGAGTAGAAATTGTTTGGGTTGTCGACAGAACCCGGAACATGATCGGCGTGCGCCCGTCCATTGTGCCTGCGCTTAACAAGGTGTACATGTCCCATGTCTTGGCACCCGGTTCCGCCGATGTGTCCCTGTACACCTATACGGACGAAGTTCGTGCTACCACGCCGCGCTGCAATGTGATCTCCGCTCGCCATTTAGCGATGCGTAACTACATCCTGCGTGAGAAGCAGGTGGCTCTGTGGGATGCTATTGCGATGGCCGTCGACACAACGGGCCGTGCCCTGACTGAAACGTCGGAGGAGAACCGTCCTACTTCTGTTACGGTGTGCATTCTTGCCGGTGGCCCGGACAACGCTTCCGTGAACGAGACGCCGGAGTCCGTTGCCGAGCGTATCCGTGTTCAGCAGGATGTGTATAAGTGGAATTTCCTTTGCTGTGCACCGCAGTCGATGCAGGTGGAGCTCACCGAGAAGCTCGGTTTCCTGCCGGAGAATGTTTCCGCATGGGATCCGACTGCCCGTCTTTCTGCCTCCCGCTCCATTCGCGCGATGAGTCTGCGCGTTCTGGCAGAGCGTATGAATCTCTCCGGCAAGAATGTGCCCCAGAAGTTCTCGCGCTTCCTTTCCATGCCTCTCTCTCAGATTATCGAGATCGGGGCCCGCTGACACCATGCACCCCGCGCACCGTTACCCACCCCCGGTGCGCGGGGTCATCAATCAGTGACATGCAGTTTTTTCTGCTTGAATGGGGCGGGGATGTATGCTAGAGTACCCTACGTATGAAATCTTGGTTCCTTGTGGCCGCTGCGGCGGTTTCCTTTTGGTCGGTCCCCCAAGCCCCGGCGGAGGTATCTGGTGGGGATGTAGCGGATGTCGCTCTGCGAATCGGTCTCCGTCTGTTGGAGTATAAGTTAGAGGAACACCGCGCTAAGGCAGAGGCGATGGCCGCTGCGGTGCAGTCGCCGCAGGCTCCTGCTGCCGCGCCGGAGGCTCCTGCTGCCGTGACGGAGGCTCCTGCTGCCGTGACGGAGAAGCGTCCCTCTCCGGCGGAGGTCACCGATAGAGATGTGGCGAATGCGGCTCTGCGAATCGGTGTTCGTCTGTTGGAGTATAAGTTAGAGAAACACCGCGCTAAGGCAGCGGCGATGGCCGCTGCGGTGCAGTCGACGCAGGTTCCTGCTGCCGCGCCGGAGGTTCCTGCTGCCGCGCCGGAGGCTCCTGCTGCCGCACCGGAGGCTCCTGCTGCCACGCTGCAGGCTCCTGCTGCCACGCCGCAGGCTCCTGCTGCCGCGCCGGAGGAGCGTCCCTCTCCGGCGGAGGTCACCGATAGAGATGTGGCGAATGCGGCTCTGCGAATCGGTGTTCGTTTGTTGGAGTATAAGTTAGAGGAACACCGCGCTAAGGCAGAGGCGATGGCCGCTGCGGTGCAGTCGATGCAGGCTCCTGCTGCCGCACCGGAGGCTCCTGCTGCCGTGCCGGAGGAGCGTCCCTCCTCTTCCGAGCGTGTGGGTGAATAGCTCAAGCGGGAGGCCGATGCCGCGCTGGGCACGCTGGTAAACGGGGTCGGGGAGCACTTGGTTGCGGAGCCCTATCTCTGATTGGCTGCCGCGTCTTCTTCCGGCTCCGGCGCATTAAGAGTAGGACGGAGCGTCTCTTCCAACTCTGTGAACAGCTTCTGAAGGAGCGCGAAGCAGAGAAGAAGGCGTGAGTGAGCCCGCGCGCGATACGGAGCGTCTGAAGAAGTGTTATCTCGCCATCGACCTCAAGTCATTCTACACCTCTGATCTGTGACATGCAGTTTTTTCTGCTTGAACGGGGCGGGGATGTATGCTAGAGTATGATGCGTATGAAATCTTGGTTCCTTGTGGCCGCTGCGGCGGTTTCCTTTTGGTCGGTTCCCCAAGCCCCGGCGGCGGTGTCCGGTGGGGATGTAGCGGATGTCGCTCTGCGGATTGGTTCGCGTATTTTGGAGTCTCAGTTGGAAAAACGACGGGAGAAGGCCGAGCAGCGTGCGGATGCTTCATCGGTTGCTCCTGAGACCGCTGCATCGGAGGAGCTCTCCCCTTCCGAGAGTGCGGGGCAGAAGCTCAAGAAAGGGGCATCGGATGCGCTAAAGACGCTGGTGGGCGGGGTGGGGGATCACTTGGGCGTGACGCCCATCAACGAGTGGCTGCCCCGTATCCTTCGCGATATGGCGGATCGCATCATCCTGGACTTCAAGGAGCAGTATAAGCAGGAGGGGCGTGAATACGCCAAGGAGCTCGGTACTCTGGTCACGGAGCGTGTGTTGGCCAGTAAAAGAATCCGCAGTACCCTGACCACCGTGAAGGTGCTTTGCTGGTCCGTGGTGGCGTATCTGTCTGTCATTACCATTGTCATCTTCTTCTGGCTCTGGCGCGTCAAGAGTAGGACGGAGCGTCTCTTCCAACTCTGTGAACAGCTTCTGAAGGAGCGCGAAGCAGAGAAGAAGGCGTGAGTGAGCCCGCGCGCGATATGGAGCGTCCGGAGAAGTGTTATCTCGCCATCGACCTCAAGTCATTCTATGCCTCTGCGGAGTGCGTGGAGCGGGGGCTGAATCCCTTGGATACCTACTTGGTTGTGGCGGATGAGTCCCGCACGGATAAGACGATATGCCTTGCGGTTACACCCCCGCTCAAAAGTTACGGCATCCCCGGGCGCCCTCGCTTGTTTGAGGTGCGCCGGCGGGTGGCGGAGGTGAACGCGGAGCGCCGCTATCGTGCGGGGAGGCTCTCCGGTGCGTCTTCCTCCCATGCCGTTCTGCAGGGGAATCCATCCACCGCGCTTGAGTTTCTGATAGCTCCGCCGCGGATGGCTCTCTACATAGATTTCAGCACGCGTATTTATCATATCTACACGCGCTATGTTTCTTCGGAGCATATCATCGTCTATTCTATCGATGAGGTGTTCATCGATGTCACGCCTTATTTGTCCGTTCACCGCTGCTCCGGATATGAATTGGCGGGGCGCATCATCCGTGCTGTTGCGGAGGAGACGGGTATTACGGCAACGGCCGGGGTCGGTACCAATCTTTACCTCGCTAAGGTTGCCATGGATATTGTGGCTAAACATATTCCGCCGAACCGGGAAGGCGTGCGTATTGCATCGTTAGATGAAATGAGTTATCGCCGCTTTCTCTGGGGGCATCGTCCGCTGACGGATTTTTGGCGCGTGGGGAAGGGCACCGTGCGGCGTCTGGCAAAGCATGGTTTATATACGATGGGTGACATTGCGCGGCGTTCTGTTCAGAACGCTGAGTCTCTGTATCGTTTATTCGGAAAGAATGCGGAGCTGCTCATCGACCATGCTTGGGGATGGGAGCCTTGCACGGTCGAGGCGGTGCATGCCTGTCGTCCGGCGTCCCGCAGTCTGAGCTCCGGTCAGGTGCTGCCGGATCCTTATGAACCGGAGAAGGCAAAGTTGGTGCTCCGGGAGATGGCGGACCAGCTTTCCCTGGATTTGGTGGCGAAAAATCTGATGACGGACCAAGTTTCCGTTACCATCGGCTTTGATGTGGAAAATTTGAAGGACCCTCGCCGCCGTGCTCTCTGCAAGGGGGAGCTCGTCGTTGATTCTTACGGGCGAGCCGTGCCTAAACATGCCCACGCCTCCTATCGTTTCGGGCACTATACTTCCTCCTCCAAGCTCCTCGTATCCGCTGTTGCTGCATTAGCCGAGCGCCTGTTGTCCGAGGATCTGCTGGTGCGCCGCCTGAATGTTGCCGCCGCTCACGTTTTGCCTCCGGAGGAGGTGCTCGCGCAGCAGGAGACACCGCTTATTCCCGATCTGTTTCGTGATACGGATTTACCGACAGAGCAGGGACCCCGCCGGGAACTCCTCAGCCCGGAACATCGCATGCAACAGGCTGTGCTCGGTATTCGCAGCCGTTTCGGTAAAAATGCTATTCTGAAGGGAATGAACCTTGTTGAGGGGGCTACCGCAAAAAAAAGAAATACGCAGATAGGAGGCCATCAGGCATGAACGCTGACAACTCATTGCACGATTATTCGGATGAGTATGCGGATATCTTCCGCCTTCCTCATCATGTCTCACCGGTTCATCCGGCGATGAGTCTTGCCGATCGCGCTGCTCAGTTTCTCCCGTTTTCCGCCCTCTCCGGCTATGACGACGCAATCGATGAGGCCGCCCGACTGACCGAGGAGCGGCCCATCCTCGATGAGACCGAGAAGGAACGGATCTCCGCCATCCTCGATCGAGCTTCGCGCGAGCCCTCCCTCATCCTTTCCATCGCCTACTTCCTCCCCGATCCGCGCAAAACCGGCGGTTCCTTTGCCTTGGCTATCGGCTCCCTTCATCACCTCGACCCCGTTGCGCGTACCCTTACCCTCCGTACTGCCTCTCCCTCTCGGCCCATCCCTATCGATGACATCCTTGCCGTCCATCCGGCGTAGTATTTGCTTGTCATTGCCTGTTTTTCTGCTATATTGAGAATTGCCATGGTAATCTTAATTACAGGAGCGTCCCATACAGGTAAGACGGCACTTGCTCAGAAACTGCTGCAAAAATATCAATACCTCGAGAGCTCCGACCATGAGTTGACGTCATATTTGTGGCCTATTGTTCGAGAAATAATTAAAACCGACATCGAGAACAAGCAGAACCTGATCGTGGAGGGCTGTTATATTCCTTTTGACCGGGAAGAAGAGAATGTTCCGGCGGATAATGAAGAAGTAATAAGACAAGCAAACGAGCACCGGGCCGGCTGTATCCTCATCGAAGATAAATACGATATACAAATAGATTTAGGCTCTGTCCTACCAAATAGGTGCTCGCCCCAGCACAATTGAATAAAAGGAGGAGATTATTGAGAAACAGACCCGAAAAAAGAAAATGTTTACTGAGATGGCAACCGTAGCCAGAGACTACGAAAATAATTTGAGTATCGTGGTAAATCCTAATTCTTCACGAAATAGGCCAACCTATTTTAAGGTGTATGACCATGTGAATTATAGACAAGCGACCAAGTGTGCCGGAATTTCATTCTTGTCTCCTGAGTATGTCATCCATGCAGGTGAAGAGAGAGAATGGAAGTTCAGCAATAAAAAGGAGAAAAGACTCTTGATCAACTTCCTGAATAGCAAACGCAGAGGTAAAAAAGACACTGAATTGAAAATGACAAATTGGCAGTATACAATTGCCCTGTGGAATGTAGAGATGGGGTTCATTGACGATGCCGAGGAAGCGTGGGCTTATACAATGGAAAATACCGATCCTCATGATGCGGATTTTCCGCTGCCTATTGACCTACCTATGCCCGATTATACATTGTTACAGTAAAATCCTGCAGCTATTTGGTGGGACATAGATTTAGGCTCTGTCCTACCAAATAGGTGCAAGATAGCAGACAAAACTAATCAACAGAAAAATGGCACTCCGTCAAATCAGGCGCGCAAAATCGGGACTCGTTCGCTGCCGGAGAAAGAAAAAAGACTTGCATCACCTCCCGGATTCCGGTAAAATGGCACCGTAACGAATACACATTTTCCACATGATGAATCTGAGACCTTTTGTATGTTCTGTGCTTGTTGCCGCCACTGCCCTGAGCGGTGCGGCGGAGACCCGTTCCGAACAGCCTCGGCAAATCGAAGAGCCTCCGATGAGCTACAAGGGCGAGCCGCTTCCTGATGAATACTTGGAGTACACAAGGACGCGAGAAATTTCTAGGAACGCACAAGGAAAGCAGCCGGGCATATATCCTCTGAGCGCTCAACTTCTGCTTGGTATCGACAGAAATGCACTCGAAAGGAATAACGAGACAGGTTTGCTCCATGCCGGAAATCTGAATTTCCGCACGCTTCCCGCTTCAGTCCTTCGCCACCTCCCCATGGTGAAGGAGGATTATCCCGAGCTTTTTGAATAAAACCGCACAAAACACCACCTGCAAGGCCATGACCCGCACCCGGCAGACCAAGGGCTCCACTTCGAGCAAATCCTCCCCTTGCAGCCCGTTTTTTGCGCCATCGGCAAAAAAATGCAGGAAATTCTCAACAAAATGCCCGCCGCGAGAGTCTAATTTTTAGAAAATCTGCAATTTCTGCAATTTTTTGTTGCGGATTCGGTGCCGGGAAGTATTATCTTATGTAAAGGAGATAGAGAATGATGAAGA
>JALFWB010000007.1 GCA_022787425.1 Akkermansia sp.
CGGCAGCGGGCCTTCCTGATTCAACACCTTATCCAAGGATCTTCCCCCCACATAGGGCATCACATAGTAGGCCGTCCCCAATTCCTCAAAGATGCTCATCACCCGCATGATGTTCGGGTGGTTGAGCTTGGCCAAAGTACGAGCCTCCTGAATGAAGCGATCCTTTGCCCACTTAAAATCATCCTTCCTTTGAGAGAAGGGAACCACCTCATAGGATCCCGGTTTGCGTGTAGCATATTCCTTGGGCAGATTTTCCTTGATGACGACATCGACATCGAGCGAGTGATCGTGTGCCAAATAAGTAATGCCGAAAGACCCCCATCCGAGGACTTTACGCAAGGTGTAAGTCCTCAGTTCTGCCTTCAGAGGGAGGGCAAGTTCGTTGAATTCCGGTGAGTCTTGTGTCATGGAGGAAGAGAGAGATTAACGTTGATAGGAACGAATGAGCTTTTTGATGGCCGGGGACTCTGCTGTTTTGTCGGCAGTGTTTCCCTTCTTATCCTTTGCCTTGATATCGGCCCCTTTCTCCAACAGCAGGCGCACGATATCCTCGTGTCCCTCTTGGGCAGCCAAGATGATCGGAGTCTGTTCATCGTTGTTTTTGGCCTCGATATGGGCCCCCCGGTCCAGGAGGAGGCGAACGATGACTCCATGGCCTTGCTGAGCTGCCAAGAGGAGCGGTGTATAGCCGTATTTATCCCGGGCTTCGATATTAGCCCCCTTGGCCAGCAGGAGACGCACAATGGCCTCGTGTCCCCGGCAGGCAGCCACAGCGAGCGGTGTCCTCGCCTCGCTGTTTTTTGCCTCAATAGTTACGCCTGCTTCATCGAGGAGAACCTCCACCAGCTCTGTTTCTCCCTGCTCCGTTGCCCGGAGAAGCATATCCTCGGCGGAATTCTCGTTGAGGGAGGCTTGAACGCGCTTTTTCGCAATTTCCTTTCGGAGTAGGCTCTTGATATTCTTCCCCTGCGCTAGGTTGAGAGCCGTTTTGCCTTCCTTGTTTTTGGCATCGAGGTCAGCACCATGCTCTAACAGAAGCCGAATGATAGACTCGTGCCCCGTGCCGGCCGCAATGAGTAACGGGGTCATTCCGTTTATGTCCGTGGCCTCAATCTTGGATCCCTTTTCCAGAAGAAGCCGAACGATAGCCTCGTGACCTGAGGTGATTGCAGTGTGAAGCGGCGTTTTTTTGTCCTCACCTACTGTGATATTGAGGTCGGTGTTGAAATCCTCGATAAGGACTTTCACCATTTCCGTATTACCCTCAATGATTGCAGAAATCAGAATCGCCTCCGCCGTGTGTATGTTGAGTCTATCCTGAATGTTTCGTCTTACAAGGGATCTGTTAAGGATTTTCCTGATCTCGTCATCGGAAGCCAAATCCGAAGCCGTTGCGCCGCTGTTATCCGGAGTGTCAGCTGCAGCACCTTGAGCGAGGAGAAGTTTGACAATCTCGGTGTACCCCTTTTGGGCTGCGATGTGCAGAGGCGGCGTACCATTCATGTCTCCCACGCTGACATCTGCGGACTGCTCGAGCAGAAGGCGCACCATGGATTCATTTCCTGTGGTAACGGCGAGAATAAGCGGTGTTGATCCACACTTATTCTGTGCGTTGACAGCGGCCCCTTTCTCCAGAAGAAACCTCGCGATGGTCTCGTGGCCCCGGCCGACGGCCAAAAGAAGTGGGGTGTTGTGATCGCTGTCCATCGCATTGATGTCGGCACCCTGCTCCGCGAGACGTTTCACATTGATTTCCTCTCCCCGATCGGCCGCGGCAAGGAGTTGAGTGTTTAGTTCCGTCGTGGAAGGAACTGGCTCCATGGGGATCGGCTCAACGCCGGAATCGGAAAAATAGTATACTCCCCCGGCAATGCAGCCGCAAACCAACAAACTTGCGATGAAGGCCAAGGTCCTTCGTGATGGTTTGGGGGTTATTTTGCTGACGGATATGGGATTCGCGATTAGCAGGTCCCGTGTGGGGAGATTGGGAACGAGCAAGACAGCAGTGATATTGTCAGATTTCCCATCGGCATCCAGATATGCCGCGTCTATCCACTCTCTGAGTACCTCCTCCGGCGATTGTTCCTCCGAAAAGAGAGGGGCGTGTTGCCACTTAGCGGGGCGAAGTTGCCCCCAGAAGCCATCGCAGCACAGCAAGAAGCTATTGTGAGGTGGGACGTGATACAACGAGACATGGGGTCTGGGTGTATGGTCACTTCCCAGCAACTGAGTGAGTCTCGATTGGTCCGGATGCTGCCAAGCCTCTTCCTCCGTGATGTGCCCTGCCTTTAACTGTATAGCCAGTATTGAGTCATCCTCTGTGAGCTGCTTCCAGTGTCGATTGGATAGCATATAGCAACGACAGTCTCCGATATTGCCGATGCAGATTTCATCCCCGCAGGCATAGAGTAGAACAATAGCAGCCTTACCATTGCCGGAGGGAACAGTAGCCCTTTTCTTGACGGCCTCGTGAGCTTCAATGAGGAAATTACGGATGATTTCCTGCGCATCGGAGCATGGCGGGGCTGCCTGCAGGGTCTCCTCCCAGATGCGGTCGATCTCCTGTCGGGCGACTTCAGCGGCACGCTCGCCACCCTGTATTCCCCCTGCGCCATCGATCACTGCGGCCAAGAGCGCCTTTTCATTGGAATGACAAGCCTGACGGTCCTGTTGACTTGTTCGATCCCCGATGACCGAGTGCATGAACGAGCGCCACTTTCCTTTTTCCGGTGATGGAGCAGCTTCATAAAAATAGTCTACAATAACGATGGTTGTGTTATCCTGCGAAGGATTCCTCTTGGCATTGACAGCCTCTAGCAAGGCCTTCACCGTATGGATTGGTTCACAGGTGGCGTGACTCTCGAGAATTTCCTGCAAATCCTCCGTCTGTAGGGTATGGAGGCCATCCGAGGCAATGATAAACCTGTCACCGTGCTCCGTTTTGAATGGAGCCGGCGCATCGATGGCATCGAGGGAATCCCCGCATACAGCACTGTAGAGAGCCTGTGGCAGGGGAAAGTTATCAGCCTCCTGCTGAGTAATTTCCCCTCTGCGCACCTGTTCCTGCAGGCGCAGCCTCATGATGTGCTGCTGATTGAGCAGCGTGAGCTGTCTGTTACGGTACAGAAGCAGGAGAGAATCCCCAACGCTGGTCCAAGACAGGTAACCATCGCGGAAGGTAGCAGCAATCAGGGTAGAACCGGCATCGGCGCGCAGGCTGCCGTTCTGCTTCTCCCCACGCAGAGCTTCATTGGCCAGTAGGGCGACTTGTGACAAATCGCCGGATACCTGCTTCATAGACCGCATAGCGGCTTGGGAGACAATGGCACTGGCAATTTCACCATCCTGTGCGCCGCCCATACCATCCGCAAGAACGGCATAGACGGGGCCCGGGAGGGCAATGGGGGATTCCGAAGGCACCGCGCCGGTGGCGGGGGAGAGTAGATAGGCGTCTTCTTGGTTTTCTCGCCGTCCGAGAATCTGCCCTCCCCCCATGTAGTATGCGTGGTGCTTCATGGTGCTGTAAAGTTGTTCAGAGTGATGCGGTTTGACGGATTATCGGGTGCAAACCTCCCACTGGAATCGATCATCGATGACAGAGTAAAGGCGCAGGACTGTAGGGTCGGGCACCGTATTGTTGCTGAGGCGGATGATGTCACCGTGTTTCAACTCAGTCGGAGTAAAGAGGAGACTGTCATTGATGAAGACGATGCCGCTGCCGTCCCCGGGGCGGATGAAGAACTTCTTGTCATCTACTGAATAGATGATAAAGCAGTGTTTCTCGCGGGAGACTCGAGGATCGTCCTTCATGCAAATGTGGTTGTTAAGGGCGCGACCTAAGGAATTCTGGTTGGCTCGCACCACGAAGAAGCTGCCTCTCATCGGTCCGCCGATCACCACGAGGAAGCCCATGGGGTAATCATCGGGAGAGATTTCGGGGGAGGGTTTCGGAGTAGGTGCAGGATGGGGCGGAATCGGTTCAGTGGGCCCGTCGATCTTGATCGTCTCGCCGCCTGCGGCCGCCGTATGCCCAATCACCTGGGTTGGTACAGACTCCGGCAGTTGGCTGGGTGAATCAACGCTGGCGACGGGAATGATGAGCTGAGTGGGATTATTATCGTAGTGACTCATAATTATTCGGTGTGGTGTGATGCACCCCCGGAAAGTGCATATCTTATTTCTGCGGGTACCTCCCCATACTACTCCATTCTTCATGGCGTATCAAGCACAAAGTGTAAAATATGGCGAAATATACAGATGGAATCGGTTCCGGGGTAGTCGGGACGCGGGGGGAGGCTCAGCGGGGGCGGTGGGGGGGGAGGCGGCGGGCGGCGTCCAAGCGGCGGCGGAGGGCGCGGCGGCGTTTGTCATCGTAGGTCTGGAGGAGGAGCTCGAGCTCTTCCTCGCGGCGGGTGCGGGATTCGTCTTGCTCAGGGTGGAGGGCGACGAGGAAGGCGAGGCGTTCGCGGAGCTCGGGGGAGAAGTCCTCGCGGGCGGTGAGGAGGGAGAGGACGCCGAGGGTGCGCTCGCCCTCGGCGGCGGCTTTATCGCGTTGCCCGGCGCGGGCAAGGGCGTCGGCGTAGCGGTCGCGGATGATAATGTATTGCAGAATAAGGTCGGCGTCGGCGGGGTAATCTGCGACAAGTTTACCTGCTATCCGCGCGGCTTTTGCTAAGTGAGCCGTGTCTGTCGAGTTCTCCGGCGGGGCGGGTGCGGTAACAATGCTGAGGAAGAGCCGCTGGAGCAGCTCGTTGCCCTCATCCTTGGCCAGTAGCGATTCGGCCAGGGAGAACGCGGTCTCCCCCTCGGGCAGCAGCAGCTTCTGCAGCTCCGGCTGCGGGGTATCGGCCAACAGAGAGAGCCGCTGTGCCTGCACGCTCAGGTTATCCGGTTGCTCGTCTAACAGGGCGGAGAGAATGCCGTCCGCACGCTTGATGTAGTCGCTGCGTTCCTTGTTAGCATCATTAGCGGACGCCGGGCGGCGACCCTTGCCCTTGGGCCCGAACGTGGGGCGAGTGCCGGAGGTCGCGCGGTCATGCGTCTGCCAATAGCGAGCCGCAGCCCGGCGCGGGTGCCCGGGACGGGGTAGGGGGGACGCCCCGCCGCAGGAATGCGCCAGCAGTTGCAGACTCTGCACGGTCTCCAGCCGCGTATCGAAAGAAGCCCCCGGAACATCCCCCGACGCCACGGCTCGGCGCAGAATATCGCGCGCCTCTGCTGTTTTTTTCTTATCATTTTGGCGCAGCAGGGCCTCTGCCAGACCGTTTCGGCAACGCAGGTGGGCAGCATCATCGGCTGCGGGCCCCGCCGCCGCGCGCCGGTAGTAATGCTCCGCCGCCGCGTAATCACCCGTTTGTTGGGCAATTGCGGCCAGTACACGGCAAGCCTGCGCCACCTTGTCATCCCCATCGTCCTCCTCGGCCTGTGCCACAATCTGCTCGTAATACGGCAACAGATCCTGCATCAGGCGCGCATCCTCGCGCGTGAGGGAGGCCAGGACATCGCGCGGCATGCCTGCATCCTTGCCTAACAAGCCTTGGAAGATGCGGTGAATGGCGGCATCGGCAATGGCGGCATTCTTTTCCGCCCGCAAACGCTGCGCATTCTCCCCCGCCAAGGAACGGTTGACACGCCAGAGCCCGATGCTGATGCTGGCCAGCAACAGCACCACCAGAAGCCCCGCCGCATGGCTCCAAAGCGCCACTGCCGGTCGCCGCCGCATCCACATCACGTAGCGCCGCAGCACAGAGGCGGGACGCGCCGCCACCGGTTCCCCCGACAGAAAACGCGACAGATCTTCCGCCATAGCCGCCATGGAAGGGTAGCGGTCCTGTTCGTGAAAACTGATACTCTTGTTGATAATCGCGCCCAACTCACCCTCCCCGCGCAGGGGCGGGAGCGGCTCCGCGCAGATGCGGTGCACCAGCGAGCCCGGCTCCGTCTCCCGGAAGGCGGGGCGGCGCGTGATGAGCTCGTAGAGCGTGAGCCCCAAGGAGTACTGGTCCCCCGCGAAGGAGTTGACACCGCGTGCCAGCCGCTCCGGTGGCATATAACGCAGCGTTCCGTCGTGGCTCTGGGTAACAAGAGGAGCCCCCTCGCCGGAGTTGAGCACCGTCGCGAGCCCGAAGTCGCTCACATGCAGCCCCCCCTCATCATCCAGCAACAAATTACCGGGCTTCACATCCCGGTGCAGCACCCCGTGGCGGTGCGCAAAAGCCAGTGCCTTGGCCGCCTGCAAGCCCACCCGCGCCACCGCGCGCTCATAAGGCTCCCCTGCATACACCTGCTGCAGACGCTTGGCAGACACCCCGGAGCCGTGGACCAGCCCCATCACATAGTAGCGGTAGTCCCCCTCCTGCCCCGCGCCGAACACCTCCACGATATTTGTATGCCGCAGCCCCGCAATGAGCCTCGACTCGTTCTCGAAGGCCCGCAGTTGCCGCTCCTCGCGGTTCCAGGCAGGGGAGAGTATCTTGACGGCCACCTCCCGGTGCAGCGACTCCTGCACGGCGCGGAACACCACCCCCATACCGCCGCTGCCGATTTTCTCCAACAAACGGTAACCGCCCAACTCCTCCGGAAAATGCACCTGAGCGGCAGCCCGGGCGGGCGCACTGTCCGCACTGATCTGCTCCATATCCGCTAGGGTAGGCAGCAGTTCCAGCAGCTCCTTCTCGCATTCCGGCACCCCGGCGGCGTATTCCCGCAGGGGTGGGGCCTGACCGCTCCGCAGGAGCTCCAGGTAGGCTTCCACGGCCTCGGCCAGCTGTTCTTCGTGCTCTGCCTCCGTCATGTTGACTGTTACCTAACTGAAGAAGCCCGTCCCGTTCACGGCTTCCTGAAAGCGCTTCAGAGCGCGCACATAGCGGATGCTGGCAGCCTTTTCCGCAATGCCCAGAGCGGCCGCGCACTCCCGGTTGCTCATCTCCTCAAAATGGCGCAGTTGCAGGATCTCCCGGTCCGTCTCCGGCATCTCACGGAGCAGTCGGCGGATGATGGCGCGCCGCTCCAACTTTTCGATATGGGAACGCGGGCTGGAAATCGAGTCCGCAAAGCCTGCCCACGCATCCATGGCCCCATCCGTCTGTTCATCGGAATCCGGGGTGCTCTCCTTCATGGCATCGCGCTTACCGGCACCGAGGTGGTAGCGTTCCTGGTCCGCCAGGGTTTGCAGCGCAATGCGCCGCAGTTTCACATAAATCGGCACCTGCGGCTCAGCTTGTAGAAAGTCTAACCGAGTACCGCAGGCCAAATAGGTCTCCTGCAGCAGATCCTCCGGGCTCAATCGGCGCAGCAACACGGGCGGCATGCGCAGCGTCAGCAGCTTGAGCAGACGCTCCTTGTGTTCCTGCCATAATTCCGCCAGCCAAAGGTTGCCCGGTATCTCTGTTGCCATGGGAGTAAAAAGTGTGAGTTCCCTTTGAAGAACGGAAAAACGGCACCGATATCTACAGCCCGGATGCGCTACAGTACCACATTTTCCTCCCGCAGCTCGCGAGTCATCAACTCATTGAGCACGGTCTGCGGCGCAATGCCATCGTAGATGATCTCGTACATGGCATCGGCAATCGGGGTGCGCACATTCTTTCGTCTTGCTAACTGATAGACGGAAAGCGTGTTCGGAATACCCTCCACCACCTGACCGATCATCTGCTGGCACTCGCAGGCAGGGGTTCCCTTGGCAATCAGGCGTCCCGCCGTTTGGTTGCGGCTGTGGTGAGAGTAGCAGGTAACCATCAGATCCCCCACGCCGGAAAGCCCCATGAAGGTGTCCATATGCCCGCCGCAGGCAATGCCCAAGCGTGTCATCTCCGCCAGCCCGCGCGTTGCCACGGCCGCCAGCGCGTTATCCCCCAGCTCCAGACCGGCGCAGATGCCACAGGCCAGGGCGTACACATTTTTCATCGCCCCGCCGCACTGCATGCCGATGACATCGGTTGTGGTATAAATACGCATGAATGGCGTGCTGAGACGGTGCTGAACTGCCGCCGCCGTCTCCGGATTTTCAAAACCCACCAAGGTGAGGCTCGGCTTCTGCAGTACCACATTTTCCGCATGATTGGGACCGGAGAGCACACCCACGGGGCAATGCAACTCGGTCTCCAGCAGCTGAGACATGAAGAGGTTGCTGTCCTTCTCGATGCCCTTGGAGCAGCTCATGATCACGGCGTTCTCCGCCAACCCGGCCTCGGCCAGGCTACGCGCCACCCGCCGCATCACCACGCTGGGTACCACCACGATGACCAGATCAGCCCCGGCTACATCGGCCCAATCACTCGTCACCAGCACGTTATCCGGCAGCGGAACGGCCCCCTCCACGGGGCAGAGGCTCAGGCGAGTCTCGCGAATCTGCGCCGCTTCTTTCTCCAGATAAGTCCAAAGCACCACGGGGTCACCGCTGTATGCTGCCGTCAGGGCAAGTGCTGTGCCCCAGGCCCCGGCACCGATGACTGCTGTTTTTTTGAAAACTCGATCCATAATTCAATGTTTGCTGAAAGCCTTGGGTTCCGTTCCGTGGATGAGCCGCACGATATTGCTGCGGTGCTTAACAATCACCAGCACATACAGCAGGCCCAGAAGACCCAGCAGCATCGCGTCCGCCGTGCTCAGTGCACCATCCTGCCCGCCGAACCGGGCCGCTGCCGCCAACATCATGCCCAACCCCGCCACCAGGCTGGAGAGCGAGACGTAGCGCGTGAACAGCATGCAGAGCACCCACACCAGCACCGCCGTACCGCCCACCCACAGGGAGATCGCAAACAGGGCACCCGCCGTAGTCGCGACTCCTTTGCCGCCCCGGAACCGCAGAAAACAGGTGAAGGTGTGTCCCAGCACCGCTGCCGCCAATACCCCCAAGAACAGCCCCATCTGCTCGGTGCTGAACTCCGTGATGGAGCAGCCTAAATGCCAAGTCAGCAGAGCGGGGGGGGCGTAGCCCTTCAGAAAATCGCACACAAATACCGGAATCCCCCATTTTTTGCCCAGAACGCGCACCGCATTCGTCGCGCCGATGTTGTGGGAGCCGTGCTCCCGTAAGTCAATGCCGTTCACCCGCCCGGCCAGATACCCGAACGGTACCGAGCCTACCAAGTAGGCCGCCGCAACCCATGCAATACATTCCCAAATCTCCATTTGCCCGTTCAGTATAGCCTTTTTTCACCCTCTTTGCAACTCTTTTTTTGCATTTGCGCTTGCTTTACCCTCGCTTTTGTGCTACCATACCGCCCGCTTTTCCCGGATGGGTGGCAGAGTGGTTGAATGCAGCGGTCTTGAAAACCGCCGAAGGTTTACCCCTTCCGTGGGTTCGAATCCCACCCCATCCGCTAACAAATATCATTTTTTTATGGTGCCTTGGTCGGTCGTGGCAGGCTCCCTGCCGCTGAGGTTGGAGGTGGCTGTTATCAACATTCCCCGGCGGCGTGCTGTCTGCACAGAGTTAGGCATATCGCCGGCCTTCCTGAATTTTCTCGTTCACCCTATCAATTCCTCTTTCCGCTATCCCGGTGGCACGAAGTCTCGCTCCCCGCAGGCATGGTCAAAAAACGCGCCGGGGGTGAACCCGGCGCGTGAGCATACACATACAGCCTGAATATCAGCAAAAATCAAAAGGAGAAGATGGCCTGGATGCCGAACAGGTGGGCGGAGCTTCGTTCGCTGCCGTTCGGGTTAGCCGTGAACTGGTAGTGCGGCATGATCTTGAAGTAATCCGTGATTTGGAGATTGTAGACAACCTCCAGATTCTGCTCGCGGCGGTGGCGCATGGTGTGGCCGGTGTCCGCCCAGTCGATACCGCGGTGGGCGGCGTTGCAGACGCCGTAGGCGATGCCGAGGAAGTCATCCTCCCGCGAGGGGATGAGACGGAGGTGCGTGCCGACGGAGAAATCGAACACGTTGCCCAGCTCCTGCTCGGCCCCGAAGCCGGCGCGGGTGAAGAAAGCGCAGGAATCGCAGGGTGCGTACTCCAGCGAGCCCGAGATGCCGTAATTCGTGCGGCTCTTGAGCTGCCCATCCGTGTCCTCGTTCGGCGTGCGCTCGATGAAGGGCGTGATGCGCGAGGTGAGCTTGCCCTCCGCCCACGTGCGGCCCCACTCCGCCGTGATCACATAGCCCTTGCCGGTGCGGAAGGGATTGTAACCGGGCTCGGTGTGGGTGCGGGCAAAGGCCGCCATCAGGTAGTCCGTGTCCGTGGGCTGCCACTGCACTACGGCCCCTAGGTTGCTGTCCGGCAGGGGCAGGACGGTGGAGTTCACGAAGCTCGCGTTCGCGAAGGAATGGAAGGAGTCATTCGCCAGGCTGACCGCATCGAAGTAGTTGGTGAGGTTGACCATACCCGCGATGACGCAGGCACGGTTACCCGCGAAATACTGCATGAGAGCGAGCTCCGGCAGGATGGCTGAATGCGGCTCGAAGATGTCAGCGTGCGGCGAATGCGCGGACCCCGTGGCCTCCGTGATGCTCGTCTTGCGACGGCGGGCGGTGGAGGCATCCAGCCCCCAAGAGCCGGAGAATTCCGCGCGCAGCCAGGTTGACACCCCGGGCGAGGTCTCCCACAGGCGCTGGTTGAGCTGCGCGTGCAGCAGAGCGTAGGTGGCCTTGCGGTTGCTGTCCGGCAGGGTGTGGGTGGCAGAGAGCGCGCTGTAAGCGGCATCGACGGCCCACTGAGTGCCGAACTTCTCATTCGCCTGCACCTTGATGGACGGCGCACCGTCCTCGGGCACAAACATGTTCATATCCTGAAGGAGCTGCCCGGCGGAGGGGGCTGCCTCTTCTGCGACTGCCGACACCGCGCAGAAGGCAGCGGCGGGCAGGAGTGCTTTGATTATGGGTTTTGTATTCATGGTTGTGAGAAGTGGGTCAGGACTTGTTCTTCTTATCCCTGCAGTGCCCCGAGCAACCGGAGCATCCGCAGCCGCTTTCGCAGTTGCCTTGGTTGCGCAGGGCGCAGGAGAAGGCATAGGCGGCAGCAAGGGCCAGGAGAGCGATGATGATGATGTCTTGCATGGTGAAAAATCAGGATTTGGTTTGGGGCATGGGGCGGAAGATGAGGAAGAGCAGGCCGAGCGCGAGCGCGCAGGCGACCGTTTGCGCGGTGCCAAAGCCGCCGCCCGTGCAGAGCGAGCCGATGCTGTAGGTGAGGAAGGCCACGATGTAGGCCCAGGCGCATTGATAACCCAGCGCAAAGGCGGTCCAGCGCGCACTGTTCATCTCGCGGCGTATGGCACCGCAGGCGGCAAAGCAGGGGGCGCACAGCAAGTTGAAGAGCAGGAAGGACATGGCACTGAGCCCATCGAAGGCCCTCGCCGCCCGGAGGTCCGCCGCAATGCCGCGGCATTCTGCCTCCTCGTCCTCCTCTTTTTCCTCCTCCGCCGGCTCGGTCAGGGGCGCGGTGGTCTGCGGGTCGCTGAGCCACAGTCCCAGGGTGAGTGCAGTGAAGGCGTTGCACTTGGGCAGGTTGGAGGTGCGGGCAGGGGACTCGGCTCCCTCCTCCTCCGGCGCATCGGGCTCGCCCTCGGCGGCCTCTGCGGGGGTATTGCGGGCATAGAGCACACCCAGGGTACCCACCACGTTCTCCTTGGCGATGAGCCCCGAGACCGCCGCCACAGCCGGCCTCCATTCACCCCAGCCCAGCGGGGCAAACAGCGGGGCCAGATTCTGGCCGACATCCGCCAGCATGGATTGCTCCACCGCCTGCTCGTTGCCCTCGGTATCCGCGCCCAGGTACTGCAGGCGCGTGTTATAATTACCCAGGAACCAGACGGCAGCCGAGGCGAGGAAGATGATGGTACCGGCCTTTTTCACGAACGCTTGGCAACGCTCCATGGTGCGCAGGTTGATGTTCGCCGCAGCGGGTCGGTGGTAGGGCGGCAGCTCCATGACGAAGGGAGTGTAGCCGCCGCGGAAGAGGTGTGTCTTGCGCAGCATGAAGCCGCTGATGATCACCGACCCGAAGCCCGCGCAGTAGGCTATGGTGGCTGTGTTGGCATCCCCGCCCAACAGGGCGGCTACCAGCGCGATGACGGGGATTTTGGCACTGCAGGGCACGAAGGTGGTGAGCATCACGGACATGCGGCGGTCTTTCTCGTTCTCGATGGTGCGGGTGGCCATGATGCCCGGTACGCCGCAGCCCATGCCCACCAGCAGCGGGATGAACGATTTGCCGGAGAGGCCGATGGTGCGGAAGATGCGGTCCATCATGAACGCCACGCGGGACATGTAGCCGCAGTCCTCCAGCAGGGAGAGCAGCAGGAAGAGTACCGCCATCTGCGGCAGGAAGCCCAGCACCGCTCCCACACCGGCTACTATGCCGTTGCTGATGAGGGACGAGACCTGTTCACTGCATGCCAACTGTGCCTGTCCCAAGAGCCCGATGCCGAAAGAAACAGCACTCAGGATAACGAACCAGACCGCGAATTCCGTGCGACCGCTGCGTCCGCTGATGCGGAAGGGATTGCGGCAGAAACGCTGTGTGGAGTCCCCGTAGGCATTGGCACTGCGGTGCCCCGGGAAGCTCAGGCAGATGAGCAGAAGCAGCGCATTCGCCCCCATCAGCAGCCAGAGCAAGCCGGTGTGCAGCCAATCCGGTCCGTGCGGGCAGATGTATTCCAGCACGAAGGGCGCTAGGGCCAAGTAGAGCCAGGAGCCGTTCAGCCCCACGTCGTGCAAACGCCGCAGGGTGGGCGGGAAGAGCAGGCTCATGCCTACCACGCTGCTGATGATGAGCATGGACTCGATGCCGGCGGGCGCGCTGCTGATGAAGCCGCCCAGCCAGTCCCCCATGATGCTGCCGAAGAGGACGTCGTTGGCCCAGTCCGTGCCCCAGGTGCCGATGGTTTCGATGGAGAGGTAGTAGATGCACCACATGACGGCCACGAAGATGAGCAGACCGAAAACTCGGTGCGTGAGCAGGGCGTCCATCCGGCGGGAGAAGTCGCGGCCGGCGGGGGCCTTCTCGATGATGGCGGGGAGGAGGGCGCCGATGGCATCGTAGCGGCTGCCTGCGATGAGCGAAACGGCGTCGTCTCCGCAGGTCTTTTCCAGGTGCAGGCGCAGGGTGTCGACGGCGTTTGCCTGCTCATGGTTCAGGCGGGCGGTTTCCTCCGGGTCGCCCTCCAGCAGAAGCAGGGCGCGGCGGCGGTCGCAGAAGGTGAGCTGCCGCACGCTCGTGAGGGCTTCCTCCAACTCCGGGCGCAGGGGGAGGGGCTTGGCGGGCTTGGGCAGGGGGGCCACCATCAGGCGTCGCAGCTCCGCCAAGCCGGTCTGTTTCAGGGCGCTGACCGCTACCACGGGGCAGCCGAGGGCCTTCGCCAGCGCGGCGGGGTACACCTTGTCCCCGCGCTCTTGGGCCAGGTCGATCATGTTCAGCGCGATGATGACGGGGATGCCGGTTTCGATGAGTTGGCTCGTGAGGTACAGGTTGCGCTCGGCGTTCGTGGCATCAACCACGTTGACGATGAGGTCCGGCTTGCCTTCCGTCAGGTACTGCCGCGTTACCACCTCCTCCGGGGAGTAGGGGGCGAGGGAGTAGATGCCGGGGAGGTCGACCAGCTCCACCTCCGGGTGCTCGCGCAGGGTGCCGGTTTTCTTCTCGACGGTCACCCCGGGCCAGTTGCCTACGTATTGGTTGCCGCCTGTCAGTTCATTGAAGAGGGAGGTCTTGCCGCTGTTCGGGTTGCCTGCCAGTGCTATGTTCATGGGTGTGTCTCGGTTTCAGTTTTCGTCTCGACCATCGCGGCCTCCGCGCGCCGAAGGGAAAGCGTAAACCCGCGCAGAGATACCTCCAGCGGGTCCCCCAAGGGTGCAACTTTCAGTAGCGTAATCTCCGTGCCGCGCGTGATCCCCATGTCCAGCAGCCTGCGCCGCAGCGCGCCGCTCCCGTGTACCCGGCAGACCCGCGCCGTATGCCCTATGGCCACCGCGCTCAGGTTCTTCTGTGTCTCGCTGTTCATAAAAAGTATTAGTGTAAACTAAGTTTGCGGGAGGATTTTAGGACGGACTAACTCCCAAGTCAAGACTTTTTTGAAAAAAGGGGCAAAAAAATCGTTTCTCCGCCAAATTCCGCGTCTCAACCTCTCTCCCACACTATCATTACGGCGGAGAGAAGTCTCTCTTCACGTCTGCAAGGCTCTTCTTTCTATGTCAAAAAATGGGAGGGTGGCGCAGAAAACACTGTTCAGAGGCGTGAAGTTAGAGTATGATGTGGGTATGAGAGAAACTTGGGAGACGATTGTATGCGTTTTCGACAACCCGCGTGCGGTGGGTTGGATGCTGTTCGTGGTCTTTTTGGCGGCGGGGTGGCTGGTGAACAGGGGGCTGCGCGGCGTGTTCCGGCGTCTGCGCTCGGCGGGCAAGCTGCCTCTGCAGGTGCTGCGGCTGGCGGAGCATGCGGTGCGCACGGTGGTGTGGGTGATCTTTTTGGTGCAGGCCCTGCATGCGGTGGGGGTGGATGTGGTCAGCCTGCTGGGGGCGGCCGGTGTGGTGGGCGTGGCGATCGGCTTTGCCTCGCAAACAACGCTCAGCAACCTCATCAGCGGTATCTTCATTGTCTCCGAGCGCAGCCTGCGGCTGGGCGACACGATACGCGTGAGCGGCGAGGAGGGGGTGGTGGAGAGCATCAAGCTGCTGTCCATCACCCTGCGCAAGTATGACAACGCGTTGGTGCGCATCCCCTGCGAGATGCTCATCAAGAACCCCGTGGTGAACCTGACCCGCGAGCCCCTGCGCCGTTGCGACCTGAGCCTGGGCGTGGCCTACGGCACGGACATTCACCGCGTGCGTGCCGTGGTGGAGCGCGTAGCGGCGGCGGAGCCCCTGGTGGAGACGCAGCCGGAGCTCATCTGCCGCTTCGAGGCCTTCGGCGACAGCGCCCTGGAGCTGACGGTGGGCGTGTGGTGCCGACGGGATGTGTACCACCAAGCCCGATTTTCCTTTGCCGCCGCCCTGCAAACTGCGCTCGATGAGGCCGGGATTGCCATCCCGTATCCCACTCGTTCGCTGATTGTGGAGCCGGCTCAACCCGAACAAAAATCATGAAGACACCCATTAACTATATGGCCGCCGTTGCCTTGGCGGCTTCCCTGTTGTCCGTCCCCGCCGGGGCGGAGGAACAAGCACCGACCACCCCCACCGCCGAGCCGAAGAATCAGCGGGAGATTGCCGAAATTCAGCATGCTGAGGAGCAGCTTAAGAAGGTCTGCGCGGCCATGCGCAAGGGCATCGATGCCGTGGCCGGTGTGAAGAAACTCGCAGATGCGGATGCCGCCGCCGAGGCCCTCAAGGCCGGGTTGGATACCGTGGAGGCCGCCTATGCCGTGTTTGAAACTCTGCCGGATGAGGCGGTAGCGGCTGCTGCCGAGGCGCATCTGAAAGAGACGAAGGCGCTGGGGCCGGATCTCTGCAAGGCCGCCGCTGCTTCGATGAATGCCTTGTCAACGGAGTACCTCGATGCCGTGCCGCTCCTCTACCAGCTCTATGTGCGCCGCTCGCCGTTCACCGACATGCTGATGGAGGATTGCTGTATCATGGAGAGCCTCCTGAGCATTGACCCTATGAGCGAGGATAACCTGAGTGCCGGGCAGAAGAGGGAGCGCGATGCCGCCGTGCAGGAGGCCGCAGGACGCCACGCGGACTTTGTGTCCAAGCATACGGATACTTACTCCGGCGGCGATGGCAACGGCAGCAGCAAGGCCATCCTCCTGTCCGGTGTGTCCGGGGACGGAGATGCCGCACGCGAGGCTGCCCTGGACTACCTGCGGGTGGTCTACCCCGTGGTGGAGGCCTGCTTTGTGGGCTATCAAGCCCACCCGGACGGCAAGCAGTACGACATCTACAACCTGTACACCGGCATCTTCCGCGATGACGACGGCCGCATGCGCTTCCGCGTGACGCCCATTTGGTTCTGCGTTCAGCCCGCTCCGGCCCCTGAGAAGGAACAAAGTTAAGGTTAAGAAAAAGATTTATTGAGAAAATTATTGCTTTAATTGAACAAAGAGGGCATTTGTGGTGTCTCTATCGGTGAGGGCAGCAATGAAGCCGCCCCGCAACCATAGAGACACGACAATGAGAAACATCATATCCAAAGTCATGGCCGCCGCTGTGCTGGCCGCCGCCGTTCTGTCCGCAGAATCCCAAGCCGCCCAAAAACAGGTAGCCGTGCAGGTGGGGAACGTGCGGGTGAGCCTGCAGGAGCGCGACCGGCACGATGTCCGCCACTGCTGCGATCGGGAGGCCGAGATGCGCCGCCACTTGGCGGCAGAGCGCGCTCGTCTCGCACGGGAGCACGCCCACTGCCACATCTGCGATCGGGCACGGCACGATCACCGCGATGCTCACCACCGCGACAAGCACTGCCGCCGCTGAGGTTTGCTGTGCATGCGCCGCACCGCCTGCTCCCCCTGTTCGTCCGGGGAGCAGGCGCTTTTCTGCCGCCCCTGCCGCATTTTCCGCTTGCCCCCCGGGGTGGGTTGTGGTAGTATAGCAGCGATGAAAACCTGCTTGGGGGCATTTTTGTTGCTGCTGACCCTGTGCGCGGTGACGGGCACGGTGGTGTACCACGCTTGTGCCAACTCTGACCTGCGTTTTGAGGAGCGTGACACGAACTCCCAGTACATCAACACGCGCCGCTCCTACCGCCCGCGCAAGAAGCCCCGGCAGACTCCTCCCCCTGCTCCCGTCAAGCCGCAGGAGCATCAGGAGGATGAAATAGCCGAGGAGGTGTAAGCTATGAGTATCGAACAACCCGTTATCGGATATACGCTCGGAGACCAAGCCGGTATCGGCCCGGAGGTGATTCGGGCGGCTCTGCAGCGCGTGAATCCCGCCGCTGAGTATCGCCTGATGGGGCAGCCGCTGGATTGTACCCCCGGGCAGCCGACTGAGGCCACCGCCCGCGCCGCCTGGGACCACCTGGAGCTGGCGGCGGAGGCCCTGCGCTCCGGCGCGATCGACGCTGTGGTCACCGCGCCCATCTGCAAGGAGGGCCTGCACCGCCTGGGCTTCCCCTACCCGGGGCAGACCGAGTTTTTCGCAGACCGCTTGGGGGTGCGGGATTATGCTATGTGCCTGACGGGTCGCCGCATCACCGTGGCGCTCGCGACCATTCATGTGGCCTTGGCGGACGTGCCGCGCCTGCTCTCGGTGGATGAATTGGTGCGCATCGGCAGCCTGCTCGTGCATTTTCTGCAGCGCACGGGGGTGGACTCCCCCCGCGTTGCGCTCGCGGCCCTCAACCCCCACAACGGAGAATCCGGCGCTTTCGGGTGCGAGGAAATCGACATCATTGCCCCCGCTGCTGCGCGTCTGCAAGCCCTCTTCCCCCACGCTCACATCACCGGCCCCTGCGTGCCGGACGGCGTCTACCGTGACTGCGCCGAAGGGCTTTACGACGCCGTGCTCGCTCCCTACCACGACCAGGGGCTCATCCCCCTCAAATTGCTGGACTTTGACAACGCGGTCAACGCCACCATCGGCCTCCCGCGCCTCCGGGTCAGCCCGGACCACGGCACTGCCTTCGCCATTGCCGGTCGGGGCCTTGCCAACCCCTCCAGCACTCTCCGCGCCTTCGAGCTCGCCCTCCGCAGCGTGCGGTGAGCGGCGGCGTCCTCGCTCATTCCGCCGGGGCGGGGGTTACTCCTCCGAGAAGTAGCTGGCGTGCAGCTTGTTGATGAGGCGGCTGAAGGTCACCGCCTCCGCAGAAGTGAGGCAGGTGAAGAGTTTGGCGGCATCGGCCTCCATGTGGGCGTACATGTCCGCAAAGAGAGCTAAGCCTTTGGCTGAGAGGCGGATGCAGACGGCTCGGCGATCGATGGGGTTCGGGGTGCGCTCAAAAAGGCCCTTGCTGACCATGGCCTCCACCAGCAGGGAGGTGGCGGGAATCGTCATCTGGAGGTGCTTGGCAAGAACCTTGAGTGCAACGCCGTCCGGGTTCTGCTCCGTGAGGGTTTTCAGCTGGCCAACGGCACCGCCCTGGCGCACCGTGAGTCCCATGATCTTCTTCTGCTGGGCCTGGTTGGCCTCCTTGAAGACCTTGCGGCGCATGTCGTCAGCGATGTCAATCAGCTTGCGAAATTGTGTGTGGGGAGCGGCTTCTGCATTTTCCATGGCGAAAGTATAGTCCTTGCTGCAAATATTGTCAAGAGAAAATAATTTGCAGAGGGGGATATTTATGATGGATGCGTGCGGGTCAACCCAAGACGATGGCGGCATGCCGCCGCAAGAACCAACGCAGGGCATCCACCCGGACGAGGCACTGTCGTTTTTTCGTAATTCGGGGGCCTCCTTTCGAGGGTATGTCAGACCCGGCTGCAGGGGGGAGCGAGCCATTGTGCCGAAATGCGTGCGCGACAGGGATTTGCCTTGCAAAAGGGGCGCGGCGGTGCTAGGGTAGGGGCATGCAGCATGAAAGTCCCTCTCGCGCGTGGGTGGAAGTGGATTTGGAAGCCATCGCGCACAACCTCGATATAGCCCGGCAGGCAAACCCCGGGGCGCGGCTCATGCCGGTGGTGAAGGCCGGGGCCTATGGGCACGGGCTGGAGCCGGTGGCGCGTCGGCTGGATAACGATGGAATCGACTTTTTCGGTGTGGCGAATGCGGGTGAGGCCCGGCGCCTGAGCCGCGCGGGGGTGCGCACCAAGCCATTTATTCTGGGCCCGACCCTGCCCGATGAGCGGGAGGAAATTGTGCTCAACAACTGGTGCTGCACCATTTCCACCCTTGAGGAGGCCGCGCAGTTTCAATCCTTGGCAGAGCTGTATGACAAGACCTTCCCGGTGCATGTGGCGGTGGACACGGGCATGGGGCGGGAGGGCTTTTTGCCCGCGCAGCTCGGTGGTATAGTGGACAGCCTCAAGGCCATGCGGAACCTCAAGGTGGACGGCGTGATGTCCCACATGCCCGCAGCGGATGAGGACGTGCCCTTCACGCAGGCGGAGATCGGGGTCTTTACCGCCTGTGTAGAGCTGTTACAGCAGCACTTCCGCCTGCGCTTCCGCCACTTGGCCGCCAGCGCGGGCGAGCTGGGCTACGAGGTGCCCTGCGCCAACCTGATCCGCCCCGGTCTCATCCTCTACGGTTATTCGCCTATTGCGTCCATTTACGACGGTGTGCTGCGCAGCACCCTCAAGCTTGCCTCCCGCGTAACCTTGGTGCGCGAGCTGCCCGCCGGACACGGTGTGGCTTACGGGCGCACCTTCATCACGCAGCGGCCCACCCGCGTGGCGACCATCGGTATCGGCTATGCGGACGGCTGGTCGCGCCGACTTTCCGGTAAATCCCCCTCTCTCTATATCAATGGGCGGCACTGCCCCATGCTCGGCCGCGTGACGATGGACCAGATTATGGCGGATGTCTCCGCGCTGCCTTTCGTCGGGCCCGGGGATGAGGTGGAGCTCATCGGGCCGCACTGCTCCGCCCTCCGTGTCGCGGAGCAGGCGGAGACCATCGTGTGGGAGATCTTCACCGGGCTCGGGCCGCGCTTGCCGCGTATTTACCACTGAATACCACGAGCAGAGGCCGAAAATGGGGGTAAAAATCCCAAATTTATCCAAAGAAGTAAAAAAAGTGTGAGATTTTGCTTGCATTTCCCGAAAAGGGGAGTATAGTGGGGCGCAGCAAGCGCGCACCCGGGAGGGAGCGCCCGCAATCAAGATAAACACTCACACCAATTATGGCACGTCTTTTCGGTATCGAAATACCCAATGAGAAGCGCATCGAGGCTTCCCTTTGCTATATCTATGGCATCGGGCCCTCCATCGCCAAGAAGGTGCTGGAGCAGTCCGGTGTTTCCCCGGATCTGCGCACCGGCACCCTCTCCGACGCACAGCTGACGAAGATTGTCCAGGCGATCACGAGCAACAACATCCTCATCGAGGGTGACCTTCGTCGTGAGAAGCAGCTGGCTCTCAAGCGTCTTACCAGCATCAACTGCCTGCGCGGCATCCGCCACCGTAAGGGGCTGCCCGTGCGCGGTCAGCGTACCCGCACCAATGCCCGTACCCGCAAGGGCCGCAAGAAGACCGTCGGCGCCAAGAAGTCCTGATTTAACCTTTAAGACAAGAAACTGACAATGGCTGAAGAAACCATCCAGGAAGAAGTGAAGGAGGAGACCGCTGCCGCCGTGGTGGCCGATGCTCCCGCCGCTGAGGCCCCGGTCGAGAAGAAGCCGGAGGGTCGTCGCGACATCTTTGCCGAGCTCGGCTTGACTGACGATGAGGAGAAGGTCAAGATCCTCAAGGCCAAGGGCAGCAAGAACATTACCACCGGTATCGTTCACATCTCGTCCACCTTTAACAACACGGTGGTGAGTGTCACGGACCTCAAGGGCAACGTGATCGGCTGGTCCTCCGCCGGTAAGCTGAACTTCAAGGGCAGCCGCAAGAGCACGGCCTATGCCGGCCAGGTTGTCTGCCAGGACGCCTGCCGCCAGGCCATGGGCCACGGCCTCAAGGAGGTCACGGTTCGGGTGAAGGGACCGGGTTCCGGTCGTGAGTCCGCTGTGCGTGCCGTCCAGGCCATCGGTCTGGATATCACCGTGGTAGAGGATGTTACCCCCATCCCCCACAATGGCTGCCGCCCGCCCAAGGCTCGTCGTGCATAATTTAACCAAGTAACTATTCTCTAAACATATTATGGCTCGTTATACAGGTCCTACCGCCAAGATCAGCCGCCGTTTCGGTGTTGAGCTCTTCGGCGCCAGCAAGGCTTTTGCCCGCCGTCCCTTCCCCCCGGGACAACACGGTGCCCGCGCCGGCCGCAAGAAGAAGTCTGACTACGGTATCATGCTTGCCGAGAAGCAGAAGCTGCGCTTCATGTACGGTGTGCTCGAGGGTCAGTTCCGTAAGTACTATGCGGAGGCTGCTCGCCGCCGCGGTGTTACGGGTGATATCCTCCTGCAGCTGCTGGAGCTCCGCCTCGACAACGTCATCTACCGCCTGAACTACGCGAACACCCGCGCCGCTGCCCGCCAGATGGTTAGCCACGGCCACGTGCTCGTGAACGGCAAGAAGGTCAACATTCCTTCCTATAGCTGCAAGCCCGGTGATGTGGTGACGGTGGCCGCCAAGGCCCGCTCTCAGGCCCTCGCCAACCGCTTCGTTGAGCTGGCCGCCAATGCTACCGCCCCCGAGTGGTTGGAGCAGGACGCCAATAAGCTCTCCGCGAAGGTGAGCCGCATCCCCACCGTGGAGGAGATCGCTCCCATCGTGAACGTTCAGCTCATCGTTGAGTTGTACTCCCGCTAAGAGCTCGCTCAATCGCAAACTTCGGCCCGCACCCGGTTCCCCCGGCTGCGGGTCCTTTTTTGCCGATGTGTGTGGCTACCGGCACACCGCCCGCTTCAACAGGCACAGACATACCGCTCCCCCGGCGTAGCAAACGAGGTCCCAAGGGTCACTCGTTGAGCCCTCTCTGTAGATCGGGGTAACATATTCCCAAAATACTCCCGCAAGCAGCGTAAGCGCGATGATAAACAGGCATCCGTTCGTGAACCCGGGCAATTTCTGCACCCTGCACAGGTACGCCGCCACCCGCACCGCAGGGTAAAACCCAAGCCCCGCCAGGCAATCATTGAGGTAGCACGCACGGAAGCCCTCCTGACTGGGCAACACATTGTTAGCCAAGTAAGCCACCCCGACACAGAGCAGCAAGAGGCAGTAAAACCGCCTCTCGCCCTCGCTCAAAACATGCTTGCAATGACGCCGAGCAGAATGATGATTATCAGTAACTTGATGCATCCGTCCATGGTGAATCCTTCGGGTTTGATGCAAACAGTATACTACACCCACTGCCCGGAAGCAAGTACAGAATCCGTGTAACGATGGTAGATAATCTCATATCTCTGTCATAGTATTTTATTTCGGAATGGTTCGAAGATTTGTCGCGAACACTGCGTCACGCATGGAAGGTACGCATAAGATGGGTGAGAAATCGAGTGAGTCCGGAATAAAAGGGGACAGCTATAGGTCTCCATTGCGATGCCAGAGTACGGTTCATGCATTGGCATGCAGCTCGAACGGCGAGCTCAACCTTATATGAGTAACATCTCCCACGCTTTACGGCTTGGTTGTAAAACAAGTTAAAGTGCGAAATGGTATACCAGTGGAGTCGTGGTAAATGGTTTTCTGCAGAGAAACACAAATTCTCTCTGATGCCGCGAAAAATATCAATAACCTGGGTCGTTTTCGTTTTCCAGTTGACGTTGGGATGTGTGCAGTTGTATAGATATGTCGGTTTTTCAATAGCGAAGAAGGAACCGGCACACCAAAAGGCCTTAACCATAAAAATGGGATCCTCAAAGTACCTAAGTTCAGGGAAGCGAATGTTGTTGTGATGTATGAGTTCTCTGCTGTATATAAAACGGTAGAATCCGAAGTCATACTGGTAATCCGAGTATTGTATCGGGCCGGAGGAGTGGAATTGTTGCCCATCGAATTCCCCCTCAAAAGTGTCATCCAATCGACCATCCGGTTGTCGAACAATGATGCTGCCCCCAACGATAGAAAGTTTGCTCTGAACGGCCTTTTCGTATAGCTCCTTCAGAGTCTCATTGTTTGGGTACTCATCGTCTGCATCCAAGAATGCAATGTATTGGCCGTGTGCTTGATCCATACCCAGGTTGCGTGCAACTCCGGGACCTGCGTTTTCTTGTCTGAGAAGCCGTATGCGTGGGTCTGCCTGAGCTGCATTGAGAACTTTTTCCGCTGTATGATCGGTAGAACCATCATCAATACATATTATTTCAATGTTTGATAACTCTTGCTGACGAAGTTTGTTGAGACAGTATGAGATATAGTTCTCAGCATTGTACATCGGAATAATGACACTGACAGCCGGTGCCATCGGTTGATTGTGTTGACTCGTCTCATTCATCGCGAATAATGGTACAATATTTACAATACTGTAGTCAAGCCTAAAGTGAGAATCTGCATTGCATCATTAAGTGCACCACCCCCAGGACATAGGTTATTATTGCTTTCTGTAACCAAATGCGGTAATATTCCGGTAACTACCTCAATCAAACCCATCCTCAATGCCAAATAACACCACAGAAAAGCCTGCCTCTCCGCGAAGGCGGCGGGCATTCCGGCACCTCGCCGACTCGGAACGTCGGCTCATCGAGACCCGGTATAAAAAACGAGTTTCCATGCGTGAAATAGCGCGCCGCCTCAACGTATCCCACAGCACCGGCTTCCGTGAAATCAAGAGGGGCATGGTCACTCACATCGACTCCGAGCGCAGGGAGTTCCGGACCTACTCAGCCGACTTTGCCTCCGAACGGCACGCAGAGAACATGACGGCTAAGGGCCCGAATCTCAAGATCGGTTGCGACCATGCATTGGTAGCAAAGTTCAAGGAGCTCATCATCGACCGCAAATACTCCATCGCCGCCGCACGTCAACGCCTCATTCAAGGTGGCGTTGACGTGCGAGTCAGTCAGAGAACACTCTATAACTACGTTTACCTTTATGGGTTTCCGGTCTTGCCGGAGCAGATGGTGCAGGGTCCTCCCAAACCTCGCAGGGAAAGTGTCCGCAAACGCTTGGCTTTCAACAACCTTCGCGGGGTGAGCATTGAGCAGAGACCTGATGTTATTAATAATCAATCAGAGGTCGGACATCATGAGATGGACACAGTCGTCGGCCCCCGCGG
>JALFWB010000033.1 GCA_022787425.1 Akkermansia sp.
CTATGCTCCAGCCTCCGTTTTTTCGAAGAAAAAACTTCGGCTTGGCAAGCCTTTGGGTTTGCCAAGCCAACTTTTTTATGCAGCAACGCGAAATAAAAAAGGGAGGCTGCCACGCTGAAGCACGAGAGTGCGGAAGCGGGCAAACCACAGTGACGCAATACATGCGGTAAATGCAAAACACAGCATGCTAATGCCAACCTCTCATTTCCACTACGTTTACATTCTGCGTGATGTCGCTACAGGCAAACGCCATTACACAGGCGTGACTCATGATTTGCAAGAACGCTTGGCTATGCACAATGCAGGGCATGTACCGCACACTTCCAAATTTGCACCATGGTATATTGAAACCGCCATTGCTTTCCGAGACAAAGAAAAAGCCTTTGCATATGAGCGATATCTCAAAACAGGTGCGGGCAGAGCATATGCTATAAAGCATTTTTGATTTTCAATACCTACGCACGCTTAGGCATTGCACGCTTACGAGCCCGCGCACCGCCCTGCCGGGCGCAAAACGGCTCCAAAGGGCCAAAAAGCCTAAGCATGCCTAAGCCCGTTTTCCTAAGCGCGATTTCATGTTAGGTTCACTAAAGAATCTTCGAATTTACAATCTATTGATACTGCGAGTTTAGGCAATTTTAGGTGAATGGTGACTCTGTGATGTGCAAAGATGTTTCGAACTGCCAATCTACACAGAATCAAGCGTTTAAGGCGCATTTTTCGCTGGGTGGCAACCTAAAATGAAACATCGCTTGCAAGGGAATAAAAAGCCACTTGCAAGCGATGGACGGAGCTCCGGTCAGACAAGCGAACAGCCTAGGATTCCTCCTAGGCTGCAAGGTGGTGTTTTGTGCGTTATTTCCCCGCCGCAAGGCAGAGGGCTGTGGTGGTCAGGATTTTGGGGATGGTGGTCATAAGATTAATTCTCTATCTCTGAATGTTCAACGGGAGGTTGACACACAATGAGCCCCCCATCCTCATTCAGTATACAGCGTAAAGCCCCCACCTGAACGGTCAGGTACAATTTATTTTGCGGCTGCATCACCCCGGGCTCTATGGTAACAATCTGCGTCGGGAGGTTATATTCATTCTTCCATAAGAGTCGGCGTACCGTGCGGGGCTTGCCATTTCGCGGTGTGATAGTGGCACATATATACTCTTCACCGTCAGACAACTCTGTATGCAAGCTGATTCTTAAACCTCGCGCCCGCACAATGATGGGCTCATTCGCACGGGAAGAATACAAGTGAACTTGTGTGTCTTTACCAAGCTGCACATGGGGTACCTCCCGTCCTTCGGTAAACTCTGCGCGGATATTGTCATAGCGAATCATCTGCACATCCGTCTCACGCGAGGGGGAGATGGGTGGAGCTTCCTCCTGTAATTCCAGCCTCTTACCATCGGCTGTACGTACAGTTGCTCGGTAAAATTGACGTCGAGTAATCCTGAGATGTGGTTTTTTCTGCGGCTCTGTATACAAACTGAGCTCCACGGAATTTTCATCCCACTCAAAACTGATACTTCTCACCTGTTTCGGGGGAGCAATCCTTGCCTGAGTTTCACAACACATGAAGCTCAGTATACACAACAGGTACAAAAAAAATCTGGTCATTCTCTATCTCCTTTACATAAGATAATACTTCACGGCTCCGAATCCGCAACTCAAAATTGCAGAAAGTGCAGATTTTTTAACATATAGACGCTCGCGGCGGGCATTTTGTTGAGAATTTCCTGCATTTTTGTTGCTGATGGCGCAAAAACAGAGCCAAGAGCCGAGGATTAGCTCGAAGTGGAGCCCTTGGTCTGCCGGGTGCTGGTCATGGTCTTGCGGGTGGTGTTTTGTGCGTTGGTTACAGTTCTGCCAGAATCTTGTGTGCTTTGCAAGCCTAAATGCACCATATGACGTGAAGCGGTTCGAACCCGCTATGCTCCATATAAAGCACTTGCGTATCCAATGCGCAAGTGCTTTTTTCGCGTTACGAATGGGGCAGTGGTGCGGACCATGCGGAGGTTCCTGAGCGGGGTATTTTTGTGTTCCGGTGAGCAGAGATTCCGGGCATTGCGTGCCAAAAAAAGCCGCACCGGGGCGGGATGCGCACGGTGCGGCGGGTAAAAGCGATTTCGGTCGGGTGGGATCAGAACTCCTCGATGCGGATGTCGTAGGTCTTGCCGAGGAGGTTGATCTTCATATCCTTGCCGTTGATGCTGGCGGAGAGGCCCACGGTGGTGGGGGCCACAGAGGAAGCGGCGGGGGCAGCCTCGGCCGGCTTCTTGGCAGGCGCGGTGGGCGGCTCCGGCTTCTTGCCATTGTGGTAGTCCTCCAGCTGCTGCGGGAACATGGCGTAGATAACGCACCACTCGTCCGTGGTGGGCATACCCTTGGCGGCCAGCTTGTCGCGCAGGGCCTGCATACCGGGCTTGATGAGGTCTGCCGGGCGGCAGGTGATGGGATCCTTCTTCATCTTCTCTGCGCAGAGCTTCTGCAAATCCGGGTCCACGGGGGCGGGGGTGCGGCCGTAGTAGCCGAGCGCCACGTCCGCGCACTGCGGGGTGATGTTCTTCCAGCGGCCGAACTTCACGTTCATCATGGCCTGCACACCCACGATCTGGGAGGTGGGGGTGACCAACGGAATCCAGCCGAGGGCCTTGCGGACGACGGGAATCTCCGCGAACACCTCCTCGAACTTATCCGTCATGTTCATCTCCTTGAGCTGGTTGCGGAAGTTGGAAAGCATACCGCCGGGCACCTGGTAGCGCAGCGTATCGCTGTTCACCACCTCATTCTTGTGGCCGGTGAAGCGGCAGAGACTCTCGTAGATCGGCTGCAGCTTAGCCGAGATATCCGCCAGCTTGGCCTTGAAGTCATCCGCCACCACGGGGCAAGCCTCGTAGCCCTGCATCAGGGCGAGCATGCGCAGGCAGTCCGGCTGGGCCGTGCCGTTCGCAAAGGGAGAAATGGACACGTCCACCGCGTCCGCCCCGGCGTTCATGGCCGCCACATAGGTGGAGGCACCGATACCGGCCGTGTCGTGCGTGTGGATCCACACCGGCAGCCCTGTGGACTTCTTGAGAGCGGTCACGAGATCAGCCGCCTCCTTCGGCGGGATCAGGCCTGCCATGTCCTTGATGACGATACCGTCCGCGCCCATATCGGCGATCTCCTTGCCCAGCTTGGCGAAGTACTCCAAGTTGTGGACGGGGGAAGTGGTGTAGCAGATAGCACCGTGTGCCGTAGCACCGGCTGCCTTGGCCGCCTGAATGGAGGTACGCATGTTCTGCGGGTCGTTCAGGCAGTCGAAGATACGGAAGATGTTCATGCCGTGCTTCACGCTCATCTTCACGAAAGCCTCCACCACGTCATCGGCGTAGTGCGTGTAGCCCACCAGATTCTGACCGCGCAGCAACATGGAGTGCGGCGTCTTGGGGGCCAGCTTCTTGAGCGTGTCAAGTCGATCGAAGGGGAACTCCCCGAGGAAGCGCAAACCGGCATCAATGGACGCGCCGCCCCAGGTCTCCAGCGCGGAGAAGCCCATGGTGTCGAGGATGGGTGCCAGCTCGAGCATCTGCTCGGTGGACATGCGAGTGGCTGCCAGCGACTGGTGACCGTCGCGAAGCACTGTGCAATTGAATGTTGCGGGTTTCATATCTTTTGAAATGGAATCAAGTACCAATCTTGTATGGCTGAGAATACCACAAGCAGCCCCCCGCGTCAAGAAGGATTCGCGTTTTTCACCATTTTTCCCTCCTTTATGCGCGCCTCCGGCCCGGCTTTCCCCCCCGGTACGTGTCATCCGTTGTCTGCCTTACTCCGGGGCTCAAACGTCACCCGCAGAAAATCTGTGTCATCTTCTCGGAGGGGGATTTTTTCATTATTCGGACGGAAAAAAGGCTTGACTCGGCGGGGAAATGTGGTAAACTTCTCCGCAGATAGGAAGCATGCTTCCTATTTCATTTTCAAGACCGGATCATGAAAGAGAGGGCCATCACCACCATTCTGAAGCTCGTCACCGACCGCAGCAGTGCGCTTTTTCGCCAATATGCGGGGGAACTGCCGCTGACGGAGGCGCAGTGTCGTGTAGCCGTATACCTGGCCAGCAAGAATGGGGAGCCCGTCTCCCAGCGGCAGATCGAGGCTCACGTCGGCATCACCCATCCCACCGCCAAGGGGCTTCTGCAGCGCATGGAGGAGAAAGGCTTTGTCCGCACCGCCTTCGACAGCACGGACAAGCGGGTGAAGCACGTCTACCTCAGCGAGCTGAGCCTGGACCTGCAGGAAAAATACGGCAAGGCGGTGCAGCAGGTGGAGTCCATTCTGCTGAAGGGCTTCAGCGATGAAGAGCGCGAGCAACTGCGCTCCCTTCTGGACCGACTCTACGCCAATTCTCAAGTTTAACCAAGACAAAACGATATGACATACAAGCAATTGCTCATCGTGCTCCCGGGGGTACTTACCGCACTCTCCACCGGCTGCAAGGAAAAGAATGCTGCGGGGCAAGCTCCCGGTATGCAGCCCGTCCCCGTCGGGGTCATGAAGATGCAGCAGCGCGATGTCGACATCACCGCCACCTGGTTCGGTCACCTGCGTGGGGTGGAGCAAGCCGACATCCGCCCGGAGGTGGTCGGCAAGCTCATCAAGCGCGTGTACCGCGACGGCACGCTCGTGCAGAAAGGGGACGTCCTCTTCGAGATCGAGCCGGACATCTACCAAGCCGCCGTGCAGCAGGCGGAAGCCACCCTGGCGGCAGCCGAAGCCAGTGTGCTGCAGGCCGAGGCCACGAACAAGCGCGCCGCACGCGACGAGGAACGCTATGCAGGCTTGGTGAAGAGCGGCGGCGTCTCCGAGAAGGACTACACGGACGCCAAGCAGCTGCACGAGAGCTCGGAAGCCGCCCTGGCCGCCGCGAAAGCGCAGGTGAAGCTGGCCGAGGCCGCGCTGCAGACCGCCCGCATCAACCTCACGCGCTGCACCATCCGCGCGCCCTTCACGGGCCTGGCCTCCAAGTCCACAGTCTCCACCGGCGACCTCATTTCCACGGCCTCCGCCACCCCGCTCACCACCATGTCCTCGGTGGATCCCATCCGTGTGGACTTTGCCGTGGCGGATAAAGACATGCTCAACCGGACCCTCAACGAGGGCTACACCCCCAAGGACGTAGCAACCGGTAACACCCTCTCCGAGTTCCGCGTGCTGCTGGAGGGCGGTACCGAGTTCGAGCACACGGGCAAGGTGGTCGCCATCGACAGTGAGGTGAGCAGCACCACGGGTACCGTCAATTTCATCGGCCACATCCCCAACCCGGACCTGAAGCTGCGCTCCGGCATGGCCGTGCGCGTTGTAGCCAAGACGGGGCAGATCAAGGATGCCCTGCTCGTGCCGGAGCGTGCCATCGTTACCTCCATGAACCACCGCCTCATCGTGGTGACGGATGCCAAGAACGAGCCGCACGCCATCGACGTGACGCAGGGTAAGAGCTACATGCTGGAGGTGCCGAACGGGGACGGGCAGCCGGCCACCATGTCCATGGTCGTCGTCACGGGCACGGTAGAGCCGCTGGCGGATACCCTCAAGAAGCTGGGCTATGACACCCCCACGGAGGCCAACGTGGTGGTGACGGGCAGCCAGATGGCGGCCATGTACTCCAAGCTCAACGCGCAGATGCGGGCCAAGGGAGCCCCTGCGGGCTTCGGCACGGTGGTGCCGCGCCCCTTCGTGTACACTGCGCCCAAGTCCACCGTTACCTCTTCCACCGCCAAGTCGGAGTAAGCCATGAGCCCCTATTTCATTAAACACCCGGTAGTCGCCACGGTTTTCGCCGTGGTCACCACGCTGCTGGGCTTGGTGTGCCTGGCCAACCTGCCCATCGAGCAGTACCCGGAGATCACGCCGCGCACGATTCAACTGCGCGCCATGTTCCCGGGCGCGGACGCCAAGTCCGTTGCCGATTCCGTCGGCACCCCGCTGGAGCGCCAGGTCTCCGGCGTGCAGGGCATGGACTACATGTCCTCCATTTCTTCTAACAACGGCTCCTACGCCCTGCAGTGCGTGTTCTCCCCGGAGACGGTGACGGACATGGACCAGATGCTCACCAACATGCGCTATGGCCAGGCCCAGTCCCAGATGCCGCAGGAGGTGCTCAGCTCCGGTATCACCATCACGCAGATGCCGGGTCTGCCGCTCATGATCTACTCCATCACCTCACCGGACGGCTCGCACCGCGATATCGACCTGTCCAACTACGCGCAAGTCAAGATGGTGGATGAGCTCAAGCGCGTCCCCGGCGTGGGCGAGGTGATGGTGTACGGCGCGGGTCGCTATGCCATCCGTGTGTGGCTCAACACGCCCAAGATGACCCACTACAACATCTCCGTGGAGGAAGTGCGCGCCGCCATTACGGTGGAGAATAACACCAACCCCGGCGGTAAGATCGGCGCAGAGCCCATTCAGGACGGGCAGGAGAAGACCTTTGCCCTGCGTACCCAAGGCCGCATGAGCACCCCGGAGGAGTTCGAGAACATCATCGTCCGCAAGGACGGGGACGGCTACGTCTACCTCAAGGACATCGCGGACGTGGAGCTCGGCTCGGAGGACTATTCCATCACGGGCCGCATCAACGGCAACCGCACGGCCAACGTGCTCATCTACCAGTCCCCGGGCTCCAATGCCATTGCCACGGTGGACCGCCTCACCGCGCTGCTGGAGAAGCAGAAAGCCGCCATGCCGGAGGGGCTTACGGGTAACGTCACGCTGGACACCACGGTATCCGTCCGCAACTCCATCGCAGAGATTCGGCAGACCTTCATCGAGGCCGTCATCCTGGTGGCCCTCGTGGTGTTCGTGTTCCTGCAGAACCTGCGGGCCACCTTCATTCCGCTCATCGCCGTGCCGGTGTCGCTGCTGTCCACCTTCATCGTGTTCCCTCTGCTGGGCTTCACGCTGAACACCATCTCCCTGCTGGGCATGGTGCTGGCCATCGGCTTGGTGGTGGATGACGCCATCGTGGTGGTGGAAGCCGTGCAGCACCACATCGACCAAGGACTCAAGCCGCGCATGGCCACCTTTGCCGCCATGCAGGAGGTGAGCGGCCCGGTGATCGCCATCGCGCTCGTGCTGTCGGCGGTGTTCCTACCCTCGCTGATGATGTCGGGTATCTCGGGCACGCTGTTCAAGCAGTTCGCCATCACCATCGCCATCTCCATGTTGGTGTCGGCGTTCAACGCGCTCACGCTTTCGCCCGCTCTCTGCACCCTGCTGCTCAAGGAGAAAGGGGCGCGCAAAACCCTGCTCGCGCGCATCGCCACGCCGTTTTATAACATTTTCAACAAGTGCTACAATGCGCTGGCGGATGCCTATGTGGCCGGCTGCCGCTTCCTCTGCAAGCGTTTGTATCTGGGCATGGCGCTGCTGCTGGGCACCTGGGCAGCCATCATCCCCGCCTCGGAGCGCGTGCCGGGTGCCTTCCTGCCGGATGAGGACCAGGGCTTCCTCATGGCGGCTATCGTCATGAAGTCGGACCAGTCGCTGCAGGTTACCATGGAGGAGTGCACCAAGCTCTACCACGCCTTGCAGGATCCCACGGTCAAGAATATCGCCGTGGTCTCCGGTATCAACATCATGAACTTCGTGCAGACCCCCGGTGCGGCGGCGGCGTTCGTGCAGTTGAAGGAGTGGAAGGATCGCAGCGAGACGGCGCACCAAATCCACGCCCGCCTCAGCAAGCGCGTGGCTATGGCGGGGCTGGATGCCAAGGTGGCCATGGTGAACATCCCGCCTGCCATTCCGGGTGTGGGTACTTCCAACGGTGTCAGCATGGTGCTGACGGATCTGGAGGGCCAAGGTGTCGCATTCCTGTATGAACAGGTGTTGGCCTTCGAGGCCGCTGCCCGCGCCCTGCCGGAGGTGGGGCTGTGCATGGACATGATGATGCCGGATACGCCCCAGGTCTTCGTGGATGTGGATAAGGAGAAATGCCTGTACCACAACGTGGACATCAAGTCCGCCTACAACATCCTGGCGGCTTACAACGGCTCGTCCTTCGTCAATTTCTTCAATGCGTTCGGCCAGCAGTGGCAGGTCTACATGCAGGCCCGCGGCAAGGACCGCCGCAGTCTGGATTGCATGGACGGCTTCTTCGTCACGGGTCGCACGGGTAAGCGGGTGCCGCTGTCGGCGCTCGTGAATATCCGGGACAGCAGCGACACGGAGTTCGTGATGCACCACAACATCTACAACGCCGCCAAGCTCCTCGTGATGCCCAAGCCCGGCTACTCCTCCGAGCAGCTCATGACGGCCCTGGAGAAGCTCTATGAGACCTCGGTGGACCACACGAAGATCGGTTTCGATTATCAGGATATGAGCTTCCAGGAGAACAAGGTGCGCAATTCGATCGGCATCGGCACCATCTTCGCGCTCTCCGCTCTCTTTGCCTACCTCATTCTGGCGGCTCTGTATGAGAAGTGGACGCTGCCGCTCTCCATCTTCCTCACCGTGCCCATCGCGGTGCTCGGGGCTTACCTGGGCCTCATGATCATGGGGCTGGAGCTGAACCTCTATGCGCAGGTCGGTCTCATCATGCTCGTGGGTCTGGCGGCTAAAAATGCCATTCTCATCGTGGAGTTCGCCAACCTGGAGATCGGTCGCGGCAAGGACCTGCTGACGGCTACGCTCACGGCGGCGCGCCTGCGTCTGCGTCCCATTCTCATGACGTCCATCGCGTTCATCTTGGGCTGTATGCCGCTGGTCTACTCCACGGGTGCCGGTGCTCTGGCGCGCAATGCCATCGGCATCGTGGTGGTGGCGGGCATGCTCATGGCTACGGTGGTGGGTGTCTTCCTCATCCCCTGCTCGTACATGTTCATCATGCGTCTCTTCCGCATCACCTACAAGCTCAATGAGAACAAGGCGGACCCCGATGAAGAGGCCGCGCGCGATTACCTGGCCGCCCATACGGATAAATAACCCATTTCACACAACAACCGCAAACACAACAAAACAATGAGAACCGTTACACGATTCCTCCTTCCCGGCGCAGCTCTGCTGCTGCCTGCCTGCTCTTTCGGGCCGTCTTGGATGAGCGCTAAACCGAACATGCCCGTGCCGGCGGAGTTCCGCGGGGGCTCGGCACAGGCGGAGAGCATGGCTGACTTGCCCTGGCAGCAGGTGCTCCGCGACCCGAGCCTCTCCTCGCTCCTCTCCGATGTGCTCAACAACAACCGCACGCTGGAGGCCACGCTGCACAATGTGCGGGCCGCCGAGCATGCCGTGACCGTGGCGAACGCACCGCTCTTCCCTTGGTTTGGCTACAATGCTTCGTCCTCCAAGGGGGCTAACCAGGCGAACGGCGCCACCGTGGTGCAGAGCGGCGGTGCTACCAAGATGCCGGGGGCTGCGGCCCTCACCGCTTCCTGGGAGCTGGACCTGTGGGGCAAGACCCGCAAGGGCACGGAGAGTGCCGAGGCTTCCGCGCAGGAGGCCGAGGAGATGCTGAACAACCTGCGCGTCTCGCTCATCCGCCAGGTGGCCTGCGGCTACCTGAACCTTGTGCTGCTGGATGAGCAGCTGCGCATCGCCCGCAATTCGGTCGTTTCTTACCAGGAGACCTTGGAGCTCTTCGGGGCCCAGCTGGAGGGCGGTATCGCCAACAAGCTGCAGACCACCTCCGCAGAGGCCGCGCTGAAGGCGGCGGAGGCGGAGATCCCGCAGCTGGAGTACCAGATCCGCGCGCTGGAGAACACGCTCTGCGCTCTCGCGGGTCGCGCGCCGGGTTCCATCGCGCGCAAGTCGTCGCTCAGCAGCTTTGCGGGTGCGGCTAAGGTCGCAGCGGGCATCCCGGCTTCCATCCTCTCCCGCCGCCCGGATATCCGCGCCAAGGAGCAGGCGATGCGGGCCGCCAATGCGGAGGTGGGTGTGGCGATCGCCAACTACTTCCCGTCCATCAGCCTGACGGGTGCCATGGGTTATGCTTCCATGGACCTGCGCCGCGCTGCCCTGCACCCCACCACGGGCTGGGGCGTGGGTGCTAACCTGACGGGGCCGCTCTTCCGGGCCGGTCAGCTCCGCGCGTCCGAGAAGATCAAGCGTGAGAACTTCCTCTCTGCCAAGGCGGAGTATGAGCAGACGGTGTACGATGCGCTGGCGGAGATTTCTTCCACGCTCATTCAGCGTGAGAAGCTGCGCGAGGTCATCAGCCGCCAAGAGGCCGCCGTGGCTGCCTACGAGGAGAGTCTCGCACTCTCCCGCGACCGCTACAAGCAGGGTCTCTCCAGCTACTACGAGGTGCTCACCGCCCAGCAGGGGCTCTTCCCGGCGCAAAAGCAGCTGGCTTCCTACCGCTACCAGTATGCCGCTTGCATCCCGACGCTGTACACGCAGCTCGGCGGCGGCTGGGAACAGCAGAAGAGGAAGTAAACGCCCTTCCGCACGGCTCGCCGCGCTCTCTGCGGCGGGCTGTGCGCCCCGGGGCCGCGGGCTTTCTCTCCCCCGCCCGCGCTTCCCGGTCCGCTACCCTGTCAACGCACTGCCTGTGTTTCTCATCCCCCGCCGCCCGGCGTGCAGGGGCCCGAACATCTTAAACCCGAATGATCAGATATGAACAGAGACACAGACCTATTCGCCAAGCTCGCGGATGCCTGCGAGTCCGGTAACACCGCCGGCCTGCTCGCGCTCCTGCGCCGCGGGGCCGATGCCAACACGCGGGATGCCTTCCTGCGCACTCCCCTCTTCTACGCCGCTCTCGGCGGCCGGGAGGAGGCGGTCGCCCTTCTCCTGCAGGCGGGGGCCGATCCCGACCTCGCGGACCACAGGGGGCGCACGCCGCTCATGCTCGCGGTGCTTCGCGGCGCAGAGCCGCTCGTCAACCTCTTCCTCACCCGCGGGGCAAACCCCAACGCGGCGGACCGACAGGGGCGCACCGCGCTCATGATGGCCGCTTTCCTCTGCCGCGTGGACTTCGCGCGCGCCCTCCTCCGCTCCGGTGCCGCCATGGAGGCGCATGATGCCAACGGCTGGACTCCCCTCATGTGGGCCATCGGTGAGGGGCGGGAGTCTATCCTCCGCCACCTCCTCCGTCTCAATGCCGATACCGAGGCGCGCGACAATGAGCTCGGCTGGACCGCTCTCATCCGTGCCGCCTGGCGCGGGGAGGAGTCGGTCGTCCGCCTCCTCCTGGAGGAAGGGGCCGACCCCGCTGCGGTCGATAACACCGGCAAGACGGCTCTGGACTACGCGGCTTCGCCATCCCTCCGCGCCCTCCTCACCGCCGCCCTTCAGTCCTGAACCACCCCACTCCCCCAAAAAGCCCCCGCCGTCACACGGACAGCGGGGGCTTGCCATTTACTCTAGCGGGCGCGCCTTACTTCGCCGCCTTACGGCGTCTCCGCGCCGCCAAGCCCATCAGCGCCAACAGCGACAGCGTCGCCGTCGTCGGCTCGGGGGTGTCGGAGGTCTGCACCAGCTGAACATTGTAATCCTTGTTATTGGTGCCACCGGTCATAAACAAGCTGTAGTTACTCCAGCTGTCGCCGAAGACATCCGAGGCCTTTACTCCGTTGGTTTCACCGGCTGCCACCGAGGCTCCATTAACAGTCAATCCATCCACGCCGGAGAACAGCGTCAGAGCATTGCTCTTATCCATCCAGCTATCCAACAGTGATCCACTCAGGGTAATACCACTACCCAGCGTAAGCGTACTGACCTGCGTAAGCATATTGCCCATGGTCAACGTACCATTCAAGGTCAGCGTGCCTCCCTTACTCAGATTCAGGTTGGCGTACAGCTTAGCGGCACTGCCCTCACTGCTCGTTACCTTCAGGGTTGTCACACTTACATCTCCCACCGCTCCGGTCTCGCCGTTGTACACACCCACCATCTGCCCCGCGCCGATGACCATATCCGTCACCGTCACGGAAGAGGTGTTCAGCAGGTTGATATCACCACCTTCCGCCTTCACTGCAGCCAACGTGGCACCCACCTGTGTCACCGCAAGTGTCTCACCCGTGGACTCGAGCGTGCCGGTGAAGGCACTGCCATTAGTCACCGAGGCACCGGAGGTCGTCAGGGTACCTGTACCCTTCAAAGCAGCAATGGAGGTATTCCCCGTTGCGGTAACCGTAGCATAATCTTTCAGCTCCATGCTTCCACCTACCGTTGCCCCATCGAAGGTCTGTGACGCAGCATTCGTCCCATCACCGACAACCAAGGAAACGAGGGAATCAAGCTTTCCGGAGAAGGACAGATTCTTATTGCCCGCGATCGTGAGCGTACGCTTAACCGAGTCAAAGTTACCCCTCAGAATGGCGTCTGTGGTGCTGGAAGTATAATTCACACCCTTGACAACAGCATTCGTTAGACCGGCATCGCTTTGCAACCCGGCAATGCTTGAATCCTGTGCAAGAAGCAGTTGCGAACCTGCTTTAGTTGCATCTCCATTGGAACCAGTGAACTTCACCACTCCACCGAAGGTTGCTGTATTCAGCATGCCATTGACCCGACGATTGCTTGTAGCACTATTATCTGTGCCACTTGCTGTCTCAAGCAACCATTCTCCGGTGAACCCAGAAGCATCGCCAGAAATCACAGTAGCCCGATAACCATCCGCCTGATCGGTTCGGCTAGCGCAGGAGGTCTTAAGGATACCGCCACCGGTCAACGTACCGCTCACAAAGACATGCTCCTTATAAGTGGCAGTCAGGTTCATGGTAGCACCCTCCTTTATCGAGAGAGAGGAGATGGTAACGTGATCAGACTCAGCGCCCCTCGTATTTATTGACTGAACCTCACCGGAATCTATACTGAGCGCCCCGTGAAAATTCAAGCAATCGAATTTCAGTACCCTGTCAGCACCTGCATTACACAGAAGGGTACTGTCTGCAGAAAGCGTCAGCACCATGACCTTACCGCCACCACTTCCTGCCGCGAATTCAACGGTTCCACTTCCTGTTACGCTGACTTTAGGGTTAGTGGCATTGTTCGTCGAATCCGAAATAAGACCGGAGATGACCAGCTTATCATTCGCTGCCGCTGCTTTGAACGTAGCTGTTTTATTCTTGAGATCAAGTGCCGCCGAAATCACACCGGTTACCCCAGATGTTACCCCAGTCTCCGCTTGCGCCAAAAATTCAACATTTTTGTTCAGATAGATTCCTTTTCCACTGGAAAGGGTACCCCCTGTAAACCAGATGTTAGTATCAGCAGAATCATCAACGTGACCGATAGAGCCTTGCTGGCAACGTGGGTCGACGGCGTCCACCCCGAGATTGAAATCACCCCCGGTAATCTTTAAGGTTCCTCCACCACGCAGGTTGGTGGAGGCTGCATAAAATTGACCATTTCCGGCCTTTGTCAATGTATTGCCACCGAGATCAATAAAGGTGCTATTCCATAGGCTCGCAACGACACCGAAGTACCTATTAATATTGTCCTCAGTCAATACTGCGTCAATCATAGAGTTGGCTGTTAGCGTAAGACTGTTAAGCTGCTGCTGGGCTGCCTCGATTTTTTCTCCGGAATTCGTCAGTGTCCCTCCGGCGAGCACTAAATCACAGTTACCACACATTTTACCATTAATGTTGAGAACAGCACCCTTCTTTACCGTAATATCAAGGCTGGTTGCCCCAGTCAGAGAGACAGTCCCATTAGTGGCACCAATGACAACACTCGTTGCACCGGTCAAATCGTACCCAGATTCTGCGTCATTAATCTGGTAGATGGTCGAGGTCAAGCCCTGACCGGTACCATAGCTTAAGACCCCATCCGAGTACGTCAGCGCATTTTGTCCTTCCGTCCAGCTGACACCGGATTCTACATTCACCGTTCCGGCAATGAGCGAACTCAATTCAAACGAACTAATCTTCCCGAATCCGTTCGCAGGCTTAGTTACCGTTCCGCCTTCACTCTCAACAGTTGTTGTTACTGCGGATCCTATATGGGTACCCGCATACTCAGTTAAATCCAAGTTCACCGCAGTATCATTGAGAATATTCAGTATTCCGACATTGCTCAGCCCTTGGACTGCCAAGGTCGAGGAAATGCCGGTTCCTCCCAAATTCAGAGTGCCCTCATTGATCAGTTTTCCTGCCGTCAAGTTCGTCAGATTCAGAGTCACCCCGGATTCCACCGTAAGAGCAGCTGTGCTGTTCGCAGAATTCAAGGTGGTTATGGTGTACTCCTTGGAACTTGCTGCCGTGGTACCATCATGCTTGGTAGCACTCAAGGTAACGGAAGAACCGGACTCCGCCAAATTCAGCGTCCCGATGGTACCGCCACCGGAAAGACGAAGACGCGCCGCTTCGTTTTTGCCCGTAATATTCAGAGTTTTTCCCAAACCTTTGATTGACCCCTCCAGATACTGAGTCCCTTCTTGATTATATATCCTAGCTGTTGTCCCGACCAGTGTAAGATCTCCCTTCAGGATACTGCAGTAACTGTTACCGCTCCAAAAACGGAGATCGTTAGCAGCACTCGCAGCACTTCTGCCGATGACGATATTCGCCAACACCTCAATGTTTCCCTTATTACCCGTGTCAAAGAACAGAGGAGTTGCTGATGAGGTGATTGTAGCAGTTTCACCACTCTCGTCAAGAGTCTCATAAGTAGCAGAGGCCGCTATCAGAGTCTTTCCTTTGGGCACACTGCTAACCCAATGGGATGTGCTGGTGCTCGTATTCTGAATTGTATACTCAGATCCCGTGGAAAAGAGGAAATTCGTTGTCTTATCAGTCGGGGCATCTCCTGATGTCAACACAGTAGTCCCCGCGTACTGGGTTCCGTCAACAGTGACGGTGACAGTGTCTGCCAAGGCGTTGGGTATGGCAAAGAGCACCATTACCGCAGCCGCCAAGGCTTTCGGCAAATGTAGTTTCATGATGATGTATGAGTTTGAGGTTGTGGCCTTGGGGAGACTCGACCCACCCGTCGATGGGGGAGGCAGCTTGAGGCCGGTGAAGAATCGGGGCTGACTCACTCCGCGTCCGGAGCAAGCGAGCGACAATTCATCGCGTTAGAGTGTAGCAAACCGGGCGGAGAAAGCAAGCAAATTCTTCGCAGAGGGGCGAAAAATCTTTCTCATCTCGCCCGAGAAACGAGCCAAAAGGGGGTGAAGGCGAGCTATCTGTCCTGAGCCGGAAACAGAGCGAGAAGATCCTGCATCATCTCCGTCAGAAGAGAGGAGTCCATGGGGATATGGCCGAGGCTCTGCGTAGCGCCAACGGATCGAATGAGGGAATCGCGCTCGGCGGAATCGCGGAGCAGTTGAGTCGCAAAGGCTTCGATATCCCGGTGAATACTCGGAGCCACGGGCGTTACAGAGAGTTCGGAAAGGTAAAGCAGCGAGATAACGTCCTTGCGATGCTTGCGGGCATTATCCATACTCGCATCCGAGCTGTGGGGCGGCACCACAGGCTGCCGATGCAGGGTCTGAATATTGAGGAACGCCTTGATTTTGAGAGCAATGAGGGTCTCCCTATTGACCACGGGCACCCCCAAGCATTCGGTCGTACCGTTCCGCAGCATGTCATAGTACGCAGGGTCCAGCAGCATACAGGAAAGCCCGCAATACTCACCCTCCACCTTAACGGGGATGCTGCGCTGATCGAAGGCGTGCTGTATCGCCGCATTGTCGGGCCCCAGAAGCTCAATCATCGCGGGGTATTCCCTTTCCTTCTCAAGAAGGAAACGATAAAGGCGGCGTTTAACGCGCCCATCCCGGAGGGCATGACTCTCCGCCCGGTAGCCGACCCTGTCGACGAAGTTCAGGAAGCCTGAACGAAGGGAAGAGCATTGGCCTGCAACAACAGAGCCATGTCCACGTCCAAGGTATTGCGGAAATGGATCTGCTTATCCGCGAACCAGAGGTGACACGCGGCTCCGCCGATGATGACGTATTCCCCCGTGTAGGCAGAAAACTCACGGGCAAAGTTCTGTAGAGACTGAAGAGCAAGGTAATTTTTGGGGCTCATGGCAGGTGGAGGGATTGCAGCGCGATGCGCACGCGGGGGTCGTGGTTCTCGCGCAGGGAGAGGTAGAGTGAGAGGTCATCGACGCGGCGGGCGCCGGGAGCGATGAGAGCTGAGGGCGGGTAACTCCATTTTTCGATACGAAGCGAGGCCGCATGGGGAGGAGTGGGCTGCAGGCGACCCGCTCGGGCGCGTTGGTAGTAGGCACAGGTCGGCAACGGGTCGTCGGCCAAGTCGGAGGCCATGGCGAGGGCGGATATACCGGCGGCGGGCAGGGGCGGGGCAAGCTCACGCGACACGGCAAAGCGCTGCCGCACGGGGGAGCGCAGCAAGGGCTCGGCCTGCAACCAGAGGTCGTGGGCGTTGCTCGGGAAGAGGAAGCGACCGCACCGCGTGCCGGCGGGATAGGCACACAGGGAATGGGCCAGCAGAGAGAGGGTAGCCCTGCCCAGCAGCGCGGCACTGTAAGGGAGCAGGCGGGCAAGGCTGCGGATATTCCTGCCCTCCACATCCCCGAAGAGGAGCTGGCGCAGGACAATCACCTGAGCACACGGCGACAGGGGGCCCGGTTCCCCCCCGCTCGGAGGCGAGGCCGACCACTCAGCAGGCGGGATGCGGAGCCACAGGAAGGGCAGGAAAGCGCCCCCCGCCGGCGTGATGTAGCTGCACCCCAGCCTCCGCAGTTCCTCCGCCTGCGCGGCACCGACATGCGGCCAGTACACCGCGACCGGCAGGGCGAGCACCGCCGACGCCCGCTGCTGCTCCCGCTGCACCGAGGCGGGGGATACCACGGCGTCCCCGCGCACCACGGCCAGGGCAAAGACGGCCCCGCCGACAGACACGCGATAAAGCATCTGCCGGTCCAAGGCACAGGCATAGCGCAGGGCCGCGGCGGCATCGGGCATATCTTCCATCAGATACGCCCCGCCCAAAACCCTGCCGAGCACCTGCTGCATGTGTTCGCTCTTCGTCATGGCACCTCTACTATACCACCTCCCTACCCTATTGTAAACAAAAAAATCAATTCAATACAATTTTGTTTACAATCCGAATTTTTGTATTGAGTCTAGGGGGAAGAAACATGCCGGGCTTGGAGGAGAAAGCATACCGCTGTGACCATAGCAAGCGAGAATAGATGGGGACGCGGAAATTCAGGAATGAAGGGAAGGCAGAGCTATGCGGGGGAGAAATGCGGTTGCCGGGTTCTGCGTTGGTAGGAAGGGGGAAATTGGATTGAAATTGGATTTATGCAGGGGATGGTTACCAAGTGCGGAGGTGGTAAGTGGTGGTGAGGTGGTAACTTTTGTGACGCGGAATTTTGGAAGGTGAGGAAACTCCTTGGCATGCTGAGCATGGAGAAGAATTCAAGCCGAATTCGTTGTAGGTAGGTCTCATGATTTTACGAAAAAGGCCAGCACACCTACCACCCCGGCGGCAAGAAGTCTGTACCAAGTCAGGCACACCACCACTTTTCCGCTCCTTCCAAAGATTCCGCGTCCCCAAAACACCGCCTCCTCCTGCCTCAACGGCAAGAAGTCTGCAACCACCTCCTACATCCCCTTCCCTTCCAAGCCTTCCACCTCCAAAATGAGGAAGCTGCGGAGATTTTCTCTTTACAGCGGGGCGGGGCGGGAGTATAATGCGGGTCTGACGCACAGCCATGCATTATCCCAGCCTCATCAGCACGCTCAAGAGTTACGACAGGAAGAAATTTACTGCGGATTTAACGGCCGGGATCACGGTGGGGGTGGTGGCGCTGCCGCTGGCGATAGCCTTTGCGATTGCGTGCGGGGTGAAGGAAATCACCCCCGCGTCCGGCTTGATTACGGCGGTGGTGGCCGGCTTCATGATCTCCCTGTTGGGCGGGAGCAAGTTCCAGATCGGCGGACCGACGGGAGCCTTCGTGGTCCTGATCGCCGGCGTAGCGGGCAGCTACGGCATCCAAGGCCTGATTCTCTGCACCCTGATGGCGGGCCTCTTCCTGATTCTCTTCGGGCTGGCGCGATTGGGAGCCCTCATCAAATACATCCCCTACCCCGTCACCACCGGCTTCACCTCCGGCATCGCCGTCACGATTCTGACGACCCAGGTGCGCGACCTGCTGGGCCTGACGATCGAAGGCGAGATACCCGCCGCCTTCATTCCCCGCTGGGGATGTTATTTAGACAACCTCGGCAGCATCAACCCCTGGGCGGTCGGCCTCTCCGCGCTGACCCTAGCCGTGATTCTGATCACGCGCCGCCTGTTCCCGCGCGCCCCCTTCATGCTCGTGGGCATGCTGGTTGCCACCGCCCTCTGCGCCTGCTTCGACCTCCCCGTTGAGACCATCCAATCCCGCTTCGGCGAGCTGCCCACGGGCCTCCCTGAGCTGCGGATGCCCGAGTTTGAATGGGCCGCTCTGCCCGCCCTGGTCAAGCCCGCCTTCATCATCGCCCTGCTCGCCGCCATCGAATCCCTGCTCAGCGCCAGCGTGGCAGACGGCATGACCGGCAGCCGCCACCACCCGAACACCGAGCTCATCGCCCAAGGCGCGGGTAACATCGCCTCCGCCCTCTTCGGCGGCATCCCCGCCACCGGCGCGATTGCCCGCACCGCCACCAACATCCGCGCCGGAGCCAAGAGCCCCGTCTCCGGCTTGGTGCATGCCGTCACCCTGTTGCTCATCCTCCTACTCGCGGGTCGCTACGCCGGCATGGTACCGCTGGCAGCCCTGGGGAGTATCCTGCTGCTGGTTTGTTGGAACATGGCGGAAGTCGACACCTTCCTGCACCTGCTGAAAGGCCCGCGCCGGGATGCGGCGGTGCTCTGCATCACCTTCATCCTCACCGTACTGGTCGACTTGGTAGTGGCGGTGGAAGTCGGCGTAGTGCTGGCCGCCCTCCTCTTCATCGGCCGCATGGCACAGATCAGCAACGTCTCCTCCATCAGCGCCGAGATCATGGGCGAGGACCCCGACGAGATACCCGCCCGCTCCCGCTACCTGCGCTATGTGCCGGATAACGTTGAAATCTTCGACGTGCAAGGCCCCTTCTTCTTCGGCGCGGTGGAACAGTTCAAGGACATCGTCTTCAAGACCCTGGAGCACAACATCGAATACGTGTTACTGCGCCTGCGCCTGGTCCCCGCGCTGGATGCCACGGGCCTGCATGTGCTCGAGGACTTCCTGGAGTACTGCCACCGGCACAACATCACCCTGCTGCTCTGCGGCGTGCAACCCCAGCCGATGAAAGTCATCAACCGCGACTTCCCCTTCCTGAACGAACTGCACAAAGAAAACATCTGTGAAGACATCGACGCCGCCTTGGCCCGCATTCAGGAGCTGGAGACGCAGAAGATGCTCGTGCAGCTGCACGCCCCCGCCCAACACTGAGAGCGCGAGGGCGCAATATGTCCGTGTTTTTGCTTGCGTGCGGCGCGGCTGCGTGCTACAATGCGCCCCATGAAGAGCGGCGCGATAGGAAAGCTGATGATAGCCCTGGCCCTGGCAGCAGCCCCGGCGGTGCAGGCGCAGAGTGCAGACGTAGTGGGCGGGGCCCGCGACAGTGTGCGCGTGATGCGGCACCCCAACGGCGCGCGGTCCATCTACAGCCGGCAGAGCAACATGAAAGGCATGCGCTGCAGCACCTACCAATCCGACGGGCGGCTGGTAGCGGTGAACGACTACATCGAAGGCCGCAACGGCGAGCTGGTGGCCTGCAACATCTACGACCACACCAAGCGCAACATCATCTACCGCGTGGCCTACGGCTACGACTCCTCCGCCAAGCTGATCGAGGAACGCATGTACACCAACCCCGAGGGCAAGCTGGTGCAGCGCGTGATTTATAAATACGACGCGGACGGCAAACGCTCCAAGCCCATCATCGTCTCCCTGAACCCCGCAGCCGCCAAGAAAGCCATAGCCCCCACCATGAGCGGCGAGGTGGAGACCATGCACCGCCAACTCAAAAAAGGCAAACGCTGAACGCAGATGGAAACATTCTCTTGGCAAGACCGCGATGAAAGCGGCAACAAAGTCATCTACGAGGCCGCCTACTTCGGTGGCTGGTGGCAACTCACCGTGGCGCCCAAGGTCGGGCGCTCCCAGCGAGACGAGGTGGAATTTGTGCCCGCCGAGTTTACCCCGGAGATATGGCAGGCCCTGCGCGACCTGCTGTGGCGCAAGTACCAACGCCGCCGCGTCTCCTGGGATCTGGTGCAGCATGTGGACGACATCTTGGCCGGCAAGGCCGTGAACGAACGCAGAGACAGGAGGCACAAATGACGGAAGACGAAATGATCAACTGCCGCGAACCCGAGCGGCAAGTGGAGCGCGCCGTGGCCATCATGCACCGCCTGAGGCAACCCGGTGGCTGCCCTTGGGACGCCGAGCAGACCCACGAAAGCATCCTGACCAACCTGGTGGAGGAATGCTACGAGTGCATCGATGCCCTCCGTGAGCGCGACTGGGCGCATGTTCGCGAGGAACTGGGCGATGTGCTGCTGCAGGTGATTTTCCACGCCGAGCTCACGCAGGAGAACCCCGAGGCCGCCTTCGGCCTGAACGAGATTGCCTGCGAGCTCTCCGATAAGTTGGTGCGGCGGCATCCCCATGTGTTCGGGAACGCCGATGCCAAGGACAGCGATGCCGTGCTGACCCAGTGGGATCGCATCAAACGCCGCGAGCACGCCAACGAGGACAAGCCCTACCTGCAGGACTGCGGCAAGGGGCTGCCCGCGCTGATGAAAGCCTACAAGCTCACCAAAAAAGTGGCCAAAGTGGGCTTCGACTGGCCCACGGACGACGGAGTGGTGGACAAGATACGCGAAGAGACCGCCGAGGTGCAGGAGGCCCTGGCCCTGCCGGCGGGGCATCCGCATGTGGAAGAAGAGCTGGGCGACCTGCTCTTTGTGGTGGTGAACCTCTGCCGCCGCCGAGGGGTGAACCCCGAGATGGCTCTGGCCGCCGCGAATGCCAAGTTCGAACGCCGCTTCAACCGCTTGGAACAGATCGTAAAGGCGCAGGGAATGAGCTTGGCCGAGGCCCCTGCCGAGCAAATGGAAGCGGCTTGGCAGCAATGCAAGCGCGAGGAAAAGCCATGAGCCGCCCCCTGCTCCGCCGTCTTCTGCTCCCCGCTGCGAGTCTGCTGGCTGCGGCTTGCACCACCGTGCACACCGAGGTGGAGCAACTGCGCGCCGGCTCCACCCCCGCCGGCATGAGCGCACCGGAGGGAAACCCCCTGCTTATCAACCGTCAGGATGCCGATGCCATCAACTACAACGTCGCGACCTCCGAGGAGCTGGAGCAGATCGACAACGGTGCCGAGGGCGAGGTCTACTTCACCGACCCGACCAACCCGGACAAGGTGATCGAGGGGATCGAAGCCGCCTTTGCCTCTCGCCGCAATGGTAATGGTTGGCTGACGGATTACGCCGCAGCCACGCGCCTGAGCCGCCGCAAGCAGCGTCCCCTGCTCATCTGGTTTCATGACTCCGTTCTGAGCGTCAAAAGCAAGCAGCTGGGGGAGGCCCTGCTCAATACTTCCAAATTCGATACCTGGTGCAACGACCGCATCATCCGCCTGAAACTGGACAGCGGGGCGGAGCTCGAGGGCAACAACAAGACGCCCAAATACAGCCGCACGCGCATCCGCAACTTGGCCCGCAGCTACGGGCTCACCAAGACTCCCGCTCTGGCGATCATCGCGCCGAATGGTAAGCTCATCGCGTCCGTGAACGGCTTTGACGGCTTTCAGGAGGAGGTACAGGACACCATCGAGCAGGGCGTGAAAGATGGTTACAAGGAAATAGCCGCCGCCCGCAAAAGGCTGGAGGCCAAGGGCTACCGTGACTGGAGCACCGCCGATGCCAAGATGGAAACCTTCGCTAAGTTCCACCGCTATGATTCGGGCAGCGGTAACGTCTACCTCAAACAGCCGGGGGGCAAGATTACCCGGGTGAAGCTGGACCGCCTTCGCCAGCCGGATATCGACTTTGTGGAGGCGCAGAACAAGCACTGACCCATGAGAGCCTCCGGTAAATCCGACCGCACCAAGGCGCAGATGATGCGCGCTGCCATCCGGGTGTTCACCCGCTTGGGCTACGAGGGGGCCACCGTGCGCGACATCGCCGGGGAGGCGGGGGTGAACATCGGCCTCATCCGCTACCACTTCGGGCACAAGGCGGATATTTATCGCGACACCTTGGCCTATGTCTCCGAGCAGTATAACGAGGTATGCCTGGGTGCCCTGCACGCCGCCGCCCCGAGCGGAGACCCGGAGGAAATTATCTACGCTTGGCTCGCCGCCCCCATCATCGGTTGGCAGGATGCTACCGTGGCCACGGGCGAGGAGGTGCTGCGCTTCCTGAACCGCATGGGCTACGAGGACCCCGAGCTGACGCGTGAGGTGTACGAATCACACTTCTCCTACGCCGAGCGCGAGTGGCAGGACACCCTGCGCGCCTTCTTCCCCCGCATGACGCGCGGGGACTGGCTGTGGTGCCTCACGGCCCTGCGCGGCATGTACTTTAACGTGGTGGCGCACGACGAATTCACCCTGTGGGGCCTGCCCGCCGTACAGGCCCGCGAAGCCGCCGTCCGCCGCCTGGCCGGCGACGCCGTGACCCTCCTGCGCGCCTACGCCGGTGGAGCAGAATAAGCGGCAAATGCGCCCTTTCTCCGCACATGCCGCATGGGATAGATGACTGCAGCAAACGTATCTATTGCCGCAGCGGTGCCGGGTGCCGGTGATGTACCCGCATGATCTCATCGGCAATAGCAGTGAGCATGCCTCTCTTGTTCTGAATATCAATCCACCCGAACTGCCGACGAGGGAGTAAATTCAGAATTTTCGAATTTGCTAACCTTCAGCATCAATACGGATAGAACTGTTCTTTGCAAGTGCAAATATTCCGATGTGCTCACGCGCTAAGCGCACATTAGCTTGCATAAAATAATAACCGTGATTTTTCAGTGTAGAGATAGTCAATGTAACAGGGTTTGCCCTCTTCTCCTCCTTTTATATCGTCCCCACACGAAGTTTCCTCTACCTGCATAGGAAATCAAAACAGGTTTTTCGAAGCGGCAAGTGGGTTAATCAGCGTTTCCCTTAATATGCCAATTTAATATTATCGAGAAGAATTTGCAATAGTGCCGAGATTGCTTTCTCAAGGAGGCAGGAACAGGAGGGGTCTCTTATCCATCCGTCCGGCCTCTTATGTGGTTTCTGTTCGTGCGGTCGGGACTTCCCCTCGAACTTACTCTCCCTCGGGGTGTTACCTTCCCGCAGTTGCTTCGTGCCCGCCCCACGGGCACTCACCCTTACAGGGCAAACCCTGATGGGTTTGTCTAATCAGCCCTACAGCCGTCGGCTGCTTTGTTCTTCAGGTTTGAGTTTCCGCATCATCACGGTACCTTGTGGACTTTCACTTTAGTTCACATATCACGTCGGTCGTACCAAAGGAGCCCCTGTCACCCAAAGGCGGCAGGGGCGTCGTGGCTTCTCGGAAAGGGAGAGGCTGATTATTGGGATATGCCGGACCAGCTCCCCGACCTCATTTGCAACATTAGTCCCGTACCGGCAGCAGTCTCGGTGTCGGGGCAATTAGTGCCGGCTTCATGGGTAAAGGGCGCTTGATCAAAGGAGGCGGTAACTGGTTGACCGGCTCGGTACGCACTCATGTTAGTAATGGTCAAAGTATTCTCCCGGGTGCAGGTGATCTTACAAGTGCCGGTGGGGGAAACATTGGAAAAAGTAATCCGAAATTCTCCATCCCCCAAGTATTCCTCGCTCCAGCTTCCTGTGAAGCTGAAGTCCGGGTTATCGCCTTGTTCTTCTGCATGTGTGTAGAATAGGCACGTTCCGTCCGGCTTAAGAATGCATGCGTACGAAACCTTATCGCTATCATCGGAAAGGAGAACAAGATGATATCCCTCGCCGATCAGTCTCTCGGAGGGCACGGTGGAGGAGCCGCCGCCGGAGCCGCCGCAGCCCGCAAGGGACAGGGCCGCAAGGCAGCCCATCATGGTGTTGAACAATGTTCGTTTCATAATGCTGTGTGAATGTGTGTTGATGACGCGTCAAGAGTTTCTCCGCAGCATGCAGTTAGCCACTCCCGACAACA
>JALFWB010000043.1 GCA_022787425.1 Akkermansia sp.
GTGTATAGGTTCGGAGGGGTTCGGAGGGTCTGCGGATAGCTTGTACCGCGTGCCGCATTTCTTGCACCGTTCCCTTGCGGCATTATAATACCACGCGTGCAGACGGCATGCAAGCAAAAAGCCTTGAAAAATAAGGGAAACACAGTTTCCTTTTAGGGGGTATTTTTGCGAAAAAAATCTTTTGGAGATTATGACAATGTCATGAGAAAAAGGCATGATGTTAAGGCATAAGTGGGCATCGCTTGTTCAAGAATGCATCAACGCAGTATATTTCGCAAACCCATATCCTAACAGGAGTGACTCCGTGTTTCAACCCCTGCCGGTAGAAGACGAGCCCGCAGACATACCGGAGGCGATGAGAGCCGTGAGGCGGGCACTTTCCAGCAGGGCTTGTCGAGCAATGACCGGGTCCTGATTGGGCATGGCTGCCTGGGAGCGCAGGTTATCAACTCTCGTGCGGAGGGACTCCATGGAGACAGCCGAGATACAGTCTTCCAGGGACTTGAGAACAACATCCTCAGGAAGAACCTGAGGGGTTACATTGCGCAGAGCGAGAGCATCTTCCGGGGAGAGGTGTCGCTGAAGCTCCTGCATCGTCTCCTCGTCTCCCGGATAGGGCAGAAATTGCATCAGCTTCATCAAGATATCTCCTCCGGGCAGGGATTGGGTAGCAGTCAGAATGTCCTCGATGCGATCTACCATGGAATCCAAAAAGAGTCGGCTTCCGAGTGCGTAGGAAATGATGTTACTCACGGAGTGGCAAAGGCGCGTCGGGATAGCCGGCGGCATATCGCGGGAGATGGCATCATCCAGCGCATCACCCTCGGCATCATCCTCCGGCATGGTACTCGGAGCCGATGACTGTGGGTTGTTGCGGCGTGCGCGGAGGATTTCATTGACCGTGTTGCGGAAAGTCTCCAGACCCACGTGCATGCGCGTTGCCAGATCTGTTACCGCGATATCGCGCACCGCTGCCGAAGCAATGTCTGCCGCCAAGTCCGCCATGCGAGAGACCGCCGACGATTTAGCAGAAGCGTTATCACCTGCGAGAGCCAGCTCCCGGTGTGCCCGCACCTCCAGATAGGGGCGGGCCGAGTCAATGGCCTCGCGCAGAGCCTCCGGCCCCTGTGACTTGATCAGCGAGTCCGGGTCCTCCCCCTCCGGCAGCACCGCCTGCAGTACCTCCAGCCCCACGGCAGCCAGCTTGCGGTAGGTTTTCTCGCAGGCCTTGATTCCTGCGTTGTCCCCGTCGTAGCACAGCACCGCCGTCTTGGCGTACTTGCGCAGAATGTGCGCGTGTTCATCGGTGAACGCCGTACCGAGCCCCGCCACGGCATTCCGCACCTCTGCCTTTTCGTGGCAGGCAATAACATCCAACTGCCCCTCACAGATCACCACGCGCATGCCGGCGGTGGCAATGGGTTTCGTCGCCTTGTAGAGCCCGAAGAGCAGCTCCCCCTTGCGGAAAGTGACCGTCTCCGCCGTGTTCACATATTTTCGCGGATCCGTGCTTCCCTGCAAAACGCGCCCCGAGAAGCCCACCACGGCCCCGCGCAGATCCTGAATGGGGAACATGAGACGATCCCGGAAAACAGGGTAGGAGCCTCCCCGACCATTTGCTAACAAATAAGCCTCGGCCAGCACCCGCCGATCCAGCCCCTGTGCAGCCTCGCGGTTCACCAAATCCGCCTCGGAAGGCGGGGCCCACCCGAGTTGCCAAGCCTTAGCCGTTTCAATGTTAAACCCACGCTCCTTGAGGTAAGCCCGAGCATGGTCAGCCGCCGGATTTTTGCAGAGCTGGCGGTGGAAGTAGTCCGCCGCCACCGTGTTGGCCTGCGTCACCAGACTGCGCATTCTGCGCCTGGCCGCCGCCCCCGGGTCCTCGTCCTCCTCCTGCACGGGTATACCGTTCATATCCGCCAGCCGCCGCAGAGCCGTGGGGTAATCCAGATTCTCATACATCATGAGAAAGCGGATCGCATCCCCCCCCACGCCGCACCCGAAGCAATGGAAGGTTTGGCGTGAAGGCGTGACATGAAAGGACGGCGTATTCTCGTTGTGAAACGGACAGCAGGCCTTCCACGAAGTACCGGAGCGGCGCAGTTGGACATACTTACCGACGATCTCCACGATGTCGGCAGATGCCTTGATGCGCGCGGCGCACTCCTGGGTGATGCGGGCCATGGTTATCAGCGAAACAGACTGCGCAACTGCGCCTCGAAACCGGGGTAGGACGTGTTGATATTCTCGCAATCCCGCAGGGTAGTGGAGCCGGCGGAGGCCAAGCCCGCCACCAGGAAAGACATGGCGATACGATGGTCCGCATAGCTCGGTAACTCTGTACCCGACAGCGGAGCGCCGCCCGTGACGGCCAGGCCGTCTTCGAACTCCTGCACGCAGCCGCCCATGCGGCGCAGGTTATCCGCCGTAGTTGCAATGCGATCACTCTCCTTCACCCGCAGCTCCGCCGCGTTGCGAATGGTCGTTGTGCCCTCTGCGAAAGCCGCCGCCACGGACAGCACGGGGATCTCGTCGATGAGATTCGGAATCTCCTCCCTGCGTACATCCGTGCCGTGCAGCCGTGCCGTGCGCACCGTGATGTCGCCGTAGGGCTCGCCCTCACTGTGAACATTCGTGACGGTGATATCCGCACCCATGCGCAGCAGGACATCGATAATCGCTCGGCGCGTGGGATTGAGTCCCACCCCCTCGAGCGTGATACAACTGTGCGGCACGATGCTGCCCGCCACCAGCCAGAACGCCGCGCTCGAGATATCCGAGGGAATGACGATATCCCGCGCCTGCGGCACCGCCGGACCCTGCACCGAGACGGTGAGCCCGTCCTCCGAAACCGAGTAAGGGATGCCGAAGTGAGAGAAGAGCCGCTCCGTGTGGTCGCGCGTGATCGCCGGTTGGTGCACGCTTGTTGTCCCCTCGCAGAGCATGCCCGCCAGCAGCACGGCACTCTTCACCTGGGCACTGGCCATGGGCAAATCATAGTGAACGGGCCGGAGTCCACGCCCCTCAATCTGTAGCGGCGCACAGCCCGGCTTGGAGCCACAGGCGCGGATGGCGGCCCCCATCATCTCCAGCGGCGCAATGATGCGCCCCATCGGTCGCTTGCTCAGTGACTCGTCCCCGAACATGCGCGAGGTGAAGGGCAGGGCGGCCAACACGCCCGCCATCAGACGCATCCCCGTGCCGGAGTTACCGCAGTCAATATCATGCGCCGGAGCCGTGGGATTCATCCCCGTGCCCACCAGCGTGAAGTTCTGCGGAGCATCCCCCGGCAGCACCTGCGCACCCAGCTGCTGCATGGCCCGCAGCGTGTTGAGGCAATCCTCGCTGCACAGGAAATTGCGCACCTGCATGCTGCCCTGCGCCAAGGCACCCAGAATCGCCACGCGGTGCGAAATGCTCTTATCCCCCGGCACTCGGATGCAGCCACGGAGCCCCTCCCCGGCAAAGGAAGTGGTGACGGAATAGTTACTTGACATGATAATTAAACTCGATTTTCTTGTGTTGAATACCATCGCGCAGCACCTCGGAGAAGTATCGCTCCGTGGCGATCTCCCGCTGAGCACTGATGATAGCCGTGCGGAGACTCTCCCGACATTCATCGGCACTCAGGGCGCGCGCAGGCTGAATCTCATCCGCCAGCAGCAGGTGCCAGCCCCATTTGCTTTGAGCCGCCGTGGGGACTCCGGCGGGAATGGCCTGCTCCCCGAACAGAGGCAGCTCCGGCAGCGGACGCTCCGGCGCGTTAGCAATCACTCCCAGCTCCCCGCCCAAGGGAGCCGTCCGCTCGTCCTCGCTTGCGGACTTAGCCACGGACGCAAAATCCTCCCCGTTGCGAATACGCTCGGCCAAGGCATCCAAGGCCGCCTTCACCGCCTGCGGATCCTTGTTCAGCGTAGCCAGGAAGATGTGGCGCACACGCCGGCACTCCGGAACCACGAGAGCCGCCTGCAGCTTGCGGTAGTGCTTATCGGTCGCGGTGTCATCCACCTCCGCAAAGGGGGAAATCGTGCGCTCGATGAGGGCCAGCTCCTGCAGCCGCACCGCCAGTTTGGACGTGAACTCCTCGCGTGTGTAGCCCTGGGACTCCAGAGCCGCCGCAAAAGCCTCCTCGCTCGGATAGCGGGACGCCAAGCGCGCCACCTCATCGGCAGCCGCATCCCGCATATCGGGCAGAGTGCGGGAATTATAGCGCACGCGCATGCGCAGGTGAGCATCGCAGACCAGTTGGGCCAGCAGCTCCTGCTTCTTGCCCGGCGTAGCCTCCTCCCGGCCGGCGGCGCGGTTCTGCTCCAGCGTGTAGCGGTCGAGCTGGGCTTGGGTGATGCGCTCATTGAACACCTTGGCCCGCACCTCCGGCGGCAGCGGCTGCGGCGGGGTGTACGAGGCCCGCCAGAGCGGCCCCTTGAAGAGAAAAAGATCCCCCACCAAGTACAGAGCCACGGCACCGAAGATGAACATCTTGGCGAGAACGACCTTACCCGGCATGCGGAGAGCGGGTTTCGGCGGGGTGTATTTACGGTACTGCTTCACGCCCCTATGATACCGCAGAACGGCGCATTTGGCAAACAGAAAACACGTCTTGCCTGCAAATCAGCGTTCCCCGCGGAAAGCGGCACGGGCGTCCTCCAGGAATCCGTCCGCCACCAGCAGCTGCGCCTCGTGCCTCGGAACCCCGCGCGCCATGAGATAGAAGAGCTGCTCCTCATCCATGGGCGAGGACGCACTGCCGTGCGAGCAGCGCACGCGATCCGCCAGGATTTCCAGCCCCGGCAGGGAATGCACCACCGCATCCTCGCTCAGCAGCATGTTGCGGTTGGCCTGGTAGGCATCCGTGTTGTGCGCTCCCTCTTCTACGCGAATGTTACCCGCAAAGACGGCCGTCGCCCTGCCGTCCAGCACATTTTTATAGAGCAGATTGCTTGCAGAACGCCCCACCGCATGCAGTTGGTGCGTGTGCTGATCCAGCACCTGCCCATCGGCGAGGCGGTTCGCCGAGAAGAGCTGAATGTCCGCGTCATCCTCGCTTGCCAAAATCTCCGCCGTCGTCTCCTCCCGGGCCCAGGCGTGTCCCGTGTGCTCCGTCAGGTGGCGCACACGCGCGCGGACGGACGATATATTCGTGATATTCATCGCGCGGGAACCACTGCTCCCCTCCTCGACCAAATGCACGGAAATATCCGCCCCCTCCATGGCCTTGATATCACGCACGCAGAAGATGGTACCCCCGCCGCGGGTGATGTGACGCTCCGTGATCTGCGCGCGCACCCCCGGCGCAGCCAAGATGCAGGTGGTGGGGGTAAAGACGGAATCCGTCTCGTAGGTGATGGTGATGGGCTTCTCCGGGCTGGTCTCCAGAAACAGGCACACCCCTTTGCCGAAACGCTTGAGGTGCAGCCCCAGCAACTTGTCCGAGCCGATACTGCTCATGAGCAGCTCATCCGACCGCAGCTCGTCATCCGGCTCACAGGCCACACCCTCCGGGGCCTCCACTCGGATGCTGCCCGCATTCGGCGTCTGCGCATCCTCCAGCAGCGCGACCAAGTCCGCCGCCCAACGATGCGGGCTGCCGAAGCGCCAGTCCTCGCACAGTCGGTTCGGGGTCGGGGCCTCCCGCAGACGCGCGGCAGCCTCCGCCTTCTCCAGTGCCAACTTCAGTTCGTTGTTATCCTCCGGGAAATTCATAGCGCAATAATCGTATCAGCCGATGGAATCCTCCATTTCCAGATCAATGAGACGCCGCAGCTCCACGGAGTACTCCATGGGGAACTCATTTACCAAATCGTTAATAAACCCATTCACCGCCAAACTCATCGCTTGGGCGCGCGTCAGCCCGCGCTGCTGCATGTAGAAGAGCATCTCCTCATCCACCTGAGAGACCGAAGCCTCGTGCTGCACGGAGGAAGCATTGCCGCTCACCGTGATGGCGGGGTAGGTATCCGTGCGGCTGGCGGGGTTGATCAGCAGGGCATCGCACTCCGTGTTATTCTTGCAACCCTTCATGCCCTTGAGCACCTGCACCTCACCACGGTAAGAGGCGCGCCCCTTGCCGATGGAGATGGACTTGGCCACGATGTTCGAGGTGGTGTTCGGCGCGGCGTGGATCATGCGCGCCCCTGTGTCCTGGTGTTGTCCCGTGTGGGCCAGCGAGATACTGACCACCTCCCCGCGCGCGCCCTCGCCGCGCAGCACCACCGCCGGGTACTTCATCGTTAGCCCGGAGCCCAGGTTGCAGTCAATCCAGCGGATTTCCGCCCCCTCCATGGCCAGCCCGCGCTGAATCACCAAATTATAGACATTCGCCGCCCAGTTCTGCACCGTCACATACTGGATCTTCGCCCCCTTGAGTGCCACCAGCTCCACCACACCGGAGTGCAGGGTAGCGGTATCGAACTTAGGCGCGGTGCAGCCCTCCATGTAGACCAGCTCCGCCCCCTCATCCGCAATGATCAGCGTGCGCTCGAACTGCCCCATACTCTCCGAGTTGATACGGAAATAGGCCTGTAGCGGCTGCGCCAACTTCACCCCCTTGGGAATGTAGATAAACGAGCCGCCGGAGAAAGCCGCATGATTGAGCGCGGAAAACTTATTATCACCCACCGGAATGACCTTCCCGAACCAAGGGCGGAAGATGTGCTCGTAGTCCTTGAGCCCCTCCGTAGAGTTCACGAAAATCACCCCCTTTTCCGACAGCTCGCGGCGCATGTTGTTGTATGCCGTCTCGGAGTCATACTGCGCATCCACGCCCGCCAGGAAAGCCCGCTCCTGCTCCGGCACACCGAGCCGCTCGAAGGTGCGCTTCACGTCCTCCGGTACCTCATCCCAGCTCTTGCGCGGCGGGGTGCCGTGCGCCAGGTAGTAGCGTATTTTGTCGAAATCCACCCCGCTGATACCCTCCGGGGCCCAGTGGGTCGGCATGGGCATCTCCCGGAACTTGCGCAGGGCCTCCTTGCGGAACTCCCGCAGCCAATCCGGCTCACCCTTGGCATCACAGATGTAATCAATGGTCTGCTCCGTGAGCCCGTAACCGGCATCATACCGGTGGTTCTCCGGGAAGGAAAATTCGCCGCGCGTATCGACGGAAAAAGGAGAATCCTGCTCGCTCATGCTTCCGCCTCCTTAATGAAGTCGAACCCCCGCTCCTCGATCTGCTCCACCAGCTCGTAGCCCGCCGTGCGCACAATGCGCCCTTTGTAGAGCACATGCACCACATCCGGCCGGATGTAGTCCAGCAGCCGCTTGTAGTGGGTGATAATCATGAAACTGCGGAAAGGCGCGCGCATCGCGTTCACCCCATCGGAAACAATGCGCAGAGCATCGACATCCAAGCCGCTGTCCGTCTCGTCCAGAATGGCGTAGGTGGGGTTCAGCATCATCATCTGCAGCACATCGTTGCGCTTCTTCTCGCCGCCGGAGAATCCCTCGTTCACGGCGCGGGCAGAGAAGGCAGGGTCGATGCCCAGCTGCTTCATATGCGTGCGCAGGGTCTTGTAGAACTGTACCACGTTGAGCTCCTCACCCTTGGGCATCCGCGCCTGCAGGGCCGCCCGCATGAAATTGGCGTTGGTCACACCCGGCACCTCCACGGGGTACTGGAAGGCTAGGAACAGCCCCGCGCGGCTCCGCTCATCCACGCTCATGGACAGCAGATCCGCTCCGTCCAACTCCGCGCTGCCCGCCGTCACCTCGTAATCCGGATGCCCGCAAAGTACCTTGGAGAGGGTGCTCTTGCCGGAGCCGTTGGGCCCCATGATGGCATGCACTTCCCCCTTGGGAATTTCCAGGTTAATGCCGTTGAGAATTGTCTCGCCCTCCTTGACGCGGGCACACAGGTTCTTGATAATCAGACTCATGATTCTTTCTTTTCCGAATAACCGAACGGCAGTGAACCGCGCAGGCATGCATCCAACGCACGCACTTTCGCGCCGGCGGGCAGGTCAAAGACGTCCTCCGCCTTGACCCCGGGGCGCAGGTGCACATCGATGACCTGCTGCGTGGTCTCGTCCACAAAATGCACATGCGGATACAGATTCGGGCAGTAGCGCGCCGGGCCTGTATCCATAAAGATACGGTTCACCAATCCTGCCTGTGTCAGAGCCTCCAGACAGTTGTAGACAGTGGCAAGCGACATGGTTGCGCGGCAGCGTTCGTAAATGAGGGCCGCCGTGGGGTGGTCGTCAGAGCGCAACAGAATCTCCAGTACAGCGCAGCGACGGCGCGTACAGCGAACATTCGAGCGGCTCACGAGTCTTTTTGCCGTTTCTCGTTCTTTGCCTTTGTGCTGTATGTTCCGGAGCATATCCAAGAGGGGGAAGAATGACCTGATGAGTGGGGGAACAGACATCATATCACGGTCGGGCGGTGTGTGCAAGCGCAATGTGGCCGCCCGGATGAGGATTTTTCTGTCTGCGAAAGGGAATTAGGCTTGCAGAGGAGCGGAAAATGTGGCAAAGTGGAGGGCGAACCAATCGGAGAACTATGTCTGAGTGTGCATACAAGGAAATCGGTGGCGGCGTGACGGCTGCCAAGGGGTATGTGGCCAACGCTCTCAGCTGCGGCATCAAGAAGCCGACGGCCACGCGGCTGGACTTGGCTCTTGTCTATTCCACGGAGCCGACGACTTCTGCCGGTACCTTTACCACCAACCGAGTATGTGCTGCCTGCGTGCGCGTGAGCAAGGAGCATCTGGCGAGCGGGAATATCCGCGCCATTGTGGCCAACAGCGGTAACGCCAACGCCTGCACGGGGGCTGCCGGTATCGATGTCGCGCGCCGTGAGTGCCGCATTGTGGCAGAGAAACTGGGCCTGCGCGAGGAGGAGGTGGCCGTGTGCTCCACCGGCGTGATCGGTCTGCCCATGCCCATGGTGCGCATCGAGCCGCGCCTGCCCGAGCTCTGCACCGCCTTGTCCGCCGAGAAGGGGCATGATGTCGCCTCCGCCATCATCACCAGCGATACGCGGGAGAAGGAGGTGGCCGTGGAGCTCACCGTCGGCGGTAAACCGGTGCGCATCGGTTCCTGCTGTAAGGGGGCGGGGATGATTTCCCCCCGCATGGCAACCATGATCTGCCTGATTTGCACGGATGCCGCTGTGTCCCGCGAGCATCTCGAGGCCATTGTCCGCGACGGAGTGGAGCACTCGTTCAACCGCATTACCATCGATGGTGACATGAGCACGAATGACACCTGCTTGGTGATGGCCAACGGAGCCTCCGGCGTGCAACTTGCGCCCGGCTGCGAAGGCTGGGATGACTTTGTGGCCGCTCTGCACCATGTGATGCTCGAGCAGGCCTTCCGCATCGTCAAGGACGGCGAGCGCGTGACCAAATTCGTCACCGTGAAGGTGAGCGGCGCGCCCACGCCCGAGGAGGCCAAGCGCGTGGCGGAAGGCGTGGCCAAGTCCTCGCTCGTCAAGAGCAGTTGGAACGGCGGGGACCCCAACTGGGGCCGTATCATTCACGCCGTCGGCTACTCCGGCATGCGCGTGCAGGAGGAGCTGGTGGACATCGACATTGCGGGCCTGCCCGCCTGCCGGGGCGGTATGCAGACGGATACGCCGAGCGATGACCTGCGCGAGCGCGTGCAGGCACCCGAGTTTGTCGTGGCCATCAATCTTAATCAGGGAACGGAGGAGTACACCATTTATACAACGGACCTGTCACCGGAATATGTGGATTTCAACCGTTCCGAGTACGCCTACTGGAACCAAGCCAAGCAGGATGGGCTGACCAAATAGACCCGGGCGGCCTGTGCCGCTGTCACCGGGCGAATGACTGATATGAACCCGCATGCCGGCAGAGGGGCCCGCCGCTTGGGCTATGCTTTGCAGCTGACCTGTTGTTTGCTGTGGGGCGTTGCCTTGGCACTGCACCTCAGCGTGGGGAGCCACACTCCTTATGCCCTCTTCCTGTCGGCACTGTGCATGGGGGTGTTGGGAACCGGTTTCCTGTTGCACGGGGAGTCCCGCTTGGGGGCCGAGCTGCTCAAGGTGGGCGTCTCCTTCGATAACAGTTGGATTGTGTGGGGACGCCGCTTCGGGGTCATCTTTGTGGTTTCGCTGGTGCTGTGTCTGCTGGGGGATTGCGCCTTCTGCTGCTTCCCGCTTTGGTGCGTACTGGTGGCCGTGTGCCTTCTCTCCTTTGTCGCGGCGGGTGTTGCTGCCTTGGTGGGGGATTATAAGCAGTACCGGGAGAGCTCGGCCTTTCTGTGCCTGATGTCGGCGGTGCACGGGGAAAATGTCTCGGCAGATTGGGAACGTGTCTTTGCCCGCCTGCAGACGGCTCCCTACGCCTATCGTCTCACCGTGACGACCTGGGCACTGGAGAAGCATCGCTATGACCTGGTGCGCGCCATGCTGGATATGTGGTGCCCGGAGCGCTGCAAGCCCAGCGATGTGGTGGGTACGCTGCCTCTGCTGTGCATCTGCATTCTCAGGCGTCTGATGTCCGGCGTGCATTTTTTGGTGGAGTACGGAATCAGCGTCAACACCTACCGCTGCTGCCCACTGGCCTTGGCAACGGCCATGGGGGAGGATTCGATCGTTCAGCTGCTGCTGAAGCACGGCGCAGCCTTGGATTCCCGCCGCAATCCATCGGGGTGGATGCCGCTGCACTATCTGGCAGCCCTCTATCTGCATGGGCAAGGGGAGAATACGCTTACAACGGAGGTGGCGATCGCTCGCGCGCAGAAATGGCTGGATGAAGGCGCGGATATCAATGCTCGGACGCGTTTTGGGTGTACGCCGCTGGACTTGGCGCGCAGTATGGACAACCCGGAGTTCGCCGTGTTTCTGCGCTCCCGAGGGGCTCGCTGGGGGGAATCCCTGTCCATGCCGCATCCCCGCTTTGAGTTCCGAGCCCTGCTCCGGGTGAGTGTCGACAAGGCTCTGTTGCAGATCATCGCCCGCCGCACGGGAACCCGCTTGGTGTACACGGCCGGCTATTCCGATACCTTGGAGCAGCGTCTGAATGGGTTGCGACCCGTTGAGCCGTCCCTGGCGGAGGCGGTTGCGTTGAGCACCGGGTGGGTGAGCGTGGTGGCAGAGGCGGACGGCGTGCGCCCCATTTCCGTTGCCATGCAGGCGGTTGCTGCCCTTCATGAGCTGGTGGAGAACGTACCCACCCTGGGCATCGAGACCTCCGGCAGCCTTCTGCCTGAGTCCGTGGCCCTTGCCGCTCCGGATGATGACTGGGCCTGCATGGCCCTGCTGATCGACCCGCTCCGACCGGATGAGTACACCTCGCCCAGCGGTATCGATTATTATGTAGGGATTACCCGCAACCTGTGGATGTTCGGGTGGAAGGAAGTAATGTTCGGCGTGCCGAAGGAGTGCGGACGCCCCGGGGATATGTGGCGCAAGTGGGCTCCGTATATCCATACCCTTTTGTTCGCCCCGGAGCTCTTGGTCATGGAGCCGGCCCTCGGTGTTGTTGTCAACCGCAGCGTGGCCGATTACGTGCCGGAGTACTTCAAGAATCCGTCCGACGATCATCCGCCGGAGTTATTTATTGCCCACGTGCCCGACTTGGATGAAGAGAACTACGTCCCCTTCTCCTGACCCCACCCCTGCGGTGGGGATGGTACGGCAGCACCCGCTGCGGCGGTGGGTGGTGGGCGTGCCGCTGTTTTTGCCGTTGATGGCGGCGGTAGGGGCCGCTGTGGGCTCCTATGCTTGGGTTTTGGCGGTGGCGGCAGTGGTAGCGGCGCATTTTGTGCGGCAGTATCGGGTGATGGTCTGCTGTGTGCTCTGCGCTCTCCTGTGCGCTGTTCATGTCGGGATGCAGCAGCAGCGGGCCGAGGCTGCGCGGGACCTGTGGGAGGGCCGCTCGGCGGTTCGGTTCGAGGGCACGGTGCAGGATGTGCTCCATCACGGCGTGATCCTCAATACCGGCGTGGATGGGGTGCGCGTTGTGGTGCGGGGAAAGGACATGGACTTCGAGGCCGGCGACCGCGTGTGCTTGGTGGCTGCCCCGCAGGAGACGCGGCGTGCGATGCTGCCCGGTATGTTCGACGGCGAGGCGTGGCTGCGGAGTCGCGGGGCGGCGGCAGAGTTTGAGTATATACGCGGTGAGCGGCTCGGCCGCAGCTTTTCCTTCGCAACCCTGCGCGGCTTCGGCCTGCGCTGCCGTAAGCTGCTGTCCACCTGCCTGATGCCGCCCGGCTGTGAGTCCGATGCTCGCTGCCAGGTGCTCTGTGCCTTGGTGCTGGGGGATAAGGCTTCCGCCGAGGACGGCACGATGATGGATTTTCGTCGCGGGGGCTGCATGCACGCTTTCGCTGTCAGCGGCTTGCATGTAGGTATTTTGTCCGGTCTGCTGTGGGCTTGCTTGCGTTTGTTACGGGTACATCCGCGCGCATCGAAGGTGTTACTTTTGGTGCTCGTCGGGGTGTATGTGGTGGTGACGGGTGCGTCCGTTTCCGCCGTGCGTGCGTACCTGATGCTCGCGGTGGTGCTGCTGGGCCACTTGTTGCGCAGGCGAGTCAGCCCGGCAAATACTTGGTGTTTTGCGGCCCTGCTCATCATTCTGGTGGATCCGCGGCAATGTACGGCCCCGGCTTTTCAGCTTTCTTTTGCCGTGTATGCGGCCATCTGTATGGGTGTTTCCTACTGCATGCGCGACTCCTCTTTGCTGGGGCCGGATCCCTTCATCCCCATTCGTCTCTATACAAAGATCGATTATGCTCGGCGTCGGGCGGATGCCGCGCTGCGGGGCACGGTGCTGGTCTCTCTCTGTGCGTGGCTGGTTTCCCTGCCGATTACCGTAGCTCATTTTCATGTGATCAATACTTGGGGATTCGTGACGAATATCCTGATTGCACCTCTGCTGGTCGTGACGATGGCGGCGGGCATGCTCGCCCTCGCAACGAGTTGGCTGCCTTGGGTGGGCGCGGGGTGTTGGTGGGCAGCCAAGCTGGCCTCTTCTTGGCTGCTGGCCGTGGTGGGGTGGTGCGGCGGTTTGCCGGGCAGTTTCGTGCCGGATGTCGCCCCGGTTCCGGCGGGGGAGGCCATGCTGGTTCCCTTGGGCTATGGCAACAGCAGTGCCGTGCTCGGCAACCCCGGTTTGGTGCTGGATGCCGGGAACGAAATCTCCGGTCGGCTCACGTTGCGTCCCGCGCTCTTTCACGCCGGGTTCACGCCTTCGGGGGTGCTTACCACTCGTGCTCTCGTAAGCCGTTCCGGCGGTGTGCCGGCCCTGCAGGAGCAGTGGCCCGAGTTGAAGGTGATGACGGAACGCGAGCTCCGCAAGGGTATCACCCGCCTCGCCGGTCCGGCCGGGGTGTATACGGTTTACCCCGCGCCGGAGGGGCTGCCCGCTCGCGTGGCAGGCAATCTCGTTCCCATTATTCGCTGGGAGCACGCGGGGCAGGCGTGCCTTTTCATCGGGGATGCTGCTCTGCCCACGCTGCGCAGTCTGCCGCAGGAGGCCCTGCGCGCGGATGTGGTGGTGCTGGGCTATAACCCCAAAATGCCGGCGGATGACCCGGAGCTACTGCGCGCGACCGGTGCCCGCCGCTTCATCCTATTGCCCTCGGCCGCTGCCTCCGGTCTGACGGCACAGGAGCTCTTCCCGGCCGAGTTCATCCGTATGGGGGAAAACAGCGTGCTGCGCTTCAGCCTGCCGCCGGGCAGGGATGAGCGCAGCACGGATCGGAACGCAACTCAATAGTTGCGCTTCAGCATATAATCGTTGATGGCCAGCAGGGTCTCACGGCGTCGCTCGGAGAAGACGTGCAGTGCCGCCCGCGCGGAAGCCGTCAGCTCCTGCGCCTCGGCCCGCGCCTGCTCCATCCCCACCAGGGACGGGTAGGTGGCCTTCTGTTCCCGCGCATCCTTGCCGATGCTCTTGCCCAGTACCTCCGGGCTGGAGGTGATGTCCAGCAGGTCATCGATAATCTGAAACGCCAGCCCAAGGTCCTCGGCATAGGTGGTCAGGGCCTCCAACTGCTCCGTTGTACAGCCTGCGGACATGGCACCCAGTCGCACGGCTGCCATGATGAGTGCCGAGGTTTTGCCGAGGTAGATCTTCCGGATTTCCTCCGGGGTCAGGCGGCGTCCTTCACCCTCCAGATCCAGCACCTGGCCGCCCACCAAATTCAGGCTGCCGGTGTAGTAGGCCAGCTCCTTCACATAGTCCCGCACGCCGTAGCGGTTGTTCTCCGGCACCCGGGCCAGCATGGCAAAGGCCTCGGTGAGCAGGGCATCGCCCGCCAGCACGGCTATACCCTCGCCGAACACCTTGTGGTTGGTGGGACGCCCGCGCCGCAGGTCATCGTTGTCCATGCAGGGCAGGTCATCGTGAATTAGCGTATAGGTGTGCAGGGCCTCCAAGGCGCAGGCGGCACTCATGGCTGCCTCCTCACTGCCTCCGCAGGCTTTCGCGGCCTCAATGCAGAGCAGGGGGCGAATGCGCTTGCCGCCCGCAAAGATGCTGTAGCGCATGGCCTTGTGAATGGTTGCGGGCGGGGTGTCCTCGTCCGGCAGCAGCTCGCTGAGTCTCTGCTCCACGCGGGCTGCGGTCTCCTTGATGAGGGCCTTAATTTCCTCGGTGTTCATGGTGTATCAGTTGGCGTTAACGAGCAGCTCCGCGATCTGCACGGCGTTCAGGGCGGCACCCTTGCGCACCTGGTCACCCACCACCCACAGGTTGAGGGCGTTCGGCACGGCCAAATCCTTGCGGATGCGGCCCACGTAGCAGGTGTCGCCGTTCGTGGAGTCCAGCGGGGTGGGCCACACGTTGTTGGCGGGGTCGTCCATCAGGGCCACGCCGGGCATGCCTTCGTAGCAGGCGCGGGCACTCTCGGGGTCCACGGGTTTCTCAAACTGCGCGATGCAGGAGATGGAGTGGCTGCGGTACACCGGCACGCGTACGCAGGTGCAGGTGACGTTCAGCTCCGGCAGGCCCATGATCTTGCGGCCCTCGTTGAGCATCTTGAGCTCCTCCTTCGTGTAGCCGTTGTCGGTGAATTTATCAATCTGCGGCAGCACGTTGAAGGCAATCTGGCGCGGGTAGGTGGCAATCTCCACGGGGTGGCCGTTGGTGATGGCGCGCACCTGGTTCTCCAGCTCGGTGATGCCGTGCTGTCCGCTGCCGGACACAGCCTGGTAGCTGCTCGCGATGATGGTCTTGAGCCCGAAGCGCAGGTGCAGCGGGTAGAGGGCCATCAGGGTGATGATGGTGGTGCAGTTCGGGTTCGCGATGATGTTGCGCGGGTGGTTGAAGGCGGCCTCGCCGTTGATCTCCGGCACCACCAGCGGCACGTCCGCATCCTGGCGGAAGGCGGAGGAGTTGTCGATGACCACGGCCCCGGCTGCGGCGGCAATGGGCGCAAACTTCAGTGAAATGCTGCCGCCTGCGGAGAAGAGGGCAATGTCCACATCCGCAAAGGAGTTCTCGGTGAGCTCTTCCACGGTGAGCATCTGCCCGCGGAAGGCAACCTGTTTACCGGCAGAACGGTGAGAGGCCAACAATTTGAGCGAGGCCAGCGGGAAGTTCCGGGTCTCCAGGCAGGAAAGAATTTCGACGCCGACCGCACCGGTGGCGCCCACAATCGCGACTCTTGGCTTGTTCATTGCTCGTTCTGTGTGGTTGCTTGGCGTATTGCACGCAAAGTCAGCACCAGTTTACACGAGATCCGCGAAAAATCAAGACAAATGTGCGGTTGCAGCGTGCAAAATCGGCGCATCGGGGCAGGGCGGGCCCTCATAGACGATGCGGCCGCCGTCTTTCCCCGCGCCGGGGCCTAGCTCGATGAGGTAATCGGCGCGGGAGATGAGCCCTTCGTGGTGCTCGATGCAGAGGATGGTGTGGCCGGCGGAGCGCAGGCGGTAGATGGCGCGCAGCAGGCGGTCAACCTCGCCGAAGTGCAGGCCGTTGGTGGGTTCATCCAGCACGATGAGCAGTTTCTCGCCGGGTTTGCTGCCGCGCTTGGGGGCGGCTTTGGCCAGCTGGGTGGCCAGTTTGATGCGCTGGGCCTCGCCGCCGGAGAGGGTGGTGACGCTGCGGTCCAGGGGCAGGTAGCCGAGCCCCAGGTCGTGCATGGCTTGCAGAATGCCGACGGCGGAGGGGATGGGGGCGAAGAAGCTCAGGGCCTCATCGACCGTTTGGGCGAGGGCGGCGGCGATGGATTTGCCGCGCCAGGTCACCTCCAGGGTCTCGCGGTTGTAGCGTGCGCCGTGGCAGGCATCGCAGGGGGTGTAGAGGTCGGCTAAAAAGTTCATGTCTACCTCCAGCAGGCCCGTGCCGCCGCAGCGTTCGCAGCGTCCGCCGCGTGTGTTGAGGGAGAATCGGGTTGCTTTATAACCGCGCTGGCGGGAGAGGGGGAGGGAGGCGTAGAGCGGGCGCAGCACATCCAGCAGTCCCGTGGCGGTGGCGGGGGTGCTGCGGGCGCTGCTGCCGAGGGGGGCTTGGTCTACCACCACGGCGCGGGAGATGCCTTCCAACTTGCCCTCGCGCAGGGCGGGGAGCAGGCAGCGGTGCACCAGGGTGCTCTTGCCGGAGCCGCCGGGGCCGGTCAGGCAGGTGAAGGTTCCCAGCGGCAGGCGGAAGTCGACGTCTTGCAGGTTGTTGGCGCGTGCGTGGCGCAGGCGGGCGTAGGGGCAGGCGGCGGGGTCGGGACCGGTTTCTCGGCAGTAGTCGCGTTCGCCGCGCAGCCAGGCACCGGTGGGGGAGGCGGGGTTGCGCCGTATCTCGTCGTAGCTGCCTTCGGCCAGCACCAGCCCGCCCTCGGTGCCCGCTCCGGGGCCCATCTCGACCACATGGTCGGCGGCTTGGATGACCAAGGGATCGTGTTCGACGACCAAGAGGGTGTTCCCTCGGTCGCGCAGGCGGCGCAGGGCCTCGATGAGGCGTTCGGTCTCGCGGGGGTGCAGGCCGATGGTGGGCTCGTCCAAAATATAGAGTACGCCGGAGAGGCCGCCGCCGATCTGCCCGGCCAGGCGGGCGCGTTGCAGCTCGCCGCCGGAGAGGGTGTTCGCGGCGCGTCCGGGGTGCAGGTAGCCCAAGCCGAGCTGCTGCAGGCAGCGCAGTCGGGCGCTCAGGGCGGCGTGCACGGGTTCCAGGGCCTGCGCGAGGGTGGGGGGCACGCCGTCGGGCAGGGGCAGGGCCAGCAGGTCGTCCACCGGTAGTTCGCAGAGCTGCCCGGGGTTCATCTCGCGTCCCGCAAAGCTCAGGGTCACGGCCAGGGCGGTGCGGTTCAGGCGCAGGCCGCCGCAGGCGGGGCAGAGGGAGAAGCTCCCTTTGGGGCCCTCTATGCTGCCCAGTCCCTTGCATTCCGGGCAGGCTCCCTGCGGGGAGTAGTGCGAGAAGAGGCCGGGGCTCAGGTCGGGTATTTCAAAGCCGGTGTGTTCGTTGCGGTAGCGGGTGTGGTAGCTGCGCTCCTCCGGCTGCCCGCCGGGTTGCTGCACGACGGCGCGCAGTTCATCCGGGCACAGGCGCAGGCCTGCTTGGGCGGAGTCCGCAATGCGGCCGGTGCTGCTCGGGCGCACGACAATGCGGTCCACCACCACCTCGCAGCGTTCGCTGCCGTTCGGGGGCTGCTGCTCCAGCTCGTCGAGCTCCTGCAGGGTGCCGTTGACGCGCACGCGCAGGTAGCCGAGCTTGCGCAGTTGCAGCAGGTCGCTCGCGGCTTCCGTGCCCCACCCGGGCGGCAGGGGGGCCAGCAGGGTCAGGCGGGTTCCCTCCGGCAGTTCGCAGAGGCGGGCGGTGATCTCGTCGTGGCTCAGTCGGGTCAGTTCCTCGCCGGTGTCGGGGTCGTGGGGGGTGCCGACGGCGGCGTAGAGAATGCGCAGGTAGTCCGCCACCTCGGTGATGGTGCCCAGCAGGGCGCGTGTCTGCCCGGGGGGCAGGTGCTGCTCCAGGCAAAGGGCAGGGGGCAGGCCTTCGATGCTCTGCACTTTCGGTTTGTCCGGTCGGGCCAGCAGGCGGCGCGCGCCGGGGGAGAGGCAGTCCAGAAATCGGCGGCGGGATTCCGCAAAGAGGGTGTCATAGGCCAGTGTGCTCTTGCCGGAGCCGCTCGGGCCGACCAGTACGGTGATCTTCCCGGCGGGGAGCACGAGGTTGATGTTGCGCAGGGTGTTCTGCGCCGCGCCTGTGATGCAGATGTCCATGGCGGTTCTCTGCCGGTGTGTCCGGCGTCAGGTGCCGGGGCTGATGCGCAAAAAGATGCCGTTGTGTACGGCTCCGCGCTCCAGGATACGCTCGGCACAGCGGCAATCGCCTATCAGCAGTCCGTGGTTGTGCAGGTGTATCTGCCGCTCTGCCTGCAGGCTGCCGCGCAGGATGCCGTAAATCTCGGCATCCTTCACCCGCGCGCCGTTCTCCAGGGTCACATCCGCCCCTTTTTCAATGATGAGTTTTTCCGCCGTCAGCTCGGTGACGGTGGCACTGCCCGAGATGTCGGCCGTGCCGCGTACTCGGTAGCGTCCGGATGCCCGCCCGAGCATGGTCAGGTTGTGGCAGGTGACGTCAACTCCGCTCAAAACCGTTTCCGTCGGTACATAGACGTTCCCGATGGTGCGGACGGTCAGCCGCTTGCTGCCGGGCTTTAACTCCGCATCCGCCAGCCTGAGGTGGGCGTGGCAGTGCGAGCAGTTGCCGGAGAGCGCCGCACCGGGCACCCGGCAGGGGTGCCCGCATTCGTAGCAAATAACCTCGCGCATCGGCACTCGGGGAGCATGCCCGGCTGCGCCGAGTGCCCCCTTGATGTCGCGCTCGCCCTTGGGAAGCAGTCCGGAGACCGCTTCCGAGACGATGGGCGTGGTCTTGTACTCCGGCATAGCGCTCCGGCCGTCCGGCTCAGCTCAACAGGTTGGTGGCCGAGCCGCCCTTGCTCTTAGCGCGCTTGGGGGCGGGGGTGGCGGTCGCCTGAACCACGGCAGAGGCTCCCACCATGCAGTGGCCCACAAAGATGGCTCCCTCATGGATGGCAATGCGCGCAGCGGTCACATCACCCACCAGCTGGGCGGTGGAGGCCAGCTCCACGCGGTCGCTCACCACCACGTCGCCCGTCACCTTGCCTTGGATAATGGCACTGCCGGTCTTGATGGCCACCTTGCTGCCCTCCGCCGCGCTGATCACGGCGTTCTCGCCCACGGTCAGCGTGCCATCGGACGTAATCTCGCCCACCACCTGGCCGTCTACCAGCAGGTCATCCGTAAAGCGCAGCGTACCTTCCACCGTCACGTCACGGTTCAGGACGTTGTGTGTCGGGGCGTTGTTCAGCTCACCCGTAGCGGTGGTGCTCACATCCGAGCTCCCCCCGATGGGTTGGGGGAAGAATTCGCCCCCGGTTACGCTGGGTTCCTGCTCCGGTTCCGCGGGTGCGGGGCCCCAGATGTCCTCGTTGTAGGTCGGTTTGGTCACGGGCATCGGGTCGATGCTCGGCTTCGGACTCGGCTTTCTGAAGTTGTCGAACATATGCGTGTTTTGTGTTGTGTGTTGTTGTCGGTTGTAAAAAAGTTTCGGACGCGATAGGGCGCCTCACCTATGGTAGCCTGTTCTGTCGCATTTGTCTACACGAATTTTCGTCAGAAGGGCATTTTTTTCTCTTTCTCGCCGTTTTCAGGGGCGGTAAACGAGTACCGGACCCGTGGTGGCCGATTGTACGGATAGCACCTTCTGCGCCGCTGCGGTAACGAGCCGGATGCCTTCCTCAATCTCGTTATGCGTGCAGTAGCGGCTCAGGGAGAAGCGCAGAGACTCGCGCGCCTCCGTGTCGCTTAGGCCCATCGCGCGCAACACATGGCTCGGTTCGGGCTCCGCACTGGTGCAGGCGGACCCCGCAGAGCAGATCAGCCCCGCCGGTTCCAGCAGCAGGGTGAGGGACTGCGCGGGGATGCCGGGGAAGCGCAGGTTGCTCACATGCGGCAGGCGGAGGGCTCCCGCGCCGTTGATGATGGGGCCGGGCAGGGCGGGGTTGCTCAGCAGGGCTTGCTCGAAGGTGTCGCGCAGCTTCGCAAGGCCCGCATAGCGTTCCGCTGCCTGCAGGGCCAGCTCGGCCGCTTTGCCGAAGCCGATGATGCCGGGTACGTTCTCGGTGCCTGCGCGCCGTCGGTCTTCCTGCGCGCCACCCGTTTGGTAGGGGTGGTAGTCCGTGCCGCAGCGCACATACAGTGCCCCGACTCCCTTGGGGCCGTGCAGCTTGTGGGCAGAGACGCTCGCAAACTCGGCGGGCAGTTCGTGCAGGCGCAGGGGTATCTTGCCGGCGGCTTGCACGATGTCCAGGTGCACCCGGGCTCCCGCGCGGTGCGCTGCTTCGCCCAAGTGCTCGGCATTCTGCAGCACGCCTGTCTCATGGTTGGCAAGGGCAAAGCTCGCGCCGTCATGCCCCGGCAGTAGGGCCTCCCAGGCGGCAGCGTCCACCGTGCCGTTCCGTTGCACGGGGCAGGGCTCCGTGCCTGCCGTGCGCAGGGTGGCGGGGTGCTCGGTGGCGGGGCACAGCGTGCGCGTAAACTGCGCCAAGGCCGTGTTCGTGGCTTCCGTGCCGCCGGAGGTAAAGATGATCTCGCCGGGATGCACCCCCAACAGGGCGGCGACTTGCTCCCGCGCTTCCTCCACGGCGCGCCGTACCCGCTTGGCAGGACCGTACGCGGCGGAGGGATTGAAAAAGCTCCCCTGTAAATAGGGGAGCATGGCTTCCAGAACTTCCTCCGCCACACAGGTTGTGGCGTTGTTGTCCCAGTAAATCATTATTCGGAGTCGTTCATCTCCTTGATGCCATCGTCCAGCAGACTACTGCTCACGCCTTCCAGCTGCCCGATGCGGCTCAGCTCGGCTTCAATCTGCTCGTCCAGCTTCTCGATGACTTTCTTGTTCTTCTCTTCCTCCGCCGACATCTGCTCGTTCTCCGGCTTCTGTGCCTTGCCGGAGGAGCCCATCGCCGTCTGCTTGCCGCTCACGCCGTACAGCTTCTGCAGCTCCTTGCCCGCTGCATCCGCCGTCTTCTGGTTCTTTACCTTCTTCAGCGCACTCAGGGCTTTCTTCTTCTTGGCTATGCTCTGCTTCACCCAATCCTTCGCTTGCTTCTTCCGGTACTTCGCTTCATCCCGCTCCTCTTTCGAGCTCGGGGCAGTGGAGTCTTCCGCCTGTGCCCACTCCGCCGTGCTTACCGCCGCGAAACTGACCAAAAGAATGCTGAGGTTTCGTACAAGTTGTTTCATCTCGCCCCCATTCTGTCACGTTCTCCCCCTTTTGTCAATCCTGAATTTGCCGCCGATCCCGTTTTTTCACGCACCCACCAACAAATCGGCGCGCTCCCCGAAAACTCTCAGGAGCGCGCCGACCGGAGCTGCCTGTGCCGAAACTACTTAAAATCCACAGGCAACCCCATCGTACCGAATTCTTATGCCTTCCTCCTCCGCCGTGCCGCCAAGGCCATCAGCGCCAGCAGCGACAAAGTCGCCGTCGTCGGCTCGGGGGTATCTCGCTGTGCTACGATGGAGACAATATTGTCGCTGTAGCGCAGATTGTAGTTGCCCGTCCCCACGCCGTTGAATACAGTCTCAGCAGCGAGTGTGCCTGATCGCATGGAGGTCAGGTCATCAGCTGAAAGTCCGTTCACCGCTGTTACCCCGCTGAAGAGCGTGAGGCTATCACCTTTCGTCAGCCTTCCGAGCTTATCAAGATTCAGCGTCAACCCGCTGCCGAGCGTGAGGGAACCTGTGGTCGTGCTTGTTCCTTCGTCCGCATAGGTGGTCAGCGCACTCAGCGACAGGCCTTTCGTGCCGCCGGTTTCGGTTGTCGCTCCGGCCGAGGCATCAAGCGTAATCGTGCCGCCGTCTTGGATACTCAGGTTGCCGACAAGTCTGCCGGCCTCACCTGCTCCGATGTTGACCTTGTTGGCTGTGTAATTTTCGGCACCGCTGATGCTGCCGTTCCCGGCCACCACAAGGTCCGTGATCGTAAGGGTCGCCACCCCTGCCAACTCAATGCTGCCTCCTGTTGCCTTCAACCCGGCCAAGGTGCTAAGGGTGACAGTGCCGGAATCCCCGGTAGTTGTTCCGTTTGCCGTCAGCGAGCCGTCCGTTGCCTCCAAGGTTCCTCTGAAACCTGAGGCATTCGTCACACTCGTCTCACCCCCCGTGGTCTTCAATGTGCCGGACCCGGTGAGCGTGGCAATGGAGGAACCCGTAGAGCCTGTGACCGAGTTCTTGATCGTTGTTGTTGTATTGTCTCCGACCTCCAAAGTTCCACCTATGCTGGCTCCGGATAGCTCGGCATCCACGCCTAGCACTGACGTTTTGTCGGCGGTGTTGATCAGCTTGACATCGCTGAGTTTTGCATATATTTTCTTGGTCTTGGTAACATTATCGGTCTGTGTGATGCTGCCTCCGGATACAAGAACATTGTATCTTACATTTCCGGCATTGTCCCCATTCCACATGCTTAGACCATTTTTGAGACCACTCAATTCCGTTCCGGTGTATTGGAAACCATCGTGAGTCAAGATCCCGGTGTCAGAAACCGTAAGTATGATGGTATCATTCGCCGCGATAATTCCATCCCCCTTTATTCCACTGACAGCCGTAGCCCCGCTGATGGTCGTTGTCCCTCCCGAGAGCATCAGCTCTTGGAGACTGTTGTCTGTGCCGGAAAGAATTACCTCACCCTTACCTGTTACCTCCAGCTTTGTACCATTACCTCCGCTAATATTGCCCGAGATGGTGATGGTGGATCCCGTCGCACCCGTGGTGGGTACGGTCACAGTATTGTCTGCGTTTATGGTATACTGGCTCGTGTTGATAGTCGTTGTCCCGGAGGTCAGGGAAAGAGCTGAAGCAATGGTCGTGGTATCTGCATAGCTACCGATGACACCGCCGGTGGAGGTGGCTGTAACCCCTCCCGCTTCGATACCCGTTTCACCCAACACCAGCTTGCCTTCACTGAGGTTGACTGCAATCGTGGCACTGTTGCCCTTGGCCCGTTTAATACCCTTTGCTGCAACAAGTCCGGTAGATTCGACATTCAGCGTGTACCCGGTATCACCTGCTTGCAGTGCGGCACCTTCTGAAAGCAATGTGCCGTTGATGGTCGCAGTTGTGCGAGCAGTCCATTCACCCAGTAGGGCTGAGACAGTCTTGTAGTTATTGCCGTCGTTATTATTCCCCGTGATTTTTAGGACGGAATTCGCACTCACCGTTAAGGTTGTAATTTTACCCGATGTACCAGAGTCCCCCAACTCGATGCGTTCCACGGAATTGACAATCGTATGCGTCGCGTCACCGATAGTAATTGTTCCTTGCCCATCGGAATACAGGCCCTTGCAGGTGTAGTCCTTTAGTATGCTGAGACTTCCGCCATTTCTCACGCCGATGTGTGCATTGTCCGCTACGATATTGGCGTTGCCCTCACCACTGCCAATGACAACACTACTACCGAAGAGCAACTTTCCATTTCCCTTTACAGTTAGTGCGTGTCCCCCGGTATCCAGAGTCCCTGATAGTGTTCCTTTTGCTCCATTATAAACAATGAGATTGGCATCGCCTGTGAGGGTGAGAGTTCCGGAAAGTGTCGCACCATCGCCGAGCCTGAGTGCACCTTCTTTAGCGTAATCGTCGCTGGCGTTCCATCCTGTACCTGCAATGCTGACTGATTCGGTGTAGTTGTAGCCATCATTGATGCAGAACTGCCCTCCGTTTGCAACGGTGACATTGCTGAATACATGACCATTGTTGACTTCATTGAAACGTCCACTGTTGACAACGAGATCGCCGGTAAATTCTCTGAGTTTTTCGGCTGAAACGGAGAGCTCCCCGCCTCCCGCCGCCACGCTGATTGTCCCTCCTCCATTAATCTCCGTATTTATTGTTCCTGAGCCGGCAGATAGCGTGCCACGTTCACCTACTGTAATCCATGCCGGTGTATCGGTAATGGCCTCACTATAGGTTCTTGTGTCATTCTCGGCGATATAGTAGTAGCCAACCGACGTGATGGTCCCGGTCTTGTGATCATCAGCCCAACTAACTGTGGCCGATACCCCATCGTAAAGACATGAAAGTGAACCTGTTGCTGTAACCGTTCCCGTTCCTGTAGCAAAGGTAAAACTACCACCGGTTGCAGTGTGAAATCCGGTTGTTGTTTCGTTGGCCGTGAATTGAGAGGCCTTGATGAGCTGATTTAAATCAATAGAGACACCACTGTTAAAAGTGATTGAACCGACGTTGTTTATAGACTCTGAGACCTTCAACAGAACATTGCTCCCGATATTGAGTGTAACCTGTTGGCGGAATTAATTTAGTGCATACTTAATTCTGCCAATGGGCTTGTCGTTAATGAAGTTTACGTATTGCAGAATGGTAAGTGCACTAATTTTGCCAATGATCCTGGCAAACAAACCATTCGTTATTTTCGCATA
>JALFWB010000013.1 GCA_022787425.1 Akkermansia sp.
GGAAAATAGGCGTAAAATACTCCCATATTATGTTTCAAAGCGCACGAATAGCAACCTTTGTGTATATTCGTTCACTTCGTTGATAAAATTAGGCCCTTTCGTGGGATCAGGTTGTTTTTCGGAGACTTATTGGAAGTCCCCTATAACATGAAAATTATCGTTGACAACTCACAATTCAGGGACTGGGCGAGCCCGGTTCGCAATCCCATTTTCCCGGAGCGTTTTACGAAGCCGGGCTGCAAGGCGTATTTTGACCTGGTGGCGGGTAGGGAAAACTTCGGCTGGAACGGCATCGGCGGGGAGTTGTACCATGCCTATGCGCCACTGGAGTCGACCGAGTGGCAGATCGGCGAGGCTGCGGCCTACACCGACCACTTCGCGCGCTGGAGATGTGCCGTTTTTGCGCCGGATGACATTTATTGGAGCCACCGTGTCGTGCCAGTTGTCTATGCCTTCACCGGCATCGGGTCGGACTATTACGACAACTCGCTGTACCTGTGGTCCGTGGTGAAGGAGCTGGACTGCATTTTCGTGACCTTCGACACCCATCTGACGGGCATACGCGTTCTGACGGAGAACAAAGAACCGAACAACGACCACTTTGCGGAGAGCATTCACATCATGGAGCAGCACCAATGCGACATGCGCGACGATGTATTCCGCGAGTTTGTGGAGGAACTGAGCTTCAACGTCCAGCAGATACAGGACATGATTCGGCAGCGATTCTGCTACCCGAGCATACCGCCCTGCCTGATGCTGGGCTTCTCACTCGGCGGCTTCTACGCCTCTCAGCTTGCCCGCATTGTGCCCAACTGCATCGGCTGTGTAGGCGGCGGTGCCAGCCCGGAAATCATGCAATACAAGGGTGGATTTGACATTCCGCGCATCATACCCAATCCCATCATCCTCGGCGCTCGAATGGTCATGCCGCAGAAGATGCAACCCTTCGCCTCCTTTGTGCAGGGGCTCAAAAAGATCACACGCACCCCCTTCACCGGCGCGGCCATCGGCGGCGTCTACACCCCCTTCCGCTTCATCGTCGGCAAGAAGGACCCCATCGTCAACTACAAGGACGTACAGAAAACGGACGGCTGCCACTTCGGCTTCATGGAAGTCTTCCCCATCGATGATGTAGGGCACACCCCCGCCAATGAATGGGGCCTCAATGAACTCGGCAGCGAGATGATCAACCAGCTCCGCTTCTGCTTAGACCTGTGGCGGCGTTTTAAGGGCTGAGGCCAAGCTCTACCCGGCCCGGAGCATGCGCGGAGGAGGTGCTCGGGGCAGTCAAGGCGGCTGTCGTGAAAGACATGTGGACGCTCAGGTGCGGAGCGTCGAGCAAGTAGCGGCAGTCGCCTGTACAAGATAACGCAAAAACATCCCCGCCTCTCCCCGCGCCACCTTCCCTACCACCACCACATCCACCTGCCCAGAGGAATCGAATTTCTGAGAAGCCGGTATCCGGCATAGAAATGCGGCCGGGATAAGGCCGCTTTTGCGGGAGCATTGGGGCGATGCTCATTGCGTGTACGGTTCGCGCATCGATGCTGCAAAAGGCGGCAGCATGTCCCGTGGGCAGCCCCGGAGAGTGAGTGAACGTCCCCATGTTGGCCCCTGAAAAGACGCTTGGGCGGGGCGGTGTGCGCCCTCTGCAGAGGGGAGGGGGCGGAGCACCGTTGTATTCGGCGGCGGGGTGGTGTGTGTGCTTCCGGGGCGAAGAGAGGAGGGGCCGGGGGTCACAGGCGGGCTCCTCGGCAGGGAGGGGCCGGAAGTGCCGTTTCCATGGGCGTTCCACTGAATGAGAGTCTAGCAAACGCTCATTCATTTTACTTTTCTTAAATTGGTTTAAGTTGTTGAGTATCAACGCTTTACGCATTTTACGGAGAATGTTCCACAGAGAAAACACTGAACAGGGCATAGCGAAAATAATAATCAAGGAAACTTAAACAAAACTCCCCCGGCGGAGAAGAAATCCGGGACAGCGTGGAACACCGATGGAACAGGAAAGCGGGCGGGTTGGAAAAAGTCCGCAGCTCAAAAAATTCCTTTTCAAAGGGAGCGAAACGTGGCATAGTCATCCCCGCAACGCCCCCCTGCCCCGAGCTCCGAGGAGGAGACAAGGCAGCGAGGACGGCAAGGAAAAGAAATCGAGAACAGACACAATGGAGCAGACAAAGGAGACAGAGCTTTGGGGCCGCCTGGTGGCGGACATGCAGAGCACCGGGGAGGTAGGGGAGTATTGGATGGACACGTATTTCTCCAAAATGCGTCTGCTGCAGGACACGGGGACGAAGCTGATCATCGAGTATGAGTGCGGGATGCTCATCGAGTGGGTGGAGATGAATTACAGCCGCCTGATTCAGAATGCGGTATCGCGTGTCATGAAAGCCTCACGCGAGCTGCAATTCGTCGAGGCCGTCGGCGAGGCAGGAGCCCCCGAGCAGGAGTCTGCTGCACAGGCAGAGGCGGCGCAGGAGCAGGCACCCACCCGCCCCGACAAGAGCGGAGCCGCCAAAAGCCCCGCTGCCAAAGGTACGCGCCGCCCGCGCAGCAAGCCCATCATCAGCGGCTTGAATGAGGACTACCGCTTTGAGAATTTTGTAGTGGGCGACAACAGCCGCTTGGCCTATGCTGCCGCCTGCCGTGTGGCGCAGGCCGCTGCGGAGAACACGCGCGCCTTCAATCCCCTGTTCATTTACGGAGACTCCGGCATGGGCAAGACGCACCTGCTGCAGGCCATCGGCAACGAGATTCGGCAGCAGGACGAGAACATTCAGGTGCTGTATGTGACGGGTGAGGAGTTTACGAACAGCTACATCGATGCGCTGGCCAAGAAGGGAGAGGCCCTCAGCAACTTCCGCCGCCGTTACCGCCGGGCCGATGTGCTGCTCATTGATGACATCCAGTTTTTGGCCAAGAAAGGCAAGACGCAGGAGGAGTTCTTCCACACCTTCAATGCCCTTTTCGAGAGCGGAAAACAGGTAGTGCTGTGCGCGGATTGCCCGGCCTCCCGCATCACGAACATGGAGACGCGGCTCTGCACGCGCTTTGAGCAAGGCATGACCGTGTGCTTGGAGAACCCTTGCTACGAGACACGCCTGGCCATTCTTCGCAACAAGGCGCGCCGCTGGCGCAGCGAGCTCATCAGCGATGAGGTGTTGCAATACCTGGCCCGCAACATCAGCTCCTCCGTCCGCAGCTTGGAGGGCGGCCTCACACGCATCTCCAGCATCGCGGCTTTCTCCCGCCGCAGCCCCTCCGTGCAGGAGGCTCGCGCCCAGTTGAGCGACCTGCTGGACAAGCGGAAGGCCTCCAAGGTGACCATCGAGGACATCCAAAACGCAGTGGCCGAGGAATTCCGCGTGCGGGTGGAGGATCTGAACGGACGCAGGAGGACGGCAGGTATTGCGCATTCCCGCCAGGTGGCCATGTATTTGGCCCGCAAGCTGACGAAGAACTCGCTGCAGGAGATAGGCGCGGCCTTCGGCGGTCGGGACCACGGCACCGTCATTCACGCCACACGCACGGTGGAGGAGAAGATGGCGGCAGACCCCGACCTGAGCGGGATTATTCACCGCATGGAGGAAGAGATGGGCTGCCCCGCTGCGGCAATCCTCTGAGGCCCCCTGCCCCGTTTTGCCCCGGCGCGCGAAAATCCGGATTTTCCTGCTTGACATGCGGGCGGTAAAGGCGTATGCTGGGGCAAATCCCATCATTCACATTTTACCATGGAACCGTATAGTATGAAGAACCCGTTCCCGGCCACCGTGCTGGGAGTTCGTCCCGTCACCAAACCGGGCAGCGCCAAGGAGACCATCCACATCGACTACTCGCTGGAGGGCTCCGGCCTGAGCTACGTTACCGGCGATGCGCTGGGCGTCATCCCGCAGAATGACCCCGCGCTGGTGGATGCCCTGTTAGCTGCCTTGGGGCTGGACGGCGCGGAAGAGGTGAACGGTGCCACCCTGCGCGACACCCTCATCACCGCCTGCGACATCACGGGCCTGAAGAAGGGCACACTGACCAAGTGGAACACCTTTGCGAACAGCGAGAAACTGGCCGGCATTCTGGCGGACAAGGACGCGCTGAAGGACTTTGTGTGGGGCCGCGACCTGCTGGACTTGGCGCAGAGCGAGGACATGAAGGCGAGCTTCCCGAACGGAGCGGCGCTGGTGGGCATTCTGCCCAAGCTCACGCCCCGCTTGTACTCTATCGCTTCCAGCCCGGATGCCGTACCGGGGCAGGTTTCCCTCTGCGTGGGGGCCGTGCGCTACACGCCCAAGGGCTCCGACCGCAAGCGCAACGGCGTGTGCTCCACCTTCATGGCGGACCGCGTGAAGCCGGGGGACAAGGTGAAGGTGTTTGTGCACACGAATAAGAACTTCCGCCTGCCGGAGGACGGCAGCGTGCCCATCATCATGGTAGGCCCCGGCACCGGCATTGCGCCCTTCCGCGCCTTCATGCAGCAGCGTGTGGCGGATGGTGCCACCGGGCCCATGTGGTTCTTCTTCGGCAACCCCTACAAGGCCACCGACGGTTGCTACGAGGATGAGCTGGAGGCACTGGTGAACGCAGGCAAACTGAAGCTCTCCGTGGCTTGGAGCCGCGACCAGGCTTACAAGATCTATGTGCAGAACCTGATGGAGCAGGACGGCGCGGAGATCTGGCAGTGGCTGGAGAAAGGCGCGGCCTTCTACATGTGCGGCGATGCCAACCGCATGGCCAAGGATGTGGAGGCGGCCCTGCTGCGCATCATCGCTGAGCACGGCGGCAAGTCCCCGGAGGAGGCTGCGGCCTATTTGGCGGACATGAAGGCAGCCAAGCGTTACCAGAAGGACGTCTATTAATAATAATACGCGCGCGCGTGCGCGTATTTCCCCCGGTGTGCTTTGAGGAGGTGCACCGGGGGATTTTTTGCTTGCCGTTCGACCCCAGACGTGCTACAATGGCGTGTGATATGAGAACCACGGCACTGTTCTGCCTGTTATCCTGCGCCGCCCTGACGGAGGCGGCCACCCCGACGGAGTCCTGCGACTGCCGCCAATGCCGCGCGGACGCAACGCCCGCGCCCCCGGAGGATTCGGCTGAAGGCACGGCAGAGGAGGCCATGGACTGCGCGAGCTACCTGGCCGCGCTGCGGGAGTTTTATTCCCGAGCGGAGGCGCTCACGGAGTTGCTCGGCAAGGAGACGGGGGACCCCGATGCGAGGGTTGCGGCTGTAGCCGAACAGGTGGAAGCCCTGCGGCCCGCGCTCGACCTGGTGCAGATGCGCCCTCCTCAGGCAGAACCGGGTCTGCTCCTGCAGGTGGAGACCGGGCGACAGAACGGCGGCGTGATCTGCAGCCGACTGTGCCGCAGCGTGGTGCTGGCCTTGGAGAGCACCCCTGCCCTGCGTGAGCCGCTCGCGCCCATCGTGCAGAAATTCTGCCTGAGCACGAAAGCCGATTACACGGAGGAGGAATGGCAGGCCGCTCAGCAAGACCTCGACCGCTTGCAGAATGCGAACGAGACTCTGCTCTGCGCCCTTCCCTTGCTGGAGTCCGTGCGCAATCGAACTACGGCCGATGGTGTGGCTCCGGAGTTGACGGCTCTGCATGACGACTTAGCCCGCGCGGCAGAGGCGGCGCAAAAGCTGCTCGATGGCTACGTCCGCAGTCCGCAGACGGCCTGGGCCACGGCAAACGGGCTGACGATCAACACCGCGCGTCTGATCCGCGTGCTGGATAAGCTGATGAATACGGAGCCCCGCTGCTATGGCTCCGATGAACTGGCATCCGCCTTGGAGGACATCCTGACGCCGGACCCGGGGGCTGAGGAAGCGGCGGAGTGAGCCGTCAGCGCGCCTCTTGCTGCGGCGCCTCCTCCTGCGAGGGCGACACGGGATCCGGCTCATTCAGCACGGCCCGCCAACCGAGGATGGCAAGCAGCAGATAGAGCAGCGTCAATATGCCCCCCACATAGCAGACGATGCTCCCCACATGCTTGCTCTTGGTAATGAACTGCAGAAAAAAGACGACCACCGCTGCCGCAACCCCGACGATGACGATGATGGCACTCCATGTGATGTTCTTGTCGTTGAAGGTATAGTTCAACGCAGCGGCGGCAATCGCCAGCAGAAGCACCGCGCCGGCACTGTCCCAATGATTGAAGGCATTAAAGTCTTGCGGTTCCTCGTCCATGCCCCCAGTATACCCCCATGCGGCGCGCTTGACAATGCGAAACTGCCGTACAGGCACACAAAAGCCGACGGAGGGGCCGGACTGTAGCATTGACTAGCGGGCGGTATCGTGCTAAAATGCCCTCGGTCATGGCAGATTCCCTCTACACCCGCATGGCGGAAACACCCGTCAGTAACTTCGATCTCTCCCTCCGTCCCCCTGTCTTCAGCGAGTTTTGCGGGCAGGAGAAGGTGAAGGAGCGGCTTCTTCTCATGGTGGAGGCCGCCAAACTGCGCGGGGACGTGCCGGACCACATTCTGCTGAGCGGGCCGCCGGGGTTGGGCAAAACCACGCTGGCCAACATCATCGCCAATGCCGTCGGGCACAAGCTGCATACCACGTCCGGGCCCCAGATCGAAAAAGCGGGGGACTTGGCGGGAATTTTAACCAACGTGGAGCGCGGGGACATCCTCTTTATCGATGAGATTCACCGACTGCATCCGTCAATTGAGGAGTACCTCTACCCCGCCATGGAGGATTTTCGGCTGGATATCATCATCGACCAGGGACCGGCGGCACGGTCCATTCAACTGAACCTGCCCAAGTTTACCCTGGTGGGTGCTACCACACGCGCCGGCATGCTGACGGGGCCCCTGCGCTCCCGCTTCGGCCTCATCAACCGGCTGGATTACTACTCGGAGGAGGACCTGTGCCGCATTCTGCACCGATCCGCCGGCTTGCTGGGTATCGAGCTCAAGCCGGAGGGAGCCCGGGGCATCGCGCGGCGCTCTCGCGGCACCCCCCGCGTGGCCAATGCCCTGCTCCGCTGGGTGCGCGATTATGCCCAGGTGCGGGCGGATGGTCACATTACGGATGAAGTGGCGCAGGCCGCCTTAACCATGCTGGATATTGACGACGATGGCTTGGATGAAATGGACAAGCGTCTGTTGGAGACAATGATTTATAAATTTGACGGCGGCCCCGTGGGGCTCTCCTCGCTGGCGGTTGCCGTGGGGGAGGATGAGTCCACCATTGAGGACGTGCACGAGCCTTTCCTCATCATGCAGGGTTATATCAAACGCACGCCGCGCGGGCGCGAGGCTTTGCCGGCGGCCTATGCCAAACTGGGTGTCTCCCCGGCGGGGGGCGCTCAGGGGCAGCTTCCTCTTTAACAAGTTATGCGTAAACGTTCCCAAATCTTTTTTCTCTTCTTTCTGCTTGCCGCGTTTTTCTTCACTACGTCCTGTACCTCGCAGTGCATGCAGCGGCAGGTTCGCAACTCGCGCACCGTGGTGCTGGACATTGGGCACCACATGGGCGCACCGGGGGCACAGACGCCGAACGGTCGGCACGGTGGTATGATAGACGAGTGTTCCTGGTGGTACCGCAACGTGGGGTTCGTGAAGCAGGAGATCGAGAAGGCCGGCTACATCTGCAAGGTGTGCAACCGGGGTGCCGCGCCCAAGGATCCCAAGCTGGCGGATTGCGCGCGCCGCGCGGGGGTACACCAAGTGAACACACCGCAGCCGGGGGCCGTGTACCGATCTCGCCACCATCCGAGGCGCATGGCTGTGGGAATCCTGAGCGCGGATTATGCGCTGGACCAAAAACCCGCAGCGGTTGTTTTTCTGCATCATAACAGTTATTCCGAGAACTGGCAAATCTATACCGAGGGCGGAATCTACTGCAACTCCGTGGGCATTCCGCTGGCCAATGCCATGGCGGCGGAGTTGAACGCCGGGCTCATGAACAGCAGCATTCCCAACGGCGGGCAGCAGGTACAAACCATTCTGCGCGATGACGGACGACTGGGCGGCGGAGATTGGCTGAACACCTGCAACGATTCGTGGGTGCCGGCGGCCATTACGGAGGCGGTCTTCCTCTCCAACCCGCAGCATGCCGCGTGGCTGGCCAAGCCGAAAAATGCGGAGCTTTATGCGCGCACGGTGGGGCGCGGCATCGTGCGTTACCTGAACAAACGCCGCTGACACCCCTACTCTGTCACGCCGCAGCGCTGCCGCAGTGCATGGCTGTACGAGGCACGGTTGTCAGGGGAGACATCATAACCGCAGGAGACACGGCGGCGCAACTCCGCGAAACTCTCCCCTGGGCGGTGCTCCAATAAACCGGCGCGGTAGAGTTGCTCGGCCAGCCCTGCATTCAGAATGTGGGCCATGGGGCCGGGATCCACGGCACCCGTGCTGCGCAGAGCGGCAATCACGCCGGTGGAGCAGTTATCGGTGAGCGTGTTATACGGAACCCGATCGCGCCGGGCCTCCTCCTGCCGCCGCACGAGGGTAAGCAGCATCTCCCGAGCCTGCTCGCGGCTCACCCGCATGGGAAAAAGGTACAGGTCCTCATGCCGGTGGTCCGTGCGCAAGCCGAAAATATCCGCTTCCGTGCCGAAAACATACAGCATGCGGTATTTTTTGTAGATTCCGCCCAGGGCATTCTGCTCCACCCCCTGCGGCAACCGCGTCTCTGCGGAGACAACCAGGTTCCGCCCGTCTTCAAAGCGGAAACTCAGCATCGTATGGCACACAGCGGTGTGGCCGTCCCAGAAACAGTCCGCATAATCCACCCCGCACAGTTCTTGAAGAGGATAGCATTCCTCCCGATACTGCGGTAGCATCACGTCTACCTTCCTGTAACGCTCCTGCTCATACTTCACCTTGGGATAGGAAAAATCCCTCACCCCGCGTACACGCAGCACCTCGCCCCCTTGTTCAAGAGAAAACTCCGGAGCCTCTCGCCACGGCATCTGCCACTCCGTATCATCCGATGGTGCCTTCATCAGCAGATAACAAACCACACACATGATCACCCCCGCCGCCCATCCTCCGAGTGCCCGCCTCAACCGGCTCCCCCGCATCCACCACACAACGCAGCCCACGACACCCACTACCGGCAACACCACCCACGGCTGAAACACCGGCAACCCCACCGCCCACAGCGTTACCACCACACCCAAAAATCCCCCCACTGTCATCCCAAGCCATACTCCTACTCGTCTCATACACCCATTATACCCCCTCCTCACACGAGAAGCAAGGAAATTGAAAGAAAAATTACCCCTTCCTCTTGACTCAGAGCCCTACCTATGTTAAAGTTCCATAAAACAGAAAGTTACACATGAAAGGAGAAGAGTGCAAGTTCACTAAAATTATGTCCGGGGGAGGCAAAAGACTCGTCATTCCCGTGTACCAGCGGAATTACGATTGGAAGATTGAACACTGCAAACAACTTTACACCGACCTCAAAAAGATAATTTTGCAAAAGAGGAAAAGTCATTTCTTCGGCAGCATCGTATCCCAAAGCAATCCTGACGGGGCGGGATCAGATGATGAATACCGGATTATAGATGGTCAGCAAAGATTGACAACCGTTTCGCTTCTGTTTCTTGCCATCTATAATCTATTGGACAAGGGTAAGTTGATCGCCAAGGATAAGTTGTTGAAAGAAAAAATATTCGATTATTATCTGATTGACCAATATAAATCCGGTGATGACCGTTTCAGATTACGTCCCGTCAAACATGACAGAACGGCGTACGAGAAACTCTTCGGTGATCCGACCGAATTCGTTCCCGGCTCCAATATAACGACGAATTACTGCTATTTTTGCGAGGAGCTGGAAAAGAAGGAAGTGTCGGTTGACGATATCTACAATGCACTGTGCCGCCTTGAAATTATCAGTATTCATCTGAACTCTGATGATAATGCTCAACTCATCTTTGAGAGTCTGAATTCAACCGGACTCGGGTTGAGTGAAGGGGATAAGATCAGAAATTTCATTTTGATGGGACAAAGCACTGAAGAGCAAGAAGTATACTACGAGAAATACTGGAACAAGATAGAACAGAAGACTCAATTCAATGTGAGTGCATTTGTTCGTGATTACCTCAGTGTGAAGGAACAATCCATCCCCTCACAGAATAAAGTCTACACCGTTTTCAAGGAGTATGTAGAACGAGAGAAAATACAATCAGAGCCTCTTTTGTGCGAATTGCTTGATTATGCTAAGAGATACGCAATCCTTCTCGATGCTGAAACCCCGAGCAAAGCACTTAATGGCTGTATACGGAGACTGAATAGGTTGGAGACAACAGTCTCTCGACCCTTCTTCTTGGAGGTTCTTCGCCTGTATGATGAAGGGAAACTCGACCTCAATCAGGTTACTCAAATCTTTTTGACAGCAGAAAGCTACATAGCACGTCGCTTCTTCTCCGACCTACCCACTTCCTCGCTGAACAAAGTCTTCCTGACACTACACCATAGAATCGTCAGTTATGAGAAGAATGAGGAAAATTACGTTGAAAAGTACAAATGTGCAATCACAACTAGGACGGATAATGCGAGATTCCCTGATGACCGGGAGTTCATTGAAAAATTTATAAACAAGCCGGTATACAAGATGCACGCCAAGAATAGAATCTATATTCTGGAGCGTCTGGAGAATGGTACCTCTCTCGAGGATAAAGACATCTACCGCCATTGCGATGAGGGGAGTTACTCAACTGAGCATATCATGCCGCAAGAACTGAATTCAGCATGGAAGAAAGAGCTTGGTCCGGATTACGAGAGAATTCATGAGGAGTGGTTGCACAGGATAGGCAATTTGACACTCACAGCGTATAACTCAAAGTACAAAAATGCCTCCTTCACGCAAAAAAAGACCATGGAGCATGGTTTCAATGACAGCGGTATCAAATTAAACGCATGGATCGCCAAACAAGATAAATGGACGCTGGAAGAAATTCAGAAGCGCAGTCAGATATTGGCTGACAAAGCCTTGACCATTTGGCCGATGCCCGTGACAACCTACAAGCCGACGGGAAAACAAATGAGTGAATACTCTCTGGACGAACAAGCTGATCTGACGGGACGGAAAATTGTTGCTTTCCGATACAAAGATACGCAATATCCGGTCAGGAAATGGGTTGAAATGTTCTCGGGTATCTTAAGTCTGATCTGTGACGCGGAGCGCAATGGGATGACCGAGCTCGCTACATCACAGGACAAAGGGCTCGCTTCAAACTTTACAATCTCGGATAATCTTTGGAAATCAAGAGAATACATTGGTCACGGTATTTACGTATGGACCAATAACAGCACGGAATCAAAGTTATCCATTCTGACCGGTATATTCAAACGTTTCAATCTGGACCCCAACGATCTAGTCTTCATCATCCGCGATGATGAAGCTCCGGAACAAGAAAGTGCTGACGGCATGTTGCTCTGAGCTCCAGTTCACTTCAAGTAGTGACCTGCCCCCTTGGGAGCAGAGCGCGAGTGACTTTTCTAGGCACGGTCGTTTGTCCTAAGGTGCTTCAGGGCGATCATCGACGCGCGCACCCTATTGAATGACCACTCAATGCTTACATGCATGAGCAGTGCCAATATGTAGGAAAGAGGTATAACAATTACAAAGTTTATTGGGGGGGGGCACGAATAACAACAGTCTGCAAACCAATATCCAAAAATGAGACGATGGTTGAGCCACATATAGGCCGACATCAAACCCAAAGCAGACAAACAGGCAGCAGCACGATCAGTAAATCGGCAAATAAAAACGGACAGCAGAAGAGAGACAACCAGAATACCGGTATATCGGACATCGAAGGCAAGAGCAAAACCGAGGGAGATAAGCAACATCGCAAAATCTCCAATCCTTCTTTGAATACAACCGGCGGCGGAAAACCAGCCGATGAAAAGAAACGGTAACCAAACAAGTGCCTCCCGAAGCGGTGAGACTACCCAAAATGACACGATACGGACATTCAGATCCGTAGGCATGCCGAGGTGCCAGAAAAGAGACCCCAGATGAGAACCGGAAACATACGACGATGCCAAGAGCAGCACAACAAAAGATAACTGTAATATATTCAAACGCTCCTTATTAACCGGAGTCATTAGAGGCAGAATCAAACACGTGGCAAGTAGATAAAAAGCGATATACCAGTAATCATAGAAAACATCGCACCCCCCCAAGGCCCCCAATAGATAATCTACTGCGCTGTGCGGCTGCAGTGACCCTACCGGAAACAGCAAGGAAAGCACCACAATGAGTAAGTACACACAGAGAAATCGCGGGTAAAATCGACAGATACAATGCCGCCACGCCTCCAGTCGGGAGGTCGCACGCTGAGCGATGAAAAAGTATCCGTATCCCGTTACAAAAGCGAATAAAGCGATGCAGGCTTTTGCACCTCCCCCAAGATACTCATAAATAGAGGGGTACTCCAAAGGGTACGATAACGTAACCATATGAATGTTCACATGGTGGAATATCATCAAGAGAATTGCCAGACCCTTGAGGACTGAAGTATGCTGTCTGGTAAGCAGAAACGGAGATTGAGTATTCACGGCATAGTGTCATCTACCAGCTCCAGCAGGATGATGCAGGATTGGAGGGGGCGGTTCCAGTGTATGGGGAGACCGGTGGTGGTGAGGTAGTCCGAGCCGATGGTTTGGGAACGGAGGGGACAGCGGAAGCCGGTGGAGTCCTCGGCGAGCTCGGTGAGGGAGTAGCGGGCGGAAGGTGCAAGACCGCTGAGGCGGATGCGAGTGTGTTGGTCTGTGAAGAGACGCTCGCCCGTGTAGGCAAAGAGAACGGCCCGGCGGAGGTTGCGGTGAACGAAAAGAAGCGCGCAGTCCGATCCCTTGTAGGGAGAAACGAGGCGATAGAGTTGAGATTCTGCCAAGAGGGGGCGCAGCTCCTTGGCCATCTGAAGCCTGGAGCGCAACTCAGCAGCCTCGGCATCGGAGAGTGCGCGCGAATCGAGCTCCACCCCGAAACGGAACGGCGTGGCAACATCGCAGCGAAACTTGAGAGACGTGCAGCGCCCCGTGTAGAGGTTCGGGCTCACGGTAACATGTGATCCCATACTCGACGGCGGGAAGAAATGGCTGAGGGCCCACTGCATCTTCAAACGCTCGAAGGCATCTGTATTATCACTGCACCAGAATTCCTCGTGATAGGCCGCAGCACCCAAATCCATTCGACCGCCGCCCGCGCTGCAGCACTGGAAAGTAACAGCCGGGAAACGCCGACGAAGCTCACGCATGATCCCATAATAAGCCGCAATATAGTCAAAGAGGAGGTTACCCTGCAGGTTCGGAGACAAATAATTACTGCCGAGTTCGGTTATCTTTCTGTTGCAGTCCCACTTCACATAGAGGATCGGATGCTCTGTCAACAGATCCGAGACCGTGCGAAGAATAAACTCCTGCACCTCCGGATTCGTAAGGTCGAGCACGAGCTGGTGTCTCTCCTCTCGCAGAGGCCGCCCCGGCAGCTGCAAGGCCCACTCCGGGTGGCAGCGGTAGAGTTCACTCTGCGGGGAAACCATCTCCGGTTCAATCCAGAGACCGAAACGCAGCCCCTGCTCGGCGGCATACGCGGCAAGAGCCGAGATTCCCCCGGGCAACTTCTCCGGATTCGGCTGCCAGTCCCCCAGCGAGCATGTATCATCATTTCTACTGCCGAACCAACCGTCATCCAAAACAAATACCTCAGCCCCGATGTGAGCCGCGCGGCGCATCATCTCATGCAGAGCCTCCTCCCGCACATCGAAATGCACGCCCTCCCAACTGTTCAACACACAGTTATGCAGGGGCAAATCATGCTTTGGCAAAACATGATTAGAAACATAACGGTGCAAAGTACGGCACGCAGCCCCCTTCCCTGCGTTACTGCGCACCAGCAACACCGCAGGCAGAGTCACGCTGCACCCCGGCAACATGGTGTACGGCGAAGAAGCAAAATCGTGCCCCAACCCGGCAAAAACATGCCCGTATACACTATGTTTAACAAACAAAGAATACACACCACTCCAACAGAGAGCCGCAAGCACGCACTCCCCCTGCTCCTCCTGAGCGGGGTTCCCCGGAGCGAGCACCATCCCCGGCGTACCCTCTTGCGCATTTTTAATGCCCGTATCAGCTCCCACACAGAGGGCATTGCCACGCATGAGCTCCTCCTCCTGCAAAAGGCTTTCACCCGCCCAAGCACCCCGGAATGTCGTTACAAAATATCTCTCCGCCCTCTCCGTCCAAGCAGCGGAGAGGGCCCGGAGCACCTGCACCGCACCATCCGTACCATTATGCAGGCTGACAGACCACGCCAGCACGTCCTCCGCCGGGTCAATGCCAAGCTCCACCACCACCTCCAGCCCATGCCACACGGCATCCCGCAGATGCAGCACAACGCGATGCGGCTGCAAGTCCGCCGACGCAAAGCGCAAATCCACGGCCCGCGAGCCATCCGGCATCACCAAATGCAGCGCAGACTCCCCGGAGCGATTCATGAATCCACCGCGTGCGTCATAGTCCGTCGGCATCAACGGATATTCCGCAACCGGGCAAACAAAGGCATCATCCGGGTCCGCCAGACGCGGGCCGAAATAACTGAGCATCACCTTATCGTCCTCACCGGAACGAAGGCTGATCTGACTGTGCGGAGTAAGTAAATGGTGCTTCATGATCCGAATTCCAACCGACGAGCCTGCAAACGGGCCGCACGCAAGCGTTCACGCTCTGCATGAGCCTTGCGCCCCAACGCCGTATTCGGCCCTGCATCCCGCGCACGGTCCAAGGCCTCAATCGCCTCCAACAGCTTTGCCTCCGACTGAGGCGAATGCCCACCGGTATACAATAGCGAATACTGCTTCATCAGCATCGGGTAAAGCGCCAACAAGCCCAAGCTCTGTCTGACGGCGACAGTTGCATGCGGACTCTTCATCAGCTTGCGGCAGCGCGCAACACGCTCCTCCAAATCCTGCATCTGCATAGGATGAATCAACGCCAACTCCGCAAACAGCAAATACCGGTGCGCCTGCAAAAGACGCTGCTGCGCCCTCTCCCGGCGCTTCTCATCAGCGGCCAGAGCACGCCCCTGCTCCAAGGCCTCCGGGGTAAGTTTATCCCCTAGCCCCACACACGCATAACAACCTTGCTCATCTACCAACGCCAGACACGGCAACTGCGTCACCCCATCTTCGATGGCCTTAGCTACTCGGTGCGCCTGCTGCAGCGTCTGCGCACGAGCCGGCAGAGGTACCAATTGATACGAAGCCTGTGGATCCAGCTGCCGGAGCGGCTCCATACGAACACGCAAGGTCTCCGTCGGAAAGTCCTCCGCAGCATACAAACGATGCTGCGGCTCCTCCGCCGATGCAACCCACCAGCCCAAGCAGACCAGCCCCGACAGAAGCCACCTCATTCCCCGATGCGGCTGATGGTAATGCGCTTAAAACGTGAATCCGACTCCTCGGAGGCCGTCGCGATTCCCGGCATCTTGGCCAGCTCATTGTGCACCAAGCGGCGCTGGTAGGCATTCAACGGCTCCATCTGCAAAGAACGCCCCGTGCGCAGCACATGCTCCGCACGCGAACGAGCTCGGCGCAACAAGCGGGCCTCCGCCTGCTCCCTGTAGTGCTCACAATCAACCCGCACCCTCGGTGCATCCGGCCACTCCGCCTGCACCAGCCTGTTCACCAAGTACTGCAAATCATCCAATCGATCCCCATTCTCGCCGATGAGATACTTGGCGTCCGCTGTGCCGATCATCAGCTCCGGCCCCTCCTCACCGCAATTAACCGTAACTTCAAATTCATAGCCGAGGGGTACCAGCATCTCATCCAGCACTTTCCGCGCCGCTGCCACAAGCCGTTCTTCCGTTTCCATGTGCACATTTTACTAGCTTCCCTCCCGCTTGTCAAAAGAATTCTCATCCCCGGTCTGCATGAAGTCAAAGAAACGAGGAACATACAGATTGTATGACACACAAAATACACTTTTTTTGCACAAATCGACAAGAAACTGTTTGGAATAATTAAATATTCGCCGATTTTGCACTTGATTTTGCGGAAGGATGTGCTAAACTGAGGCCATGAAAGCGAAGAATATTTCACGCTATACTTACAAAAAAACGGCGTTCCAAGGTTGGCGTCTCTCCATCATGCGTGAGGGCAGCCAGTACACGGAGTATTTCTCCGACAAGCAGTACAACAATGACCACAAGGAATCCTTCCGTGCGGCCAAAACGGTGCGTGATGAGATTTTGGGCGCACTGAAAAAGTGCCGGGACGAGGCCAAGAAATGCAAGGTCAAGGCGGAGCACAAGCTGGCTGAGATCGTGAGCGACTACCGCGAGCGCCGCGCCAAGGCCAAGGCGGAGGCCGCGTCTGAGACGAAGCAATAAAACCGATCGAAGGCAGCGCAGACGCGCTGCAAAAAAGTTCTTCGTAAACGAAGGGGCAGCCCATCAAGGTTGCCCCTTTTTATTTGCGCAGCGAACGGTCAAGCCTGAGATCCCGGCCGCAAGCGGGTTGTCAATCAACTGAGGTCATTCACCGCATCGATGAGCATGCGCAGGCGCGCGTAGTTCCCCCGGCGGAAAGCAAAGCGCAGGCGCGGCAGCTCAGAGAGAGCAGGCTGAGGGTCAAGGTCATCGCGGCTCTCCGTCTGGCGCAGATCATTCTTCGGCATCAGGTCCGCATAGTCCGTGCGGAGCCAGTCCAACGACTCCTCATTCAGCGGACTCATAAGGCGCAGGGTGATGGTATCCTCAAAGAAGAAATAGGAGTGGAAGCGGCTGTAGAAATGCTCGATATGCTCCACAGCATCCTCCCAACTCTTGGAGAGATACATCAGCCGCGTATCCTCCGGGGAAATCATGCCGGCGGCCAGCAGCTCGCGCAACACGAAGTCCCACCAACGCCGCCAGAACATCTCCCCGGGCGGATCCAGCAGCACCACGGGGAAGATCGTGGACTTACCGGTCTGGATGAGGGTGATCGTCTCGAAAATTTCATCCATGGTTCCGAAACCTCCCGTAAAGGCCACGAGCGCGTCCGTCTGCTTGAGGAAATTGAGCTTACGGGTAAAGAAATAGTAGAAATTCATCATCTTTTTGCTGTTGAGCATCACATGATTAGGGTGCTGCTCATACGGCAACGTAATGTTGAGACCGAAAGAATTTTTCTCCCCTGCCCCCTCATTGCAAGCCTGCATAATACCGGGGCCACCGCCTGTAATGACCATATAACCGCGCTTAGTCATCTCGCGGGAGAATTTCTTGGCAATCTTATAAGAAGGGTCCTCCGGCTGCGTTCGGGCAGAGCCGTAGCAAGTCACTTTACGGACATTCCGGTAGGGACGGAACATGCGGTCGGCATCCAACATCTCATTGATGGTTACGCTCATGATCTTCAGGTCATGCTCCTCCGACTCGGGATCCATGGCCGCATTCATGGTCGTAGCCAGCATCTCCAGCACCACGTCCGGGTTATGTTCTCCGCAAAAACGATGTGCCAGATCATAAAGGTTCGCATCCAGCACCGGGTTACCCGTTTTGGAAGGAATGCTGATGTCACTGTGGAACTCGGCACGGCTGTTGATGTCGTGCGCCGCTAAGATACTCGGCTTACTCATGCTCCCCATTATGCGCCCGATGGCACAGAAAAGCAAGCAGAAAACACCCCACTGGCTGAAAATATACGGAACTTATGCAGACTGAGCCTCTTTATCCATGCCCTGGCGGTCATAGAGCTCCTTGTAGAGCGGGCACTCTGCATACAACTGCTCGTGCGGGCCATCGGCAACAATGCGCCCCCGGTCAAAGACGAGAATGCGGTGCGCATTGCGAATGGTGCTGAAACGATGCGCCACGATGAGCGTGGTGCGCCCCTGAGCCAGGGAGTCCAGCTGCTCTTGAATCTCGCGCTCACTCTCTGCATCCAGGGAGGCAGTCGCCTCATCCAAAATGAGGATCGGTGCGTTCTTCACAAAAGCGCGGGCAATGGCCACGCGCTGCCGCTGGCCGCCGGAAAGCCCCGTGCCCCCCTGCCCCAGTTCCGTGTCCAAGGTCTTATCGCCGTCCAAGAAGACACTGACCCGCGCCGCCTCCGCCGCGCTCCCGATCTCCTCCGGCGTGGCATCCGTCTTGCCCAAGGCAATGTTATCACGAATGCTGCCCGCAAAGAGCAGAGCCTGCTGGCCGACCAGTGCGATTTGATCACGCAGCTCGCGGTAGGTCAGGTCGCGGATGTCTATTCCATCTATCTTCACGCAACCCTCCGTGGGATCGTAAAAGCGAGGGATGAGGCTCGCGAAGGTCGTTTTACCGGCACCGCTGGGCCCCACGAGGCCAACGATTTGACCGGCGGGAATGCGCAGATTCACCTCCTGCAGCGCGGGGTGATTTTCATCGTAGCGGAAGTTCACGCCGCAAAGCTCAATTTCCCCGCGAACGGGACCGGGGAAGTGCCTGGGCTCTGCAGGCTCCGGCATGGGATTGGGCTCCCGCAGCACCTCCTCGAGACGGCTGAGCGACCCCTGCGCGGCATTGAAGGAATTGTAGGCAATACCCGTGCGGCGCAGCGAGTCGAAACAGAAGAAGAGAGAAGCCGCAATGGCCAAGAAGGTCTGCAGATCCACGTTCGAGCTTCGGGCACTCACCAACAACACAGAAAGAGAGAGAGCCGTGACCACCTCAACGATGGGCACGAGAGCTTTCTGATACTTCACCTGCTTGATGACATTCGAGTTATAAGTATCCGTTGCCTCCGCAAAACTGCGGATCTGCTGCTCCTCCATAGCATAGGCACGCACCTCCCGCTGAGCCTCCAAGTTCTGCTGCAACACGGAGTTGAGATCACCCATCGCCTCCTGAGCGCGGCGCGATTTAACAGCTACTCGTCGTCCGAACTCCACCACGGGCCAAATGGCCAGCCCCAGCAGCAAAATACATGTGGCAAACACCCAACTGCCGCTGTACGAGAACAGCATAAAAATGAAGGCAGCCATGGCAGACAAAGCCGTCAGCGGCTGCTTAATAAGGTCATTGGCAACCTTGCCCAGCACGTTCTGCACGTTCGAGGTATCTGTCACCACGCGGCTGACGATGTCACCCTTGCGGGAGCCGTCCACATAGGACAGCGGCAGCTCCTGCAGGCGATCGAACACCGCCATGCGCAGATCCTCCAGAATGCGGATACCGAGCAAATTGACCATCACCGCATTGAGCCACTGCGCTACCCCTCGCACAAAAAACATCGCGGGCATCGTCAGAGCAGCCACGGCCAACAGCGTGCTGCGCGGGGCATCCGCCAAGCTCGGGAATATCCGGAAAAGATCCGGTGTCTCCGTTGACTGCGTTGAGTCAAAGAGCACGGGGAACACATATTTCACCATCACCGGAATGCCCAATCCGCTGGCAGCAGCGGCCACCAAACCGGTGAGGATGACGATGCCGAACAACAGGATGTGCGGCAACAGGAAGCGACGCAGAAAATAAAGAGTACGGGTTAACATGCAGCTCGGCTGTTTTGTTGTGCCTCGCTCACCTGCTCATCGTACAGATTGCGGTAGAGGGGGCATTGCTCGTAAAGTTCATCGTGAGTACCATCGGCGATGATGCGTCCCTTCTCAAACACGAGGAGACGCTGTGCCATGCGAAGAGTACTGAAGCGGTGTGCAATGATAAACGTTGTGTGTCCCCGAGCCAGCTTCTCCAGCTCGCCCTGAATCAGTGCCTCACTCTTCATATCAAGGGCGGAGGTCGCTTCATCCAGAATCAACACGGGAGCATTCTTCAGGAAGGCCCGAGCAATGGACACACGCTGCCGCTGCCCGCCGGAGAGCCCTATCCCCCCCTCCTCCAGCATGCGGTCATAGCCGTCCGGATCCTGCATGGCAAACTCGGAAACACGCGCAGCCTCCCCTGCGGCCATCACCTCCTCACGCGTGGCACCGGGACGGCCGGCGGAGATGTTATCCGCAATCGTTCCCCGGAAGAGTGCCGCAAACTGCGACACCAGCCCGATGGCCCGCGTCCGATCCTCACGCTTCAGCCGTCGCACATCAACGCCGTCGATGCTCACACTGCCGGAGTCAACCTCGTAAAATCGACAAACGAGGTTGATGAAAGTCGTCTTGCCGGAACCACTGGGACCGACCAATCCCACTACCTGCCCCGCAGGCACATGCACGTTAATATCAGTCAGCACGGGTTTACCGGGTTCATAGGAGAAGCACACCTTCTCAAAGTCAACCACCCCGGCCGTGGGCTGAGGAAGCGTAAGAGGATCGGACGGCTCCGGTGTCTCATCCTTGGCGTACAAAACCGCATTCAGGGACTTGATAACAGGAGCCATGATCTGGATCTGATTGAATGTGGCCGAGAGATTTTTGATGGGATCGTAACACAGGTAACAGGCTGTTGCCAAGGCTGTGAAGTCCTCCAGCGACATTCCCCTGCTGCACCCCTGATACAGGGCATAGGCCAAGGCCAGTGCGCTTACCACCTCGATGGCCGGGGAGATACCGGAGCTCCAGGCGCACATCTTGATCATAAATCCGTTAAAGGAGCGGATATACGTCACCAGACGCTTACGGAGGAAAGGCTGCAGATTAAAGGCCCTCACCTCGCGCTGGGCACTCAGAGTCTCCTCCACCGTCTCGGTAATCTTGTTCAGACCTGCCAACATGGTCTGCATCTGCTTCACCATGGTTCTACCCACCCAACGCACCAAGGGAATGGCGAGGGCGGCGATTGCCAAATTTGCCATCATGATTCCGCTGGCCTCATTGGAGATGGCATTGTACGCCAAGAATCCCACGGCAGAAAGAAGCGTGAGCGGCTGCACCACCAGGTTATTCATCACCATCACCATGCCGCCCTGCAGCATCTGGGTATATTGAATCGTCGTGGTCATCGTATCCCCCCGGGAGTGACGGTCCAGGAAGGAGAAGGAAAGCCACTGCAGGCGCTCGAAAAGATGCAAACGCATGTCGGAGAGCACGCGGGTTCCGGCCACGGTCAACAGATAGGTGTTAAAGTAAGTTGCAAGTCCGCGCACCAGCATAAGCAGTGGCATGAACAGAGCTGCCATCCACATGAGCAGCATCGGCCTGTCCATATCGCGGAGCAGCGGACACGCATCCAAAGCTTGGGTGAGTAAGTCCGGCGCAGGACGAGTTCCGAACACAATGGGAACCACTCGCTGCAATATCACCGGCAGACCGAAACCACCCGTCAACCCGGCAACCACCCCCGCAAGGACAGCCCAAAAGAGAATACACCTGTGCGGACGAAAATAGCGCCGGATGAGCGGCTTATAGACGGCCCACAGGCTCCGTTTCTCTGTTGAAGATGTGTCTGCCATTGTATCGTGCGTGCCCTATTGTAGCAGAAACAAAGGGTCCGTGCAACAGAAAAACACAGGCAGGGGCTTATTTCTGCTCCACTGTAGGCAGCCAAAGACTCTCCACCAAGCGCACACTGCGCTGCGTAGCCCCGGAATGCATATCCAAGGCACGAAAAGCCCGCTCACACTGCGCGCGCACTCCCTCGGGATCCGCCAGCAACCCACGTATGGTCTCCGACAGCTCCGCCGCCTCGCATCGCAGTGCACCACGCTCCTGCTCCAACATGTTCATCAGGTCCGCAAAATTCGTCATGTCCGGTCCCGCAATCACCGGAACCCTCGCAGCGATGGCCTCCGCGGGGTTCTGCCCACCCTTGGCCAGGAAACTCTTGCCGATAACCACCACATCCGCCAAGGCAGTCCATGCGCGAAGCTCACCTGTCGTATCGGCTACATAGCAGCAATTCTCGGGAACAGCCCCCTCCTCCGGCAGCTCACCCGCCGTCCGCAGGATCGGGGAGAAACCCGCCGCCGCCAAGTCCCGACACACCTCCGCCCGCCGCTCCGCATGGCGGGGCACAATGAGCGGCCAAGCCCCGGCATCCCGCGCGGCCGCAGCTATCAACGCCTCCTCCCCTGCATGGGTCGAGGCCGCCAGCACCACGGGGCGTCCGCCGGACAAGCGGTGCAGAATGGCCGCGAAGTCCTCCCGCCGCTCCGGCCGGGCATCCGCAAGTGCGTCAAACTTGATGCTACCCGTCACAGTGATGATTTCCGGCCGCACGCCGATACCCGCAAAGCGCCCGGCATCCCGCTCATTCTGCGCGCCCAAGGCCGTCAGCCGCTCAAACAGAAGCCGCGTAATGCCCCGAACCTTGCGATAGCGCCCCTCACTGCGCGGGGAGAGTCGCGCATTCAGCATCACCATCGGGATGTTCCGACGATGGCACACCTCCGCAAAGTTGGGCCACAGCTCCGCCTCAATGAGCACCACCGCACGCGGGGTGAAACGCGACAGACAGCGGCCGGACAGCCCCGGCACATCCAGCGGGCTGTACAGCGCACGCACCCCCGGGAGTGCAGCATCCCGCACCACCCGGTGCCCCGTAGCCGTTGAAGTGGCCAGCACCACGGGCTCCGAGTGAGTCTTGCGCCACTCGCGGATGAACTTGAGGGCGATGAACACCTCCCCCACGCTCACGGCATGCACATACAGCACCCCTTGCGGCTCCTCGCTGCGCGGACGGCGGTAGATACCGAAACGCTCGCTGAGCCCCGTTCCGAAGCCACCGCGGCGCTTCATCTTGACCAAATAGCCCGGTATGCTCACCAGCAAAAAGACCGGCAGCAAAAGGTTATACAACAGTAGAAAGATAAAACGCGCCATATCACGCCTTGCGATAGAAAAGGATGGTATTCTTGCCGTAGCTGCGCTCATCCACAAGCTCCCAGCCCGCAAATTCCCGCGTGTTGCGGTCGCCCACACCGTAGCCGATCTGAGCCTCGGCGATGAAGAGTCCGTCCTCCGTCAGCAACTCCGCCGCACGGTCTGTCAGCAGCTCTGCGATCATATCCCGATCCCCCACGGCCTTGCAATACGGTGGATCCGCAAAAATGATGTCATACCGCCCCGCATCCCGCCGCACAAACTGCAGGCAATCACTCTGCACCACACTGCCGCCCGCCAGTCGGGATTTCTGCAAATTCTCCTTCGCCACCGCGCAGCTGATGCGGGAGGCATCCACCATGCGCGCCGACGCCGCACCCCGGCTCAGGGCCTCCAGACCCACGGACCCACTGCCGCAAAAGAGGTCCAGCACGCGCGCGCCCTCAATCACCGTACCCAGGATATTGAAGAGGGCCTCCCGCACGCGATCCTGCGTGGGGCGCACCTCCCCCTGCGGCACCTTCAGGGGCATTCCCTTGGCTTTCCCGGCAATAATTCGCATCGGCGGAGAAGGAGCCTCCCCCCGTCAACATACGGAGGGAGGCCCGGAAAAAATCAACGCTGCCCCGGTTTCGTAGCACCGGCACGAGGCGTATCTACGGGGAAACGCATCATGTACCCGTGGTTTGTCAGCACTCGCCCGCTGATGGGGGAAATCTCCACCAGAACGTAGCTCACATACACAAACTTGCCATCCGTGCTCTTGGCCACCGTCACGCGCTCCTGAGTATGAGAGAAGGAGTCCTTGTTCTCCAAGGACCACTGCGTGCCCGTCATCGTACCGAAAGCGCAGTTCACCCCGGTGGAGAAAGGCTCGGCGTGCAACTCGCCGTTCGGGGAAACCCACACGTTGCCCTCCTTGCGATAACGCAGGTTGGCAATGGTCATGGGCTCCAGACCACGATTATTCTTCGTCAGAGCCAAGGCACGCCACTCACCGGGCTTGTCCCGGTCCTCCTTCATGTCCATCCCAACGGGAATGACAGGCACTACCTTCGTCTTCTTCCATGCAGCCAAATAGGCGTCATAGTCCTTCTTGCTGCTCCAGAGTTTGGGGGAATAGTTCAGTGCCGTGTTGGGCGGCATCCCCTTGGTGATCTCCTCACGATCGGCCTCAGGCAGCTGCTGCAGCTTCTGCATCAGAGCCTCGTGCATGGCTTGGAAGTCCTCGGAAATCTCCATGCGCACAACAGCCCCATTCATCAGGTCGGTTCCCGGCGCACAGGGGAAGTACTCTTTGATTTCCTTAGGTGCCTCCTCACCCTGCACTGCCGCCGCACACAGCACCGCCGGTGCCGCCGCAGCTGCCATCAACATCGATAATGCTCTCATATTCACACCAAAAGCCTACCACCTTTCCTTCGCCTTGGCAAGCACGAATTGTGAGCGTATGACAGTATCTGCCCCATTCCCTTTCCTCTCCGGGTAAAATGGGCCTTGTTTCAGTCGCAGAGACACAAAAGCCCCGCAGGGCTCGGTGGCACTGCGGGGCGAAAAGACTCGGGCTGCGGCCTTAGTAGCTGCGGGCCCAAAGGACACGGCGGGTGGTGGGGCGGCCGGTGAGGATGCAGGGCACTTCCGGCCCCTCGCCCATGCCGTTCATGGGGATGCAGCGGATGGAGATGCGCAGGCTCTTGGCCAGCTCTTCCTCCTCCTCCGGGCTGCCGTCCCAGGGGCAGAGCAGCCAGTCGGCATCGCCCTCGCCTGCAAAGTTCTGCTTGAGTTCCTCCAAGCTGTTGCAGGGGCGGATGTGGCTGTCCCGGAAGGCAAGTTGGCGTTGCAGCAGGGCATCCTGAATCTTCTGCAGAAGGTCTGCGGCACCCGCCGTCAGCTCGGCCTCCGGCATGAAGATCTTGGAGCCGGCCTCATCGCGCCGTGCAATGCACACGCTCCCCTTCTCCAGATCACGCGGGCCGATCTCGATGCGCACGGGCACGCCCTTCTTCACCCACTCCCACTTCTTCACACCGTTGTTCAGGTCGCGGTCATCCACAAAGGCGCGGATGGGCAGACCGGCAAAGTTCTGCGCGCACAGGGACGCTGCCAGCTCTCGGCAATGCGCAATGATGGCGTCGCGCGTCTCGGTCTTGGGGGTAATGGGGATGATGACGATCTGCTTGGGGGCCACGCGCGGCGGGCACACCAAGCCATCATCGTCCGAGTGCGCCATAATCAGCGTACCGATCATGCGGGTAGACACACCCCAGCTCGTGGTCCAGGCCAAGCTGCGCTTGTTATCACGCCCCGCAAAGGAGATGTTCTGTGCCTTTGCAAAGTTCTGACCCAGGAAGTGCGAGGTACCGGCTTGAATGGCTTTGCGGTCCTGAACCATGGCCTCCACCGTGTAGGTACGCAGCGCGCCGGGGAAGCGCTCATGCTCGGTCTTCTCGCCGGGGATGGACGGGATGGCGAGCACATCGCGCTGGAAGTCCTCGTACACCTTGTGCATGGTGCGGGTCTCTTCCTGAGCCTCCTCGGCAGTCTCGTGGGCCGTGTGCCCCTCCTGCCACAGGAACTCCGCCGTGCGCAGGAAAATACGCGGGCGCATCTCCCAGCGCATCACGTTGCACCACTGGTTCACCTTGATGGGCAGGTCTCGGTAGCTCTCCAGCCAGCGGGAAAAAGCGGCTCCGATAACCGTCTCGGAGGTCGGGCGGATGACGTATTTATCCGTCAGCTCGCCGGAGGGGATCATCTTTGTCTTGCCGGTCTCCGGGTCCTTCACGGCCTCCAGGCGATGGTGGGTCACCACAGCGCACTCCGTTGCAAAGCCCTCGGCATGCTCCGCCTCTTTCTCCAGATAGGAGATGGGGATGAGCAGCGGGAAGTAGGCGTTCGTGTGCCCGGTGCGCTTGAACTCGGCGTCCATCTGCTGCTGAATGAGCTCCCAGATGGCGTAGCCCCACGGTTTGATGACCATGCAGCCGCGCACCTCGGAGTTCTCCGCCATGTCGGCAGCCTTGATGACTTGCTGGTACCACTCCGGGAAGTTCTCCGCGCGGGTGGGCGAAATTGCATTCTGTTGTGCCATATTCGGTTGATTGGGTTATCTTATGAGAAATCGGTTGAAAAACAGCTTAATCATCGGCCTCCTCTCGGGCCCTGTAGTTGGACACGACCAAGAAGATGAGCAGCACGCCGAGGAAGATCAAGCCATTGGCAAAAGCAAACAGGCTCAGCAATGCGGCTATCACCATGCTGATGGTGTAAAGTCTCCGCTCGGAGCGCACGAAATAGCTGAGAATCCTTCCGCCGTCCAAGGGGTAGACGGGCAACAGATTCAGCACACTCCACCACACGGAAAGCAAGATGAGAAAACACAGAAGGATGAAGGCATTGAAAGGCAGAAAATCTACAAGCTCGCGGGGTGCCCCACCGCAGATAATCTCCCAAGTTGCCGACAGGACAAGCGAGATATCCCGCACATACAGGTTCATGATAAACATCGCCACCGGCACCAGGAGCAGAGAGGCCAGCGGTCCCGCACAAGTCATGAACACCCCCTGCCATCGGCTCGGCGTCGGGCCATCATATTCGGTCACCCCGCCCAACCAAGCCATATAGACGGCAACATTACCCTTCATGATGGAACGCCCCACCAAAGCATGCCCCATCTCATGAGTGAGCAGCGTCAGAAACCCCGCCATCATATACAAAAGCACCCCCATGATATTCTGCACGGGATTCCCTATGCTCATGAGCGCAAACAGGCCCAGAACACCCCACATGCTGGGCTGAATCACCACCGGTATCCCGAATAATCTGAAGTGTACCATCTCCCCGCCAGTTTACCACGTTCCGCCCCTCCCCGCAAGCCCTCAGGCGCGATATGTCAGACAAAGCTCATTTTTCCCCTCCCTACACACGGCCCTACCACCTTTCCTGAAAAATCCAGCCATACAAAATCCCCCGCTGCCCCGGGAGGGGAGCAGTGGGGGAAAAATGCGGGAGTGTCCCGTGAGGTTACTTGGACATAGCTTCCTCCACGGCAACGGCGACGGAAACCGTGGCGCCGACCATGGGGTTGTTGCCCATGCCGATGAGGCCCATCATCTCCACGTGAGCGGGCACGGAAGAGGAGCCGGCGAACTGGGCGTCGCTGTGCATGCGGCCGAGCGTGTCCGTGAAGCCGTAGGAGGCGGGACCGGCGGCCATGTTGTCCGGGTGGAGGGTACGACCGGTACCACCGCCGGAAGCGACGGAGAAGTACTTCTTACCGGCCAAGACGCACTCCTTCTTGTAAGTGCCGGCAACGGGGTGCTGGAAGCGGGTGGGGTTGGTGGAGTTACCGGTGATGGACACGTCCACACCCTCCAGCCACATGATGGCCACGCCCTCGCGCACATCGTCCGCGCCGTAGCAGTTCACCTTGGCGCGCTCGCCGTCGGAGAACGGGGTCTTCTTGACAACGGTCACCTTGCCGGTGGCGTAGTCGAACTGCGTCTGGCAGTAGGTGAAGCCGTTGATACGGGAGATGATGTAAGCGGCGTCCTTGCCCAAGCCGTTGAGGATAACGCGCAGCGGCTTCTGACGCACCTTGTTTGCGGAGCGAGCGATGCCGATAGCACCCTCGGCGGCGGCGAAGGACTCGTGACCGGCCAGGAAGCAGAAGCACTCGGTCTCCTCGCGCAGGAGCATGGCGGCCAAGTTGCCGTGGCCCAGACCCACCTTGCGGTCATCCGCCACGGAGCCGGGGATGCAGAAGCTCTGCAGGCCCTCGCCGATGGCCTCGGCGGCGTCGGCAGCCTTCACGCAGCCCTTCTTGATGGCGATGGCGGCGCCCACGGTGTAGGCCCAGCCGGCGTTCTCGAAGGCGATGTTCTGGATGCCGCGCACGATGGCGCGCACATCGATGCCCTTCTCGAGGCAAATCTTCTCCGCTTCCTCGCAGGAGGCGATGCCGTAGGGAGCCAAGGCGGCCTCGATCTGCTTAATGCGGCGGTCGTAGGATTCAAAAAGTGACATAATTTTGAATGATGGTTGAGGGGTTAATTACTCGTGGCGGGGGTCGATGTACTTAGCGGCGTTCTGGAAGCGACCGTAGGTGCCGGTGAACTTCTTGACGGCTTCGTTGGCGTCCGTGCCCTTCTTGATCTCCTCCATCATCGGGCCCATCTTGACGTACTGGTAGCCGATGATCTCGTTGTTCTCATCCAAGGCGAGCTTGGTGATGTAGCCCTCTGCGAGCTCGAGGTAGCGGGGCCCCTTGGCGAGGGTACCGTAGAGGGTACCGGTCTGGGAGCGAAGGCCCTTGCCGAGGTCCTCGAGGCCGGCGCCGATGGGCAGACCTCCCTCGGAGTAAGCACTCTGGGTGCGACCGTAAACGATCTGCAGGTAGAGCTCGCGCATGGCGGTGTTGATGGCGTCGCACACCAGGTCGGTGTTCAGAGCCTCCTGAATGGTCTTACCGGGAAGAATCTCGGAAGCCATGGCGGCGGAGTGAGTCATGCCGGAGCAGCCGATCGTCTCGACGAGGGCCTCCTGGATGACGCCGTTCTTGACGTTGAGCGTGAGCTTGCAAGCGCCCTGCTGCGGCGCGCACCAGCCTACACCGTGGGTGAGGCCGGAGATTTCCTCCGTCTTGGTGACCTTCGTCCAAGCCCCTTCCTGCGGAATGGGCGCGGGGCCGTGGTTGCAGCCCTTCTTGACGCAACACATCTTTTCAACTTCTGTTGAGTACTGCATGGTATGATTAGCGGTTGTAAGAACAAAACAGAGAAGCGCGGCACACCGGCGAGGGGTACCGCCCCTGCTTTTCCTGATTGTATCAAAAAAGCCCCTGCTCGTCCAGCCCAAATTGCATCAGCAGCGAAAAAAAGCGTCTCGGGCGCGTTCTGTGCTTTACAAGAGGCCCCCGGGGGTGCTAGAATGGGGGCATGATGAGACAAGCAAGACGACCGATGATCTGCGCGGCGGCACTGGCGGCCCTTTTCCTCCTGCCCCCTGCCCTGCAGGCTCAGGAAGCGGATGCGCCCAAGGGTGCGGCAGAGAAACAGGTGGCAACCGAACCGGAGGGGCCGTACAGCACCCCGATCAACCTGCTTTCCGGCAGCAAGGACGATGTCAAGGCCTACAACGAGGCCATTGAGCGGTTGCTGCAGGAGCGCGACTTCGGTGAGTTCAAGAAGGCATTTGAATGGAAAATAGCTGCCGCGAGCAAGAGGCTCATCGAGAAAGGCAAGCTGAATGTGGCAGGCTACAAGAAAGCCAAGCTGCTGCAGCGCGCGGTGGATCTCTGCGTGCTCATCGAGCGTGTGGGGGTGGACAACATCCCCTTATTCCTGACCCCCGGCCCGAGGGATGTGACCAAGACGGGGGCGGAGGGGCGCAAGAAATTCATGCAATGGCTGCTGACGGACAAGGCTGACCCGCTGCACGCGCTGATGAGCGCAACCGTCTCGCAGGAGGTGCAGAAGGAGAAGACCCCGTACAACCTCAAGAAGATGTTTGACATCTGGGAGTCGACACCGGAGGCGGACCGCAGCGCCTACCTCAAGCTGATGTGCGCCTGCGCCCTGGTGTACCCGGGGTTCCAATACGCGAACATGCGCACACGCTGCAACGAGAAGGACTTCCTGACCGTGGAGCAGAGGTTCGATTACTTCCGCGAGAAAGACAAGGCCGGTAAGCTGCTCACGGACATCAAGAAACTGAGCGTGGCGGAGGCCCTGCTGGTGGTGGATGTGTACCTGCCGCGCTCGGAGTACGATTGGGTGGATGCCAACATGCGCTGGAACCGCACCAACTGGGGAGATGCCTATGCCTCCATCAAGTATATGATGTCGCGTGCGCAGAACAATGCAGACCCCTACACCAAGTACACCCTAGCGGAAATCAAGCAACTGGGCGGCGTTTGCCGTGACCAGGCCTACTACACCGTGAACGGTGCGAAGGTGAAGGGTATCCCCGCCGTGATGGTGACCGGCGACGGCGACCGCGGCGGGCATGCTTGGGTAGCCATCATGGTCGGTGATCACCAGTGGAAGGGCTGGGGAAGTTACGGGTACAAGACAGGCACCTACATCAACCCCTGTTATTATGCGGCGGAGAAGAACCCGCGCGTGTGGCATGAGTCCCTGCTGCTGAACAGCGACAAGAAGAGCTCGGAGGAGAAGCTGGCCCCGGCCTACGACTGCATGCTGCTCTCCCGCGCGCTGGTGCAGGCCAAGGCCATGCCGCAGGCCCGCTCTGCCGCTAAGGCTGCCACCGGACTGGCCCCCGCCGTCACCACCGGCTGGGAGAACCGTGTGCAGGTGATGGCTGCCGATGAGAACAACCCGCCGAGCACGGAGGCGTGGAAGAAGCTGCTCTCCGAACTGAACGCCAACTCAAACAAGAACCCCGAGCTTATCAAGATCTCCGGTATCATCACGGATGACTACATGGGCAAAGGCGGCGGCGCCGAGGCCAAGCGAGCGGCGCAGAAGCTCAAGAAGGTGAAGGACCAGCGCTCTGACCTGCTGCTGGAGAACATGAAGCGGCAGGGCGATGCCCTCGCGGAGAAAAAGGACTACAAGGGGCTGGCGGCCCTGTACAAACGCGGCTTCCGGGACAACGCGGAGCGCGGCGATGTGTTCCTGGAGCTCATCAACCAGTACAGTGCCTACCTGGAGGAAGGCAGCGTGGACAAGAAGGCTTGGAACACCCTGGCGAAGGACGCAGAGGGTGTCTTCTACCGCGAAGTGATGGCCAAGGACACGAACGACTACTTCAAGGTGAAGCGCGAGTACGACATCATGGTCAAGATTGCCGAGGCCTATAACAAGGCCGGCAACAGCAAGAAGGCAGACAAGATCTCCAAGGAAGCAGAGGCCCGCCTCAGCGCCTCCGGCGGCAGCTCTTCCTCAAGCAGATAACCCGGTGTTTTTCGCCGCATCACGGCACATCGGAACCGGCAAACCCGCCCGAGTCCGGTGTGCCGATTAGTTTACACGGGATGAGTCTTGCTTCATCTCATGAAGCTCGATCGAAGAAAGAGTTAAGCCATGCCGAGGGCTAGTGCCCTACAAGCTAACGGAGCACAAAATTAATCTTGACATAACCATCTGTCGTGCTAGAATAGAGCCATGGCAACCCCCAAACAGATTTCAATTAAGTCCGTTATTAGGAAGATAAACAGGAGTTTCTTCATTCCAGACATACAGCGGAGCTATGTCTGGCTTCAGAATTACAAAGACAGAAAGATTGAACGTCTGTTCGATTCTTTAATGAGAGGCTACCCGATAGGTGCTTTCCTTTTCTGGAGTTTGGAAAAAAGGGATGTTGAAAGCGGAGAAGTAAACTTTCAGCTATACAAGTTCATCGAGAATTATGATGTGAGATCACATCATAACGAAAAGATCGATATTGGAAACGTTGATGCGGGGGAATTAGCCGTTGTTTTGGATGGGCAGCAGCGGCTTACATCTCTTTTTATTGGTCTAAGGGGATCGCGTACTTTGAGAAGGCCCTACGCTAAGGGAGAAGGAGCCTCGTCTTACCCAGAGAAGTTTTTATATTTGAATCTCCGGAGTCATCCAGATAAAGCCCCCATAGATGTGGATGAGAACTACAGATTTGCTTTCTTAACAAAGGAGGAAGCCATGATTCAATCGGAAGATGAAAATTGGTTTCGAGTGAGCAAAGTGATGGATTTCGAGAATGAGGCTGATGTTGATGATTATGTTGATGAGCAAAATCTCAAACGTGAGGAAGAAAAAATGCTGCATCGTCTCTACAGAGTAATTAACAGTGAGATTTCATACTTCGAAGAAACGGAGAAGAGTCTTGAGAAGGTTCTTAACATCTTCATCCGAGTCAATAGTGGTGGCACTCAGCTTTCGTACTCTGATCTTTTGATGTCCATTCTGACAGCTACTTTCCAAGGTGATATCAGGGAAAAAATGGAGCAAGAAGTAGATAATTTAGCGAGGGAAGGATTTGCATGTGTGACACGCGACCACATTCTTAAAACTTGCTTGATGCTAACCAACTCTCCACATGTTTTCAAGTTGGAAAATTTCAACAAAGAAAACATCAAAAAAGTAGAAGATAATTGGGATCGTATAGTTGAAAGTGTGCAGAATGCTGTTTCCTTGATTTCCGAATTTGGGTACAGGTCTATACTTACATCCGGATACATAGTAACTACCATAGCCTATTACCTATATCAGCAGGGTATTTCCTATCCTGCGCTTCATGATAGAATGGCTATGATGCATTTTGTCAGAATGGCACAGATTAGCGGCTACTTCTCCACGTCACTTGACAGCAAGTTATCTGACATTCGGTCGACCTTCCGCAAAACCGCTAACTTTGCTGATTTTATGCGGATGGAAATATCTACTATTCAGGAATGGCAGATGAACGATGACCAATTGCGGGCACTTGTGGAAACTGTGCAATATGGGAATCGGGCTGCGCTTCCTCTTTTACAGGTTCTCTACCCTCACCTCAAATATGAGACTGTGACATTCCATATTGATCACATTTATCCAAAATCGAAATTTACGAATAGGACCAAAGGTTTGCCTCCTGAATACATAGACAAGGCGAATGGTTTGTATAATCTTCAGCTTTTGGAGGGCACCTCTAACGGAATAAAAAAAGCAAAGGATCCCGAGGTATGGCTTGCAGAGCAGTATAACACAGAAGAAGCACGCCGCAGATATCTTCACGATAACTTTATCCCGGAGGATTTCAGGTTAGAATGGTCAAATCTACCAAAGTTTGAAGAGGATCGTAAGGCTACCATGTTTGCTAAATTAAAGCGTGAATTTTCACTAATCAGGGAGACTTTGTGCACGAAACAGTAAGTAGGGAAAACAACGATGTCCTGAGGCGACATCATAGAAAACAGTCTGTTTTTAGTACATAAGTATGAGGTGTTCCCCATTCTGGGAAAGTCGTATCCGAAAAAGGGGAGGCCATACCGAATGAGACCCCTGATCAGCGGGCTTAAAGATTGATCTTAAAGTATACCCAACAGGTTGAGGGCGAGGATGGGGCTTGGAGCATCGCTATAGGCTCCGAGGCTTCGGAAATGATCACCTCCTCCTGCGTGCGTACTGTGATTGAACCGGCCGAAACTGCCGGATTCGAGGTCTGGCAGATGGTGACGACTGTAAGCAAAGGCAATGTGCCTGCCTCCTGCGTGTGCGAGGTGTACCAGAATTCTCCCATGGGGAATCTGCTGCTCACTCGTGTAGAGGGCTATGGCTCTGTCGCCGCTCAGACCACCACCTTCGAATACGATGGCGTCGGCAATCCTATTGCTCGGACTTCTCCGAATGGCCATAGGGTTGAATACTGCTATGACCTCTTCGGGCGCATGACTAAGCGTTCCGAGCCTTGGCGCGCGGGAAACTACAAGCTCATCACCGATTACACTTACGCCAACACATCGGATGCGCGTTATTCCTCTGAGATTTCAGCCATCACTCAATGGCTGCGTCAGGATGGAGCAGATTCCATGACAAAACTCAGCACCGAGACACATACCTATTCTGTCAGCAATGGCGTCAAGCGCGAGGAAATCCGTACCACTGCTGCAGGCTCCTCCCATACGCATCTTGAAGTGACGGAGACATGGACGAACGATGCCCCCAATTCTCTGAACAAGGGGCGCATTCGCATGACTCAGGTCAACGATGGTGTTCAGACATGGTACACCTACGAATCCTCGACTTCTCACGGTGCAATCTATACCATCACAACGGAAACTCGTGTAGATGGTGAACCTGTTGCCGGGCAGTCCCGCCGCACGGTGAAGTTCATTAACGCAGAGGGTAATACCGTCCGAGAAGAGGAGTATGTTCTGCTTACTGCTGGAACATGGGAGAAGATTAACGGAATCACGCATCCCTATAACACGCAGAACCAGCTTAGCGGAAGCATGCGCGACAATGGGCGTTCGTTTTCTCAGGAGCTTTCCTGCACCGGAGCCATGCTCTGGCAGGTGGATGAGGACGGCGTGCGTACTGACTACACCTACGATTCTGCCCGCCAGCTTACGGAAATCAGCCGCTCTGCCGTGTATGATGGCGAGGTCTGCGTAACGCCGGAAACCATTACCGAGTTTGTTCGCGATGCAGACGGACGAGTAACCTCGACCATTACCCGCATCGGCTCCATGACCACCACTTCCGGCACGGTTTACGACCTTGCAGGGCGTAAGGTGAGCGAGACGGACTTTCTCGGACGCATCACAACAACAGAGTATAGTACAGACGGCCTGACTACCACCACAACCACGCCCTCCGGATCGACTCTGATTACCACTCGCAACACAGACGGCAGCGTTGCCCATGTTTATGGCACCGGGCAACGCGAGCTTTACTATGTCTATGATATCAACGGAAGCAATATCCGAGAAACTGTGAAGCTGGCGGACAACCGGACAACCTTGTCGCAGTCCATCAGCAATGGGTTCGGTGAATCCTTGGTAGAAGCAACAGCCTCTACTACCGGCTTCATCTACACCCGCAATGAGTACAATGCCAAGGGGCAGATGACTAAGAGCTATCAGGATACAGGATGGAATACTCCTCAAACCGCTGCCACGCTCTTTGAATACGACAACCTGGGCAACATTACCAAGAAGACGCTTGCTCTGGCAGAAGCTCCCACCTCCACCAACTCCCCGATTGAGGAATACGCCTACGGAGCTGAGGCGATGGAGGATGGTATCTATTCGACCGTCATCAGAACTCGTTACAATGCTGCCGGCGATGCTCTCACCAGCGTTCAGAAGCAGATGATTTCGGCCCTTTCCTCTACCATTGAAAGTAAATCAGTTTCTATCAATGAAAGAAACTTGACTTCAGCCCAATGGACTGCGTATAATGGAGATGCAAAGAGAGTAACCTACAGCAGCATTCCCACTTCTACCATTACGGCAGAAACTGTAACGGTGGACGGCTTCGTTGTGTCCCGGAAGGACAACGCTGGTATTACCTCGACTGCGGCTCGTTCATACGCAACGAGTGGCATGACCATCTCCCACACGGATGGCCGAGGTAACACCACAACTACAGTAACCGACATCGAAGGTCGTGCGATTCTCGTGACGGATGCCGCAGGCAATAGCTCCGGCACAACCTACTGCACCTGCTGCGACCAGCCCGCAACCGTGACAGATGCAGAGGGTAACACCAACTGCTACCGTTATGATGAACGTGGGCGCAAGATTGCAGAATGGGGAACGGGCATTCAGCCGGTCTGCTATGCTTATGACTCAGCCGGCCGCCTTGTCTCGCTCACCACGTTCCGAGTGGCAGATGAAACTATCTCCTCTGATCCGACCGGACGCACAGATGGAGACACGACAACCTGGGGCTACCACGATGCTTCCGGCATGGAAATCAGCAAAACCTATGCCGATGGCAAGGGCGTGACGAAGACCTATGATGCCTACAACCGCCCGCGTACTGAGACGGATGGTCGAGGCGTAGTCAAGACTCATAGCTACGAGCAGGCTCGCGGTCTCCTGCTGGGTACAACGTATTCCGATGGTACTACCGCCCGAGCTTACTCATACAACCACCTTGGCCAGCTTACGCAGATTGTTGACGATGCCGGGACCCGCACTATTGGTTACAACGCCTACAATGAGCAGGAGACAGATAGTCTGCTTGCCGGTGGTAAGACGCATCTTGTCATGGAGCTTCGTGATGACTATGGCCGTTCTTCCGGCTATACCTATGCCCTCAATGCCTCTGTTCAGCAAACTGTGTCAACCGGCTATGGTTCTGATGGACGTATTGCTTCCGCCGGGTTCGTTCATGGTGGGGCTCAGAAGCTCTTCACTTATTCCTATCTGCCCGGAACAAACCTGCTGCAGACTCTTGTGAAGCCAAACAACCTGACACTTACGCAGAGTTACGAGGAGAATCGTGACCTGCTTATCGGTCAGCTCTACAAGCGCAGCAATACCTCCGTAGCATCTCGTTCCTACACCTACGACACGCTTGGTCGTCCGGTGACGCGCAGCACAGCGAAAAACGGAGCAACAGTCAACGATTCGTTCGGTTACAATTCCCGTAGCGAGCTTAATACAGCCACGGTGAACAATGAGGCCTATGCCTACGACTACGACAACATTGGCAACCGCGAGACTGCCCAGGAAGCGGCTGAATCAGCAACGTCCTACGAAAGCAATCAGCTCAACCAGTACACCGCTATCGGTGATTTCGAGCCGAGCTACGATGATGCCGGTAACCAGACAAAGGTGAAGACAAGCACCGGTATCTGGACAGTTGTCTACAATGCAGAGAACCGCCCGACTTCGTTTACCAATACAGAGACGAACACGGTCATCGAATGCGCCTACGACTACATGGGCCGCAGAGCCACCAAGAAAGTGACCGTCAATGGTGGTGTAACGCTGCACCAGCGATTCCTGTACAGAGGTTACCTCCAGATTGCTTGCTGTGATTTGACTCGCAGTAACCATCCCTGCCTGTGGCTTATCACCTGGGATCCGTCACAGCCTGTAGCTACTCGTCCGCTCGCAATCCAGAAAGATGGCACATGGTACACCTATGGCTGGGATTTGACAAAAAACATCTGTGAAGTCTACGGTCAGCATGGCTACGTCCGCACCAACTATTCCTACTCTCCTTTTAGCGAGGTTATGTCAAATGGCGATGTAACTCAGCCTATCCAGTGGAGTGCTGAGTTCTATGATTCGGAGTTGGGCTTTGTCTATTACAATTATCGGTACTATAGTGTATCTTGCGGCAGGTGGATACAGAGAGACTTATTGTCAGAAACTGATTTCGCCAATATTTATGACTTCTGTGGAAATGCTTCCATTAACACAACTGACTACTTGGGGTTGAGGTTTTTCAAATGCCCTGAAGAATCATTTGCGAGTATTGAGGAAGCAGGGAAAGCTGCTATAGCAACATGGAATCAGGTTTCTATTCAGGAAAATTTGGAACACGGAGGCTACATATGTGAGTGTAGAGCATGGCTCTGGACATGTGATGCTGTGTATTATTACACACATACACGCGGATCTGCTGATGAATTGGATCTTGCGGGAACAGAGTGCCCTTGGTATGATCGAACCGTTGCTGACTGGCATACACATGGGGCTTATGACCCAGCCTACGATAATGAAGAGTTCTCGGACACCGACATCAATAGTAACAACGCGGGTGGTTTCCCTGGTTATTTAGGTACTCCATCTGGCGCAGTGCGTAGGTACACACCTGGCGAGGGAGTTCAAAATTTATGAAGATATTTATGCGTAAATTGTACATTATAGTTTTTCTGTTCGCTCTATTGAATATAGCATGTAGCGCATCTCAAATAACGGAAAGGCAGGTTATGGAGCAAGCTATTTCGAATATCAAAATTCTTATGGAAACATCACCTAAGTTTAGATATAAAAAGATAGAATGCTTAGGACTCTTCCCCAAGGAAGAAAACAAGCCTTCGCGACGGATTCGCTTTATGGATGGAACATGGGGCGATACGAGCGATTTGCAGGATGTTCTAGTTTTCTTAGGAGATAATTTCCCTGGTCGGTCTATGGGAACCAAAGGCGGTCGTGCATACTTTTACTGCGACTCGAATACAGGCAAATTAATAGGCTATTATCTGTCAAAATAATAAGTTTGCGGAAGCTGTAATCGTTTATACAGATGGAAGATAATATGTATATATTTACACATATTGGGGCAAATAATTAAATCTAATGCATCGAAACAGGGTGGAGCAATCCTCCCTGTTTTTATAAATCGATCAAAAAATGAAAATATGACTTTTTTTCATAATAAATATCCTTTTTTATCTACCCCCACCAGAGGCGAGATGTATACTGGAATGCAACACGTTTATTCCAAAATCGGCTCAATGTGAATGAGAATAGGTAATGTTAATGTATTATGGGGACTTCCAATAAGTCATCCTTTATAATTAAGTTTTGACAAAAAATTGCCATTATGATATAATTACTTCATGCCAAGCATGAATAATTCCCCGTCGTTGAATATCCCCGGAGTTGCAGAGCTCACCCCGGGCTATGTAGACCCGAACCTTGAACTGCTCAACAAGATCATCAAATTTGAGGATTTCCGCCCGGCGTTGGTCAAATTATGCCATTACGGGAAAATGGGGCGCCCCCATTACGATGAGGTCCTGATGTTCAAGATTCTGATTCTGCAGTCTCTTTACAACCTCAGCGATGTCATGATGGAGGCAGCTTTGCAGGACAGACGCAGTTTTGCCCACTTTCTTTCCATGTCTGATGTGGATAAGGTACCGGATTCCAACACAATACGGGGCTTCAGGGAGAGACTCGGCGAGAAAGGTGTCAGAGAGCTTTTTAAGCGTTTCAAGAAGCAGATGAAGAAGAAGGGACTGCGTTGCAGCAAGGGGATCATGGTCGATGCTACATTTCAGTTGGTACCGATTCAACGCAACACGCCCGAGGAGAACAAGCACATTAAAGAGAAACAGAGTGCACCGGAAGGATG
>JALFWB010000020.1 GCA_022787425.1 Akkermansia sp.
TTCTGCGATGTGGTAGGTGGCGGAGGCGACTTTGACTGACATACCACCCATCAGAGAGGTGACGACTGCAAGGCGGAGTGCTTTTTTCTCTGCCTTCTTCATGTGCTTGAGGTCTATCTGCCCTTCCATGGGGATATTATATCACAATAATCTTAATATGCCAATTTGATGCCTGCGTGTTCTTGGGATAACCTACAGTAAGCGTGTGACGCTCCTTCATCCCTTAATGCACCCATTTGCCGCCGCCCTCGGGGAATTTACCATCGCCGACGGGGTAGTAGCGGGTGGACTCGGTGTTACCCCAGAGGGGAAGGCCGAGGGCCTTCTGCCAAGAGGCACTCATGCTGTTGCCGGTATAGCAACCATAGCTGATGCAGTAGGCGTTCGGGGCGAAGGCTTCCTTGCGGAAGAGTTTGCCGATGTCTTTCTCGTGGATCCACTGGGTGGAGGCGGCGATGATGTCGTTGCTGTAGTCAAGCATCATGGCGTGGGCCGTGGAGTGGCCGAAGTAGTAGAACGAGGTGACAGGTGCGGACTTGTTGACGGCGCGGCAGGCTTGCTCGGCGGTATCGGCCCAAACGAGCTTGACCTTGTATTTGGCCGCTGTCTCGCGGATGTTGCGCACATAATCCTTGCCCTCCTCCTTGCCGCGGGTCACATAGGCCGGTCGATAGACGATCCACACGATGGATGCTTGGGGATTTTTCGCCTGAATGGCAGAGATGCAGATAGTGGATGCCCGCACAAAGTTAGCCCACCAATTATCATGCGCCACGGGCCCTCGCAGGTGCTCCCAGCTCTTGAGGGCAACGCCGCCGGCCATGATAACTTCCGTACTTTGGCAGAGGGGAGCAGCCGTCAGCAAAGCAGCCGCAGCTATGGTGCGAAACATGGTCATGCGGAAGAAGATACCCCACCCGCGCCCCCGTGTCAAGCACGAATAATGGGAGGAAAATCCCTGCGTGCCGTAAATTAGACTTGCCAGCGCGCGGAAATAGGGTAAAATAGCCGCATTACCGCAATCAGAACGCGCACCTTTTCCAGAAAAGACATGAACGTACTTGAGTTTATCCGCAGAAATTCCATATTGGTGATTATCGTCATCGGCATTGTAGGTTTGGGCCTGTTGCTGATGGATTATTCCGGCAGGGGAAGCGCATTTTCCCGTGACTTCCTGTTCCAGGTGAACGGAACACGCTACACGAGCCAGGATGCGCATGCCTCCGGCGAGATGGCGGTGCATGTGGTACAGAGCCTGCAGCGTGAGGCCTACGAGAAGCTGGTACAGCGTTTTGATACCGATGGCAACGAGAAGCTGGAGGGTGCCGAGCTGGTGGCTGCGGACGAGTGGGTGAAGAGCAACCCGGCGTATTCCGAGAGCGGGGAGCTCTTGGCTACAACGCTTCAGGTTTGGGGACATGGTTTTTCCCAAAAGGGAGAGATCAACATCGCTGTGAATCGCGCAGTGCTGAATGCCCTCTCTCAGAAACTCGGCATTTACCCCTCTAAGGATCAGGTGGACAACTACCTGCGCCGGATGCCCTGCTTTACGAAGGCGGACGGCAGCTTTGATGCGGACTTCTACCGCCGCCTGACCGGGCACAATGCTGGCATGAGCAGCAGCTCCACGGAGCGCAGCGTGCGCGAGGTGGTGGCCGATCTGATCGTCTGGGAGAGCCTTCAGCAGCTGATGTTGGGTGATCTGGGGCAGACACCCACCGCCGCTAAGGTGCAGGCGGAGTCCCTTGCGCAGCGCATCTCCGGCACCTGTGCTACCTTGGAGCGCAGCAGCCTGCCGACCCCGGCGGAACCCACGGAGGAGGAAGTGAAGACGTATTGGGAGGCCCACAAGGGTGATTTCAAGAGCAAGGAGCGCCGCATGTTTACCGTGTTCACCCTCACCCCCGGCAGTGAGGACATGCTTAATGAGCTCTCCGGGGCGGTGGACAACGTGATGAGCCTGCTCAACCAGTCCGGCGGCAGCGGCTTTGAGGAGATTCTTCAAGAGGCCTCGGAGAACGCGGAGGCACCCTTCAGCTTCCGTACGGCGGACGGCAAGGCGGGCGTGAGCTACGAGCTCACCACCCTTGAGGATGCCCCGGAGGGCCTGAAGCTGCAGGTGCGCGACAAGAATACCACGAAGTCCTTGGCCGAGATCGCCTTTGCCGATACGAGCGAGGCCCCCACGCCTGCCGCACTGGAGGAGTTGCGGAAGTCCGGCAAGGAGGACGCGAGCCGCAAGACTCGCCAGTACAGTGAGCCGCTTGCTACGCTGGATAACAAGATTGTCATTGTGCGGGCGGATGCTATTGAGCCTGCCGCCGAGTTGCCCTACGAGGAGGCCAAGGCCGGTGCGCTCGCAGCATTGAAGGCTGAGCGGGAGGCCAATGCCTTGGCTGATGCCGCCAAGAAGATGTACGAGGCGGTGGAGGCTGCCCTGCCGGACGGCGTGGCGGCTGCCTTTGAGAAGGCCAAGGAGGCCGGTGCCACCGTGCAGGAATTCGGGCCGGCCGGTTTGCTGACGGGTGAGACTGTGCCGAGTGGCGTGAACATCGCGACCCTGCTTCCCGTGCCCACCGGCAAACTGGCTCCGTTGGCGGTGAACAACGAGACCGGTACGGCTACGGTGGTGGCAGTGACGGGGCGTGAAATTACGGAGGACTTGGAGACACGCATGATTGAGGGGATGCTGCGCGAGCGCAGCGATGCGACCCTGCGCGGTCAGCTGCTGGTCGACTGGTTGCAGAGTTGCTACGAGACCTTGGAGCTGGGTTTCTCCAAGGATGCATCGCTGAATTAAGATGGGACGATGAGTTTCCCCCCGCAAACTCGCTATATCGTTGGAAACGAGGCGTGTGAGCGCTTCAGTTTCTACGGCATGAACAGCATCCTCACGCTGTACATGACGAATGTGTTGCTCATGAGCGAGGGGGATGCCGTCTCGGCTGTTCACCTGTTCAAGGCTCTTATCTATGTGTTGCCGCTGCTGGGGGCTTGGGTGGCGGATCGCTTTGTTGGGCGCTATCGTACAATCCTGTATGTTTCGCTCTTCTATTGCCTCGGGCATGGGGTGCTGGCTTGCTCGGACTTGGTGGACAGCATTGAGGCTCGCACTCAGATTCTCTTCACAGGACTGCTGATTATTGCGCTTGGGGCAGGGGGGATTAAGCCTTGCGTCTCCGCCTTCGTGGGTGATCAGGTGGAGGGAGGGAACTACCCCAAGGAGATGATGACTCGCGTGTATGCCGCCTTCTATTGGTCGATCAACCTCGGTTCTTTCGGATCGTTTTTGATCATTCCCTTTATTCGTCAGACATGGGGGTATTCGTGGGCCTTTGCGGTCCCCGGTATTTTTATGGGGATTGCAACGCTCTTCTTTTGGTGTGGTCGTAAGAGTTATCTACACAAGCAACCGGCCTTTCCTGAGTTCCTGCCGACCCTGTTTTCCCGCGTGTTTCGCGGAAAGGCTGCGGCGGTGGCGCGCTATGGGGCCTCCTCTGTGAATAAGGCTGAGAACACGGCCTTGTCCATTGCGGCTTTTGTGGTGCTGGCTCCCATAGTGGTAGTGCTCGGCATGCAGACGATGCAGGGCGCGGAACAGCTGGCGGCCCTGTCGGGGGCCACTCCCGGTGTCGGGGCCCTCTGGGGCGGGGTAGCCTTGGTACTGTACCTGCTTGCCTTGCTGTTCGCCGGGCTCAAGGTGGCCTCTGTATTCGGTTCGAATAACTTTTTTGGGATAACGGGTAGTATGCTCTTTGTCCCCCGCAGCGTGTTGGAGTCGCGCTACTCTGCAGACCGCTTGCGCGAAAACCGTAATCTGCTGCGTGTACTGGCGGTATTCCTGATGATCATCCCCTTCTGGAGCCTTTTTGACCAGACGATGACCAGTTGGGTGCTGCAGGGCGAGATGATGCGTCCGGTGAGCTTCTCCTGCTGCGGCGTTCCCTTTTCTTTTGGTGCGGAGGAAATGCAGAGCTTCAACCCTCTGCTGATCATGATCTTCGTACCGCTCGTCACCCTGTTGGTGTACCCATACATCGGCCGCTGGAGCCGCCCGCTCAAGCGTATGGGCGTGGGCATCGTGCTGGCCGGTATCTCCTATGGGGTGGTGGCCCTCCTTCAGCAGTGCTTGGATGCCGGGGCCTCGCTGTCTATTCTTTGGCAGTGTATTCCGTACTTCCTGCTCACCATCTCGGAAATCCTCGTGAGCACCACAGGCTTGGAATACGCCTACACTGCCGCCGGTAAGAACCTCAAGAGTACTGTTGCAGGCTTCTGGTTCCTCACCAGCACACTCGGTAACTTCCTTGTCATCTTCCTCACCCACCTCGTGGGCGATCCCACCTCCCCCTCCACTTTCCTGATGTACGGCTTCCTCTGCGCAATTGTAGGTGCCATCTTTATGTTTGTCACCTCTCGCCGCGCTCTTCAGGCTGAGGAGTGAGAGTGGACTCCCTTATTTTGTGTACATAATAAAACGGCATGCACCACTCAGAAGGGTGCATGCCGTTTTGCTTCAAGTTTGTGTTTTACAGGCAGAGGAAGAAAGCCTGCTTGGCGCGGATGACGGTGCCGATGGCCTGCACCATAGCCTCATCGATGCTCTTGTCCGTCTTGATGAAGGCAAGGGCGTCTCCGGAGGCGTGGTCCTTGGGGGCAACGATGTTGTCGATATTGATACCTGCCTCAGCCAGGATTTGACCGATGGAAGCCATCACACCGGGGCGGTCCGGGTAACGAAGGACGAGCGTATTACCGGTGAGGGCGGCATAGAGGCGGTCGAAGGCATCGATGCGCGAGATGACGGGGGTGCCGTCCACCACCATACCGCGCACGCTGGTCTTGCGCTGCTCACCCTTCTCCTCCGTGAAGAGATCCAGGGTAAGGGCATCGTCATACAGCTTATCGTCCATGGGCTCGCGAGCCTTGAAGGTGATACCGTGCTCCCGGAGGGAAGCCTCTGCCGCGGCGGGCATCAACCCATGCTCCGCCCCCGGAACGGCACCCTGCAAAATCCACGGGGTGAACCACTTGCGGTAGGAACGCAGGTTGTTGTAGAACGTGCACTCGATGCGGCGGATGGGCGCGCAGCCGGAGGCACGATAGGCCAAGGAACCGAGCATGGCGGCCAATTGCAGGTGGGCGGGGTTCAGGCCCTCCGGTTTCTCGGCATTGATCACGCAGCTCGTGTCGCCGTCCGCAAAGTAGGCAATCATCTGAGCAGCAGCGCGCAGTGCAGCCTTCTTGTTAGCCTCCTTGGTGTTGGCACCCAAGTGCGGCTCCAGCACATCCGCCACATCCGCGCTGGGCTGCATGGCTGCGGTGTCCTTGGGGTGCACATCCGTGCAGTAAATAATCTTCTTGCCAGCCGCCTTGGCCGCGCGCAGGGCGTCCTCGTCCACCACGCCGTAGCGGGCGCAGTTAATCAGCATGGCACCGTCTTTCATCTTCGCGATGAGATCCGCATTAATCATGCCCTTGGTGGAGGGACCGCCGGGCACATGCAGCGAGATGATATCCGCCGTGGAGAAGATCTCCTCCACCGTGGCAGGGGTGGCACCGATGTTCAAAGCGCGCTGGCGGGAGAGGAAGTGGTCGTAACCCAGAATGGTGCATTCGAAGCCCTGCAGACGCTTCACGAGCAGGCGGCCGATGTTACCCAGACCGAGGATGCCGATGGTCTTTTTGGTCAGCTCGCGGCCCATGTACTTTTTCTTGTTCCACTCGCCCGCACGGGTGGTCACATCGCCCGGAATGATGTGGCGATACGCCGCCAAGATGAGCGCAATGACCTCCTCGGCCACGGCGTTGGAGTTGGCGCCCGGGGTGTTCATCACATCAATGCCTTTGGTGCGGGCGTAGACGTAATCGATGTTATCATAGCCGGCGCCGGCGCGGATAACGCACTTGAGTCCCGGCAGGGCATCGATGATGGCGGAAGTGACCTTCTCGGAGCGCACGATGAGACCGACGGCATCGGGATTGGCTGCCACCTGGGCGTCGATGGGGTCGCTGTCATTCTGCACCACCTCATAACCGGCGGCCTGTAATTGGGCCGCAGCGGCGGTGTCCAGTTTCGTGGGGATGAGTATCTTCATATTCGTTCTATTGAGTAAAGGGGTTAATGGGCATCAACGCTCGATCTCGTGAGCGAACAGACCGGAGCGCAGCTTGGGCTCGAACCAGGTGGACTTGGGCGGCATGATCTCCCCGCTGTCCGCCACGCGGAACAGGTCCGCCATGGTAACGGGGTAGAGCGCGAAGGCCACACCCGCCGAACCGGCGCGCGCCTCGAGCTCCGCCAGCCCGCGGATGCCGCCCACAAAGTCAATGCGCGGGCTGGTACGCGGGTCCTCAATGCCCAGAATGGGAGCCAGCAGATTTGCCTGCAGAATGGCGCAATCGAGGCTCTCGATGGGGTGAGCCTTATCGAATGTGCCCGGCTTGGCGGTAATCACATAACGGCGACCGCCCAAAAACATCCCGAAGCTGTGCTTGCGAGGCGGCGCAGCGGACTGACCCTCCGGAAGGGGCTGCACGTCAAACTTCTGCTGCACGGCCTCCAGGAACGCAGGCTCGCTCATGCCGTTCAGGTCCATCACCACGCGGTTATAGTCCATGATGAACAGATCTTCATCACAGAAAGTCACGGCCATCAGGTAATTGAACTCCTCCTGTCCCGTGTAATCCGGGTGCTGTTTGCGGCGCAGGGCGGACACGGCGGCGCTGCTGGCCGTGCGGTGATGACCATCCGCGATATACAGCATCGGCACCTCCTCGAAGCCCCGGCGGATTTCGTCAATCACTGCGTCGTCGTCCACGGGCCACAGGATGTGAGTCACCCCGTCCTCGGAGGTGAAGTTATACTCCGGCTTGTGGAACTTGATCCACTCGCGCACAGCGGTGGCGATGCCCTCGTGCTTGCGATAGGCCAGGAACACCGGCTCCGTCTGGCAGGAGCAGGCATCGAAATGGCAGATGCGGTCCTGCTCCTTCTCCTTGCGGGTCAGCTCGTGCTTTTTGATGGTATTATCAAGATACTCATCCACGGCGGCGCAGCCCACGATGCCTGTCTGCACCCGCCCCCACATGATCTGGCGGTAGATGTAGTAGCAGGGCTTCGCCTCCCGCACCAGCACCCCGCGGCGCAGAAAATCCTCCAGATTCTTCCGACTCTTCTCGTAAGTCTCCGGCTCATGAATCGCAGCCTCGCTCGTGTCAATGTCGGCGCGGCAAATGTGCAGGTAAGAGGTGGGATTACCCGCAGCCATAGTGCAGGCTTCATCGTGGTTCATCACATCATACGGCAGGCAGGAAACCTGCTCCGCATATGCTTTCGGCGGCCGTATCGCGGCAAAAGGACGTATCGTAGCCATATTCCGGTGTTTCGTTACCCTCCCACTCTACACCAAGCACCCGCATTGTCAAGCAGGAAGCGCGGCAACACCGAAAAAGTTGCCGCGCTTCACATTCCGCCACCCGTTCCGAGCAGCGTGTATGGTAGGGATTACGCCTTGGTCACTAGGGTATGGCCCGTCATCTCTGCCGGCTGGGGAATGCCGAGCAGGTGCAGCAGGGTGGGCGAGATATCTGCCAGAATGCCGTCGGTCATGGTCACCTCCGCTTGGTCGGGACCGCAGTAGATCAGGTCGACCAAGTTGGTGGTGTGGGCCGTGTTGGGTGAGCCATCGGGGTTCAGCATATTCTCGCAGTTGCCGTGGTCCGCACAAATGAGACAGCAGCCACCCAGCTCGCGGATCTTGGTGACGCACTTCTCGAGCGCCTTGTCCACCGCCTCGCAGGCTGCGATACCGGCCTTCAGGAAGCCCGTGTGCCCCACCATGTCCGGGTTGGCGAAGTTCATGATAGCCACGTCATACTTGTCGATAGCCTCTACGAACTTGTCCGCCACCTCGGCCACGCTCATCTGGGGTTTCTGGTCATAGGTAGCAACCTCGCGCGGTGAGGGAACCAAGATGCGGTCCTCGCCCTCATACTGATTCTCCACGCCGCCGTTGAAGAAGAAGGTCACATGGGCGTACTTTTCCGTCTCGGCAATGCGGAGCTGCTTGAGCCCGGCCTTGGAGACGACCTCGCCGAAAATGTTAGTGAGCATCTCCTGCGGGAAGACAATGGGAGAGGGGTAGCAAGCCTCGTACTCCGACATGGTGATGTAGTGCACCTTGGGCTGCACCTCGCGGTCGAAGCCGTCGAAGTCCGGGTACAGCAGAGCGCGGGAGAACTCGCGGGCGCGGTCGGCGCGGAAGTTGAAGAAGAAAACCACATCGTTGTCGCGAACGCGCTGCGTGTTCGCCTCGCAGAACACCGCCGGCAGCAGAAACTCGTCCGTCGTGCCGGACTCATAGGACTTGGCGGCGTACTCGGCGGGCGTGCAGGTGCAGGCCTCTCCGCGGCCCAGCACGATGGCGTCCCAACCCACCTTCACGCGGTCCCAGCGCTTGTCGCGGTCCATGGCGTAGAAGCGCCCGACCACGGTAGCAATCTTGGCACCGCAGGGAGCCACAGCGTCCTGCAACTGCTTCAGGAAACCGGCACCGCTCTTCGGGTCGGTGTCGCGGCCGTCGGTGATGCAGTGGATCATGATGTCCTTCACCCCCGCCGCAGCAGCGATCTTGACGATGCCGATGAGGTGGTCGATGTGGGAGTGCACGCCGCCGTCGGAGACGAGACCGAGCAGATGCAGCCGGCTGCCGGTGGCCTTGGCGAAGGCCTCGGTGATGACCGGGTTTTTAGCCAGCGAGCCATCCTCAATCGCCTTGGTGATGCGGCAGAGGTCCTGGTAGACCACGCGGCCGGCACCGAGATTCAGGTGGCCCACCTCGGAGTTACCCATCTGCCCGTCCGGCAGACCCACGTCCTGCCCGGAGGCCCCGAGCATGGTGTGCGGGCAGGTAGCCAGCAACTTGTCAGTGAAAGGAGTGTCGGCGAGCACCGTGGCATCGCCGGTCTGCTGAGCGGCTTGCGGGCCCTTGGGATTGCGGCCCCAGCCATCGCGGATGATCAGAACTACAGGTTTATTTGCCATGAGCCCACTTTAGCACGTTCTGCGCCGTTTGTGAAGCCAAAAGCGCGGCAGGACGGAAAAAATCGGAATCCACCCGCAGACAACACAAAGCGGGGGTATAATCATCCACTTTTACCCTGCTTTTCTTCCTATTCTTCCTGCTTTTCTTCCTCTGAAGACTCTGAAGAAGGAGACAACAAGCCATCCCCAAGGGCGGAGGAAAGACGATAGATACGTGTTCTTGCCTCCCCCGACACCTCAATGTACTGCTCTTTCGCCAATCGCGCAAAGAGTGCAGCGACCCGAGATACACTCAGCCCGGTGAGCTTCCTCGCCTGCCTGTTGGCGATACTCTCGTGCTCCTTCAGATAGTTCAGAATAGCTACCTCATTTGCGGTCAGCTTGCGACGGGGTACCGGCGGCGGTGGGAGCACGGTCTCCGGTTCCCCAGCATTCTCCTGTCTGCGGAAGGTCACGACAAAGGACTCCCCGTCATCAGAAAAAGTCGGCTCGGAGACTGCAGCAGCGCGGCAGGAAGCGCACATCTTGCTGATACCGCTACCCCAGTGCTCTACCAAATCCATCTTGAAGAAAAGCTCCGCCAATACGCGATTCCGGTAGCTCGATCCGCCCCGCAGGGCCTGAGCCAGTGTGAGGCCACCATACAGACCGCCCGGAGAGGAAACCTCCACGCGGTCATCATACACCGCCACCTGAATGAAGGCGTGTTTCAGGTAGTCTCGGTGCACTACGGCATTCACGATAGCCTCCCGCAGCGCGGCTTCCGGCACCTCATAGTCTTCTACCCGATACAAACCATCGATGCGGGTTCGGAGGCGGATATTCCGCAACACGAAACGGAACGCCTGCTCCACCTGCTCATCAATGGGGCCCTCTGCATCCATGCGATCGATGAAGCGTCCCTTTTGCGTGCCTTTGAAGCAGGCGCACTGCACAGTAGCAAAATGCGTCGAGCGCCCGGCCAGCAGGTCGAAGGCATGGGTAGGAAGGAAGTTCTCCCCCTGCCGAACCAGCACTCCCCAACTCTCCAAGTTCTCCGGGGTAACCGTCTTGCCGGCACGTTTCCCGATGCGGCGGCAGAGCCCCTCCACCGACTCCGGGGAGAGCGGCGGGGCACCGGTGGGCTGCTCATCGTAGGAAAGGTTTCTGCCCTGCAAAAGGAGGGACTGAACCTGCTCCGGCTTAGCACGCCGTGTTGTCGCACCGGTTCGCACATAGACCCCGGCCGGCATCCCCTCCCGGCGCAAGTAATAAGGCTTGTTCTGCCCTGGGAGCACCTCCAACTCAATGACGCGCTTTCCGCGCAGGGTGCAGAGACGCTGAGCCGGTACAATGGGCGGTGTGCATGAGTCCGCCACACTGTTGACCAAGGTATCCATCATACGAAACACCTCATCCTCGGGAACCCCGACCACACTCCGCCCCCCGTCCTCTATGCCGAACAGTAGATGCCCGCCCTTGCCGTTCGCAAAGGCGACTACCTTTTAAGATACTTTTTATCAGAGGCGGGTCGCTCCGATTTGGATTCCACGCAATCGGACTCCCCACCGCGAATCAATTCCTCGATATAAGAAGGTTCCTCCATAGGCCCTGAGAATAGCAGAAGCGCGCCGGAAATGCAAGCCCCTTTTTGCCCCTCAATCGTCAAGGAACGAGCGGAGGTCATCGAAGAATTGCTTGCGTTCCTCTTCGGATGCAGGTTCCTTCATGAGGGCATCGTAGTCGATGAACTCATAGAGTCGGTGGGGAATTTCCTGCATGAAACTGCTGGGGGCGCAGGACTCCTCCCGCCCGTAGCGCACACGCTTGGCGCAGTAGGTCATGGTAAGCCGTTCCCGGGCGCGGGTAATGCCTACATAAAACAGACGCCGCTCCTCGTCCAAGTGCCCTTCGTCCACAGCGCGGGTGTGGGGCAGCAGCCCCTCCTCAACCCCGATGATGTAGACATGTGGAAACTCCAGCCCCTTGGCCGCATGCATGGTGATGAGGCACACGCCGCTCTTCTTCTCAATGTCATCGTCATCCCGCTCGTCATCCAATGCAAGGCCGGCCAAAAAATCGGTGAGCTTGTGCCCGGGCAGCCAGAACTGTCGCAGCGCGTTTTTGATGTCGTCGATAGCAGAAAGGCGTCGATCTCTTTCTGCGTCCGTCTTGCAGCTGCGCGCAATAAAGCCTTCATAGTCAATCTCGTTGAGAAAGGCCTGTAGTACATCCACAAAGGGGCACTCGCTGAGTTGGAACTCGGTCCCATAGCGTGTGATGAGGTCGGTGAAAGCAGCGATGCTGTTTTGGGAGCGGGTGGAGCACTCGGAGAGGAAAGAGAGATCCAGCAGAGTAGCCCAGAGGCTCTTCTTGTGCTCACGGCTCCAATCGATGGCAAAGGTGGCTGTGTTGGTGCTGATGCCGCGTGGAGGGGTGTTCAGAACGCGCAGTAGAGGTAGATCTGCCTCCGGGTTATCCATTACCTGTAGATAACTGATGAGGTCTTTGACCTCCCGTCGGTCGAAGAAGCTCTTGCTGCCCACCATGCGGTAGGGAATGTGGTGCTCGCGCATGGCCATTTCCAGCGTGCGGCTCTGCGTGTTGGCTCGGAACAGAATGGCAAAATCCTCCCAGGACATGTTATTTGCGCCGCGCAGTTTTTCGATTTCTTCGGCGATGAATTCCGCCTCCTCGGCATCACCGGGCAGAGCCACCAGGCGCACGGGGTAGGTGCCTACCTTGTCGGTCCGCAGGGTTTTATCCCGTCGCCCGATATTGTTGCGGATGAGGGTGTTGGCGCAGTCCAGCACCTGGCGGGTGCAGCGGTAGTTTTCTTCCAGCTTGATAACGGTTGGGTTGGGAAAGAATGACTCGAAATCTAGGATGTTCGAAATTTGAGCACCGCGCCATCCGTAGATGGATTGGTCGTCATCACCCACCACGCAGATGTTGCGATCTGGGCCGACCAGACGGTTCAGCAGGCTCATCTGCAGGCTGTTGGTATCCTGAAATTCATCCACGGTGATGAAGCGGAAACGCCCGTTCCATTTGGCATACACCTCCGGGTAGGCTGCCAGCAGGCGGTCCGTCAGAATGAGAAGGTCATCGAAGTCCACGGCATTCTGCGCACGCAGTTCCTTCTGGTACTCCTTGGCAACGGCGCGGATCAGGTCATCCTCAATGCGATCGATGCCGAGTCCGGCGTTTCGTATCAGCGAAATCTCGGAGAGTACCTGCTTGGGCTCCAGCTTTTCGTGTCGGCCGCCCTGCTGCATGATGAGCCGCTTGATGAGGCCGCTTTGGTCGCTGCCGGTGTAGATGGAGAAGTTCTCCTTGTAACCCAAGTGGCCGATGTCCTGCCGCAGGATGCGGACGCAGAGGGAGTGAAAGGTGCTGACCGTCATTTTTCGCGCGGCTCGTCGGTCCACCAGACCTGCCACGCGATCCGCCATTTCGTTGGCCGCTTTGTTTGTGAACGTGAGGGCGAGAATTCCCCGGGGATCCACCCCTTTGGCGATCATGTTGGCAATGCGGCAGGTGACGGTGTGTGTCTTGCCGGTACCCGCTCCGGCCAAGATGAGTACAGGCCCCGTGAGGGTCTGTACGGCTTGGCGTTGGGCCGGATTCAGCTTATTGAGGTCGAATGATGCTGCCATGATACGTGCCCGGGGAGGGTAGCAGATTTTCCCGTTCTTGGCAAGGAAAATCTCTGCCTGCCGACGCAGGATCAGAGAACGTTATCCCACTCCGGCCTGGGTTGGGGCTGCGATAGATTGCAGATGCGGTCCACCATGGCATCCCACTCCTTCTGCCCTTGGATGATCTCGATACGGATGCGCAGGAAGTAAATGGGTACATCTGTTTCCACGGGCTTGAGAAAGCGCACGGCGTCTTTTTCCGTGGTAACAATCATATCCATGGCCCGGTCGGCGCAGCGCTCCACAAAGGCGTCCATGTCTTCCGGGTCGAACCAGTAGTGATCCGGGTAGCGGCGGCGTATCTCTACATGCGCCCCGGCTTTCTCCACCAGTACCTCGAAACTCTCCGGGCGGGCAATGCCGCTCATGCAGGCCACATACTTCCCCTTCAGGAAGCTCAGTTCCTTGCGCTCGCCGGTGAAAATGTTTTCCAGATGGGCCGGTACGTGGTCCGTGACAATGATGTCCGCCACTTTGTTATACCGACGAATGACGGAGATGAGCTCGTCCTGCGGCTTGCCGCCGCTCTTGGTGAGGATGATGTAGCTGGCGCGGCGCAGGCTGCTGCGGGGCTCGCGCATGGTACCGCGCGGCAGCAGAGAGCCCGTGCCGAAGGGGAACCCGCAGTCCACCAGCACGATGTCCAGCTCGTGCTTGAGTTTGAGATACTGCATGCCGTCATCCAAGATCAGCGTGTTGCTGCCCAACTGCTCGATGGCAAAGATGCCGGACTTCACTCTGTCCTTGTCCACCAGTACAGCAACGCCATCAAGGTTGCGGGCCAGCATGAAGGGCTCATCTCCGGCGTAGAGGGGGGAGAGGTAGCGGGTGGTGCCATCGCTGGCGATTTTCGGCAGATGTCGCACCCGGCGTCCCTCGGAGTCACGCCACACCTGGGGCTTTTCCAGCGGGGCACTCTTGTAGCCGCGGGTCAGGATGGAGCAGCGGCGGCCGCGCGCGGCTAGGGTGGAGGCCAGCAGCTCCACCACGGGGGTCTTGCCCGTGCCGCCGGCAGTGATGTTGCCTACGCTCACCACAAGCGTGCCCAAGTAGTGTACGGTTTTGATCTGTCGGCGGAAGAGAAACAGGCGCATGCGCACCAGAATCCAGAAGAAGAAGGAGGCCACTCGAAGCACGCAGCACAGCATCCAGGCCCGAAATCCATGGGCTCGACCGAACACTACTTCGGTGCCCCAATCGCTGAACTCTTCCATGCGCGTCTTCATGCGCTCCATGTTAGCAAAGCTCGCCTGCGCTGTCAAGTTTTGAGTTGACACCGCCGCAGAAAAGCACTATACTGACCGCCGTATGCAAGCTATTATGCCACCGGCTGCTGCCTTTTGCGCAGCTCTTGCCCTGTCCGTCCCCGCCGTTTGCGCCGCAGAGGACGCTCCGGCTCCCGCTCCGCTTCCTACCAAGGAGGCCTTGGCTGCAGAGCTGACGGATACTCTCAACGCCGCGCTGGAGTATAATTACCTCTTCTTTGCACTTCAGGAACGCACGGATGCTGCGACAGATCGTCAGCTTATCGGCAAACACCGCGAGGTGGAAGACAAGATCCGAGCCTTGGCGGAGAACCTGCGCCGTGCCGACTGCCGCGCGGAGGATTTGTACGGCTTTGACGGCATCATGAGCAACTACCGCCATACGAATCTCCTACTGCTCGGTTACTACAACACCAATCCCCGGCATGATGGGCAAGATGCCCCCATTCAGAAGGAGAAGAAGACCGATACTCGTCGGCAGAATGACATGAGCATTTTCTGCTTTACCTACAATGACCCCGAACTGCTGCACCGCGATACGCAGCGCCGCCTGAGCGAGCTCAATTCTCTGATGACTGATCTGCTTACCATGCTCCGCCGGGAGCTGGAGCGTGCCGTGGACAGCGAGAGTGCGGCGCAGACCAATACGCGCATCACCCCCATCTCCTACCGCTACGAGGAGCTCTGCCAAGAGACGGCTCTGTATGTGGAGGATGATCCGGAGGGGGCTGCCGCTGTGTTGCAGGAGATGGAGCAGGCTTATGCAGCACGCTGCCGGGGAATCAAGCAGCAGGCAGAGCGTCTGGTGCAGGCAGACTGCTACGGCAACGAGGAGCTGGCCGCCACGGTGCAGATGCTGCTGCATATCTCGAACCAGGATCGCTGAGACCCGCCCTCCGCCGCCATGAATACTGAGGAGAGGCTGCTGGCTCTGCTCCGCTCGCAGGATTACAGGCCCTTGGACCAAAATGCCTTGGCGCGCACGCTGGAGATCCCCTCTCCGGAGCGGGCGGCGTTCCGTTCTACGCTGCGGCGGCTGGAGGAGTCGGGGGTGCTGCTGCGGGTGCGGCGCGGGGCCTTTGTGCTGCGCCGAACAACGGAGGATGCTCCGCTGAGGGGGCGCATGCGCAGGGTGTCTCCAACGCTACTTTTATTCGTGGCTGATTCAGAGGGGCAGGTGCGTCTGCATCGCATGCTGCCGCAGGCTGAGGCGGGGGAGATTGCCCTGCGGGTTGAGCCGCGCCACGCTCATGGTGCTATGGATGGGGACTGCGTGCTGGTTTCCCTGCGCATGGTCGCGCCGCCCGGTTATCGCCGCCGCCATCGGGGGCACCGGCCTAGACCGGAGGATTTGCAGCCGGAGATCCGGATTGAGGAGGTGACGGCGCGTAAGCGCGGCTTCTGGGTGGGCAATTACCATCCCGGCGGACGTTTCGGGTATATGGTTGGGGATGGCAGCACCGCGCCGGAGATGGTGCGCTTGGTGCAGGCCCCGCCTGCGGAGTTGCAGGAGGGTATGTGCATTTGTGTGCAGATACTCACTCTGCCGGTCGGACCGCACAGCGAGGCAACGGGGCGCGTGGTGGAGGTGCTTGGCTTTCCGGATGAGGCAGGGGTGTGCCTTGCTTCTATCATCCGGAAGTATTCTCTGCCCGAGTGCTTTCCCGAGGCTGTGTTGAAGGAGGCGGAGGCACTGCCGGAGGAGCTGTCTGCGGAGGACCTAGCCGGACGCTCCCGGACGGGGCATCCCGTGGTGATCACCATTGATCCGGAGGACGCGCGAGACTTTGATGATGCGTTTTCGCTGGTCACTACACCGGAGGGGTGGGAGCTGGCGGTGCACATCGCGGATGTATCGCATTATGTGCGCCCGGGCTCCGCGCTCGATGCCGAGGCCCGGCGGCGGGGGAACTCGACCTACTTGCCGGGGCGTGTCATCCCTATGCTGCCGCCGCGCTTGTGTGATGGGCTTTGCTCGCTTCTGCCCGGGCGGCCGAGACTCACGAAGCTTTGCCTCATCCGTTTCGCACCCGATGGCTCTGTGCTGTCGGCGGATTTTCGGGAGTCGTACATCGTGTCAAACGCTCGTCTCGATTATCATCAGACACTCCTCGTGCTGCAAGGAGAGGGTTCTACGGAACAGCCGCAGGTTGACGCCATGTTGCTCGAGGCTCACAAGCTGGCCTCCCTCCTTCGCACTCGCCGCCTTCGCCACGGCGCGCTGGACTTAGACTTGCCGCAAACGCGTGTTCAGGTGGATGAACAGGGACGACCCGTGAAGGCTGTCACGGAGGTGTCCGACCCCGCCCATCACCTGATCGAGGAGTTTATGCTGGCGGCGAATCAATGTGTGGCTCAGGCCCTTCGCACTCGCCTGCTGCCGACCATCTACCGAGTGCACGAGCAGCCGGACCCCGCTAAACTGCACGAATTTTCCCTGCTCGCCGCCTCCTACGGCATCCCCGCCGGCTCCCTCAACAACCGGCGCGACCTCATCGAGGTGCTGGAGGCCATCAAGGTGCACCCGCAGGCCGACCTCCTCCTCCCGGCCCTGCTCCGCAGCCTCATGCGAGCCCGCTACTCCCCCCACCCGCTCGGCCACTTCGGCCTCGCCATCGGGGACTACTGCCACTTCACCTCCCCCATCCGACGCTACGCAGACCTCATCGTCCACCGTGCCTTCACCCGACTCCTCGGCCTCCCCACACCCCTACCTACCCCCGCCACTCTCTCCGATATCGCTGATCACATCTCCGAAACCGAACGCAACTCCGCCGCCGCAGAAGCCGAATCCACCCGCACCCTCCTCGAACAACTCGATGCACAATCCCCCGCAGAGGAGTAGCAGTTTCCATTTGTCATCGTTGCCATCCCATACGGATCAAATGGGTGGTGTAGTCGAGGAATGTATTAATGCCTGATTCTATGATTGAGTATAGCGGAATCTGCTAGGGCAGAAACGGGAGGTTCTGATGTAGAGGAGCAGCTCCTGCAGGGAATCGTCTTTTTTAGTGTGTAGAATGAATATGTAAAGAGCAGCGGAGGTGGAAGTACCTAAAAGAATTTTCAATGCATCGTGAAGCGGGCAGATAGAGGTGACGTATGCAGGGAGAGCGCAGAGGGTTGAAAGGAGAAAATAAGGCATAAAATCGGAGAACTGGTTCCTGATACCCAACCCTGTTACGCGGCTACTGCAGTAAAGTGTCAGAGCGAGATTAATCGGAGATGTAATCAAAGCAACATAGCATACGGCTTTTACGCTGATAAAAAGTGCAGGTATCATGAAAGTGAGATGAATGAACTGCTTGCACAGGTCTACCTTCAGCGGCACATCGGATCTCCCGTTAACAAGGAGAAGATTATTATTGAGCTCAACAATGTGGTAGGTCATGACAGCCCATGTTAAAATCTGAACATAGGGTACGCAGTTTTTCCACTGTGGGCCGTACAGAAGAGAAATAATGGGTTCACAAAGGGCAATTAAAAGAGTAGAGCCCATAAAGATGCACATGCAGGTGATGCGTATATATTTTCTGTATACGAGGTTTAGTCTGGATCTGTCGTGTTGTATGCTTGCAAGTATGGGGTATGTAACACTACCGAGCAGACTATTAATCCAAGTGTTCGGTAAATAGGCCATATGATTGGCACGCTCGAATTCACCCAAGGCGGATGGGTGATAGAATTTGCCGATAGTAAGAGTTCTTATATTATTGAATATGGTGAAGGAGAAGCCTCTCAAAACCAACTTATAACCAAACAAAAAGAATTCCTTAAAAGATTGGTTGGACCAGAGTAGGCGAGGCCGCCACGGTGAGATAACCCATACGATGATCAATCCGAGAAGCCCGGAAATGATCCCTTGTAACATCAGTGCCCAGTAGCCCCATCCGGAAAATGCTGCCCAGATGGTAAACGGCATGGCAATCAGGGTATTAACCATGCCAACAATAGCAGGAGTTTTAAAATCACGTCTGGCCGAATAGAGAGACCAGTGAACGCTTCCGGTTGATCCCAGGAACATCAGCAGGGATGATACTCTCGTGATATTCAGTAGGGCCGGTTGATTGTAAAAATCCGCTAACAAGGGTGCAGAGAGAAACAGAACAGAGGAAAGGATTGCACTTGCCAGGACATTATACCAGAAGACTGTGGAGCAGTCTGCGTCTGTTCTGTCCTGTTTTCGTATGAGTGCCGCTCCGAAGCCGCAATTCTGGATTTGTCCGGCGATGGCAAAGAAAACGCCGGTCAGCCCTAATATACCGAAATCTTCAGGGGTAATCAGACGCGCAAGTAGGATACCGTAGATAAACTGGATGGGCTGCATGGTAAATTTTTGCAGTACCCCCCATTTCAGCCCTCGAACTGTCTCTTCTCTTACTCGTCCCATATAACGCAGCATGCATTTACTTCTTCTTAACCTCTCATCAGATGGTAAAAGCGTCTACGTGCCTTTCTGTAGAGGTTCAGAAGTCTGTTTGATATTCTCAGCATCACCGTCCCTTTCCCGAATATGTACAGCAGTTTTCGTTCCGGCGGGAGCTCGGCCGGTCTGTAATAATCGCCCAGTAAAACAGGAAAACCGTTCTTCTTATAGGCCGAGAGAAAGTCATACTTTCCTTCGATGGTTTCCTCTCTGGGATTAAATCCACCGTTGGAAAGGCTTGCTTCTCGTTCCGTGGGGTGGATAACCAGTCGATGCCGTGCCGCCGCAAGCAATTCTACTCCCCGAACAGTATTGCACATGCACATGGAGATGCCGGCGTCATCGTCCTTAAAGCCATCTTTTACAGCCCAGTACCCCCAAAAGTCGCTTAAGGTTATATCCGAGTATCGGGTATGGTTGCTGAAGGGACATCGGTAACAACAATCCCGCAGAAATAAATCAGAAAGGAAACCTCGGAAGAAAGGGTCTCGCTCCCAAAAACCATAGTATGACTTGCCGCCGGAGAAGGTTGCTTTCATGTTGAAGCGATACCAACTCCATCTCTTATCCCTAAAGGTGTATGACTCTACCTTGCCGTGGTGTATATCCTCCAGCCTGTTGATATAGTCTGCAAAGATCCGGGGAGAGGGAACTCCGTGGCAAACAATGTCGACCGTGGTGAGTTTGGTATATGGCTTCTTCAAGAAACGGCGGAGTCCGGCGGATTGGCACGGGGTCCCAACAAAGAGTACCTCATTATCCTTCCGTAATAAATCTCGTATTTCAGAAAAGGTATCCTCCAAATCGCTCTGCATGTATTTTGAAGCTCGCAACCTCGACAGATCTTGGAGTGAGGAAATGATAACATGATGGATGGACCTGTAGTCCTTCCGAAATTCTGCTGCACAGACGTGTCCGCCTCGCTCCAGAACGGTTTCTGCCAAGGCACTGAAGGCCCCCCCGGAGGAGGAAGCCGCCCGAACCGCAGGATCCTTGTGGTACGCTGCGCAGAAGACTTCCTCCGGTAGTCTGGATAAATCCGGATGTGCATGAACGGGGCATACGCGCAGACACGCTCCGCAGTCTATACATGTGTCCGTGTTGATGTGCGGGTACGGGAACCCCCACTCATCCGTCTGCATGGTAATGGCTGAAACCGGGCAGATTGATGCACATGCCGTGCATCCGAAGCATTGCTCGTGTGGACAGACCTCAGTCATCGATTTCCCTCCCGAAGGTTCAGAATATCGTAAAAACTCTCTCCATAATACTTCTCCGCGAAGTAGCGGGGGAGTTTTGGTGGCGGCGGTGACTGTATGATCTGCTTGATGAGGGCCGAAACTGCGTTTATATCATCCACAAAATAGACGTGACTGCGGAATTCTTCGGGAAACCACGCCACACCGCTGGAGAGTTTATGATCGGCGGAGTTGATGACGATGACCGGTGTGTTTGCAATCAGGGCAAAGATTGTTCCGTGGTATCTATCTGTTACAACTGCCCGGTAATGGGATAGTTCCTTAAAGGTGTGCATCAGCACCTCCTCCCGATGATTACTGATGAATTCGTGGGGAAGCGGGATGGTAGTATCCCCCCGGCTGACGGGGCATAGCTCGGAAAGTTCATCGGATAAATTCTGAATCTCTGCCTTGGTGTACCGGGATTCGCAATCATCCCTGATGCATAAGTAGACGCCCTCACGAACCGTTTCCGGCAGCTTGATCTCACCTATAAGAGATGTGACAATATCGGGGTATAGGATCAACCTGCAACCGTGGAAGAGACCCTTAGCGTATTCATAAGACACTTCATCTCGGCACAATAAGGTCACGTTACCATGGGCGTTCAGAATGTGCGCCGCCCGGTTTGCTGACTCTTCCTTTTCAAAGTAAAAAGTCTGCGGGAGAATGCAGAGGGGCACCTCCGGAAACAATTCCGCCAGACGAAGGTATGGATCTATCTCATGATAGCGATCTGTCATATGGTAGCCACTGTGACAGAAAAGACGGTCACCCGGACGATAAACCCGCCGAATGGTTTGCAGAAGCTCCTCTGTTGCATCACGCAGCGTGAACGTGTAGATGCGGTATCCCTTCAGGTATTTCCGGAGATGCCTCAAAATGCAGTAGGTTTGGGCTTGATCACCGAGATTGCTGTGCCCCGGCACACCGAACAAGAATGCACATTTTCCTCGAAACCTATTCTCCCAGTATTTTAACCTGATGCATCGGGAGAGCTCGCCCCACCTTCTTCGGATGCGGCTTCGAAGGCGGAGTTTGTTGCGGAGCTTTGTGTACATATTAAGAAACATGAACGTGATCAATGCTCTGAATTAAATTGACTGCCGATGAGCGTGACACTAATGCGAACGGTAACGACTGAATGTCCGATTGATAGGCGCACCCCCGAACCGGAAGAGAAGCCTCGGTAGCGGGGGGCCATGGAGGTGGTGTAGTGCATGCCATGATGTCGTGCAGGATACTACAGCATTTACAATGCTGTATGCATCATCTTGGCTTAAGTCGTTGATACTCAATGACTTACATATTTTCTCCCGGATCACCCAAGTGTAAGACCTATCCGAGCCACACATCCGTTTTCCTTATTCTATCGGCCTTTTCCTCACTTTAGGCTTGACTACAGCATTGTAAATGCTGTATCATCCGCCGACGGCGTACAGTATGTTTTTTTCTCCACTCAGATTCCTGTTACCTCAAACCGTGTCGAGTTTTACCCCCGATCTTCCCTTCTCATGAGTGATTCCTCCCGGCGAGTTGCTGATGTCCTCCGCGAGGCGCAGCCTTTTTTTTTCTGGCCGAATGACGGTAACATAGGTGATCTCCTGATTGCAGAGGCAAGCAGGCAGTTTTTTCGTCGAGAGGGCTTGCTTTATGAGGAGTGGGATGGATCGGGAGCAAAAAGAGAGAGCTCGGGTACTTTGGTATATGGCGGGGGCGGGCGCTTCGTCCCGCATTGGGGGAGCCTTGATTCCTTTGTTGCAGCGATGACGGCGCCTTGGGTGCGGCGGTGTATTATTTTGCCCCACAGCATACGCCATGTCGATTCATTTGTTCTGTCTTTTGATGAGCGTTTTACCGTTTTTTGCCGAGATGCGGAGACCCTGAACTATGTTTCTTCTCTCAATCCGCGCGTTCAGTGCATCCCTGCGGATGATATGGCCATGCAGTATAAACAGGAGGATCAGCGGTGTGGGGTTGCTCAAACTGCCCGGGGGCGTTGTGATGAGGTGGAGGGGAACGCTTTGTTGGAACGTGGCTTCGCCTCAAGCGTGGAGAGAATGGTGATGAGAAGTACCGCAACAATTCGTTGGGAGGGCGCACGTCATAGGGTTTCTTTTGTCCTGCGGAAGGATAAGGAGAAGCTCAGTACGGCCGATTCTCCCTTTAGTTGCGATCCGAACGCATGTTGGTACACTCATTGTCTGGAGGCGTCTTGCAATGCACCGATCCTCAGCGCCATATTTCGGGCTTTGAATTATGCGGATAGTATCGTCACAGATCGCCTGCATGTCGCCGTAATGGGTTGTTTGCTCGGCAAACAGGTTTACATGTTAGATAACGATTACGGTAAGCTGGGTGGGGTATACAGGCAAACACTCAGACAATTCGGGAATGTTCACTATGTGGGTAATGCTGCTTGGCCGGAGCCTGTTTCTACGGCCTGGAGGAGGCTGAACTCCCCTGCGAAGGTAGCTGTGCATCGCCTGCAGGTACGTTGGCAGCGATTGAAAAACAGAGTATTCGGCTGATGGGTAGGATAAAGGACGAGACCATCAGAGGTGCGAAATGGAATATTGTCAGCCGCTGTACCATGCAGCCGGTGCAGTTTCTCTTCGGCATTATTCTTGCCCGTCTGATTTCTCCGGAGGAGATGGGTATCTTGGGGTTAACGGCTATTTTCTTTGCAATAGCCGGGCAGTTAAAAGACTGTGGTTTCGGTGCTGCCCTTATCCGTAAACAGGACAGAACGGAGGCGGACTGTTCCACCATGTTTTGGTTTAACGTGGTGGCCAGTTTTACGGTTGCTGCTATTCTTTTCGCGCTTGCACCGTGGTTTGCCTCCTTTTATGCTCAGCCGGATTTGTTGCCGCTTACTCGGGTATCGGCTGTTATGCTCTTTCTGAATTCTACCTCAAGCGTCCATTGGTGTTTGTATTCTGCCCGCCGAGATTTTAAGACACCGGCTATTGTCGGCATCGTTTCGACCCTCTTCGGCATGCCGATCTGCATTTTCTTGGCATACAATGGCTGGAGCTATTGGTCCCTTGTCATTCAGGGAATAGCCTCCGGTCTCTTTTCCCTGATCATTGTTTGGATTATATCCCCGTGGAAGCCGCGCTTCCTTTGGTCGTGGAAATCCTTCCGTCAATTCTTCGGCTTCGGTTCAAAGTTGGCTGCAACCGGTATGTTGCAGGCAATTTATGATAATAGTAGAACATTTATTATTGGAAAATTCTACACGCCTGCTCAGCTTGCCAACTTTTCAAAAGGTTTTCAACTCTGTCATATGCCGATTAATGTCGTTCTGGGTACTGTCAGTAGTGTGACGTATCCCATTCTGGCTACAATTCAAGATGATGAGGAAAGATTGAACAGGGCGTTTTTGAAGTATATATCTGTTGTTTCTGTCGGTGTGTGTTGGGGAATGCTTACCCTCGCTTTTCTGTGTAAGGATGTTGTGCTGTTTTTATATGGTGCGAAATGGGAAGAATGTGCAACATATGCGCAGATATTCGTTTTTGGTGCCATGTTTGGGTATGTGACCAATATTAATACGACCATGTATATGGTCAGAGGGCGTTCTGATATTAATCTGAAACGGGAGATTATTATAAGAACCTTCGGCCTTTTTGTTTTGCTTGCTGCATCCTTCTATGGTGTCCGGGCTATATGTTGGTCCGCTACAGCCAGTGGTATCTTTACCGTTGTAATTTCGATGTGGTTTTCCGCTAGAATTTCTACGATTACCGTGGGTAGACAAATCCTCTGCTTTGCTCCATATTTATTATATGCGCTTCTTGCTAATGCTCCAACCTTCTTCTTGCGACCTTTCTTTTGTCCGATCATCAACCTGTGTGTTTTTGTCCCTCTCTCTCTATTCGTTTATTGCGGAATATTATATTATAGAAGAGATGAGGCGGGGGCGGATGTCTACGAAATGATCATCTCCAAGATAAAAATATTGACAAAAAAAAGGCGATGAAACGGTATTCAGGGATACGATTAGCCATCTTTCCATTACTAGTCTGCGTAATCGGCTGGCTTTTCCTTTTAAGTTTAGATGCTGTTGCGGTATTTGAGAGGCTTGCGAACACATCCACAGACAAAGAGAAGACTTTAACTATGCATTTTTCGTTGGATGATACGATTAATATATTTAAGGAGTTGTCCCATGCTTCATACGAGAGCGCCTTCCAGCAGGAGACGCTTCGACAACTTAGAAGGCTTCATGATTCCTACGGTGCGGTTTTTTCGCTATATTGTTATTATAGTGATGGCTCCTCTTTCGACCTGTCGCAAATGGACGAAAGGTATGCCGATGAGTTTTTCCGAAATTCGAGTTGGCTGAGATTTTCGTTTCACGCCTATTCTCCAAATGATGATGAGAATTCCTCAGCAGAACAGGAGGTAAAAATGTACGAGTTAACAATGGGTGAATTGCGCCGAATCACGGGAGGTGCCTTGGATACGTATGCTAGATTTCACAGGTTTCGAGGTTCTCAGAATGTAATAAATATTTTATCTCGGCATTCAGATTATCCTCTGGAGGGACTATACACGGCGGATGATTTGAGGGAAAGTTATGGGCTTAGCTTGGCAGAGCAAGTCTTGGTCAGAAAATGTGGCAGATGTTTGATTAGGGGTGTGATATACCAAAGAACAGATTTAAGGATAGAACGTGGAAATAGCTCGTCTTTGGATGTTTTGTTTCTAACAAATAGGGGGGTGCGAGGCGATTGAGATTTTTACCCATGAGTGGCATCTTTCTCCGGATGTATTCAGATGTATAGAGATGTATTTTGCTGAGCTTGGGGAGCTTGGATATCGACCGTCTTTCGGTAGATGTCTGCGAGAGAGAGTTGGGGAAGAAAAAAATCCTTAGACCACTTCTTTTGACGTGAGATTATGCTTGACATTTTTTTTCTTGTGTTGTAATATCCTTTGCGGAGTGACCCTGAAATATATTTATGAATTCCCGTGCTGATGCTCATATCAAACGCTTTATCGATTTGTATGTTCCTGTGACAACTTGTACCCTGCATTGTCACTACTGTTATGTATATCAGCAGCGACTCTTTATGAATAAACTTCCGGAGTTCAGATATAGCCCGGATGTTGTACAACGTGCCTTATCGGTGGAACGTTTGGGGGGGATTTGTCTTATTAATATGTGTGGTGGGGGAGAGACTCTGCTGCCTCCTCAGATGACTGATTATGTGCGTGTAATTCTTGAAAATGGTCATTATGTGACAGTTGTTACTAATGGAACTGTTTCAAAACGCTTTGAGGAAATAGCAGCATTTCCCCCGGAGCTCCTTTCTCGCCTCCATTTTAAATTTTCATATCATTACCTCGAGCTAAAGCAGAAAAATCTCTTTCCTTTGTTTTTCAATAATATTCGCAGAATGAGAGACGCTGGGTGCTCTTTCACCTTGGAGCTGACGCCCAACGACGAAACTATCCCCTATATCAATGAATTGAGAGATCTGGCTGTATGTAAACTCGGAGCACCATGTCAGGTTACGATAGCTAGGAGTGATGTTTCTCCACTGCGCGATAAGCCGATACTTACGGAATTGGACCATGAAGAGTTCTACAAGGTGTGGGGTGTGTTTGATTCGGATATGATGAAATTCAAACGTTCTATTTTTGGTGTTAAGAGAAAGGAATTTTGTTATGCCGGTCTTTGGAGTTTTGTTTTGGATTTGGGGACAGGTATGATGTCCCAGTGCTATGGTACACGACGCAAATGGCCGATCTTTGATGATCCGGAAAGGCCGCTTCCGTTGCTTCCGGTAGGATATGGATGTCCGATGCCACATTGTTATAATGGTCATGCGTATTTGACGTTGGGAAATATCCCGGAGTTGGATACAATCACCTATGCACAAATACGCAATCGAAGGTGTGTGGATGGAAGTGAGTGGCTGAAGCCGGAAGTAAAGGCGTTTTTCTCAGGTAAATTGAAAGATTCCAACCAACAATATCCGTGGTGGCGTAAACTCTGGCATCAGTTGCGTTATAGGGGCAAGATGTAGTTCATATCCCCTGATCCGGCGGGGCGCCGGAGATGTAAAACTATTCCTAGTCAGAGAACTTCCTTAGGTATACCGTGAGAAGAGGAGTCGAGATGAACTTCGGTAGGTGGGCTATTTTCTCCATCCGCCGGAAGTGAACATTATCATTAAGCCGAAGCATGGTGGCCATCGGGGGAGTTATGGCGGCCCGGAGGGCGAGGGCTAAGGAGAGGTAGGAACGCCGGTTAGGGGGAACCTTGTGGAATTGCCACTTGAGGTAGGCGTTCAGGCGCTTGGCAAAGAAGAGTTGCACCTCCGGGCGTTCGGCGATACCCTCTTCAACTGCGAGTCGGGCAAACTCACTCAGGGTACCGAGGAGGTGCTCGATATTGCGCATGGAGTAGGAGTTCATGATGGAGCCGGGGCGAACATTGCGGTACACATAGGTGCGCTCCGGGATGCAATAGATGGAGGGTTTGGAGAAAGCCAAGTAAAGGCTCCATCGGTTGTCTTCGTGCAGGAGTCCCTCTTCGAATAAGAGATGATGCTCGCGGATGAAGTCTGCCCGAAGCAGCTTATTCCAGCCTTGCACCATCCACTGTTCTGCAATATACGCTTTGAGAGTTTCCTCTCGCTGCCACAGGATGCCAGTTTTGTTATCCACCCATGCCGGGTCATCCGTCATCAGGCTCGTTTGTCCTATGACGACATCCGCTCCGTGCTGCCGGGCGGCTGTGTACAGGAGGGATAAGGCATTCGGGGCCAGTTGATCATCGCTGTCAAGGAAGAAGAGGTAATCTCCTTCTGCCGCAGCTATACCAGTATTGCGCGCAGCCGATAAGCCTCGATTAGCTTCATGGCGAAGTAGCTGGTAGGGAGGTGGATTGGTCGTGGACGACAGAAACTGCAGTGCGAGCTCCACTGAGTCATCCTTCCCGCAATCATCTACGAGGAGCAGCTCATACGGCGGTGGGTTGACCTGGTCGATGAGCGATTGCAAGCAATCTCTGATATAGTCGCGGACCTGATAGACTGGTACAATGACCGAGACTGCTGGAGACTGTGAGGGCGATGATGACATAATAGCTGCGAGAATGCTACAGCAAGTGAGATGCTGTAGTCAAGTCCAAAGTGAGACAAGGACCGATTGCACACGAAAAACGGAGGTGCTGTCCGCGTAGTTAATGCATTCTCATCTTTTGAGAGAATGCATACAAGTCCTCGATGCCCAACGATTTTGCCTCATTAAGGTATACAGCATCACGAGTGCTGTACACTGCTCTCCGTGAAAGACGGAAGCCGAAGCAGTGGAACCATGATACAGGAATAGACATGGGAGCAAAGCGGATCCATCGCATCTTCGTTATCGTGTTGTTTTTTATGCTGCCGATTATTTGGGGAAATGCGTATGCTCTGTTTTGGAGCAGGAGGTGAAAGAGAATATTGAATTGCTCCTAGTGGATGATTGTAGCACAGATGACAGAGAGCTTCCGACTGATCGTCTTATTAAGCGGGCAGGAGCCGTCAGCCTGCAAATGCCGGGATCTTGGTGGCTAGGAATACAGGAGTATCAAGCGGGTACTGTGTGCTCTTTGGAACGCGGACGACAAGTTGCTGAGCGAGGCACTGCGAATGATGTCGCAGGATGTGAGTCGGGCTGGCATGGGGGCGGGGAATATAGGATGTCGAACCGAGAAAAACTGACGGAGTGCCTTAATTCAGTCTGCGCCTCCGTCGCATGGCCAATGCCGTCAAGGCAAGAAGTGTTAGCATCGCTGTCGAAGGTTCAGGAGCCGGAGTTTGAGCCGGAGTGTAGGAATAAAATACGGCTCCAAGGGCGTAAGGTTGGTAAATGGTATTGTCCAAGGTGTAGGAGAGAGGAATATTGACAGTGCAGTCATCCTTCAGATTCCCTTGCACATGGAGACAGATGAACGATTGACCGTCACTTTGCTTCCTATCTGCTGGATCGCATTTGTAGAATTTTTCATGAGCGTGTTTTGCAAAGTAAAGATATGCATTTTCTAAATTGGAGGTAAATCCAATATCATAGGGAAGAGTTTTGTTGCCTCGTAGATAACCTAATAAAAAGATATCAACCATCTCTCCGGAATTGTGTGTAGCTGAGAGATTGAGCTGTATCCCACCTTGCGAATTATGCTTAGCTGGGTATGCAGTAAAATTTGTACACAAATCGGTTACATCAATGCGTAATGTCTCATTTATTACCTTCTGAACATTGCTGTCCCATTTAAGGCTTCCTGATGAATAGGATTCTTCAGAATTAAATTCTCCTGTTGCCTGATGTGGTCCACCCCACTTCTCAATATTCAGCTTAATTGTATCCCCTGAGCCTAAAGTAATTTCGTTGGGAGGGATTTCATCGTGCGTGGAAAGCGATGTGACGGAGACGGATGGAATTGACACATCGTTTGTACTAAAGGTAATACACTGCACCTCCGCATGAGAAAGTGGGACAGCGGTGGATAGAAGGGCTGCCAAGAAGAGACAGTGTGCACGGCGGAGTGGATCAAGGAACATATGTGAAGCAAGTGTAAGGGATGCATGAGAAAGAATCAAGTCCAAAATGCAGAATTCTTTCTTTTCTTTTCGAGATCATGATATCATTTCTTATGGAAAACAGCTCGAAGTTCGCTTGAAGTTGATTGCTATACGAAGAAGAACTCCAAAATAGGGGGGCGTGCAAAATACCGTTAATTGCGTCGTGAGAAGGATTCTCATCATAGTTGTATGTATCAGATTCATGGAGCACCGTATGCAACAATACGGAGGATGCAAATTATACGGGGACTTCCAATAAGTCTCCGAAAAACGACCTGATCCCACGAAAGGGCCTTATTTTATCAACGAAGTGAACGAATATACACAAAGGTTGCTATTCGTGCGCTTTGAAACATAATATGGGAGTATTTTACGCCTATTTTCC
>JALFWB010000044.1 GCA_022787425.1 Akkermansia sp.
CTACGATGCGGGACTTTGGTACGGTTATAAAGGTATTTTTGATGACATGGAGAAGCACGCGCACAAGATGACCGTGCGCGTTTTTCTGGCCTATTATCGGGAGTACAGCGTGTGCCCCGCCTGCGGTGGCGGTCGGCTGCGTCCGGAGGCCCTGGCCTTTACCATAGGCGGTTGCACCGTGCCGCAGGTGCAGGGCATGCCCATGGAGGAGCTGCTCGTTTGGCTGGACAAGTATGTGCTCCCGGCGGTGGGGGCGGACCGCTCGCTGCAGCAGGCGGTGCGCGAGCTGCGGAGCCGTGTGCACTACCTCTGCGAGGTGGGGCTGGGCTACCTGGCACCCTCGCGACTCACGCGCACGCTGTCCGGCGGCGAGATCGAGCGCGTCAGCCTGACCGCCTGCTTGGGTGCGGCCCTCACCGAAACGCTCTTTGTGTTAGATGAACCGACCGTGGGCCTTCACGCCCGTGACACCGCCAGGCTGCTGCAGGCCATGCGCCGCCTGACCCGGCGCGGCAACACCCTGGTGGTGACCGAACACGAGGAAGCCGTGATGCGCGCGGCGGATTATTTGGTCGATATGGGCCCCGCCGGTGGGTCGGGCGGCGGTCGCGTGATCTACGCCGGTGAACCCGGGGGCATGCTGCGCGCGGCGGACTCCCCCACGGGGCAGTACCTGACGGGACGCCGCAGTGTGCCGATGCCTGCTACCCGACGCAAGCCGCGCGCCTTCCTGAGCCTGTGCGACATCGAGTGCCGCAACCTGCACGGGCTACAAGCGGAGATTCCGCTGGGGGTCTACACCTGCCTGACCGGTGTCTCCGGCAGCGGCAAGAGCACGCTGGCCTGCCGCGTGTTATACGGCACGCTGCATCCGGAGGAAATAGACGATGAAGAGCGCGGTGAGGTCTGCCGCATCGAGGGTGCGGAGCAGGTGACGGATGTGCTGCTGGTGGACCAGAGCCCCATCGTCCGCACCCCGCGCTCCACCCCCGCCGTCTACATGGGCGTGTTCGAGGATATACGCCAACTGTACTGCGCCGAGCCCACCGCCGTTGCCCGAGGCCTGAAGCCCGGTTATTTCTCCTTTAACAGTGGAGAGGGCCGTTGCCCCCGCTGCGCCGGCCTGGGGCAGGAGAAGGTAGAGATGCAATTCCTCTCCGATATTTTTGTTCCGTGCGCCCTGTGTCACGGCACGCGCTACACCCCGCAGGCACTCGGCATTACTCTCGGCGGCTACAACATGGCAGAAATGCTTGCGCTGGATATACGGACCGCGCAGGGGCTGTTCGCGCACATGAAAGGGGCACGTCCCCGCCGCATTGCGGAGCGCCTGCAGGTGCTGGTGGATGTGGGCCTGGGGCATCTGGGGCTGGGGCAGGGACTCAACACGCTGTCCGGCGGCGAAAATCAACGCTTGAAGCTGGCCAAACTGCTCGCCGAACCCCTGGCCGGAGCGGGCAGCGAGAAGGGTAGTCTGATTATTCTCGACGAGCCGGGAACGGGGCTGCATTTCAGCGATCTGGAGGTGTTGCTGCGTGTCTTCAATCGACTGGTGGAGCAGGGGCACAGCCTGCTGGTTATCGAGCATAACCTTGACCTGATCAAGGCTGCGGATTATGTGATTGACCTGGGCCCGGAGGGCGGCAAAGGCGGCGGTCGCATTGTGGCACAGGGCACGCCGGAGGACATCGCCGCGAGCGGTACCCACACTGGCCGCTATTTGTCAGCCGCGCTCGAAGGGAGACACGATGACCCCGATCTGCTCGCCGCGGAGAGCGAGGACGACATACCCGCGGGAGTGATTGCCCTGCGCGGGGCGCGCCACCACCACCTCAAAAATATCGATGTGAACATCAACCGAAACGAAATGACCGTTGTTACGGGACTCTCCGGCAGCGGTAAGAGTACCCTCGCGTTCGATATTATTTTTGCGGAAGGTCAGAAGCGTTTTATGGACGTGATGAGCCCCTACGCCCGCCAGTTTACCGAGCATATGGAGACCCCCGACATCGACCGGCTGACGGGGCTGCCCCCCACGGTGGCCATCGAGCAGAATCGCAGCCGGGGCGGCAGTAAATCCACGGTCGGTACGGTTACGGAAATATGGCAATTCCTGCGTCTTCTGTATGCCAAACTCGGCACGCCTCATTGCCCCCGCTGCGGGGTGGAAATCGGTCGGCGCTCCCCCGCAGAAATCCGCGCGTTGGTGGCGGAGGAGGTGGGCCGCAAGCCCGAGGAACTGCTGCTGGCCGCCCCCGTGGTACGCAACCGCAAGGGACACTACGCCGACCTGGCCCGCCGGGCGGAGAAGAAGAAATACCCCTATTTGATAGCCGACGGCAAGCGCGTGAATCCTGCCGAGTTTCAGCCGCTGGATCGTTATTCCAATCACGACATCGATGTGGTGACGGCTGTCATCCGTGTGCAGGGTAATGCCATCTTGATGAACGACGCCCCCTGCGACTTCGATACCCTGAACGAAACCGTGAACAGCACCCTGGAGATGGGCGACGGCTTCCTGCGCTTGGTGACGGGAAAGGAGAGCCGCTTAGTCGGTACGCGCCTGAGTTGTCCGCAGTGCGGCACGAGTTATGAGTCACCCGAGCCCTCCACCTTCTCCTTTAACTCCCCGCACGGACGCTGCCCCGTTTGCTTGGGGCACGGCTATGTGAGTAGTGCGCGGTTGAAAGATAAACCGGAGGACAAGCTCAGCCAACTGGAGGTCGAGCTGCGCTATGACCGCGATGTCGACAAGGCTGCGGACAAAGACGCCGAGAACGAGTGCTGTCCTGCCTGCGGGGGGCAACGTCTGAATCCCTTTGCCCTAGGCGTGACCCTCTTCGGGTACAACATCTCGCAGATCGGCAGCCTGGATGCCGATGCCGCAGCGAAAACCCTGAGCGGGTGGCACTTTGAGGGACGCGACGCCGAGATTGCCCGAAACGTTTTAGCCGAAATTACCCGACGCCTGCATTTTTTGCAACGCGTCGGACTCGGTTATCTGTCGCTGGACCGCTCGGTTCCCACGCTCTCCGGCGGCGAGACGCAGCGCATACGTTTGGCGGCACAGTTGGGCTCCGAGCTGCGCGGCGTGCTCTATGTGTTGGATGAACCGACCATCGGCCTGCACCCGGGGGATAATGAGCGCCTACTGAATACCCTGCAGGAATTGAAGGAACGCGGGAACACCCTGTTGGTCGTGGAGCATGACGAGGAAACCATGCGCCGGGCGGACACGATTATCGACATGGGCCCCGGTGCGGGTGTACACGGCGGGCAGGTGGTGGCGCAGGGAAATTTTGCCCGTGTGGCCGCCGCAGACACCCCGACGGGGCATGCCCTCAGCGGGCATGAGAAACATCCTTCCTGCGGGGAGCGACTTTCTATCAAATCCGTGGATTGGTTAGAGGTAGAGGACTGCACGTTGCACAACCTGCAGCATGTGCACCTGCGTGTGCCGCGCGGTCGCTTCACTGTCGTGACCGGACCCTCCGGAGCGGGCAAAACATCCCTGATTACCGGTACCCTTGCCCCCGCCGTGCAGGAGACGATCTCGGGCACTGCACCCCGCTCACGTTGCTACGGAACCTGCAGAGGGCTGGACAGCATTCGTGCCCTCTATCGAGTAGACCAATCCCCCTTGGGGAAAACGCCGCGTTCCACCCCTGCCACCTACATAGGTATATTCGATGAGATACGCCGTATTTTTGCAGGGAGTGCGGATGCACGGCGATTGGGATTTGATGCCGGACGCTTCTCCTTTAACACCTCCGCCGGCCATTGCGAGGTATGCAAGGGCGCGGGTTATTGTCGACAGGAGATGGACTTCCTGCCACCCTGTACCGTCCCCTGTGAGGCCTGTCGAGGCGCACGTTACAACAGCAGAACATTGCAGGTGCGTTATCGAGGGAAAAACATTGCCGAGGTGCTCGATATGAGCATGGAGACTGCCGCCGAATTCTTCGCTGCCACCCCCACGCTCTCCGATCCCCTGCGCCTGTTATGCGAAACAGGCTTGGGCTACCTGACCCTGGGGCAGGCCAGCAACACCCTCTCCGGCGGCGAGGCCCAGCGCATCAAGCTGGTGGCGGAGCTCATCAAGGGCCGCCGCGCCGCTCTCACCGCCGTTCGCCGAGGGCGCGCCCTGCCGCAGGATCTCTACCTGATCGAGGAGCCCACCATCGGCCTGCACCCGCAGGATGTGCGCATGTTGGTGCAGGTGCTGCGGCACCTGGTGGAGCTGGGTAACACCGTGGTGGTCATCGAGCACAATACCTCCCTGATCTGCGAGGCCGATTATATGATCGATATGGGCCCCGGTGCAGGGCGCGACGGCGGGCGAATCACCGCACAGGGAACCGTGGCGCAGGTAGCAAACAGCTCCAAGAGTCCTACGGCTCCGTTTATACGCCGCGAGCTCGGTTTGCCTGAAAAATAGGCTCGCCCTGTGCGGCATTTTATGCTACAATGTTCCCCGATCCCGTATGCAGGAAGAAATACTCATCATCAACGGATGCGGCTACGCCACCATTTTGCCGGCGGCGGCCTTGGTGGAGCACCGTGAGCTGTCCGCCGGACGCCGTGTGCGCTCGCTGCTCACCCCGCGCCGGGAGGTGCTGAGTGTGCTGCGGGAGGCAGCGAACAATCCGGAGCTTCGCCGTCTGTATATGGTGGGGCTGGGGTTGGACCTTGTGAAGGCGGGGGGCGAGAAGGATCAGCAGAGCCCGGATGCTGTGCTGGCCGGTCTGCATGAGCGCGGGGTGGAGGTGTTTTGGTTTTTAAATTGGGCGGTCAGTAAAGATAACCGCGCGCGCTGCGAAGATTTTTTGCAACTAACGGGAAATCCCGGTGAGCCTCTGATACAGGCGGTGTTGCGCGGTCTGCAAGCCACGGAGGCCGATCGCGCTTTGGCCTCCCGTGTGCAGGCCGCAGCTGACTCGCCTGAGTCCAATGAACTTTTTCGCGTGGTCGGATTTATATGTCGGGTTATCAAGACCATGCCGCAGCTCGGTGAACGCGCGATTCATGACTACATGAGTTATCTGCGCAAGGGTGGCGAGCTGACCGAGCACCTGCAGAAGTGTCGCACGGTTTACCGCAGCTTCGGCAGGCGTGAAATCAAGGGTAAGTCACTCCGCATGGAGGAGCTCCGGAATTTGATATGCCGCGTAGCTCAACATGATGATATTCGTGTGATGGTTTTGGGTGAAACAGGTACGGGCAAGGAGAGTGTGGCCACGCACTTACATCTGAATTCACAACGCTGGGATAAACCGATGTTATCCTACAACTGCGCCTCATCCAACCCCGGGCTGATGGAGAGTGCCTTTCGCGGGTATTGCAAGGGTGCTTTCACGGGGGCCATCCGGGATCGGCAGGGTATTTTCGAGCAGGCCAATGGGGGAACGCTGTTTTTGGACGAGGTGGCCGATCTGCCGCTCGAGGCTCAGGGTACACTGTTGCGTGTGCTGGAAGAAAAACGCATTGCGCGGATGGGTGACCACAAGGAGATAACAGTTGATGTTCGACTGATTACCGCCACAAATAAAAATTTGAGGCAACTGGCAGATCAGGGGCTTTTCCGCCGAGATCTGCTTTTCCGCTTGCAGGAATTTACTGTCAAAACACTGCCGCTGCGCTGCACACCGGATGACATCCCGACCATAGCCGACTTTATCTGGAGAACGCGCCGCGGGTACCCCCTGCCGGAGACTGCGTGCTCCGTGTTAATGGGTTATTCCTGGCCCGGTAATACGCGTGAGCTTGCCAGCTTCCTGAAGTATACCGAGGTATGCGGAGCGGAGGACTGGGAGGAGGCTCTGCGATGCTATTTGGCCATGAACAGTTGGGAAGAAACGCCTACCGAGGTATCGGGAACACCGGAGCCGTCGTTGCCGGATAATCTGCAACAGGCTATTGCTCAGCACTGCCGCAACGTGTTGAACCGCTGCGGCGGTAACATCTCCCGAGCAGCGGCGGATCTGGGCATTCAACGGAATACGCTCAAGAAGTACCTGCGCCTTCAGTAGGCTCGGGTAGCAGACCGCGTCGCCGGAGGTCGTCCTGCAGTGCTGCCAGCACCTCCTCCCGGGGGCGGAAGTTGGCGCTGAAGTGTGAGGAACGGATGAGCGGCCCTGCTGCTACCTGCTCGAAACCCATGGAAAGGGCGGTCTCCCGTAGCTCTGCAAAGGTCTCCGGCCGGACGTATTCGATAACAGGCAAGTGCCGGGGAGTGGGCTGCAGATATTGCCCCAGGGTGAGCATGCGCACTCCGTTGTCCAGCAGGTCTCGCATGGCGGCGATCACTTCGTCCCGGTCTTCGCCCAAGCCCAGCATCATTCCACTTTTTGTTGTGATGAGCCCCGGTGCTATTTCTCCCGCGCGGCGCAGCACCTGTAACGAACGGCGGTACTGAGCACGGAAACGCACCAGCGGGGTGAGCCGCTCGACGGTCTCCAAATTGTGATTGAAAATGTGCGGCCGGGCATCGATGACAAGTTGCAGAGCCTCCTCGCTCCCACCGAAATCTGAGGTGAGTACCTCGATGATACAGGCGGGTGAGTGTTGGCGGATAGCATTGATAACAGAGGCGATGTGGGCTGCCCCGCCGTCCGGCAGGTCGTCCCGCGTCACCATGGTCACGAGGGTATGGCGCAGTTGCATGGCTTGCACGGCCAGGGCCACACGCTCCGGCTCTCCGGGGTCGAGGGGCGCCGGTTTGGCGGTGCGGGTGGCACAGAATGCGCAGGCGCGGGTGCACACCTCCCCGCATACCATGAAGGAGGCGGAGCCGTGAGCCCAGCACTCCCCGCGGTTCGGGCACTGCGCCTCCCGGCACACCGTGACGAGTCCCTGATGCCGGACGAGGTCGTCCAGCTTGCGGAACTCCTCCCCGCGGGGCAGGGGAACCTTCAGCCACGCGGGCTTGTGCTGTGTGGGGGTGCTCATGCGTGGACATTGTAGCGTGAGCCGCAGAAAAAGTCAAGGAGAGTTTTTTTTCTTGACCTGAAACGATTTTGTGCTAGAATGCAGGACATGAGACTGCTTATGCTTACAATCCCGGCTGTGTTCCTCGCCGCTCATGCTGCGGGGGATGAGGCACTCAAGGGAACCTTCTATGACCTCACGAAAACGGTGAAAGGGGAAGAGGGCTTGGTTGTTAAGTCGAGTTGCTGGGTCAGCCCGGAATATTGCACTGAAACAAAAAAATGGGTGATGGGGGATTATTCCGGTCTGAAACGCTTTGCCTCGTCACCGGCCAAGGACTTCACCCACCTTCATTTTCCCTGCGTCAGTTGCGTAGGTGGTGCAGAAATTTTCGGTGTCTCATCCGATATGTCGCAGAACTCCTGGGCCGTTGTTTATCGCGGTCGCGTGAAGGCGCCGACAAGCGGGCGTTTCCGCTTTGTGTGTGCTGCAGATGACTTGATGAGCATTCGATTTGATAACAATTTGGTGCTTGAGGCCGGATACTGTATCCCGACAATGTATGAGGATGAGATGGGTAACAAGCGCAACGGGGAGGGATTAGTGAACTTTGTTGATATCTGCCGCCAACTGCGTGACCGTATGCAAGGGGACAACGGGGCAGGGAAACTTCACGAGGGATACTCGGTATTGAGGCCGAAAGAGACATCACGCTACAATTCCGATTTCGGTGGCTTGATTGTAGGAAAAGAATTCAATGTACAGGCGGGGCGCAGCTACCCCATTGAGATTCTGTTCGTAAATGTTGCCGGCAATACGCAGGCCTCCCTTCTTCTGCGCAATGAGGCCGAGCCGGATAGCTTGCAACTGTTCCGCGTGAGCGGGGACATGCCGGACCGCGCGAAGATGGTGGATAACCTGCGCAAAAAAGGAGTCCTGAAGACGGACGAATTGCCGAATATCAGCAGTGCCAGCCTCGTGTGGAAACCTGCCGCAGCTGAACCTCCCGCAGATTACGATGCGGACAGCGAGGACGCCGCGGCGGTGAAGGCCTGCCGCCGTTTGTTGGATGCGTTGAAAACGGATAAGGCTGATAACGTGCGCAAGGTTGCAGCCGAGACCAAGATGGCAGCCGCCCGTTGGGAGGGCCGTCCGATGCTTTGTTATGCGCAGAGTGGTGCTGCCGTTAATGCTCTGCTGGGGAACGGGGCAAACCCCGATGCCGTGACTCGGGACGGTACGCCCGTACTGGTGGCGGCAGTGGCTGCGAAGCGAGTCGGAGCGGTGCGTGCTCTGTTAGCCGCAGGAGCGAATACGAATGTCTGTGATTCCTGGAGCAGTACGCCCCTCATCACGGCAGCCTTGTCCGGTAATGAAGAGATGGTGAAGCTGCTGCTGGAAGAAGGCGTTGACCCCGCCTATGCCCCCGAGGGAACGCCGAATGCTGCCGCTCAGGTGCAGGACTCTGACCTCAAGAACAAGAAACAAATCCTTCGTCTGCTGAAGCAGGCTGCCGCCGAGAATGCCGAACAGAAGGAATGGGTTGACTCCGGCCTGGGTATGGTGCGCCGGGCCGAGGGCAAGAAGAAGGATAAGGACAAGGCTAAGGACAAGGATAAGGACAAGGATAAGAACAAGGATAAGAAACAGGAGGCCCCCGCCGAGCGCGAGAAGCCCTTGGCCAAGGTGCCCGATGACCCCGAGCCGCCCACGGATATCTCCCCGCAGGATTCCTCGATCAGCGGTACTTTTTATGATTTGACGCAGGATGCCAAAGGTAACTCCAACGGCTTCCGGGAGAAGGAGGATTTCTACCCCCTGATGATGTCCCTGGCTAACAAGCATGACCGAGGTTTGCTGAAGAAATACTACCGCAGCCCGAACAAGGCGAAGACTCCGTACTTCTGCGTTCCTCCCAGCGCGCCCAAGGTGTTACCGATGATGTTTGCCTGTGAGGAAAAATGCAGCGGTGAGTACTGCGTGGCCCTGTATCGCGCTCGCGTGATTGCGCCGAAATCCGGCAAGTTCCGCTTTGTAGGTGCCGGTGATGATGTAATGTGTGTGCGCTTCGGCGGTAAAACCGTGCTGGAGTGCGGTTACTTCATCCCGGGTGCAGCGGACCGTAACAACCTGAAGGATTGCATGGAAAACGGACGGAAGGACAACGAGGCGGGGAAGCGATTCCGCGCCGCCATTGCCTCCGGCAAGGATAAGAAGCACGCCGGTTATGAATATATACCGATTAAGGGGACGGATACCTACAATAGCCGCATGGGCGGTATGACTGCCGGTAGTGTGTTCACCGTGAAGGCGGGCGAGGCCTATACCCTGGAGGTGATGATTGCTAACGCCAGCCGAGATGCCGGGATGTGCCTGCTGATACAGGAGGTGACGACCGCCGCCCACAAAGCGCGCGGTCGCTATGACCTGTTCCGCACTGCCTCCACGCTGCCGGATGCCAATAAGCTGCGGGAGCTGTTGCGCAGCAAGGGCCTGCACCGCAATGATGATATGCCGCAGTATTACGAGAAATCCCTCATCTGGCGGGTGGCGTCGGAGAAGTAGGCTCCTCCGATTCCTTGGCGTCCTCGCGGGACATAATGGCGTTAGCAGGCACAAAGGCGATGGTGTTAGCTGCGGTGAGGAGTGCGCTCAGCGGCAGATCGACGACCAAGGCATCCAGCCCCGCCAAAGCGGCTTGCCAGTAGGGCGGGCGGGTGCGGCGGCTGTGGTAGAGGAAGAGGGAGCGCGGCTGCAGGACGCGCAGATTACCCTGCGGCGGTGGGCACTCGCGCAGGAGGGTGCCCGTGAATTCCGGGTAGCCCCCGGGCGGGGTGGCGTTTTTGGTCAGCTGTACCCAGGACTCCCTGTGGCTGCCGGGACGCAGGCGAAGGCAGTCCAAGTAGGGCTCACCCGCCGGACTGCGGCGCATAACGTAGTCCGGTAAATGAAGACTCCAGCACAAGGAACGATCGTATCGGGCATCTGCTACCCGTAGGCGTGCGTAGTAGTTACCTGAGTCGTCGGTGAAGATGGGGGTGTTGATTTGAACACTCGGGCGGTTTTCGTGGCGGAAGTCGGAGGTGTCGTCGGGGCCGACAGCAACAAGACTGTTTTGCCCGGACTCATAGACAGCCAGAGAGGTGCGCGTGACGGCGGGACACCCCGTGAGAAGCAGAAGGGCGATGCAGGCCGTGAGTGACGGAAAAAGGGGACGAAGACGGGGCATGGCGGTATTGTACACCCCCGGGCGCGCAGACTCAAGCAAAATACAGCATTGCCAAACGGTGCGGACTGCGGTATAATGGCCCCCGCATGGTAAACAGCAGAAAAAAGAGTGTGCGCTTGTTGGCTTGGCAGCTGCTGCAGCAGTGGGCCGAGGGCGGTGTTTTTGCGGAAACTCTGGTGTCGCGGACGGCGCAGCAAGAGGGATTATCCCGCCCGGATCGTGCATTGCTGCAGGCTCTGGTGTATGATACCCTGCGCAACATGGCCCTGCTGGATTATCGCCGCAAGCAGCTGCGGTCCGGCAAGTTGGAGGCCTCCCTGCGTTGGCTGGTGCTCGTGGGGCTCTGCCAGGTGCTGATTCAGCAGGGGGCCGACCACGCTTCCGTAAATGAGACGGTGGCGGCTGCTCCCATGCGGGCGCGGGGGCTTGTGAACGGTATCCTGCGCAACGCTGTGCGGAGGCGGGATGAATTCGCCGCCGAGCTGCCCAAGCTGCCGCCTGCCATTCGCTATTCTGCCCCCAACTGGCTGGTGGATCGTTGGGTTGACGCCTTCGAGGAGCAGGAGGCCGAGGCTCTGCTTGCGACGCTGGTTCAGACGCCGTCTTTGTTTGCACGGGTAAATGCGCTGAACCCTCCGAAGAATATTCCGGAGGAATGGGAGCCTCTGCCGCGGATCGATGATTGGTACCGTGTTCCCTCACTGCCGCAGGAAGAACTGCGTGCGGGGCAGGTCTACATGGCGGACCCGGCAACACGCTACAGTGTGCGGATGCTGGCCCCCATGCCCGGGGAACGGGTGCTGGATGCCTGTGCCGCTCCGGGGGGGAAATCCGCTGCTATTCTGGCCGCAACGCAGGGGAAAGTGCATCTGCTGGCAACGGATGCGGAGGCGCACCGATTGCCCATGCTCAAGGCAAATTTGGAGCTTCTCGGCGGTGCAGATGTTGAGGTGGCGGTGCACGATTGGACGCTGCCGTGTCCGCCTGTGTGGCAGGGGGCCTTCGATGCTGTCTTGTTGGATGTTCCCTGCTCGAATACGGGTGTGTTGCAGCGCCGCGTGGATGCACGTTGGCGGCTGACCCCGCAGGAGATAACACGCTTGGCAGGGGTGCAGCGGCGGATTCTGGAGGAGGGAGCGAAGGCTGTGACCCCCGGCGGGCGTTTGGTGTATTCTACCTGCTCTATCGATGCAGAGGAGAACGGCGCAGTGGTGCAGGCCTTTGTGGATGCACATCCGGAGTTTGATATTCGTGAGGAGCATCTGGCTCTGCCGAACCGAGAATTCGGGGATGGCTCTTACGCTGCGCTACTCGTCCGCGCTTAACTCTGCGATGTAGGGTAGGTTGCGGTAGGCCTCCGCACAGTCCATGCCATAACCTACCAAAAATCCGCTTTTGATACGAAAAGCCGCGTAGTCTGCCTCTACGGCGGTGCGCCGTGCCCCCTGTTTATCGACTGCCACGGCGGTGAGCACTTGTGTGGCCCCCTTGCGCAGCAGCTCCTCTTGCACGGCCTGCAGGGTCAGGCCCGTGTCCAGCACGTCATCGACCAGCAGCACACGGCAGCCGTTGCAGGTCGGGCAGGGGGTGTGCCAAGTGAGCTGCCCGCTGCTGGTGCGTGCGTTGCCGTAGCTGGAGACACGCACGGGTTCCACGCGCAGGGTGGGGGGGAGATGCCGCAGGAGATCCGCCGCGAACCACATGGCTCCTTTCATCAGAATAACTGCTACCGTCGGGGTGTTGTCCTCCGGTAGCTTTGCGGCGACCAGCTCCCCCAACTCGCGGACGCGAGCGGCTATCTGCTCACGGGAAAAGAGGGGGTGCAGCTTCATGAGAGCTTTCTGCGGGTTACCAGATAAACTTTATCTCCGTGGCGTACTTTCTGAGGCACTGCCACGTAGGCTGTGTTGCCCTTGCTAACGTAGGGAACAGGTGTCGTCTCCCCGCTTTCCGTGTCTTCCCGAACCTCATCGGCAGTCAGTCGTACAATGCCCGTCGTGGTGCCGGTTATTTCCAGCCTGTCCCCCTGTTTTAGGTCGGCGGCTTCCAGCTTGAGAACAGCGATACCGGGGCGGGCGTAGTAACTCTTCACACGCCCGAGATGCTGCCGCTGCTCGAGTGCGAGACTGTTGGCCGTGCCTCCCCAAGTGTCCCAATCCTCGCCGAGGTAGTAGCCCCCGTGCCAGAATTGGCGGTTGAAGACTCGCAACAATTGCGCCTCCCATGCGGCGACCTTCTCCGGGCTCCACGTGCCGGCGGAGCAGGCCTCCAGCGCCTCGCGGTACACCTGCGTGACGGTGGAGACATAGCCCTCCGAGCGTCCTCGGCCCTCCAGTTTGAACACGGAGACACCCGCCTCCAGCAGTTGATCGATCACACGAACGGTGCAGATGTCCTTGGGTGACATGATATATTGGTTATCAATATTCATCTCAAAGCCCGTATCAACATCTGTGACGCGGTAACGTCTGCGGCAAAGTTGGAAACAGTCCCCTCGGTTAGCGGAGTGGTTGTATGCTGCCAGACTCATGCCGCATTTGCCGGAAACGCCGATGCAAAGGGCCCCATGGGCGAAAATCTCGATGCGCACGGGTTTGCCGGACGGCCCGCAGATCTTCTCCTCGCGAATGGTGTCGATGATATGGCGGATACTGCTGAGCGGCAGCTCACGCGCCAACACCATCACATCTGCATAAGCGGCAAAAAAGCGCACGGCCGCCACGTTGCAGACATTGGCCTGCACGCTGATGTGCACCTCCAGCCCCAGCTCGCGCGCGTAGGTGATCACCGCAAAGTCTGCGGCAATCACGGCATCCACCCCCGCCGCCTTGGCGCGTTGCAGTAAAGTCCGCACGGCCTCCAGCTCGCGGTCGTAGACGATAATGTTACAGGTGAGGTAGGCCTTGGCTCCGCAGGCGTGGCACAGTCGCACCACTTTCGGCAGGTCGTCTTCGGTAAAGTTCACCGTAGCGCGGGCACGCATATTCAGCGAACCGACACCGAAATAGACGCTGTCGGCCCCTGCGCGCAGAGCCGCAGCCAGCGACTCGAAAGAGCCCGCGGGGGCCATGACCTCCCAATCCTGAACGGGGTTGCTCACAGCTTGTGGCGGAAGTCGTCCTCGGGTTTCAGACTGCGGATAAATGCTACCAGTAGGTCGATGCAGGCCTGCACATCCCCCATATCAGCGGTCTCCACGGGGCTGTGCATGTAGCGCAGCGGCATAGACAAATTGGTAGCGGGCACGCCGCAGCGGGAGCGGAAGATCTGGTCCGTGTTCGTTCCCGTGGTGCGGCCGGAGGTCTCGCGTTGCATGGGTACCTTGTTCTCCTGAGCCACCAGCTCCAAGCGGGCATTCAGATTCGGGTGGCAGGCGGGGCCGAAGCAGAGCACGCCGCCCTTGCCCAAGCGCACATCGCCGTAGCGGCCCTTGTCCAGTCCGGGGGAGTCTGTGCCGTGGGTTACATCCAGGCAGATGGCAGCATCCGGTTGGATGCGATACGTAAGCATCTGAGCGCCGATGCAGCCCACCTCTTCTTGGACCGTGTTAGCAAACACGATGTTCCAAGCGGGCTCGATGCCCTGCTCGTGCAGCGCGCGGGCCGTCTCTGCCGTGATGAAGCCGCAGAGGCGGTCATCCAGCGCGCGGCAGACGAGGCGCTTGCCGTTGTTGAGCATCAGCGGGCCATCGCAGTAGATACCGCGGTCCCCCACGCGCAGGCCCAGGGCCTCCACTTCCTCCCGACTGTCGCAGCCGAAGTCAACATACAGATCCCACAGGTTCGGGGCTTGGCCTTTGTCATCGCGGATGTGGATAGCAGTGTTACCGATAACGCCGTATACCTCGCCGTCCGTGCCGAAGAAGCAGAGGCGGCGGCCGCGAGCAATAGCCACATCGCTGCCGCCCAGTCGCTCGATGCGGGCGAAGCCGTTGTTATCGATATAGCGGATGGAGAAACCGATTTCGTCGGCATGCGCATCCAGCATCAGGGTCGGGGCATTCGGCTGCTTGCTCTTCAGAACGGCCCAAGCGGAGCCGTAGGCATCGCAGTTCTGCTCATCGGTAAAGGGCTTCATGTAGGCAGCCCACAGCCGCTGCGCGTCCATCTCCATGCCTGTGGGGGCAGGGGTGTTCAGCAGCTCCTCCAAAAAAACTCTTGCTTCTTCTTTCATGATAACAAAAGGGGTTACATGTTTTTATAGGCGATATCGCTGCGGCGTTGAGCTCCGTCGAAGTCAACTTTAGCCGCCTCCTCGTGGGCCTTGGTGCGTGCTTCATCCAGGGTTGCGCCCTGCGCCACGATGGCCAGCACGCGACCGCCTGCGGTCTGCCAACCGGCCTCCGTTTTTTTCGTGCCGCAGTGGAACACGCGAGCCCCGCAGTCCTCCAAGCCGCGGATGAGATCCCCGGAGTGCGAGCTCGCGGGGTAACCGGCGGAAGCCAAGATGCAGCAGACGCTCCATCCCTCGTCGAAGCTGATGAGCTCGGGCTTGAACTCGCCCTTGGCACCCGCCAGGCAGAAGCTCGCCAGGTCTCCGCGCAGCAGGGGCATCACCGCCTCGCATTCCGGATCACCGAAGCGGCAGTTGTATTCTATCACCTTGGGCCCCTGCGGCGTGAGCATCAGGCCGAAGTAAAGGAAGCCGCGGTAGGGTAGGCCGTCCTTTTGCAGCCCCGCCACGGTGGGGGCCACGATGCGCTCCTCGATGGTGCGCAGCACCTCCGGCGTGGCAAGCTGACGCGAGGCCACCGCGCCCATGCCGCCGGTGTTCGGGCCCTCGTCGCCGTCGCACAGGCGCTTGTAATCGCGCGCGGGGCACAGAATCAGGTAGTGCTCATCGCAGATGGCACCGAAAATGGAAATCTCCGGGCCGGTGAGGAATTCCTCCACCAGCAGCCGCCCCGGGCCGAAACGCTTGTCGATGAACACCTCGCGCAGGAATTCCTCTGCGGCGGCGGCATCCGGGCACACGGCCACCCCCTTGCCGGCGGCCAGTCCATCGAACTTCAGCACCGTGGGGTACTGCCCGCCGATAGCCGCAATGGCCTCGTCATAATCGGCAACGGCCTTGGCCATGCCCGTCGGGATGTCGTGGCGGAGCAGGAAGTCCTTGGCGAACTCCTTGGAGGCTTCTAACTGTGCACTCTCCTTGCGGGGGCCCCAGCAGGGGATTCCCAGTGTCGCACAACGGTTCGCCAGCCCTTCCTCTTTCACCAGATAACTTTCCTCGCCCGCTACGCAGAGGTCAATCTTGTTATCCACCATCCACTGCATCAAACCGTCGAAGCTGTCCGCCGGTATCTGCTTGGCTGTCTGTCGAATGGCATCACTGCCGGGGAAAGTATACAGCTCCGGCTTGCTCGGGCTGCCCGCCAACGTCTCCACGAGCGCCTGCTCGCGCCCGCCTTTTCCGATTACAGCTATTTTCATGCTGCCCCTATTGTACCGCCCCGCCTCTCCCTTGGCAAGGCAAATCGTGCAGAAAAGTCGCCCCGCCGGCGGAATACCGCCGTTACTTGCGCTTGAGCCTGCCCCAGCAGTAGGCGAGTCCCCGTTGTTTCAACTGCCGGATTCTCCAGAGGACGCGGTACAGGTGGCGGTTGATGTGCCAAGAGGGAAAACGCGCGGCGATGACGGCATCGTTGTCCCGCATCAGGCGATGCCAAGCCGCTCGGTTGTTGTTAATCGGATCCCCGGAGAGGCTGTCCCCATGGCGGCGGAAAAGCGTGAGCGGTTCATCCACATAGCAGAAGGGGCCAAAGTGCGACAGCTGGCGGAAAATCCACAGGTCCAGCGCACTGCTGCGGGTCGGGGAGAAGTCACATTGCTTCAGCGCGGCCTTTCGCACCATAGCGCACGAGAAGGTGTGAACCTCGTAGCCCAATGTGTGCAGAAAACGTATATCGAAGGGCCTGCTTACGGGAAGTCCGCGCGGCATCCGGTCTATGATAGGCTCAAGTCGATCATTTGTGTAGGTGATATCGGAGAAACAGCAAACAACCTCCGGGTAGCGCTCCATGAGCTCCGCCCGCCGTTCGATGGACTCCGGGAGTAACACGTCATCGCTCTCACAGAAGGCCACAAGCTCTGCCGTGCATTTGCTGAGAGCGAGAAGGTTGGTGGCAATGATGCCTTTGTTCATCCCACCCTCGTGCCGGTAAAAATGAATACGCGGGTCCTCTTCTGCAAAACGCCGAATGATAGCTACCGAGTTATCCGTTGATCCATCATCGACAACGATGGCCTCCCAGTCCCTGTGCGTCTGTGCCTGAATGGACTTGAGTGTTTCACCGATGTATTGCTCATAGTTGTAACTTGTAATGATGATGCTGACCTTCATGTCCCGAAGCCCTTTTCCCCGATGGGTGGCGGGAGAAGTATACAGCATTCACAATGCTGTAGGAGTTTCACACCATAAGTCGTTGATGCTCAATCACTTACGAATACACTCCCCCTTCAGTCCGACTGCGGGAGGGGGAGAAAGCTCTTATATTTCAATCCTTTCCGAATATCCGGCTTGACTACAGCATTGTGAATGCAGGCAGCAAAAAACCGAGGGGGAGCGGGTGGGCTCTCCCTCGGTGAAAGGTGGGGTGGGTGAGGTCAGGACTGATCGGCCATGGCCTGTTCGATAAGCTCCTGAATCTTGGCGGCCTGCTTCTTGAGGTCTTGGAGCTCGCGGAAGGCAGCGGGGAGCTTGCGAATAGCGGCGAACTGCTTGGCCGCATCGGCGGCGTTGCAGGCGGGGGCACCCCAGTATTTTTTGCCGGGCTCCAAGTCATTCATCACACCGGAGCGTGCGCCGAGCATGACCTTGCTGCCGATATTGAGGTGGCCGGCGATGCCGACCTGAGCTGCCACCGTCACATAATCGCCCAAGACCGTGCTGCCTGCAATACCGCTTTGCGAGACGATGATGCAGTGCTTACCGATACGGCAGTTGTGGCCGATCTGCACCAAGTTATCAATCTTGGTGCCCTCTCCGATAACCGTGCGGCCGAAGCGGGCGCGGTCGATGGTGGTGTTGGCACCGATGTCCACGTTATCCTCGATGACCACGATGCCCACCTGGTCCACGGTCTCGTAGCGGCCGGTCTTGGGGTTGAGCAGGAAGCCGAAGCCATCTCCGCCGATGATGCAGCCGGGTTGCAGTACCACATGATTACCGATGATGCAGCGCTCCCGGATCACCACACGGGCATACAGCTTGCAATCCGTACCGATGGTGACGGACTTACCGATGACGCAGCCGGGGCCGATGTCTGACCCATCCCCGATGACGGCACCGGCCTCCACCACGGCACCGGCGCAGATGCGCACCTTGGTAGCATCTACCTGCGCAGTGGGATCCACACAGGCGGTGGGATGAATACCGGGCGTGAAGTCATTGGCAGCCTTCATGAAGTGATCCACCAGCGCATTGAAGGCCAAGGAGGGATTTTCCACCTCGATGAAGGCGGGGCCTTCCGGGTATTGGGTGAGGCCGGCCGGCACAAGGACGAGGCCCGCCTTGGTAGCGGCGAAGTCCTCCATGTAATGTTGCGTATTGCCTAGGAAGGCAGCTTCACCGGGGCCTGCATCCTTCAAGGTAGCGACTCCGGAAACAGTGATTTCCGGAGCCGGTTGAAGCAAGGTGCCGCCGGTGAGCGCGAGAACATCGCTGAGGGAGAGGTTCATACGGCTCGCGGGGGGTGTTGTTAAATTACTTCTTGGAGGGCTTGGTAGCCTTGGGCGCGGGCGCGGCGGGCGCAGCCTCCGCCTCGCTGTACAGGCTCTTGAGCTTCGCATCCGGGTCGAAACCTGCGGGTGCACCGGCGTTCAGTTTCTTAATCACCTCGGGCGTGATGTCGAAGCCGTCCTTGAGGTAGGGGAAAGCGGGGAGCTGGATGCCGATTTCCGGGTGCACGGAGAGGGCACCGGAGTCTGCCACGATATCACAACCGCTCTCAGCAGCCACCTCCTTAATGGACTTGAGCACATCCTGCACGAGGATGCTCATCTCACGGCTGCGGATTTCGTTGAAGCTCAGGGAGCGGCGCTGAGCGAAGTCCTTGAGGCTTTGCTCCTTGGCACGAGCTTCCACCTGCTTGGCATCGAACTCCTGCTTGAGCTTCTCCACGGCAGACTGGGAGAGGCTGGGATCGTACTTGGCCTGAAGCTTCTTGAGGTCCTCCTGCATGGCTCGGAGCTCGTCCTCACGCTGGGTGATCTGCTTCTTCACCTCTGCCAGCTGCTTCTGCAGCTCGGCCTCGGTATCAAAACGCTTGTAGTACTTGGTGTAAACGTCGATGACGTTGACGGTAGCAATCTTCAGCTCCGCCTGCACCGTGGTAGCCAAGGTGCAGAGAGCGACAGCGATTGTGGAAACAATGGGGAACTTCATAATAAGATGTCCTTTTGACGCTGCCATTTTAGCGGTCCTGCGGAGGGAAGTCAAGCCCCGGGCGGGTCATGACAGAGAAAGAGGGCTAACGAAGGCGCAAAGCGGCTGCATTGGCGCGCAGGTGGTCGGGCCCGATGCGGCGAATGGGGGAGGATGCGAAGGTTGCAGCAAAGGCGGCGTCATCCGGGTTCGATAAGTCGGCACCCTGCAGCGGAGCCGGCATGAGCAGGTGTGGGTCGATACGCGAGGACGGGGTACGCGGACGGTTCCAAGGGCAGGCATTTTGGCAGGTATCGCAGCCGTACAGATGCTCCCCTGCGGCGGCGGCTATGTCCGGCGGCATGGGGCTTTTGGCCTCAATGGTCCAGTAGGCCAGGCAGCGGCGCGCGTCGCATCGGCCCTCCCGCAGGGCCCCGGTGGGGCAGGCTTGCTCGCAGCGTCGGCAGTTGCCGCAGTGCGGGTGCATGGGGGTGCCGCAGGGCAGCGTGAGGGTGGTGAGGATGCTTGCCAAAAAGCAGTAGGAGCCCCGGTCCGGCCGGATGAGCAAGCCGTTGCGTCCTATCCACCCCAAGCCTGCCCTCGCGGCAAAAAAGCGTTCGCTCACCGGGCCGGAGTCCGCAAAACACCGTTGTTGCCCGCCGTACCATTGCAGCGTTTCATCCAGGTCCGCCAGTTTGGGGGCCAGCAATTTGTGATAATCCTCCCCCTGAGCATATCGGGCGATTCCCCCGGCTGCGGTTCGAGCATCCGCGCGCGCGTATTCGTAAGTGAGAATAACCACGCTCCGTACCCCCGGGAGCACCATCTGCGGGTTCAGCCGTGCCGGCAGGTGCCGCTGCATCCACTCCATATCCCCATGGCATCCATCAGCCAGCCAGTTCGCTAACCGATCACCTTGGTCGGCGTCCGCCGGTGCAACGCCCACGGCAGAGAATCCCAGCTGTTCTGCGGCATAGCGCAAGGCCTGCAAGGCCGACTCGGCGGGGAAATCGGGCAGGGGGCTCATTCCGTCGGTGGCGGTGTGATATGTTTCAGCCAGCGGTCCTTGCGATGCCGAGAGACCGGAAGGGCCTCGATGACCCGCGTGGTTCCGTTGATAATTTGCTGTTGCGTGCGCGTGCCCAGCGGCCCCTTGGCGGCCTCCTCGGTCAGGCGGACCAAGTTGGCGGAGGCCTCTTTGCTGCCCAGCTCGGCCGCTCTTCGGTAGTATCTGAGTGCCTGCTCCGTGTTCTCCTCTACGCCGATGCCGTCTTCGTACATGACCCCTAGGTTATTCACGGCATCGGCATCCCCGAAGTGCTCCCCGTAGCGGAAACATTGCAGGGCCATGTCATCATCCGGCCCCTGTCCGTCCACTCCGGTCAAGTACAGGCAGCCCATGTAGTTGAACAAGTGCGGTGCTTTCATATCGCTCAGGCAGACCTCCTGCAGAATCTTCAGTGCTGCCGCAGGATCCGCCTTCACGCCGCCGCCCAGCATCAGATAACGTGCCTGTTCCACGCGCGCATGGCTGTAGCCCAGCTCCGCCGCCTTGCTCACCCAAGCATAGGCCTCCTGCAGATCTCGCTCGCGGCCGAACCCTGTCTCGCAGTAGCGGGCATAGCGCGACATGGCACTCAGGCAGGCGCGGTGCATGGCAGGTTTGCTGCGCCATTTCTTCTCCGATTTTGAGAGCCGGAGGGCTAGGTCGGCGGCCTTTTTTTTATCTTGCGGAAGGCCGTGGAACCAGCCTTCCCGAATGTTTAACAGGGTTTCGCAGGCAGGGGCATAGCCGGCGCGGATGCAGGCCTCCAGCATGTCGGGAATGGCTTCCATCCTCGATTCGTTCGGGTTGTGCAGCGTCACGATGGCCGCCGTGTACAGCACGGCTGCGGTCTCCTCATCCGGGAGATCGTACAAGGTATCGGCCTTCTCCTGCGCAGCGGGGCACATCGGCAGCACCAGACCGGCTATGATCGGCAAAATCCACTTCATTGGCCCCATTCTACACCCGCCGACCGACTTTGTCCACCATTTTTCGCGTTCGCTGCCGGGGATAGGGCTTGACGCCTCCCCCCGCATGTGCTACCATCACCGGCACTATGTTGAGGGATTCCCTTCTTAAATTGTTGGCAGAGGATGCACGCTTGAGCGACCGGCAACTCGCAGACCGTCTCAATGTGAGCGCCTCTGATATTGCGGCCGAGCGTGCAGCCTTGGAAAAGGAGGGCCGAATCGTGGGTTATCAGGCCATTGTCAACGATGACGACGACTTTGTGTCCGCCTTCATCGAGGTGCGCTGCACACCGGAGCGCGGCGGCGGCTTCAATCGGCTTGCCTCCCGCATCGCGCGTTTTGATGAGGTGAAGAGCTGCTTCCTTATTTCCGGCAACTTCGATCTTCTTGTGATGGTGGAGGCCAAGAGCCTGATGGGTGTGGCTCGCTTCGTCAGCGAGAAACTCTCCACCATGGAGGGCGTGTTGTCCACCTCCACTCAGTTCCGCCTCAAGACCTACAAGAACAACGGCCTGAACTTTGAGGAGGAGAATACGCCGGAGCGTATCAGCGTTGCTCCCTGATTTTCCTAAGTTGTCAACCATGGACATGCAACGTTTCCTATCCCGCAAGATCGTGGACATGCCGCGCTCCGGCATCCGCGAGTTCTTCGACCTCTGCGCCGGTAGCAAGGATATCATTTCCTTGGGCGTCGGTGAGCCGGACTTCGTGACCCCTTGGAACATCCGGGAGGCCGCTATCTTCTCCCTTGAGAAGGGGCACACCACCTACACCAGCAACTATGGTTTGCTCTCCCTGCGTGAGGCGATCGCCACGTATGTGGGCTCCTTCTTCGGCGTGGGCTACGACCCCACCTGCGAGATCCTGCCCACCGTCGGCGTCAGTGAGGCCATCGACTTGGCCCTGCGCTGCCTGCTGAACGCCGGGGACGAGGTTATCTACCACGAGCCGGCCTATGTGAGCTACGCGCCCACCGTGCAGATGGCCGATGGTGTCTCCGTGCCGGTGCAAACGAGCATTGATGACCTGTTTGCCCTGAATCCGGACAAGCTGGAGGCGGCCATCACGCCGCGCACCAAGGTGCTCATGCTCAATTTCCCCACCAACCCCACCGGCTCCATCGCGCCCGTGGATACCCTCCGCCGCATCGCGGAAATTTGCGTGAAGCATGACATCTTTGTGCTCACGGATGAAATCTACTCCGAGCTGCGCTACGATGGCGTGCGCCACACCTCCATCGCCTCACTGCCCGGCATGAAGGAGCGCACCCTGCTGCTGCATGGCTTCTCCAAGGCCTTCGCCATGACGGGTTTCCGCTTAGGCTACTGCTGCGGACCCAGGGAGCTCATCGAGATGATGTGCAAGATCCACTCTTACACCATGATCTGCCCCACCATCACCTCCCAGGAGGCCGGTATCGAGGCCCTGCGCAATGGGCAGAGTGCCATGCATGAGATGCGGGACAGCTACCACATCCGCCGTGATTATATTGTTAAGCGCTTCAACGATATGGGCATGGACTGCCACCTGCCGGGGGGAGCGTTTTACACCTTCCCCTCTGTCCGGCGCTTCGGGCTCAGCTCCAAGGAGTTTGCCCTGCGCTTGCTGAAGGAGCACAAGGTGGCGGCGGTGCCCGGCACGGCCTTCGGTGCCTGCGGAGAGGGTTACCTGCGCTGTTGCTACGCTACCGCCTTCTCGCAGTTGGAGCGCGCCTGTGACAAGATGGCCCGCTTCTGCGATTCGCTGAAAGCCTGATGCCGCCCACCCCCATGAGCCGGGAGGATCCACCGGAGGGAGATGCGCTGCTTTACCGCGCGTATGTCTACCCTCTGGTGCTTTTCTTGGGCTTCAATTTGCTGCTCTTTGTCGCGCAGGCTGTGCTGCAGTGGGATCACCCCGCCGCACCTTGGTGGCGGCGGGCGCCGGAGATGGCAGTTTACCCGCTGCAGACGCTCGCCTGTGCGGCCTATTTGTGGAGCGTGCGGCGCGGCATGGCCTTGGCTTGGGCGCTGCGTCCCTGCCTGCTCGGTGCTGCGGCGGGGGTGCTGGGTATAGGGCTGTGGCTCATCCCGTATGCGGCGGGTCTCATCCCGGCAGAGGGGGGCTTTCTGCCTGCTCGCATCTTTCCGGATGCACCCGCCGTCGTTGTTATTCAGTACATTTTCCGTTTTGCGCGGGCCGTGCTCATCGTGCCCTTGGTGGAGGAGCTGTTCTGGCGCGGCTTCCTGATGCGTTGGTGCATCGACCGGGACTTCCCGCAGTCCGTTCCCATCGGTCGGGGCAGTTGGCTTGCCTATGCCGTTACCACCGCGGCCTTCATGCTGGCGCACAACCCGGCGGACTACGCAGGGGCTTTCCTGTACGGCAGCATTGCCTATTTTGTCACCGTCCGCACGCGCGCGTTGCTGCCCGTTATTATCATGCACGCCGTGGCCAACCTCATCATGGGTATCTGCGCCGTTGGCTGTAACCTGCCGCAGCTCTGGTAACACCGGCGGGGCAGGGGGGTCAGCCCTCCGGCGTATCCGGCGCATCCACCAGAATCTCGCGCTTCTTGGTCGGGCCCAGCGGGGCGGAGACCACGCCGCGCTCCTGCATCATATCCATAATGCGGGCGGCCTTGCTGTAGCCGATGCTGAAGCGGCGCTGCAGCAGGGAGGTGCTGGCGTTGCGCTCCGTCACCACAAGGTTCACACAGCGCGTGTACAGCTCGTCATCTGAGCTGCTCCTGGAGCCGGCGAGGAGGCCCCCGTCCGGCGAGCCCGCGGCGGCGGGGCAACTGCCGTCGGCATTGTTCATTTCCGCCGTTACGCTTTGTTCAAAATGCTGCTTGGCGTGGGAGGCGCAGAAGTGCACGATGCTTGAGATCTCCGCATCACTCACCCAAGCACCCTGAGCGCGAGTCAGCTTGGTGATGCCGCCCGGCGGCACGAAGAGGAAGTCGCCCTTGCCGAGCAGGTTCTCCGCTCCGTTGAGATCCAGAATCACTCGGCTGTCGAGGTTGCTGGAGACCTTCAGCGCAATGCGGCTCGGGATGTTGGCCTTGATGAGTCCGGTCACCACGTTCGAGCGCGGGGACTGCGTGGCAACCACCAGGTGAATGCCTGCAGCGCGTGCCTTCTGCGTCAGGCGTGCAATGTAGTTCTCCAAGTCTTCCTTCACCAACATCATGAGATCGGCCAGCTCATCGATGATGATCACAATGTAAGGCAGGCGCAGCGGAATGCGCTCGTCTTCCTCAAAATCCAGCTCGCCCTGCTCCTCCTCACCGAGGGGGATTTCCTCCTCTGCTTGGCGCTCGATTTCGGAGGCGAAGACTTCCGGGTCGAAGTTCGGGTTATCCTGCACTTCTTCCTCCTCTTCCGGCTCACCATCGTTTTCTCGGTTGTTAAAGTCCTCGAATTTACGGACGCCGCAGCGGCTGAAGAGTCGGTAGCGGTGCTCCATCTCATTGACGGCCCAGCGCAGAGCACCTATCACGCGCGCGGGGTTGGTTACCACAGGGCAGGCCAGGTGCGGCAGTTTCTTGTACGGCTGCATTTCCACCACTTTGGGGTCTACCAAAATAAGGCGTAGTTCATCCGGGCGGAACTTGTAAAGCATGGAGATAATCATGCTGTTGATGCACACGGATTTACCGGATCCCGTTGTGCCGGCCACAAGGGTGTGCGGCATCTCCGCTAAGTCTCCGATAACAGGGTTGCCGTACACATCCTTACCCAAGGCCACGGGGATGCGCAGCTTGGGGTTGGAGAAGGCCGGGGACATGAGGAGCTCCCGCAGGTAAACGGGGGTCTTGACCTTGTTCTCCAACTCCACACCCACTGTCTTGAGCCCCGGTATGGGGGCCAAGATGTTGACGGACTTGGAGGCCGTGGCGCGCATGATGTCCTGCTTCATCTGCTCGAAGCTCTTGACACGGATATTCCGGGGCGGAATAAACTCAAAGCGCGTGAAACTCGGCCCGCAGGTAATGTCTCCTGCCTCCACCGATATGTTGAAGGCCATGCAGGCATCGATGATGGCAGACTGCTTCTCCAGCATTTCCGCTCGGGCTGCCTCCTGTTCCTCGACCGGCACGGGGCGGTAGTCCAGTAGATCGTAGGGCGGCAGGGGATAGTCATCATACATCTCCCGCTTATCCTCGTCGGCCGGCCGGGGCGGGGGCACGGGAAGCGGTCGCTGCGGAAGCCCGGGCTGCGGGGCCGGTTTCGGCACCGACATAGGCTGCGGTGTCGGTTCGGGAGCGGGGGGCTCCGGGTTTTCCTCCCTCCCGCCCAAAGCCTTGTTCAGGTTGGCCAGCGTTGTGGGGTTGATGGGGGGCGGCGTGTCGTCCAGGAGCTCCGGCGGCACCTCCGGTCGGTAGTTGAGGATATCGACCTCTGTTTGCGGCATCAGCCCGAGCAGGTTATTGCGCCCGGTCTCCGGGCGGCCATGGGAGAGCAGGGGGGCTTGATCCCGGCGCTCCGGGCGATCCTGCGGCTGCTCGGGCTCCGGCTCCTGCTGCTTCATGGGGGGCAGCGGCCGCATCCTATCGGGCGCAACGGGTGCCGGGGCAGGGCGCTCGGGTACCTCTTCCCGGGGCTTCGGGAGATCATAGCGCAGAGAGGCATCTCGGCGGACGGCCTTGCGTCTCTCCGGCTCGGGCAGCGGGGCTTGTTCGGCAGGACGTTCCTCCGGTGCTGCTACAGGGGCAGGGGGCTGCGGCTTGCGCGGTGTTGTATATGTGGGCGTTACCTCAGAGGGCAGCGCAGGGGTCTCCTTCACCGGCAGACCGGTCGATATCTCAGGGGGGAGCCCATCAGCACCGATCGGGGTGAGCGGCGGCTCCCAAGTGCCGAATTTCTTGCTGCCTTGATGCTTCCTTTTCTCGCGAGCCGCACGGATGTCTGCCGCAACGGAGCGCACATCCTGCACCACCGCCCGGCAATAGCCCCACGCCCGCATGCGAGCATAGTACAGCATAGCCACGGCATGCGCCGTAATCATCAGCACTAGGGAAATTCTAGCCCCCATCAGTGCTCCGCAAAGACAATCACCCAACCAATAGCCAATACATCCGCCGGCGGATACAACACCCCGCTCCGCTGCCCACTCATGCAGCACCCACGGTTGCATGGACAATATAATCGCAGCACAAAGCATCATCACCCCCGCAGCGATTGTCTGCCCCGCTAACCGCGCCTGTGGGTGCACCAGTGCCACTATGGCTACCCCCGCCGCAAGCACGCAAAGATAATACGCACCTGCGCCTAAAAGTGCCAACAAAATCCCCGCAACATACAACCCCGGCACCCCCAGTGCATTGCTGCACGGCGTAGTGGACGCCTTCACCGCATCCCCCGTATTCAGTGCCGCCCACCCCATTTCCTCCATGCGGTAGGTCACCAAACACGCCACAACAAGAGCACAAAGCACAATGACCCCCGCAGCCTTCAGACGAATCTGCCATGCGGGCCGTGCCTCAGCAGCCGAAGGTGCTGCACTACTCTCCGGAGGAAGAAAACTCATATCTCGCCCGTATTATACACCCACCCACACTCCCCCGCAAGCGCAAACTGTGTCCTATCCGTGTTCACACCCCGAGTGAGCCCGGATGACACCCCGAACTTGTCTGCGCCGCTCTCCGGGGGCACAATAAACGGTGTGCAGGTGATTTTTTGCTTGATTTCGGGTGGGGAATGGGGTTAAATAGGCGCATGAAGCGAATTGCGATAATTCTGGTGGTGGTGTTGGGGGTATTGAGTGTGCCCGGGTGCGGGGAGTGTGATTGTCACCGCGCGAGGCCGGAGTATTACCGGGATTACTCGGTGGAGTCGTACCGCAGTTTCTAAGGGAGGTCGGCGATGTCGTTCGAGATACGGGAGAAGCCGGATATGGTGGAGCGGGCCCTGTTGGTAGGGCTTTGCTTGCCGGGGGAGACGAAGCGGGAGCGGAGTGCTCTGCTGGCGGAGCTCGTCGATTTGGTGTCGAACCTGGGGATTGGCATCGCCGAGAGCCGGCTGGAGTATACGCGGGAGATACAGGCCAAGTATATCTGCGGCGTGGGGAAGGCCGAGGAGCTGTGCGTCCGCGTGCATGAGCTGGATGCGGATTGCCTGATATTCGATAACCTGTTGAGTCCGTCCCAACAGCGTGAGTGGGAGCGGTTGACGGGCGTGACCGTCATCGACCGCGAGGAGGTGATTCTCGATATTTTTGCCAAGCGAGCCCGCACCAAGGAAGCCGTGATGCAGGTGGACTTGGCCCGCATGCAGTATGCGCTCCCGCGCATGGCAGGTATGTGGAAGCACTTGGACCGCCAGCGCGGCGGCAGCGGCGGCGGCAAGGGCGGCGGGGCAGCGGCTCGCGGTGAGGGTGAGAAGCAGATCGAGGTGGACCGCCGCTTGGCTCATGACCGCATCGAGGCCATCCGCGCGGAACTGGAGGTGGTGCGCCGCCAACGCAGCACGCAGCGCAAGGAGCGCAGCCGCCAGGGGATTCCCACGGCGGCCATTGTCGGTTATACGAACGCAGGCAAGTCTTCTCTGCTGAATTTGATGACCGGAGCGGGCGTGTTGGCCAAGGATATTTTGTTTGCGACGTTGGAGACAACGAGCCGTAAAATCGAGCTACCCGATGGCCAGCCGCTGGTGCTGACGGATACGGTTGGGTTCATCCGTAACCTGCCGCACCGCTTGGTGGAGGCCTTCAAGGCCACGCTGGAGGAAGCGGTGCTGGCCGATTTCTTGGTGCAGGTGGTCGATGCCTCCGACCCCGAGGCGCTGCGGCACTACGAGACCACCTGCGAGGTGCTGCGCTCCTTGGGTGCGGAGAATAAGCCGATGTTTGTTGTCTGGAACAAGGTTGATCTGTTGCCGGATGAGATGCGGGAGGTGACCTTGCAGGCCTTGGCGGCGAAGGTGGATTGCCCCTCTGTTTGCATGAGCGTGCTGCGGGAGCAGGGGACGGAGCAGATGCTCGCCTCCTGTGTGGAAATGATGAGCCACCGCGTGAGCACGGAGCGCTACCGCATCCCGCAGTCGGAGAGCCGCCTGATTGCCCTGATGCATCGCGACGGCAAGGTGCAGAGTACCGAGTATGAAGGCAACGATGTGTTTGTGGTCGCAACCCTGCCGAAGGAGTTTGCAGCTCGTTTGGAGGTCTATAAAATTTTGTAAAATGAAACGTTTGGTACTTGTTTTCTGTGTTCTGGCTGCCATGGTGGGTTGCCGACAGACCCATCTAACACCCCGGCAGAGCGGTGATGCTTGGGAGGAGGCGACAAAGGGGAAGCGCGTGAGCTACACCTTCGAGGATTTTATCGCGCTGCCCGGTTACCTTAACAGCCGGGACTACTGGCGCGGGGCAGCACTGGAGATTCGGGACCCGGCGCACTCGCGCGTAGAAATTTTGCTGAAGGAGCAGCGCGGACGTCTGTATATCCGCGAGCAGATCGCCATGGATTTCCCCATTTGCTCCGGCCGCGTGGGCGGTATGGAGACCCCGCGCGGCACTTTCCGCATTACAGAAAAGAAGCGCGAGAAACGTTCCACCAGCTACGGCACCTATGTGAACGCCGCCGGTGAGTTTGTGAGCGGCGGGGCGGTTTCTTGGCGCAAGGGCCCGGCAGGCACGCACTTCCAAGGTGCTTCCATGCCGTACTGGATGCGGTTTAACGGTGCCATCGGTATGCATGTCGGTAAGGTGTTACGAGAAACAGACAGCCACGGCTGCGTGCGTATACCGGAGGAGGCATGCAGCATTCTTTTTGACAAATTAGCTGTCGGCTCGAAGGTAACGGTACGCTGAAGAGGAGGACCCCGCCATGATTACGCGCCTACATTCTGCAGCTGTACTCGGCATCGAGGGGTTCGATGTGCGGGTGGAGGTGGATGTGTATGATGCGTCAGAGGGCGGCTCCATGACGATTGTGGGGCTACCGGATGCCGCCGTGCGCGAGAGTACCCGCCGCGTTTGCACGGCACTGAGCAACAGTCAGTTCTACCGCACGGGGGAGATGGTCTCCATTGTGAACCTGGCTCCCGCTGATGTGCGGAAGCAGGGGCCGGGATTTGACTTGGCCATTGCCTTGGGGCTGGAGATTGCCATCCAACAAAATCTCGATGTTCCGCGTCCGCTCAAACGAAAGGTGCCGACGGGGCTGGAGGAGTGGTGTTTTGTGGGCGAGTTGGCACTGGATGGCCAAGTGCGTGGGGTTCGAGGCGTGCTGCCGCTGGCTGTTGCGGCGCGGGATGCGGGCCTGACGCGCCTGATGGTGTCGCCGGAAAATGCTGAGGAAGCCGCCGTGGTGGAGGGCCTGCAGGTGTATGCCGTGGAGAACCTGAACGATGCCTGGGCCGTGCTGCTGGATCCTTCAGCGTACCTACCCGTACAGCCCTCCGATGCATCGGGTGAGGTGCCGAAGGATGTTGACTTCGACGAAGTGAAAGGACAGCCCTATGCCCGCCGCGCCATGGAGATTGCCGCTGCGGGCGGGCACAATTTGCTGATGTGCGGCAGTCCGGGCAGCGGCAAAAGTATGCTTGCCTCCCGCATGCCGACCATTCTGCCACCCATGACGCAGGATGAGGCACTTATGGCAAGCAAGATTCACTCTGTTTGCGGATTGCTGCCGCGTTCCGGTGGGCTGCTGCGGCGCCGTCCCTTCCGTGCGCCGCACCACACGATTTCCGATGTGGGCCTGATGGGCGGGGGAACGAATATCAGCCCCGGCGAGATCTCGCTGGCGCACTGCGGCGTGCTCTTTTTAGACGAATTGCCGGAGTTTAACCGCCGTACGCTGGAGACCCTGCGCCAGCCGCTGGAATCCGGCGTAATTAACATTGCCCGCGCCTCCGGTAGCATGCAGTTCCCCTGTGAATTCATGCTGCTGGCTGCCATGAACCCGTGCCCCTGTGGTTACCTCGGTGACCCCCGGCATGCCTGCCACTGCCGCCCGGCGGATGTGGCTCGTTATCGTAAGAAAATATCCGGTCCTCTTCTCGACCGCTTTGACATGCTTATCGAGGTGCCGCCTGTGGATCCTGCCTCTCTGCTGAACAAACCGGACGGCGAGAGCAGTGCTGCCATCCGTGAGCGTGTGGTGGCGGCTCGCAAACGTCAGCAGGAACGCTATGCAGGCACGGGTGTCAGCTGTAATGCTCGCTTGGGCGGCAAGCTGCTGCACCGCTGGGTCCCCCTCACGGAGTCCCAACGTAAGATGCTCCTTGATTCAGTCGAGATGTTAGGACTTTCCGCCCGAGCCTTTGACCGCATTCTGCGTGTGGCCCGCACCATTGCCGACCTGGCGGGGCACGATACCCCGACCGATGATGACGTGTTTGAGGCGATCCAGTACCGCCAATTCGAGAACCAGCTGCGCGGCTAGGGCTTGACAATGCGGCGGAGCGGGGTATAATACGCGGCCGTGAAAAAGTTCATCAAGACTTGGGGGCTTCTGTTGGCCTTCATTGTGGGCGGGCTTTTGCCGGTGCTGCATGTACTGGCATGGGCGATTCCCTATTGTGTGGGGAGTATGCTGGTGATCACTTTTCTCGGAATGAACGCGCAGAAACTGCTACCGCAGAAGCGCCATGTTGCTATTCTGGCTGCCACGGTTTTGTTGGGCATGAGCGGCTGGGCTGTGTTACGCGCGGCGGGGGAGCCGGAGCTGGCGGAGGCAGCCTTCTTCTCCGGTATTTTGGGCGTGGCTGCGGGCGCGCCCGTCATCGTGCAAATGCTTGGCGGCAAGTCGGAGTTCGCTGCAACGGCGTTGGTGCTCAGCAGCATCAGCTCCTCCATTGTCATTTCGCTTTTAGCCCCCTTTGTCATCAGCAGCGGCGGGGTCGATGTGTCACGTTGGGATGTTTTCTGTGCCGTATTTCAGCAGGTGAGCGGGATGTTGCTCGTGCCCTGCATCGTAGCCTACCTTCTGCGGCATTTTTATCCGGAGAGCAAGGAATGGAGCAGCCGCCTGAGCGGCGTTTCGCTGGCTATTTGGTTGCTCACTATGGCCATTGTCTCCGCCTCGGCGGTGGTGCGCGTGGCGGATCAGCCGTGGAGCGCGTTGCTACCCTATGCTGCGGTGAGCTTGTCTCTCTGCATTTGCGGTTTCACCTTGGGGCGGCTCATCGGCGGGCGTAAATGGGGCTTTGAGTGCGCGCAGTGTTTAGGGCAGAAGAATACCACGGTCGGCATCTATCTGGCCATGGTGTATTCCGCCCCGCTCGTGTTCCTGGGGCCGGCGCTTTACCTCTTTTTTCACCACCTTTACAATACCTACCAACTGGCACGCTATAACATGCGCCGCCGCAAAGTCTAGCAGGGCAGGGCGGCTGATTGCAGCAGCCGGAGGGCTCGCAGGCAGACCAAGTCGCGCAGGGGATTACGCTCCAAGTCCGGACGCAGCAGAGTCTCCGTGTGGGTAGAGGCTCCGCGTCGCGCCAAGGCAATGCAAACTGTGCCTACGGGCGGCTCACCCGCTGCTGCCGTGGGCCCCGCATTGCCCGTGACTGCCACAGCCAGATCCGCCCCGGAGGCTCGCAAGGCCCCATCGGCCATGGCAGCCGCCACCGGTTCACTGACAACGGTGAATTGCTCGATGAGAGACGCAGGAACGCCCAGAAGCTGCTCCTTCGCCTCGTTGCAGTAGGTTACCCAGCCGTATCGAAAAACACCCGATGCCCCCGGTACACCCGTGAGGGTAGCTGCGATGAGCCCGCCCGTGCAGCTCTCCGCCGCAGTCGCGACAAGACGTGCTTTCTTCAGGGCCTCCACAGTCGCCTGTGCCTGCTGTTGCAGCGTGCTCATGCCTCCGGCAGTTGCAGGGAAACGGTCGCGAAAGCCGCCATGCCCTCGCGGCGGCCCAGTGCTCCGAGCTTCTCGTTCGTCGTGGCCTTAATGCCCACTCGTTTGGGGACCACGCCGAGGATGGGCGCGAGGGTCTCCTTCATCTGCTGCACAAAGGGCAGAATCTTAGGTGCCTCGGCAATCAGCGCGCAATCCGCATTCACCACGCGGCCGCCCTGTTCGTGCAGAAGCTGAACGGCTTTCTCCACAATACGCAGGGAACAAATACCCTCGCAGTTCGGGTCATTCGGCGGAAACCAATAACCGATGTCCGGCTCGCCGAGCGCGCCGAGGATGGCATCCGCCAGGGCATGGCACAGCACATCGGCATCGCTGTGCCCCTCCAGCCCCTTGGTGTCGTGTACCTTCACCCCGCCCAGCCACAGGGGACGCGGCTCGGCGGAAAAGCGGTGTATATCATATCCCAGTCCTACCAATGTATCCATATTCAATTTCAGTGAGCATCCAGCCAGTTATCAGCCACATTCGACTCCACCAACAGCGGAACCCCGTTCGGCAGAGAGAAAGCATCCGTCATCTCGCGGCAGATGAGGGCGGGCAGTTCCTCGGCTTCATCGCGGTGCAGATCGACCAACAATTCATCGTGAATTTGCATGATCAGCCGACTCTTGCAGCCCTTCAGCAGACGTGCCACGCGCACCATGGCCAGTTTGATAATATCCGCCGCCGTACCCTGAATGGGGGTATTGATAGCCGTGCGCTCGGCTGCGGCGCGCAGGTTGAAGTTCCGGTTCTCCAGGTCCGGCAGGTAGCGGCGGCGACCCGCCATGGTCTCCGCATAGCCCCTCTCGCGGGCATCGATGACCAGACGATCCATATAACTTTTAACGCCGGGGAACTGAGCAAAGTAATTTTCGATGAGAGCGGCGGCCTCGCCTCGGGTACAGTCGAGACGCTGCGAGAGCCCGAAGGACGAGATGCCGTAGATGATACCGAAGTTCACCGTCTTCGCCTTGCGGCGCATATCCGCCGTCACTTCCTCGCGCGGCACGCCGTAGAGCAGGGCGGCTGTCTCAGCATGGATATCACGTCCGCTGCGGAATGCCGAGACAAAGGCGGGATCCCCGCAAAGGGCAGCCATCACACGCAATTCCACCTGCGAGTAGTCGGCAGAAAGAATGCGGTAGTTATCATCGCGCGGCACGAAGGCACGGCGGATGAGTTTGCCGGCCTCGGAGCGGATGGGAATGTTCTGCAGGTTGGGACTCTGGCAGGCGAGACGCCCTGTCGCTGTTACCATTTGCAGAAGCTGGGCATGGATGCGCCCGTCCGCAGGGGAGATGAACTTGGGCAGCGCATCCAGATAAGTCCCCTTGAGCTTCACCAGCTCGCGGTGCTCCAGGATATCCCCCACAAGCGGCGAAATCGGTACGAGCTTGCGCAGGGTTTCTTCATCCGTAACATATTGCCCCGTGCGCGTTTTTTTAGGCTTGGCAAGCAACTTCAGCTCATCGAAAAGCAACTCTCCGAGTTGGCGGGGCGAGTTGAGATTGATCGGGTGGCCCACGATGGCATCGATGCGCTCGCGAACCTCCTCCAGTTGCTTGCCCATTTCGGCGGAGGCCAGTTCCAACTGCTGCGGGTCAACACGCATTCCTTCCGACTCGATGTCCGCCAGAACGGGGAGGAGCGGGAACTCAATGTCACGCATCAGCTCCGTTTGACCGGCATCCTCCAGCTTGGGACGCAGGGCATCCGCCAGCTGCAGCGTGATGTCGGCATCCTCCGCTGCATAATCCGTCATGGCGGCCAAGGGGACGGACGCGGTGTCCGCCTCTTTGCCTGCGATGTCCTCCAGGTGAACTGTGCGGTAGCCGAGCAGGGTTTCCGCAATGTCATCCATGTTGTGCCGCAGGTTCGGGTAGACGGCGGAGTGTGCTAACATAGCATCGAAGAACGGCCCGCTGACCTCCACCCCGGCCTGCCGCAGCACACGGAGGTCGAACTTGAGGTTGAGGCCCACCTTCTCTGCTGTCCCGGCAAAGGCAGGAAGGAAGGGATTCAGGTCTTCCGGCTCGCTGATCGGCACATAAAAGGCCTCGTGCGCTTGCAGGCAGAAAGATACGCCCAACAATTTATCCGTTATCGGGTCGAGTCCTGTCGTCTCCGTGTCAAATGCCCAGCGTTCTGCCTGCATCAGGCGTTCCGCGAGGGCGAAACGTGCCTCGGGTGTCGTGATAGCCGTGTAGTTGTGCGGCGTGTCAGCCATGCAGCGGAGGGGTGCCGTGGAGAAGAGATCCGGCTGCACAGCCTCATCGGCTGCGGCGGCCGGACGTACCGTTGCGGTCGGTGCGGGGGCCTCTTTGTCGCATAGGCGGGTAATGAGGTTCTTGAACTCCAAGCGGGTGAGCAACTCGCGCAGTCGTGGGATATCGAAGTCCTGTTTTTCGCAATCGTCTATGGTACAGGGAAGGGGCACATCCCGTCGAATAACCGCGAGCTCATAGGAAAGCCGCGCCTGCTCGCTGTTGTCTTCTATCTTTTGGCGCATCTTGCCCTTCACCTCCGCCGTGTGCTCCAGCAGGTTATTCAGGCTACCGAATTGTCGGATCAGCTTGCGCGCCGTCACCTCGCCGATACCGGGCACACCGGGGATGTTATCTGCCGTGTCACCCATCAGGGCCAGAATGTCGATGGTCTGCTGCGGGGTGCTGATGCCCCATTCTTCCAAAAATTGTTCACAACTGACCTTCTCGAAGTCGCTGCCTTTTTTTCCGGGCTTCAGGAAGTGGCAGCGCGGGGAGAGAAGCTGCCCCAAGTCCTTGTCCTTGGACACCATGTAGGTTTCCATATCTCCGCGTTCATCTGCTAACCGCGTAAAGGTGCCGATCAGGTCGTCCGCTTCGAAACCATCGAGGCGGACGGTGCGGATACGCAGGGCCTCCAGCAGCTCGATGATCAGGGGAATGGAGGCACGCAACTCCTCCGGCATGGCTTGGCGCGTCGCTTTGTATTCCGGATAACGCTCGTGACGAAAGGTCGGTCCGGAGGGATCCATACAAGCAACGATGTGGGTGGGTTTCTCCTTGTCAATGATTGCGCAGAGCGTGTTCAGAAAACCGAAAACGGCGGAGGTGTTGAGACCTGCTGCCGTGCGCATCGGGGTGTTGATAAAGGCATAAAAAGCTCGGTAGATGAGCGCCATGCCGTCCAGTACATAAAAAGATCCCATGTCGCGGGGTATTGTACCATGAGGGCAGGGGAGCGTGCAAGCTCATTTTGCGTGTGTTGCCTCAAAAGTGCGACGGGAGACTGATTTTTGGCTTGACATCGGGGCATTCCGGCTGTATAATACGCTCATGAGTTTCAGCGATTTTCTTCGAGCCACCTTCGAGATTCTTGTGCTCTGGTTCGTCATTTACCAGATGTTCAAGGTATTTCGTGGTACGCGAGCCGTACCGATCCTCGGCGGGCTCATCGGTGTGAGTATTTTGCTGATGGTGCTGATGTATGTTACGCAGGCTAACGTGCTGCGCAGTATAGCAGACTTCATCGTCGGGCCCGGTATTATCATCGTTGTACTCTTCCAACCCGAGCTCCGTTCTGCACTCGCGCGCTTGGGCTCCCAGCGCAATTTTCGCTGGCTGTTAGGAAAACACGATGCCGAACAAACAGCTTTTTTCCAGCGTGTCAGTGACTCCGTTGCCGCCTTGGCATCCAAGCACCACGGAGCCCTGCTTGTGTTTTGCCGCAATAACAAACTGAAGGACGTTATCAAGACCGGGACGAAAATTGATGCACTGTTCGGCAAGGAGCTTGTTCAAACGATTTTCGTGCCCAAGACGCTGCTGCACGACGGCGCGCTCATCATAGACGGGCAGCGCATCGTGGCCGCCGGGTGCATCCTGCCGGTCAGCAATCGGGAGCTGGCAGACCGCAGTCTCGGTCTGCGCCACCGTGCCGCGCTCGGCATGGCCGAGAACTCGGATGCCATGGTCGTTGTTGTCTCCGAGGAAACCGGCAAAATCAGCGTTGTCTCGAATGCTAAAATGATGCATCGGGATGTGCCCGCCGACACCTTGGCTCATTTCCTGGAGGATCAATTCCATCAGCTGCCCCCGGAGGAGGGAGAGGAATCATCGTCAAAAGAACAATTCCATGAAGAGTTATAAAGAGAAAATAAAGCAGAAGACGATCAAGTTCGTTACGGTTGATTGGCAGGCCAAGATCTGCACTCTTTTACTTGCCATCGTTATCTGGGGAACTGTCTATTGTGTTACCCGAGACGAGAAGAAAGTCTCTCGTTTTGCGTTGCCGACCCTTCACGAATAATGAGCGGGTTCTTTATAACCGGAACCGATACGGAGATAGGGAAAACCTATGTTACCTGCTTGTTGCTCCGCGACCTGAGGTCTCGCGGCTTCCGGGTGAGTGGCTACAAGCCCTTGGCATGCGGGGATCGTGGGGATGCCCTTGCCATGGTTGAGGCCACCGGTCTTCCCGCATCCGCTGCGGAGCGGGTGAACCCCGTCTATTTGCGTGCAGCGACCGCGCCCTACATTGCAGCGGAACTGGAGCGTCGGCGCATTCAGCCCGGGGAGCTTACGGACGGCTACCGCGCCTTGGCTGCGGAATATGAGCCTGTTTTAGTGGAGGGAGCAGGCGGCTGGGAGGTCCCGATTGCGCCGGGCTATGTCATGGCGGATTTGGCGAAGGACTTGGGCCTGCCTGTCATCGTGGTGGTCGGTAACAAACTCGGTGCTGTTAATCACGCCCTGATGACGGTGAAAGCCGTTCGTGCCGCAGGGCTGGAATGCCGCAGTCTTGTGCTCAACCACATGAGCGAGTCCTGGGACACGGCTTCCGTAACGAATCGCAGGCTTCTGGAAGAGTTTTGCGATGTCCCCGTTGCGGCAGAGCTTATTTACGGACAGACAAGTATCGACTCGGCTGCCGTGTTAGGAATTTAACGCAGCCAAGCCAGGAATTCCTTGTTGCCCTCCATGCCCTTGATGGGCGAGTCTGCAATGCCCATCCACTCACGCCCCAGCTCGTTCACCACAAAATCGTGTATCTTGTCCACCGCCCGCTGATGCAGCTCGGGGTCGCGCACGATGCCACCGGCTCCTATGTCCTCCGGCTGCAGCTCGAACTGCGGTTTGATGAGCACCAGCAAATCCCCGCCGGGTAGCAGGCAACCGTAGGCGGCGGGCAGAATTTTGGTGAGGGAGATGAAGGACACATCGCTGACAATGAGCTCCACCTTCTCGCCCAGATCCTCCGGTGTCATATAACGAGCATTGAATTGCTCGCGGACGATCACCCGGGGATCATTGCGCAGCTTCCATACCAGCTGGTTTGTGCCCACATCCACCGCGTGCACGCGCAGAGCCCCGTTTTGCAGCAGGCAGTCGGTGAATCCCCCCGTGGAGGAGCCGATGTCCAAGCACACCTTGCCCTGTACACTCACGGGGAAGGCCTGCAGGGCTCCCTCCAGCTTCAACCCGCCCCGGCTCACATATTTCGGCTTGCTCTTGAGGGTGATGGGCAGGGAGTCGTCAACCTTCGTGCCGGGCTTGGTGATGACCTGCTCGCGCACGCTCACCTCGCCCGCCAAGATGAGTCGCTGTGCCTGCTCGCGCGAGTCGCATAACCCGCGCGAGACGATAAGCACATCCAACCTTTGCTTCGGCATGCCGCTTCAGAGTTTGAGCCCGCGATTCTGCCCCGGCATGAGCACGCGCTTGGGCGTAGCGGAGCGAGCACTCCGATCCTGTTGGGGCGTGGTGATCTGCGGTCTCGGGGCAGGGGGTGTCTGCTGTTGCGTGACCGTGGGCCTCGGGGTCGGCTGCGGTACAGCGGCCGGAGGCGTCTGCTGCCGGATAATCGTTGCACCGGCAGAACGCTGACGCTGCGAGACGGTGGGTCTCGGCGCAGGAGCGGGTGCCACCACGGGCTCCGGGGCCTGCGGGGCTACCGCCGGGCGGGGTGTGGGCGGTGTCTGCCGCTGAGAAACGGTGGGCTTAGGCGCGGGCGCGGGGGCAGGGTCCGGCAATTTGAACCGAAAGTTTAATATTTCGGGCTTAGGCGCGGGCGCGGGGGAAGGGGCTGCAGGCGGAGGCGTCTGCTGTTGGCTCACCGTGGGCTTGGGGGCAGGCGGTGTCTGCCGCTGAGAAACAAGGGGCTTGGGTGCCGGAGCCGGTCGCATTTCCGAGGCCGGGAGGGCTGCCGGCAAGTCCGGAATCCCCGGGTAATGAATGCGGGCGTGCCCGGTGATGACATCGGTCTGCTCGCAGGAAACGAGGATGGCCGCCGTCCCGAGTGTAAGATAAAGTGCTTTGTTCATGAGTGTAAAAGTGAGGGGAAGAGATTGACCGTGCACCCGGACCAGCCGGAGGCCGTATAGGCCGCGATCAGCACGCACATGACGATGAAAACGGGGTCCTTGGAGGCAGGCTTGGCAGGGTCCTCGGGGCCGGGGCGCAGGGTGCCGATGAGCAGGCACGCCGAGGCAATCCAGATGAGCAGGTAGAGCCCTTGGTAGATGTTTGCCGTAAAGGGCTCCAGTGCAGCGGGATTCTCCGCACCTATCGTCTTGAGTGCCAGGTATACGCCATGCGGCAACACCGCCAGAATCGAGAACTCGGGGCGTTTGCCGGGCATGCCGAACATGCGCAGCCACACCAGCCCCCAAGCTGCTATCAGAATCAGAGAGCCGAGGCACAGCATCGCCGTCACCCCGAATGCTGCCGCCGCCGTCGGGGCGCAGCTCAGCAGCGCAAACAGCGGCACGGCGCCGTAAATGTAGGTGAGGCGTTTCACGGCTCCTCAACAATCAACCGACCCAGTTCCAAGTGATGGGCACCTCGATGTCCGGGTGCAGACTGCGCATGGCGGGACTGCCCAGCGCGCATTGCTCCAGCGCGGCTTTATGCTCAGTGTTCGGGGGAAGGGGAACGGTTATAACGGTTTCAATGCGGGCAATGCGACGCGGGGAAGCATTCATGTGCTTGGCAACCTCAATGGTGAGTCCCTGCAGGTTCAGCCTGTGTTCCTCCGCATAAATTCCCATAATGGTGGCCATGCAGCCGGCCATGGCGGAGCACATCAAATCCGTCGGGGAAAAACTCTCGCCCTTGCCGTGGTTATCAACGGGGGCATCGGTGCACACGCGTGCGCCGGAGGGCTCGTGCACCAGCTCGGTGTGCAGGCCGCCTTCATACGTCATCTTGCATTTTACCATGCCCTCATCTTACTCTATTCTTCCCGCCGCGTCAACTCCCTTTGTGCGTCAACCGCCTTATTCCTTATTTTTTTCGCTGTTCGGGGCGGTCTCGATCTGCGGCAGCAGCCACTCGGCGACTCGTCGGGAGCCGTAGCGCGACAGGTGGTTCGAGTCCCGGTACAAGAAGCGCCCCTCCTGTGTGCGCAGTCCGTAGTCCTCGCCGTCTTTCAAGGTTTCTGCCGGATCCGGGGCCTCGAATCCCTCGGCTTCCAGCGCGCGGAACAGATCCTCGTTCTTTTCGCGGAGCCTCGCCCAGAAGAAGGGCGTCATCCTCGGCAGCTTATCTGCCATCCCGAACAGACGCCGCCGCTGCCAGGTGTCCAGCGGTCTCTTGTCGCCGGGGAAGAAGGGGGTGTCGCGCAGCACGATAACACGCTTGCCTGCGGCACGGAGGCGGCGGCAGAACTCCACAACGCCGCTGACGATGGCCTCGCGCGCCTTCTCAGTCGGGATGCGGCGCAGATCCCAATCGCGGATGCTGCTGTCGCTCAGGCGCAGATCCCAGAAGTCGGCGATGATCACGGTTCGGATATTCTGCTGCCTTGCCAGCCAGTTTACCAACGCCTTACCCTGTTCGCGGGAGAATTGGGCGTCTCCGTTATCACGCTCCAGAAAGCAATTCCAAGCGGGTACGCAGGAGCTGTTCAGGGCCATGCCGCGCAGGTTTCCGCGCTCGCGGCAGAGGGCATCCAGCCCATAGCAGAGGTGCCAGCAGTGGCTGTCGCCCAGTATGATAAAGGATACCGGAACATCGGTGTTGTTGCCGAGCGGGCGCGGTCGTTTCGTGAACACTTTCCGGGGAAAATTCTTTAGGTCGGCATCCGGTAGGCGCAGGGTCAAAATCGGGTGGGCGGACTCTAACACGTCATCGCCGCAGGTGCCGGGCAGGTAGCGCGTGAGGGTGGGGAAGGCCAACAGCACCCCCCACAGGGCGGCCGAGGCGGTGACGGCACTGCCCATGGTCCACCACGCGGCGCGGCGGCTCAGCTTCCGGAGCCATCCGGCGCAGCGTGACTCAACAAAAAGATACAGCAACAGTGCGATGAGCAGCGCATGAGCGAGCATGAGAGCGTTCACCAAGGTCGTTGTTTGATCAAAGGTCAGGTAGCGACCGAGGGCAAACACCGGCCAGTGGACTAGGTACAGGGAGAAGGAGAAGGTGCCGAGCACCTGGACCGGCCGCAGGGACAAGAGTCGTCCGACCGGACCGGCATCCCCGTAGCGCAGCATCAGCAGACAGCCCGCAACGGTCGGGAAAACACAGGGGCTCCCTGTCTCCGCCCACCACATGGGTACCGTAATGAGCAGTAGCCCCGCTGCGGACAGGAGGCTGCGGACCATCTGCCGCCCCTCCATGGCGGGCAGGGTCAGGGCAACCGCCGCGACCATCGGCTCCCAAAGGCGCGTGGCGGTGCTGTAGTAGGGCGGGAAGCATTCCTGAAGAATTTTGCCGTGCTGCAACAGCCACGGAATTTCTTCCCGATAATTGACAGCAATGTACAGCGCAAAGGACACCGCCGCCATGGCCCACCATGCGATGCTGCCGAACTTGCGCCGCAGTAGCACGAGCAGGGGGAAGAGGAGGTAGATCTGCAGGGTGACCCCCACATACCAAAGGTGCATCAGGGGATTCTCCTGCGTGGCGGGCTCGAAATAACCGCCGCTCCGCGCTACGAATTCGTTGCTCACCCCCAGGGCCGCGCTGCCCAGGCAGCCGAGCACCGCCATCAGGCGATCCGGCACCATGATGAGGATGCAAAGTGCCGAGACAAGCAGGGCCGTTATCAGACACGGCGGCTGAATGCGCCACCATTTTTTGCCCAACCACTTCCCATACCCGGTCTCCCATCCGCCCTGACCTCGCCACAGCATCAGGTACCCCGTCAGTACCAAAAAGACATCAACCCCGAAATACCCCCCCGGGCAGCAGTCGGCCTGCAGATGATACATCACGACCGCCGCGATAGCCAAGCCCCGCAACCCGTTAATGTGTGCCAAATACGCTCTTCCTTCCTCCGTCTTCATGCCCTCTATCATACCTTACTTCCCGCCCCACGGCAAGCCCTTTTCCGCGCCCCGCTCATATAGACTGAACGCCGCCTTGCTTGCGCCGGGCAGAAATCCCCGGGGCGGAGAGGAAAAATGTTGACACTCAAGGAGTTATGAGAATTCTGTGGGCTTTCGCAGTAACCCTTGGCCGGGGCAGGATGGAAGCATGTGGTAGTAGAAACTATCGCACAAAGGAGACCGAGGCTGGGTAAAAGTCTCCCCTCCGTCCCGGGACGGGGCGGAGGGGAGGAAGGGTGATGTGTGGGGAGTTTAGTGGGATGTGGGAGAAGCCTATTCTCTCTCATCTCCCTTCAGTTCCCCTTTTCATAACTCCTAAATAGATTGTTATTTCCTAGTTCTGTCATCTGCACCATGTTCCCGCAGTAACTGCTCCAATCCCCAGTGAATTTCCGGCGCTCCGTCAGTTTTTATGACCACCCCACGGGAGCAAGTGCTTCGTGAAAGCTCTTGCAAGTTGTTTCTCGTAGCTTCAGGTATAGGTATCGCACGCTGGTTAAGCCTCTCATCTGAAATTGGATTTTCGCGATCTTCGAGTTTACCCCTTCAATGACTCCGGAGGTCAACCTATAGCGGAAATAGCCCAAGATGGCTGAGGCCTGCTTCCTGAGTGTCTTGGCCATTGCGATGAAGGGTTTTAACCCACTCTCTGCAGCCATGGAAATCCAGGCATCGAGGTGGCTGCTCGCCTCCTCCGGGCTATCGAGAGTGTAAAGATTGCGCAGCTCCTCCTTGAGAATGTAAGCCTTGTTGATATTCTCATTGAGCGAGAGTAACCGCTCGAGCCTCTCACGCCCCTTCCCCGTCAAATCCTCCGAATTGCGCTGCAGAATATACCTTGAAGACTTCATCTCTCTTGCCGCGGCCTTCCCATTCTTGTCCTTGGATTTCTCATTGAACTCCTCTCTCCTCACCTTGGCAACGGCATCATTGGCGTTCTTGATGATGTGGAAACGATCGTAACATATTTCGGCATTGGGTAGGCACTTCCGAACAGCTGTCGTGTATGAATTGGAACGATCTGCACCGACTACCTTGATTGCCTGCTTTTGCGCTGCTGTCAAGAGGTCGAAAAAGGTTTTGAGGGAGTCCTCTCCCTTGCCCTTTCCTATGTAGAGAATCTCTCCGATCTTATTCGTTACCACAGTTATGAATTTGAG
>JALFWB010000047.1 GCA_022787425.1 Akkermansia sp.
GAAACCCGCAGCGTCAATGCGCTTGCGCCACTCTGTCGCGTCGCGTCCCATGCGGGCGCGTGAGTTGAAACAACCAAGATTATATCCGCCTCCGTTTCCTGGCCTTCCTGTCGCGTCCCATGCGGGCGCGTGAGTTGAAACTTGTACTTCTCGATGTACTCGCCGACCTTATCCAGGTCGCGTCCCATGCGGGCGCGTGAGTTGAAACCCGCGAACGCTGGGTAAATCCATGCCCACATTGCGTCGCGTCCCATGCGGGCGCGTGAGTTGAAACTAACGAAATCAGCGACAATTCCAACCTAATCAGAGAGTCGCGTCCCATGCGGGCGCGTGAGTTGAAACGACTCGCACGGCGCGCCGCTGCGGTACTATTTCCGGTCGCGTCCCATGCGGGCGCGTGAGTTGAAACAACCTCTGGCAGATTGCAGGGGCATTGGGTGCGCAGTCGCGTCCCATGCGGGCGCGTGAGTTGAAACTCAAACCGACACGCGATGCAGACTGATGCTTCTAGTCGCGTCCCATGCGGGCGCGTGAGTTGAAACAAAAACCCGCTTTTCGCTCAGCTTCACAGCACGCATGTCGCGCCCCATGCGGGCGCGTGAGTTGAAACATTTTGCCGGATGTCGTCGGGGAGTTTTGAGCCAGTCGCGCCCCATGCGGGCGCGTGAGTTGAAACTGCTACTTTGCCTCTCAGCCAGGCGCGTACTGCCTTGGGTCGCGCCCCATGCGGGCGCGTGAGTTGAAACTGCTAGTGCCCCTGCGTCTGCGTTAGGCGGGGGCGTCGCGCCCCATGCGGGCGCGTGAGTTGAAACCCTGCCTACGTCTATGGTCAGGCCCTGTTCTGTGAGTCGCGCCCCATGCGGGCGCGTGAGTTGAAACTTTCTAGGCGTGCTTCCACTTCCGGTAACCCCGTGTCGCGCCCCATGCGGGCGCGTGAGTTGAAACGTGGAGTCCTTGCGCATGATTAAGCAAGAGACGGTCGCGCCCCATGCGGGCGCGTGAGTTGAAACCCGAGGGCTGCGCCGAGTCCGATGATGTCCGGGAGTCGCGCCCCATGCGGGCGCGTGAGTTGAAAATCGGAAGGACGGTCGCACGTGAACAGTCCCTTTAGAGCCCGAACCTTTTTACTTATGAGTCGGTTTGGGGTGCCAAAGGGCGTGGATGTGGCGGACGGCGGTTTCGAAGGGGGAAGAGGCGGAGAGACGGAGGCAGGTGCCGAGGTGGGAGTCGGCGCGGGAGGTTTGTTTTTCGGAGCGAAGCAAGGCGGCGGCGGCGAGGATGCAGCGAATGGAGTCCCGGTTATCGGTATGGAGGGCGGCGGCCTTTTCGAAGTAGTCGATGGCGATGCGGGGTTGTTTAGCCTCGGCGTTGGCCCAAGCGTAGAACTCTGCAAAGAGAGCCCCGTGGGGTTCCGAGGCGGAGGCATCGACGCCCTGACGGAAAGCAGAGGCGTTGCCGGCCGAACGGAGGCAGAGGGTGCGCCAGCGGACGAAGGGGTCTTGCGCCGGTGCTTTACCGCTGTTAATGGCGATGAAGGGACGGTACAGAGGATCGCCCAGCACCACGCCGTGCCAGGAGACGAAGGGGGTGGCCGCCAAAGCAGCTTCCGCAACGGTTTTACCGCGCACAAGTGCCGTATAAAAGACGCCGAAATCCATGCAACCGGCGAGGAAGGGCTCTGCCGTGTTGCCAACGGTGACAGCCGCACCATGCTCCAGCAGGGCACCGACCCAACGTTTCGGGTCCTTCACCGATGTGGCACTGAACGAATGCAGGTGCCCCGCAACGGCCCCGGGAGCAAAGCGGAAACCCGTGCGGTCAGAGGGCGCAAAGGGCCCGGCGGCGAACTCAGTATACCAGCCGAAGTACACCGCCACGCGCTGCGGCAGCGGGTAGGCCTCGCAGAACACGGAGCCGGACTCCTCATGGATGAGCGGCAGGTTACCGCGCTTGCTCAGCTCGGCCACCCGCCGGAACATCTCCTCCCCTTCCTTGTAGGGACCGCCTTGGTCCACCACCACCCAGCCCCACAAGCCGCGCTTCTCTACCTCCGCCGGGTCAAGAATCATGCGGCGCACCGCCGCGCTGCTCGGGGCCTCGATACGGCACACGGACATCACCTCCGGACGCTCATCATTCAGATCCGCCTCCTTCTTGTAGAAGGGGTTTTTGAGCGGACCGCCCAAGGGATAACGCGCACCGAGCATCATCAACTCGGAGTCTAAACAAGCGGAGTCCGTGGCAACATCTGCACGAACCCCGGGGGGCGGCGTGGCCTCCCGACGAATGCGCAGCGGCATATCCGGCATCAGCACCATGGCCAGCATATGCTTCTTGCCGTATACCTGCGCCGCAGGCCAGCACCAGCCGCGCTCATAAGCAGAGCGCATCAACGGCTCCTCCACTAGGGTGTGGTATTGGTTACGCGACAACTCCCCCTGAGACGGCAGACCCGCCAGGCCCACACATTGCTCATTCGGGATGCCGCGCGTGCGCGCATAGAGAGCGGCACACTCCCGACTGTAAGCAGAGCCGGCGTTATACACCACGGCCACCTGCCCCGGCTCCAGTGCCGCGGCAGGCAAAACCCACAGCATCAGCAGGGCGCAGACGGTGAGCAAAGGTCTCATTGCTTACCTGCCCCGGCGGTTGAAGAGCCCCCGGAACGCCCCGAGCCCCTGCGGCCCCTTGCGCTTAGGCGCAGCACCACCCCCACCCAGAAGCGAACCGAGATCCGGCATCTGCCCCTGCAGCGCGGACAGGTCGGGCATTTGGCCATTCTTCAGGGCTTCCTCCATGCCGGCCATCCCCTCCGGCAGCTGCGGCATTCCGGCGGGCATTCCCCCCTTCCCGCCCTTCATCAGATTCTTCATCAGGCCGCCCATCTTGCCCTTGCCGCCCATCATTTCCTTCATCTCACGGAAACTCTTGATGAAGCGGTTGACTTCTATCTCCGACACCCCGGAACCCTTGGCAATACGGCGGCGGCGGCTCGGAATGAGCAGCTTGTAATTCTCGCGCTCCTGCTTGGTCATGGAGAGCACAATGGCCTCCATGCGCTTCATGCGCTTGGGATCCAGTGCCCCCTCCGGCAGCTGCTTGCGGATGTTACGGAAGCCCGGCAACAGACCCAGCAGGCCCTCCAACGGACCCAGCTTCTGCATCATGCGCATCTGGCTCAGGAAGTCATTGAAATTGAACTCCCCACTCACCAAGCGGCCCATGGACTTCATGGCGGACTCTTGGTCTAGCTTCTCAGCCGCCTTCTCTACCAAGCCCACGATGTCACCCATGCCCAGGATGCGATCCGCCATGCGCTGCGGCACAAAGGGCCCGAACATATCCAGCTTCTCGCCCTCACCGGCAAATTTGATAGGCTTACCCGTCACCGCGCGCATGGAGAGCGCCGCACCGCCGCGAGCATCGCCGTCCAGCTTGGTGAGCACGATACCGGTGAGCCCCACGGCCTCATCGAAGGTGGAGGCCACACGCACCGCCTGCTGACCCGTAGCGGCATCTGCCACCAGAAGGGCCTCCTGCGGCTCAAGGAAGTCCGCCAACTTGCGCAGCTCCTCGACCAAGGCGGCATCTACCTCCTGACGACCCGCCGTATCGAAAATCAACACATCGTGCTCGATGTCCTTTGCGCGGCGCAGAGCCTCCTTTGCCACGCGCAGCACATTCTTCTCCCCCGGATCAGGTTTGATAATCGGCACATCGATCTGCCCGGCCAGGGTTGCCAACTGGTCCACGGCGGCAGGACGCACCAAGTCACAGGCCACCAAAATGGGCTTGTGCCCCTCCGCCTTAAGGCGCCGCGCCAACTTAGCGCTCGTGGTCGTCTTACCGGCACCGTTCAGGCCCACCATCATGATACGGGTTTCTGCCCCGCCCAGCTGCAGCGGCGCCGCATCACCGCCCAACAGCTCCGCCAGGCGATCCCGGAAAATCTTGACGATCTGCTCCCCGGGTTTAACAGTCTTGAGCACGGCCTCCCCCATCGCCTCCTCCTTCACCCCGGCGATGAAGGTGCGGGCCACGGTGTACTCCACATCGGCATCCAGCAACGCCATACGGATGTCCCGAAGGGCATCCTTGATGTTCGACTCGGAGATCTTGCTCAGCCCCCGCAGCTTGCGGAAGGTCTCATCCAGCTTATCGGAAAGCAGAGAAAACATGGCTATACCATACGCGCGCGCGGGCTGTTTGTCAAGCCTTCTTCACGTCCGCACGGCGTTCTCCGTCCCACCGGCGTGTCATATTACCCTCTATGGGCAAAAACGATGGTGCAGAACACCGACCGCGCGCCCCTGCCCTGTCGGCAGCGGGAGCGGGTCGGTCAAAATCAGCACAGGGAGGTCGGAAATTAACCGATCTCTGCGCGGCCGCGCAGGTGGGCACCCTCGTCCATGGAGAGCGTGGTGGTGGTGATGTCGCCGTTGATGACGGCCTGCTCACGCAGGTGGCAACGCCCGCTGCGGATGTTGCCCGTCACATGGCCGTAGACATGCACCTCACCGGCACTGATGTCGCCCTTGATGTCCGCCATCTCACCGATGGTGACCTTGCCGGAATCGGACTCAATCTTGCCCTCGATCTTACCGTCGATGTGCATATCGTTCTGGAAATGGATGGAACCGATGATTTCGATACCGGAAGCCAGAACGTTCGTGGGATTCGTGCTCATAGTAAAAAGATGTGATTTGTTACCGAACGGCAGATTACACCGTCATGATTTCCTTCTCCTTGGCCTCCACGAGGCTGTCGATCTTCTTGACGTACTTATCCGTCAGCTTCTGCACCTTGTCCTCCGCCGTGCGCACGCCGTCCTCGGTGAGGATGTTGTCCGCCTTCAGCTTCTTGATGCCGTCCATGCCGGACTTACGAGCGGCACGCACGCGCACGCGGTTCTCCTCCGCCAGGCTCTTCACATACTTGCAAAGCTCCTTGCGGCGCTCACCGGAGAGCTCGGGGATGGGGAGGCGCACGGAGCGGGCATCAATGATGGGCGTGAGGTTGAGACGGCTGTCTGCGATCGCCTTCTTGATGTCGTTGAGCGTGCTCGGGTCAAAGGGTTGGATGAGGATGGAACGGGCATCCGGCGTGGAGACCACGGCCAGGCTCTTGAGCTTCATGCTCGTGCCGTAGGAGGCCACATAGATATCCATGTTATCCACCAGGGAGGGGGAGGCCTTGCCGGTGCGAACGCCGGCAAACTCTTCGTTCATGCGCTCCAAGGCCTCTTCCATAGAGGTTTCGACCTCGAGCAGGAGTGTTTCTTCGTCCATTTGATACTGGGGTTACTTGTGATTGAAAAGAAAGATTGTTACGAGATAACGGTGCCGATATTTTCGCCGAGCAGCGCGCGGGTAATGTTGCCGGGCTTGTGCATATCGAAGACCACGATGGGCTTGGCGTTGTCCTTGCACAGGGTGAAGGCCGTCCGGTCCATCACCTTCAGCTCGCGGGCGATGCACTCATCGTAGGAGATGCGGTCGAAGCGGCGGGCCGTGGGGTCCTTCTTCGGGTCGGCCGTGTACACACCGTCCACGGAGGTTGCCTTCATGACCACCTCGGCATTGATCTCGCAGGCGCGGAGGGCCGCTGCGGTATCCGTGCTGAAGAAGGGGTTACCCGTACCGGCGGCAAACACCACCAACTCGCCGCGGCGCAGCAGGCTGCGGGCGTTGTTGCGCACATAGGGCTCCGCCACGTTCTCCATGGCAATGGCACTCTGCACATGCGCAGGCACGCCGAGCTCCTGCACGGCGGAGCAGATGGAGAGGGCGTTCATCACCGTGGCCAGCATGCCCACGTAGTCCGCCGTCGGGCGGTCCATACCGCGCACGCTTGCCTTGGCACCGCGCCAAATGTTACCACCGCCCACCACAATGGCAATCTGCAGATCGCCCTGTTTCCGGGCCTCCGCGATCTCGCGGGCGATGCGGGCCACAATCTCGGGGGAAATGTTATCCCTGCTGCCCGGGGCACGCAGTGCCTCGCCGCTCAATTTCAACAAAATACGCTTGTAGTGCTTCGGTGTTTCGTCTGCCATGAGATTGAGTTGAATAATTTACCGGGGGATATTCTGCCACAAAAGCAGCCGTTTGGCGAGCCCAAAATGCGGCAGTGGGGCGGAAATGCGCTAAAAAGTCACCTCCAACCCGGCGCGGATGAACCACCCGCCGTTGCTGTGGCTGCGCTCTACATCGCGATGCCCATGGCGGTCATACAGCCTGTAGCTGCCGTAAACAGGCACGCCCGCATCCAGCAGGCCCGATACGCTGCCGAACTCGCGCTTCACCTCGTAGCGAGCACCCATGCCCAGCACCAGGTGCGTCATGCGGAAGCGCTGCGTCTCACCCTCCCGCCGCAGGGTCCAGATACCGCCGTTGAACTCCGCGAAGGGCCCCCACTCCAGCCCGGGCACGGCCGTGTTGACCGTGGAGAAGCGCATATGGCGCACGCGCAGCTCCCAGTCCGGGGCGTACTTCCAGGTGATGTGAACCATGGGCAGCACGGGAGAGAGGGAGTTCTGCGGCGTGTATACCAGACCTATCATATATTGAAAATCCACGCTCAAGGCCCCTGCCAAGCCGCCGTAAAAGTTCAGGTACAAGTTGCGACCGTTGAGCAGATCCGTATCACCGCAGAAGAGTGGGCTGATACCCGCCAGAACCTTGGTATAGGGATTCAGCCCCGTTTCGGCAGAAAGATTGCAACCGAAAGTGTAGAGCTCACCGTGCAGGTCGCCTTCCAAGCGCGTGTAACGGCCTATGAGATCTAACTTTGTCTCGAATTCCGACGGAAGAACATTCCCCGCTGTCGAAACGACACTGCTGTACACGGGCAAGGAGGCATAAGCATCTGTGATGTGCATGTGCGAGCTACTCCGGCTGGGGGCCAACCCGCCGAAATAAGACACCGAGACCTCTGCCTGACGCGCCGGAGCCGGCTTCCGTTGAGCTGCTGCGGCCTGCATGGCGGGGCCGATCAATTCGGTCTCCAGCGGACCCGTAATTCCCTGTTCCTCCACTGCGGCCGCCGAAACGGCGCACGCAACAAGAAGCGTGAGCGTTCTTCTCATGCCGCGCATTTTAGCACATATTCCCCGCCGTAGCAAACGCAATCTGCGACAGCACCCGTTTTGGGCTTGCCAAGCGGCACGCGCCGTGCTACAATCTCCGCGCGTTTTTACCATGAATCGTCTGAACATTCACGCCTACGAGGAAATCCCCCTCTGCACCGCCGGTCTGGTGATGGGGGCCGTGCTGCTGGTGCTCTATCTGTATGCCTGCCTGTGCCCGGAGAAAACGAAGCGAGCCTTGGCCGGCGCGCACGATGCCACGAAGGCGGGGCAGCTTCTGCTGGGGATTGACTTCCTGTGGATAGCTCTGCTTTTGTTTGATTCCGACTCCAACCCGCTGCGCATGGAACTCTTCATGTTCGAGCCGCTGCGCGGGATTCTCCTGCTGCTCTGCCCGGTGTTCTGCCTGGTACTGGGCACCATGTGCAAGGAGCTGCTCTTCCCGCGCGCGCTGGGGCTCTTCCTGCTGCTGCTGGCCATCGTGCCCATGACGGCGGCGTTTCTGAAGGACCCCGTCACGCGCCTGCTCATCCCGATCTGGTGGTACCCCGCGCTCACGGCGGCCATGTTCTGGGTAGCCAAGCCCTATCTTTTCCGCGACTGGATGGGGTGGTTCACCCGCCGCCCCGTGCTGTATGCCGTTACCATGTGGAGCGGCGCGGCCTACTCCGTTGCCATCATCGTCTGCGCTGTTCTTTTCTGGTAAAATTATGTTGAACGAACCTGTCTGCAACGCCCTGTACACCGCCGATTACGTCCTGACCCAAAATGCGGGGCGCGATGTCATCCGCAAGGGTGCCGTGGCCGTGGCCGGCGACCGCATCTGCTGCGTCGGGCACACGGATATGCTCGAGATCCTCTACCCGGAGGCCCGCCGGGTTGACCTCGGTTGCGCCGTGATCCTCCCCGGGCTCATCAACAGCCACACGCACGTCTCCATGAGCCTGCTGCGCGGCTACTCGGATGACAAAGCCCTCATGGATTGGCTGCAGCAGGACATCTTCCCCCGGGAGGCCAAGCTCACCCCGGAGCTGGTGGAGCTGGGGGCCCTCTTCAGCTTTGCCGAGATGCTGCGAACCGGCACCACCGCCTTCTTTGACATGTATATGTTGAGCGAGTCCGTGGTGCGCGCTGCGGACCGCATCGGCATGCGCGGTCTCATCGGCGAGAGTGTCACACAGTACTTCCCCTCGCTCGCGGCGGATTCCTTCGAGCGTTACTGCGATGTGGTGCGCGGCCTGGCGGACCGCCTGCGCGGGCACAAGAGACTGCGCGCCGCCGTGCTGCCCCACGCGCCCTACACCACCACACCGCAGATGCTGCGTGATTGCCACGCCCTGGCCCGGGAGCTGGACCTGCCCTTCGGCATGCATCTGGCGGAGACGCAGACCGAGGTGCAGGGCTGCCGAGAGGCGCATGGGCTCTCCCCCGTGGCGTACTGCCGGAGCTTGGGGCTGCTGCAACCGAATTCCACCTTCTTCCACACCGTTTATGCGGATGAGGATGATATACAGCTGTTGGCGGAGGGACGCTGCGCCGTGGTGCATAACCCGGCCAGCAACATGAAGCTGGCCAGCGGCCACGCCCCCGTCGAGGCCATGCGTCGCGCCGGTATCCCCGTTGCGCTCGGTACGGACGGCCCGGCTTCTAACAATGCGCAGAACCTCTTCCGGGATATGTATGTGGCGGCGCTCATCCACAAGGGGCACGCCCTCTCCCCCACGGAGTGCCCGGCGCAGTTTGCGCTGGATATGGCCACGCGCAACGGAGCCGCCGCCCTGCACGACCCCTACATCGGCTCCCTGGAGCCCGGAATGCGCGCGGATTTCATCGCCCTGGACCTCACCGGGCCGAACATGCAGCCCGTGCACAATATCCTGTCCAATACCGTTTACGCCGCAACAGGCATGGAAAACAAGCTCACCGTGGTGGATGGGCAGGAGCTGTACCGCGATGGCCGCTTCCTGACCTGTGACTACGAGGCCCTTTGCAGCGAGCTCCGCGAGCGTGTTCAGGCATGGATGAAGCACTGATGCAGCGCCCGCTGGCGGAGCTGCCCTGGGCGGCCATCGACTTCGAGTCCGCCGGGGCTGCACCGGGGGAGACGGATTGCCCGGTGCAGGTGGGCGTGGTGCGCGCGGAGGGCTTGTTTGACCCCGCGCCGCGTCTGTTTGTTTCCTACATTGCCCCGCTGCACCCCGTGCGCTGGAGTGCAGCGCGCGTGCACGGAATCACAACAGCGATGTTAGATGAAGCCCCTGCCTTCGCCTCGCTCTGGCCGCAACTGCGGGAGCTGCTGGGCGGGGCTGTGGTACTGGGGCATAATCCCGCCACGGAGGCCCGCTTCCTGCATGCCTTCCCGGGGCATGGCTTCGGCCCGTGGATGGACACCCTGGAGCTGGCACGCAAGGCACTGCCCGGGTTGGCAGACCACTCGCTCGGCAGTGTATGCGGGGTCTTGGGCTGCACGCCGCAAGTGCAGGCACTGGTGCCGGAGCGGTCGTGGCACGATGCACTCTTCGATGCCGCTGCCTCGCTCTGCCTGCTGCAGTCTCTCGTACAGGGGCTTGAGATGCAGAGGGCCACCCTGCAACACCTACCCTTCGCCGTTCGCGCCTCCATGTAATCTTTTCTTCAACCATGAATCATCCCCTTCTCAGCGTTCGCAACCTCAGTGTTCAATTCCGCCATCGGCATGAGACAACCTATGCCGTCCAAGATGTGAGCTTTGACTTGCACGCCGGTGAAACGCTCGGCATCGTCGGGGAGTCCGGTTCGGGCAAATCTGTCACTTGCTCCGCGCTCATGGGGCTCCTCCCCTGCCCGCCCGCATTCATCCCGCAGCACTCGCAGGCGTTGTTTGATGGGTGCGACCTGCTGAAATTGACGGAAAAAGAATTCCCGTCCGTGCGCGGACAACAGATTTCTATGATTTTTCAGGACCCCATGACGAGCCTGAATCCCTGCATGCGTGTGGGCGACCAAGTTGCGGAACCGCTCATGCTGCACCAAGGGCTCTCTCGGCGTGAGGCATTCGCCCGTGCCGTGGAGGAGCTCGCCCTCACCGGTATTCCGGATCCCGAGCAACGCGCGCTGGCCTACCCCCACGAGTTCTCCGGCGGCATGCGCCAGCGTGTCATGATTGCCATGGCGCTCATCACACGTCCCCGGATTCTGATTGCAGATGAACCGACCACCGCACTGGATGTTACCGTGCAGAAGCAGGTGCTGGATCTCCTTCGAGCGCGCCAGCAGGAGCTGGGTACGGCAATCATCCTCATCACGCACGACCTGGGGGTGGTCAAGTCCTATGCCCACCGCATTCAGGTTATGTACGCCGGCAGCATCGTTGAATCTGCTGCAGCAGCCGAACTCATCGAAAATCCGCGCCATGCTTACACGCGCTCACTGCTGGCTTCCATGCCTGCGGCGCGCGCCAAGGGGGAAAGACTCCGCCCCATCCCGGGCCTTCCGCCCTCCCTCAAGGAACCGGTTTACGGCTGCTCCTTCCGGCATCGCAACACCATCGGAAAGCCGGAACTCTGCCTAACTGAGGGCACGCCCTCCCTGGTAGAGATTTCCCCCGGGCACTTCGTCCGCAACTGCCCCGGCTGCTTGGCTTGAGCACCTCCGGTTTATCGAACACGAGGGTCTTATACCGGCTCAGCGGTCTCTTGGCAAGCCTCTTTCGCGCCGGACCGGCCGCCTTTCAGGTGCGAGCGCAGGGCAAAGACGCCTACAAGAAGAAAGACGAGTCCGATCACGCCCGGAATGAGGACAACGCCCCACAGCTCGAAAAATTGATTACCGATCGATTCCTCCGGGGCTGCCGGATTGTACAGAATGGGCAGCGAGGCACCGCGCTTAAAGGGCTTCGGGGTCTCCGATGTATCCAGCGTGCCCTGATAAGTGTGCCCATCCACCTCATACTGATAGCGTGTATGCCACTCTCTGCGCGAGCCGTGTTCTGTTGAGTGCGTGCGCCACTCCTTGCCGATGACTGTCGCCTCCGTTTCCGTATAGGTTTTCACCTGATGCACCGTGCGCACGCCGCAGTAGACAGCGGTTCCGGACAAGACCAAGCCGATTACCACGAAAACACTCAGGATGATTGACGTGCGCAGACGCTCCCGAGGAGACAGCGGTGCCTCCTCTTCTTCCGCCCCTTCCTCCTTCTTCTGAAGGAAGGGCTGCACCATTTCCTTGACCGGACTGATATTCGGTATATCTACCAAACCCTCCGTTTCCTCCACCTCACCGTGTTTGGTGCGGCGTACACGGATCTCGAACACCAAGCTGCCGCTGCCGTCAGAATACTCTTCCAAGCGAATGATGTCCTCTGATGCCCAGGACTTCAGCACCGGCTTACCCCACAGGCTACGGTGAAACGCAAGAGCCCGCCCCTCCGTCAGCACATAAAAACTGTACCTGCTCAGCCTATGCTTCATGATCCGGATCAGCGCCGAGCCGAGTGGGAAGACGGTGAACAGCAAAACAAAGGCAAGGAAGAGATAGGAGTCCGGTCCCGGAGTAATGTTATTCAAAAGGAAAACCCATACAACGGTACCGGGGACAATCAGTGCCCATATGAGCAGAATCACTCCCGACCATGGGGAGCCCTTGGGGGACGGACGCCCCACCCAGAGCACACGCTCCTCCGGCATGAGCGCGGCCTCCACCCGCTCCCGCTCCGGTGCAGTCAGGTCGCTGTCCTGTAAGATATGTTCCTTGGCCATGCGGTATTATACTCGCTCGGAGCCCTTTTGGCAAGCCTTCTTCGCACGGGGACGGCCGCTTTTCAGGTGATCGAGCAGCGCCGAGAAACCGGCAAGAAAGAAGACCAAGCCGACAAAGCCCATGAGGAGCACGGAACTCAGGTTCTCGGAGTTTTGACTCCCCGGCGATTGAGACGGAGCGTCCGTGTTGAACAACATGGTCAGCGAAATTCCGAGCAAGGCCAATCCGAGCAGCACGAAAAGACAGATGAATATCGTTCTGCCGATCCACTGCCCGAGAGACAAAGGCTCCCCTTCCGGCTCATCTCTCGCATTCTCCTTCGGAAGATAGGGCTGAATGATATCCTTGATCGAACTGACATTCGGCACCTCAATCAGCTCCTCCGGCTCCTCCTCATCCTCGGCGTAGCGAGTTCGATCTCCGATCACCAAGCAGCCACTGCCGTCCGGGAACTCATCCAAAGAGATGACATTCTCAAGCGTCCAAGATGACACCAAAGGCTTACCCCATAAGCTCAGGCGGAACGCAAGAATACGCCCCTCCGTCAGCAGGCAAAAGCTCCGCCGCAGCAACATACGCTTGCGCAGCTGAACAGCCCAGCCGATGAGTATCGATCCCGCGATGATAACGGGAACGGCAAGGAAGAGATACACCATGAAGCCGGAGTCACCGATACCGGACAGGATAAGCCATATCATGATACAGGGAACCGATGCAAACAGGCACACCGAGAACACCTCCCTCCACCCGAGAGAGGCCGGGCAAGGACGCCACACCCGAAGCACGCGCTCCCCCTGCCCGAGCACGGACTCTGCTCTCTCCCGCTCCGCGACGCACAGGTCGCTGTCACGTAGCACATCGGGCATTATTTGTGACGCAGAGCGAGTTCGTTTTCCATGTCAGCCAGGGTGACCCCCATCTGCTCCATGAGAACGAGAAGGTGGTACATAAGGTCCGAAGCCTCATAGACAAAGCGATCGCGGTTACCATCGACAGCCTCGACCACGCTCTCCACGGCCTCCTCACCGACCTTTTGGGCGATTTTCTTGACACCCTTGATGAAGAGGCGGGTAGTATAGGAACCCTCCGGCATGTCGCGGTGACGCTGCTGAATAACTTGTTGCAGCGTGCGGATGAAGCCCTCATTCTCCGGGGTATCGAAGCAAGCGGTCGTGCCACGGTGGCAGGTGGGCCCGATGGGCTTGGCCTTGATGAGCAGGGTATCCGCATCGCAGTCCTCGTACATCTCCTCCACAAGGAGGAAGTGACCGCTGGTTTCGCCCTTGGTCCAGAGGCATCGGCGAGTGCGGGAGTAGAACGTTACCCGACCCTCTGCCAGGGTCTTCTCATAGGCCTCCCGGTTCATATAACCCAGCATGAGTACCTTGAGCGTGACGGCATCCTGAACAATCACGGGCAGCAGCCCGTCACCGGTCTTGGATAGATTGAAGTCCTGAAATGCTTTCATCTTACGTTGATATTGAGTTGTCGGAGTTGATTTTTGAGATCGGCGACGGAGATCTCGCCGAAATGGAAGATACTGGCCGCCAAGGCAGCATCGGCTCGGCCTCGGGTAAGCACGTCCGCGATGTCCTGCACGCTGCCGGCACCGCCGGAGGCGATGATGGGGATGGAGAGAGCATCCGCCAGCGCAGCGAAGGTCTCGCAGGGATACCCGTTGCGCGTACCGTCATGATTCATGGACGTGAAAAGGATCTCCCCCGCGCCGCGCTCCTGCCCCTCCCGAGCCCAGGAGAAGAGCTCCTTATCGCTGGGACGCCGACCGCCGTGGGTGGTAGCGCGCCACACATCGTCCTCCCCGCAGCGCGCATCGATAGCAAGCACCAAAAACTGGCTCCCATAGCGCGAGGCAATGCGATCAATGAGCGTGGGATCCGCAATGGCCGCGCTGTTGATCGATATTTTGTCCGCCCCCGCATCCAGCAGTCGCGCCGCGTCATCCAAGGATGAAATGCCGCCGCCGACGGTAAAGGGGATGTTGATGCCGTCCGCAATGCGCTCTACGAGGCGAGTGAAGGTATTGCGCCCCTCTTGCGTGGCACTGATATCGAGATACACGAGCTCGTCCGCCCCGCTGCGGGCGTAGTGCTGCCCGAGCTCAACCGCATCGCCCACATCGCGAAGATCCACGAAATGGACCCCCTTCACCGTGCGCCCTTCCCTTACATCGAGGCAGGGGATGATCCGTTTTGCAACCATGACTGAATATCGTTAAGAGTGATTTTATTTTCGTAAATAGCCTTGCCCACGATTACCTTCCGCAGCCCGAGCGCATCCAGCCGCCGGATGTCCTCCATGCCGCTGATGCCGCCCGACACGGTGAAATCCACCGTCGGATAGGCCTCCTGCAGATGCGTATAAAGCTCGAAAGCAGGCCCCTGCAGCATACCGTCGCGCGAAATATCCGTGCAGATAACCTGACTGAGCCCCTCCGGCAGGAAACGCTCAACCAATGCCTCGATTCCCAATTCGGACTCCCGGAGCCAGCCGTGGGTTGCCACCTTGCCGTTGCGTATATCCGCACCCAGCACCATGCGCTCACCACCGAAGGCACGCAGCCATTCCGCAAAGAGATCCGGCTGCTGAGCCGCAACACTGCCGACAATCGCCCAGCGCGCGCCCGCATTGAATATATCGTGCAGGGCCTGCTCACTCTTGATGCCCCCGCCCCACTCGATATCAACGCCCACCTGAGCCAAGGCTTCCAGCGTCGCGAGGTTCTCCGGGCGCGACGCCTTCGCGCCGTCCAGGTCCACCACATGGATGCGCCGCACACCGCAATCCGCGTAGGCGCGAGCCATCTCCGCCGGGGCGGCATCGTAAACCCGCTTCCGCTCGTAATCCCCCTGCGACAGGCGCACACAGCGTCCGCCGATGATATCAATGGCAGGTATAATCTCGATCATAAATTCAGGAAATTCTTGAGGATCATTTCACCCACGTCACCGCTTTTTTCCGGGTGGAACTGCGTGCCGTAAAAATTCTCATACTTGAGAGCCGCACTGAACATCACACCGTGCGTGGTGGTAGCAATGGTATCCGGGCACAGCGTCGGGTAGTACGAATGCACGAAATAGACATAGGAACCGCGCGGCACACCGGCGAAGAGCTTGCCCTCCGTGTTGCCCAGGACATTCCACCCCATGTGCGGCACCTTCAGCTCCGGCTGCGGCACGAAACGGCGCACATGCGCATCGAAAAGGCCGATGCAGGGCACATTCCCCTCCTCGCTGTCACGGCACATCACCTGCATACCCACGCAGATACCCAGCACGGGACAGCGCAGACGGCGGATCACCGGCGGCAGGCCGGCGGCGTTCAGGTTCTCCATGGCCTCCGCTGCATTGCCCACGCCCGGCAACAGCACGCGGTCCGCACGGCGGATAACATCGTGATCCGCCGTCACGCAGAACTCCGCGCCCAAGCGGTGCAGGGCGTTCTCCACGGAGCGCAGGTTGCCCATCTTATAATCAATAATCGCAATCATTCTCTTGTTATGTTAAAGCATTCCCTTACTGCTCGGCAGCTCATTGCTGAACACGTTGCGCCGCACCGCCATGCGCAGCGCGCGAGCAAAGGCCTTGAAGACACCCTCGATGAGGTGATGATTATTCTCCCCCTCCGCCTCGATGCGCAGGTTGCACTTCATAGCCACGCAGAGACTCTTGAAGAAATGGCGGTACATCTCCGTGGGCGTGTCCCCCACGTACTCACGGGTAAACGGCACATTCCAAACAAAATCCGCCCGTCCACCGAAGTCCAGCAGCACCAAGGCCTTGCACTCGTCCATGGGCAGCACGAAGCCGTAGCGGTCAATGCCGCGCTTGCTCCCCAGAGCCGTGTGGATAGCCTCGCCGAGGGCGATGGCTACATCCTCCATGCTGTGGTGCTCATCCACCTCCAAATCACCCTTGCAAACGGCTGTTAAACTCATGCCGCTGTGGTGCACGATTTGATTGAGCATGTGATCGAAAAACTTCAGCCCCGTATCCACCCTGCTCTCCCCCGCACCGTCGAGGTCGAGTTCAATACGAATATCTGTTTCCGCCGTCTTACGGGCCACCACTGCCCGGCGCTCCGTGCGGCGCAGGAACTCCGCGATCTCCGCCCAATCCGTGGTCATCAGCGCGCAGGAACCCGCATAGGGCTGCCCCTCCAGCATGGCCTGCCCCTCCTGCGGGCTGCGCAGCAACACCGCTTTGCAGCCCAAGTTATACGCCAACTCTACATCCGTGGCGCGATCCCCCAGCACATAGCTGCCCGGCAGGTCGTAATCGCCGTTCAGGTACTTGCCGAACATCCCCGTGCCCGGCTTGCGGGTGGGCGCGTTATCCTGCGGGAAGTGGCGGTCGATGAGTTGATCCGCAAAGACGAACCCCTCGCCCTCCAGCGTGCGCAGCATCAGGTTGTGGACGGGCCAAAAATCCTCCTCCGGGAAGGAAGGCGTGCCCAATCCGTCCTGATTGCTCACCAACACAGGCTCGTAGTCCGTCTTCGCGAGCGAAGCCAAGGCACCGATAGCACCGGGTAGGAAGCGCATTTTCTCGAAGCTGTCCACCTGCTCGTCCTCGGGCTCGGCCAGAATGGTACCATCGCGGTCAATAAAGAGGCATTTTTTCATAATTCTGCCAGGGATTGAAGCATTTTTTCATTTTCCTGCGGCAGACCGATCGTGATACGCAGGCAACCGGCACACTGAAGCACGCGATTTCTGTTACGCACGATGATACCGCGCCGCACGAGGTGCTCGTAGGCCGCATCGGCATCCCGCACCTTCACCAGCAGGAAGTTAGCATCGCTGGGGTACACCCGCTCCACCACCGGCAGAGCCCGCAGACGCTTCGCAACCACGCCGCGCTGCTGCACGATGCAGGCCACCTGATCGTCAATCGGCTGCCGCAGCAGATCCGCGACCAGACGCTGCGCGGCCTCGTTGATGTTGTAGGGGTACTTCACCATGCTCATCAGGCGAACGATGGGTGCATCCGCCAGTGCCAGCCCCAAACGCAGGCCCGCCATGCCGCGTGCCTTGGACATCGTCTGCAACACGATCAGGTTCGGATAACGGCGAACCTCCGCCGCCAGACTCGGCACGGATGAAAAATCAATGTAAGCCTCATCCACCACCACGATGCCCTCGAAAGCCTCGACCAACTCCAGCAGGTCCTCGCGCGCAAAGGCATTCCCCGTCGGGTTGTTCGGCGAGCAGAGGAAAAGTGCCTTGGTGTGAGCATCCGCCGCCGCGAGCAGCTCTGCCTTCGGCAGGGAGAACTCCGGCCCCAGCGGCACCTCGCGCACCGCCACATCATTGATGGCGGCCGCCACGGTGTACATGCCGTAACTGGGCGCGATGGCCACCACGTTGTCCACGCGAGGTTCGCAGAATACACGGAACACGAGATCAATGGCCTCATCGCTGCCGTTACCCAGGAAGATATTTTCTACCGGCAGTCCCTTCATGGGTGAAATCAGTGCCTTGAGGGCCGCCTGGTGGGGATCCGGGTAGCGATTATAGCCGTTCTCGTAGGGGCTTTCATTCGCATCTAAAAAAACGCCGAGCTCGCCTTGGTAGTCATCGCGCGCGGTGGAGTACGGCGTGAGGCGAGCGATGCAGGGACGAACCAGCGATGCTATGGAGTGAGCTTTCATGACTGAGCGGAGATTTGGGAAAGACGCACGGTAACAGCGTTGGCATGGGCCTGCAGGCCCTCAGCCTCCGCCATGGTCGTGATGGTCGGCGCGAGCGCGGCGAGCCCCTCGCGGGTGATGTGCTGCAGGGTCATTTTGCGCATGAAGCTGTCGATATTCACGCCGCTGTAGGCCGCCGTCCAGCCGCAGGTCGGCAGCGTATGGTTCGTACCGGATGCATAGTCACCCGCGCTCTCCGGCGTGTAGTTACCGATGAACACACTGCCCGCCGCCGTGATGAGCGAGGCGGCCTCCTCGGCCTTCCGCAGGGAGATGATGAGATGCTCCGCCGCGTAGGTGTTCGCGAAGTCCAGCATCGCCGCACGATCCGCCAGCACCACGATGCGGCTGTTGGCAAGGCTGTGCTGCACGAAATCCGCACGAGCCAACAACGCAGCCTGCGCCTCCACCTGCGCCAGCACCGCCTCTGCCAAGGCTTGGCTGCTGCACACCGCTATGGCTTGGCTGTCCCGCCCGTGCTCCGCCTGCGAGAGTAAGTCCGCCGCCACGAATTCGGGTCGAGCTGTATCGTCCGCCAGCACCATCACCTCGGAGGGTCCGGCGGGCATATCAATCGCTGTGTTGCGTCCGCTGACGAGCTGCTTGGCCATGGTCACATAACGATTTCCCGGGCCGAAGATTTTATCCACCTTGGGAATGCTCTCCGTGCCGTAGGCCATGGCCGCGATTGCCTGAGCACCGCCCACCTTGAACACGCGCCGCAGGCCGCACGCGGCGGCAGCATACAGCACCGCCGGGGCCACGCTGCCCTGCTTGTTCGGCGGCGTGCACAGAATCACCTTCGGGCAGCCCGCCGTCAGCGCCGGCACGGCCAGCATCAGCACGGTAGAAAACAACGGAGCCGTGCCGCCGGGAATATACAGTCCCACCCGCTGAATGGGCACGGGACGCTGCACGCAGAGCACCCCCGGTGCCGTCTCCACCCGCACCTCACGGGGCATCTGCGCAGCATGAAAAGCGCGGATATTTTCCGCCGCCTTTGCAATGGCATCCTTCAGCTCCGTGCTCACCGCAGCCTCCGCCGCAGCGAACTCCACCTCGCCCACCGCGAGGGCCTCCGGTGCCGCGCCGTCAATTTGCAGGGTAAGCTCGCGCACGGCGGCATCCCCTCCCCGAGCCACGCGGTCCACGATGCGGGCCACGGTCTCTGCGATGGAGCTGTTGTCCTGCTCCGCGCGGCGGCAGAGCTCGGGCCAGGTCTCGCGGGCCGGTTCTCGGTAGATGTTCATGACTCAGGGGATAATTTTGTCGACATTCAGCACGAGGATGCCCTCCGCCCCGATTTCCTTGAGTCGGCGCACCTTCTCCCAAAGGTCCGCTTCGTCAATCACGGTGTGCAGGGAGCTCCAGCCCTCGGTCGCCAAGGGCATCACCGTGGGGCTGTGCAGTGCGGGCAGCAGCGCAATGGCCTGCGGCAGGGCCTCGTTCGGCAAGTTCATCAGCACATACTTCTTGCTGCGGCTCACGCGCTCGCTCTCCATGCGGAAGAGGATCTCGTCCAGCACCGCGCGGTCCTCGTCGCTCAGGTTCGGGTTAGCAATGAGCACGGCCTCGCTCTCGAAGACGCGCTCCACCTCCTTCAGCCCGTTGCTCACCAAGGTGCCGCCGGAGGAAACAATGTCAAAGATGCAGTCCGCAATCCCCGCTGCGGGGGCAATCTCCACCGAGCCCGTGATGACCTCCGTCTCCGCCTGCACGCCCTTCTCCTTCAGGAAGGCATTGAGGATGTTCGGGTACGAGGTAGCAATGCTCTTGCCGTTGAAGTACTCCACGCCCTTGTACTCCTCTGCCTTGGGAATGGCCAGGGAGATGCGGCAGCCACCGAAGCCCAGGCGGGCGGCGATGTCCACCTTGTAGCCCTTCTCCGCCACCTCATTGAGGCCCACGATGCCGAGCTGGGCCGTGCCGCGAGCCACCACCCCGGGGATGTCGTCGTCCCGCAGGTAGAGCACCTCCAGGGGGAAGTTCTTGCTCTTGGAGAGGAACTTGCGCTTGGCTTCCTCGATCTTGATGCCGATTTCGCGCAACAGGGCGACGCTTTCCTCATTCAGGCGCCCCTTGGTCTGTATCGCTATTCTGATCATGTTATCTTTTGATTGTTGAAAATGCTTCTTGCATACCCCGATGCACAAAAAAGGCCTGCCGTCTGCGGCAAGCCTTCTTCATTTCTCGGGGAAAATGACATGCAAGGACCTACCGCAGCCTTACCGGACGTGGTGATGGTGGAGGTGGTGAATGGTCACTTGCCAGATCATGTATGCGGGGGCATTATAGCGCATTCCACCCGGGTGTCAAGCGCATTTTTTCGCCCCCGGGGCGCAGCGTTGTGTCATACAAGCCGCCGCGACCCCGAGGACGGGAGATTTTACCACTCGTTGTTCTTGTTTTCCGTCTGCTTGTGCACCTCCAAGTTGCGCTCCTCGCAGCCGCGAATGGGTGCAGGCTCGGTGGTCTCCGTGTCGAGCACCAGCACCACATTCTTGCCGACCTTCAGCCAGCTCTGCGGGCAGTAGAGGCGCTCCTGCGGGCCCACGTTCCAGTAACGGCCCAACAGATGACCGTTCACCCACACATAGCCTTTCTTCCACTTCACCATGTCGAAGAAGGTGTCCTGTGCTTTGTCTAGGTTGATTTCCGCGCGGAAGAAGGCACCTTTCATTCCGGTGTTCTTGGTGTAGGTCATGTTCGTGCGCGGGTTATCCGTCAGGGGGTGGCCGTGGAACTTCCAGCCGGTCACGGGCTTGCCGTCCAGCGTTACCTCGCTCACGATGCCTTTGCAATCCTTCTCAATCTCTGCAGAGAAGTTGACGTGGCCGAAGGTATCGACCAGCAGCTCCAGGCGGTTCTTGTCGCCCTTGCGTTCCGGCAACTGAATTTCCTTCTGTTGCAGCGTGCGGTCCACCGTGCCGACATAACTGCCGTTCAGGTACACCTGCACATAGTCGTGCCCATCGAAGGCGAGCTTGGCGGCAGGGCCGGCAGGGATGTTGCTCGTGCAGTAGGAGGCAATGCCGAGGTGCTGATCCATCTCCTCGAAGGTGGGCGGATTCTCATGCACCCGCACGCCTTTGTATTTGCCGTTTTTGCTGCCCTTGTAGGTGAACCCGCTCACCATATACCCGGTGCGCACGGGTGTGAACTCCGGGATGGTCATGCTGGGCGGCGTGGCGGGCGGCTCCGGCAGCTTCACGCCCTGCGGGAGCTTGCTCTGCACGATCTCGCGGTATTCAAAGTACTCCTTTGTCAGGTTACCGTGCTCGCCGATGGGGGCACCGTAGTCATAGCTGGTCAGGTCGGCCTGGAAGCTCTTGGGCGTGGCGTTCGCCCCCGTGGTGAGGCCGAAGGCCGTTCCTCCGTGGGCCATGTACAGGCAGAAGGAGTCGCCTTTCTCCATGAAGGTGCGGATAGTGTTAAGCGTGCCGCGGGTGGGTGTCCAGTTGCCCTCGCGCCAGTGGCGCAGCCAACCGGGGTAGGTCTCGCTGGAGAACACAGGCACGTTCGGGTCGATGGCGTGCGAGGTGTCCTTGGCGTGCGGGCCCGTGCCCATGGGGTCAAGGCCGATAGCAACGCCCTTGGGGGTATACTGCAGGTGCTGCGGGGTGGAGCCCTCCGAGACGTAGAGGGGGCCTGCCCCCTTCTTCTCCCAGTAATTCTTCAGCCACTCCATGTAGGCCTTCTCCTCGTGGCCCGTGCGGTAGCTGCCGTACTCGTTCTCAATCTGCACCATGATGATCGGGCCGCCGTTCTTGCAGAGGCGCGGGATGGCTATCTCGGCCATCTTGTCTAGGTAGACGGTCTGCTCGCGCATGAACTCGGGGTTCTTGGTGGTGCGCAGTTGGGCGCCGCGCTTCTTCAGCAGACGGCTGGGCAGGCCGCCCAAATCCCACTCACCGCAGACGAAGGGACCGGGGCGGAAGAGTACCCACATGCCCTCCTTTTGGCAGAGGTCAATGAAGGCGGCGATGTCGTTCATGCCCGTCAGGTTCCACTTGCCGGGCGCGGTTTCCAGTCCGTTCCAGTAGACGTAGAAGGCGATCGTGTTCATGCCCATGGCCTTGGCCGCGCGGATGCGCTGCACCCAGTGTTCGCGCGGCATGTTCTGCGGGTGCATCTCTGCCCCGCGAATCTGGAAGGGCTTGCCATCCAGCATGAATTCGCGGTTCATCTCGCCCCCGAAGGCAAAGGTCGCGGGTTTCCCCTGCGGCTCCTGCATGTTCGATATGGCCTCCACCCCGGCTGTCGCAAGGGGGGCGGCCACCAGCATCATCGTCGCAATAATAGACTTCATGACCTGCGGAGAATAGCACACTGATTTCCGCATTGCAACCATTTTTTTTGTATTCACTTGCATTTTTTGCCTTTCGGAACTCTAACTTCCTCCATACGCATTTCTTGCTTGCCACAGCGCACTTTTTCGTGTATCATATCCCCCGAGGTATGGAGGGAAATTACACAGAGGAGAGTATTCAGACGCTGGACTGGCGGGAACACATCCGCCAGCGCCCCGGTATGTACATCGGTAAATTGGGCGATGGCAGCATGCCGGATGACGGTCTGTATGTGTTGCTCAAGGAGGTGATCGACAACTCGATCGATGAGTTCGTGATGGGTGCCGGTCGAAAAATCAAGGTGACGATCACTCCGGAGGGCCGCTGCGAGGTGCGGGACTTCGGGCGCGGCATCCCGCTCGGGAAACTATACGAATGCGCTGCGCAGATCAACACGGGGGGTAAATATGACGGTGATGCCTTCAAGAAGTCCGTGGGCCTCAACGGCGTGGGCATCAAGGCGGTGAATGCGCTTTCCACTTCATTTGAGATCAGCAGTTTCCGAGATGGGCAAGTGCGATCCATCGCCTTTCGGGAGGGTCTGCCCGTGCCCGATTGCGACCGCACGGAGCCCACGACCGAGCCGAACGGTACCTGCGTTTCCTTCACGCCGGATCGCACGCTTTTCGCGGCCGATGCCTCATTCCGGGCCGAATTCGTGGAGCGTATGTGCCGCTATTACTGCTACTTGAACACGGGGCTCGTGATCAGCCTGAACGGCAAGAACACGTCCTCCAAAAACGGGCTTACGGATTTGCTGAATGAGGAGCTGACGGACCCCGCGCTCTACCCGCCCATTCACCTCAAGGATGAGGACATCGAGGTGGCCATCACGCACGAGGAGCAGTCGGGGGAGGATTACTATTCCTTTGTCAACGGGCAGCATACGACCATGGGCGGCACGCACCAGAATGCCTTTCGCGAGGGAATCGTCAAGTGTCTGCAAGGTTTCTACAAGAAGAATTACGAGGCCTCGGATATACGCTGTGGTCTGCAGGCGGCCATCAGCATCAAGGTCATCGATCCCGTGTTCGAGAGCCAGACCAAGACCAAGCTGGGCAGCAACGTGATGGGGCCGGGTAAGGAGACCATCCGTACTTTCGTGGTTAATTTCATCACGCGGGAGCTGGATAACTACCTGCACCGCCACCCGGATGTGGCGGAGTCCATTGAAGAGAAAATCAAGGACAGTGAGAAGACGCGCAAACAAGTAGCGGGTGTTACGGGTAAGGTGGCAAAGGAACGTGCTAAAAAAGCCAAGCTGCACACTAAAAAACTGCGTGATTGCCGCGTTCATTACGACAGCAAGCACAAGCGCGCCAAGGATACCATGCTCTTCATCACGGAGGGTGATTCCGCCTCCGGGTCCATCACCACGGCTCGCGATGCGGAGACTCAGGCTGTCTTTTCCCTGCGCGGCAAACCGGCCAACAGTTTCGGAATGAACCGTGCCGCGCTCTTTGAGGAGAAGCGCAATGAGGAGCTGGACTTCCTACACTTGGCGTTGAATGTTGACCGCAGCATGGATGACCTTCGCTACAACCGCATTATCATCGCAACGGATGCGGATGTGGACGGTATGCACATTCGCCTTCTTCTGCTCACGTTCTTCATTCAGTACTTCCCGCAGATTATCAAGGAGGGGCATCTTTTCATTCTGCAAACACCGCTCTTCCGGGTGCGCAATAAACAGAAGACTCTCTATTGCTACTCTGAGGCGGAGCGCGACCGCGCCGTGCGCACCCTCGGCAAGTCGCCGGAGATTACGCGTTTCAAGGGGCTCGGGGAGATCTCGCCGGCGGAGTTCAAGAATTTCATCGGCGAGGATATACGCTTGGAGCCGGTCTCGCTTGACAATGCGCACAATCTCCGCGACATCCTGCGCTTTTACATGGGCGATAACACGGATGAGCGCCGCCGCTATATCATCGAAAACCTCCGTATCGAGGAGGATCCTGCCTGATTTTTTACCATGAAAACCCTCATCATCGCCAGACACGGCAATACATTCCGCAAGGGCGAAACGCCCACTCGCGTCGGTTCCCGCACCGACCTCCCCTTGGTGGAGGAGGAGCGCGGCACCGGCATCGGCCTGTTCCTCAAGAAGCTCGGCATCATGCCCGCGCGCATTTTGGCAGCCCCGCTGCAGCGCACCATGCGCACGGCGGAGCTGGCGGCGGCGGCCTTGGGCTGCCCTGCCCCCGTGCAGCCGGATGCTCGTTTCATCGAGGTGGATTACGGTCCCGATGAAAACAAAACGGAGGAGGAGGTGATGCTGCGCTTGGGCACGGAGGCCGCGACCGCTGCGGGTAAGGATGCCGCCGCAATGTCCCCGGAGGAGCTGTCCGCCTTGGGGGCGGAGCTCATCGAGCGTTGGAATAAGGATGCTACCGTGCCGCCCGGTTGGCAGGTGGACGTGCCGCAGATCCTCCGCAACTGGGCGGAGCTGGCGGCAGAGGTGCAGGAGGATGCCCCCCTGCTCTGCGTCTCCTCGAACGGTACCATTCGCTTCGCGCCTTCTATCACGGGTGACTACGCCGGTTTCTGTGCCGAGCACGATATCAAGGTGCCCACCGGCGGTGTCTGTATCTTCACTTCCACGGACGGCGGACCTTGGGTCTGCACGCACTGGGGGATTAAAGCTTTCAAGCAAATCTAATCGCGTAACATTATGGATATCAAGAAAATGACCCCCGCTTGGGTGAAGGAGTTCAAGGCCTTTGCGCTCAAGGGCAATGTGGTGGATATGGCCGTCGGTGTCATCATCGGCGGTGCTTTCGGCAAGATTGTCACCTCTCTCGTCGGGGACATCATCATGCCGCTCATTGCCTCCCTCACGGGCGGATCCAAGCCTTTCGCGGAGTGGTCGTTCTCCCTCAACGGCCAGGCGGTCAAGTACGGTGCCTTCCTGCAGACGGTATTTGATTTCCTCATCATTGCGCTGTCTGTCTTCTTTGCCATCCGCGCTCTCTGCAAGCTGCGCTCCAAGAAGGCGGAGGAGCCCGCTCCCGCCCCGGAGCCGGCCCCCACGCCGGAGGAGATTCTGCTGCTGCGTGAGATCCGCGACAGCCTCAAGAAGTGAACAAGAGACAACTCATCACCCGGGTTCGGCGGCTGCTGGGCCCGGGTACCACCTACCAATCCGCCGCCGCTGCCGTGGATGCGGTTCTCGGTTCCATCCTCTCGACCATCCCCCGGGGTAAGGTACGCATCCCGGAGCTGGGGACTTTCGAGCTCATCGACCGCGCCCCCCGCACCGCGTTCTCTATCCCCCTTGCAGCCCCCAAGCCCATCCCCGCTACCCGCAAACTCTGCTTCCGTCCGGCCTCCGCTCTCTTGGCTGAGCTGAAACTCCAGCCCCTAGCCCCTCGGCCCTCCATCCCCCCGGAGGTATGACACAACTATCCCTTGCCCCCCGCTGCTTTTGTTAATAAAATAGGAGCGTATGAAACGCGCAACTACATGGCTTCTTTCCGCGCTGATGGCGCTGCCCGCCGCGGCTGACAGCGGCAACCTGACCCTTCATCTGCAGGAGGAACTCCCCGTTCCTGCCGAGGTGGGGATCGAGCATCTCAAGGGCATCGGCATTTACTCGTTGAAGGAGTATGCCGGAATCACCGGCGGTCCCGTTTATCTGATGGCCCGTTATGTCACCGGTGAAGGTACACAGCACATTCCCATTGACATCATCAGTGCCTATACGCCGATGGACAGAAAATGGTTGACCATGGCAGATCTGGATGGGGATAAGGTACCGGAACTTATTCTGAAAAGCTCGAATGCTACTGACGATCGCTTTATTCTCCGCATCTACTCGTTCAACAGGAAATGCAGCTTTTTCCGGCATCTGCGGCAGCACGAAAACATATTAACCCTGCAGGCAAAGGATCTTTCCACCTCGAGTATAACCATCCGGTCGGACGGCAGCCTCCTCCTCTCGGAGCCGTTCAGTGAGGGCGACCTCTTTTTGAAGGGGGCCACCGGGGTGTGGGACTATCGTGCCGGGCAGGGCCTGATTCCCCGCCCCGCAACGGGCAAAACCACCTGCCCGGAGGGCTGGCAGCTCGGTGAGCACTGGGCCGCCGCCGGGGAGAAAGGGGTCGCACGCCTCCGCACCTACACCGCTCCCCTCCCGCCGCAGGAGAAGATGTATCCCTGGCACGTTGACAAAATTGAGGGCCTCCTGCCGGATGATACCATGGCCTTTGACCGGGAACGCCCCTTCACCTTCTCACAATCAACCCGCTTCCGCGCCAATCGCCAGATATACTTCGGCCCCGCTGCCGCCATTGCCCCGGTGCTCCCCTACGAGGTAACAGCTACCCTCCCCATCGACGGCACCGTGACGGCCTGCGCCCCCACCGCCCGTAACGGCAAGCTCCCGCTCCGCACCGGGGAGGGTGCTTGGTTTCTCCTGAGCACGAAAGGCACTGCCGCCCCGCAGCCCATCCGGGCCCCGCAATTCAGCACCGCCCTGCGCAAGGACATCGTCCCCCGCCCGGAGTGCATCGAATGGCTGGACGACCGTCACTTCGTTGTCCTCGCCACCCAACACAGTCTCCAAGCCTGGGTCGTCTACGAGGAACAAGGCAACAGCTTCGTCCAAGTCGCCTCCGGCGACAACACTGCCGACAAGCGCAATCCCTTCCGCATCATCAACGGCACCCTCATCCAACTGCCCAACACCCCCGTCTTCCCCAAGCCCTGACAGGCTATCGCTGCCCCCCTGCGCAAACACAGGGGGCGCAGCAACCGTTGCCCTATTTCAACGCCGCACCGAGGACCATCACACTGATCTTCGTCAAAAGCCCTGCAGGAAGAACCATTCCCGGCAGAACGCGGAGCGCAAGCTTCAGGGCGTTTTTGGCTTCGTCCTTTACCTGAGGAGACGTTTTGTTACCCTCCATGCAGTAATGGCAGAAGTGCTCACAATTATTAGTGAGCAGGTTGTAGGTCCCGTGTTCCGAGCGATGCGTCAGCACATAGATGGCCAGATTGCGCGCGCGCAGGCGAGCTTCCGCATTTATACTCGGGTACTTAACCTCACCGCAGTACCCCTGCTCGCTTGTCATATAGCGGAAGGTATCCACCGAATCACATTTAATTTGATTGGAGCCATCGGGGGTGCGGCAGGCGGCAAAGTGGATCATCTGTTGGCCCTCAATGCGTATACCGTGGTGCGTCAACTCGTAGAGCTCCGGGTTCACCTTTCCCAAGGGTGTTTTACCCTCCCCGATGCAATCCTGACCGATTGCAAACCAAATCAGTGTGCCGAGTGTCACTTTCAGCGGGGTTTGGAGGTGTGTGCCCACTCCGGTGTGATTCTTCATATAATCGAGCATACTGCTCCCTGTTGCGCACTCGTACACAAAATCATCCCCGATAAAACTGCGGAGTCCTCGGTATGACTTCCCTACACACTCCCCCGCACGGCGCAGCGTTTCGCTCGGGTTTGGTGCCGCTTGCAGAGAGTAGGTGTACAGCGAGCCGCCGTTGCAGAATTCACCCGTACTGCATCGCTTCACCTGATAATAAGGAGAACCCGGTGTGCCGGGGGTAGGTTCGCAATAAATAACGCTGTCCCGATCGGCCACCCCAAAGCGAATCGACTCCACCAGTCCCGTCTGCTCCAGAGCCTCCGGTGCCGTCACGGCTGCCACCGGGGTCCCCGGCGTCAGCTGTTTCGCATCGGCAACAGGCTCGTGTTCTGTAAGAAAATAGCCCAACATGTCAGCCGCAGTCTATAGAATTTTCCACGCCCTGTCAAGAGTTTTTCTCCCGTCCTTGTATCAACTAAAAAACTGCGGTATGCCTACAGCACTCCGAATGCACACGTCAAGTCATAAATTTGTCTTTCCTTGAAAAAACAAGGAAAAATTCACTTGCCTGCCCCAGGGGGGAATGTACGCCTTCAGCAGTCAAAAAACGTAACTCATTGAGTATCAACGACTTACGCGGGCAATTTACCTACAGCATTCGGAGTGCTGTATACTTATCCTCAGATTGAGGACACAAATCAATGCTGAGTCTTGGTCTACGGCGTGAGATCCGACCTCTTTCTCGCAAACGCACATCTTCTTTCACATCACATATGAACCGTTCACAAACAATCAGCAGCATCCTCCAAAACCGCCATCAGCGGGTGGAGGAGGTTCGGAAGCGCAGCGAGTACCTCACCACGCTGCGCGCGGACAGGGATACCATGATTGCCCTCAAGGAGCAGCTCATCTCCCACATGAAGGATGATGCCGCCCGGGCGCGTATGTCGCAAGTCGATGAGGCCTTAAGCAAGGTCACCGGCAACCTGAACCGCATGGAGACCATCCTGCGCCGTCTGGAGGCGCGTTTTCAGCGGAAAACGCTGAATATCGGTGTCGTCGGTCGCCCTAAGCAGGGCAAGAGCACCTTCCTGCAATCTCTAACAGGCTTGGACGAGGCAACCGTACCCACCGGCGATGTCTGGGTGACAGGCGCGCCCTCCTACCTGCGGAATGACCCCTGCACCACGGAAACCTACGCAATGATCCAGCCCTATACGCGCGAGGAGTTCCTGCAGGAGGTTCTCAACCCCTTCTTCCAAGAGCTGGGGATGCGCACGCTCAATTCCCCGGACGAGCTGCCCCGCTGCCAAATCGCCACGGTGGAGGGCACATTCAACGACAAGAAGCGGAAGCGCCTGTTGGATTTGCAGACCCACTACCGGGAGTACTGCGACCTGCTCGGCAAGCCGAGCTTCCCTGTGAGTAAGGAGGATATCCGCAAGTACGTCTCCCAAAGTGACCTTGCCGGAAACCTCTGCTACCGCTGGTATGCTATCCGCCACGCCGAGGTGCACTGCCGCTTCCCGCAGGATGACGTCGGCGATGTTATGGTGTGCGACACTCCCGGGCTGGGTGACTTCACTGCCGGTGCTGACAAGAAGCTCACCAAGACGATGTACGAGGAGATGGACGTCATGTTCATGATCAAGCGACTGGATCGCAACAATCAGAATGTTGACGAACAGGACGCTGAGTTCATTGATACCATCAACGGTGAGTCCATCGCCTACAAGGCCGGGGAATGGACCTACATCATCGTCAACAAGCGTGCAGGGGAAGAGATATTGCCCTCCTACCGCGAGGGACTCATCAATGACCTGAAGTGCCCCCGCTTGGTGGAGCTGAACGCCAAAGACGAATCCATGGTGGCGAACGAGTTCAACGGCATTCTCGAGGATGTCCTCCGCCAGCTTCCCCACCTGGATGCCCTGCTCTGCGAGGACTACGACGTGCGTAAGAAAGAGCTGGACGAGAGTGTCCGCGAGCTGATTGCCGCTGCTGAGCAGGCCGTGAAGAAGGCTGTGCCCAGCTCATCGAGAGAAGCCGTGCGGGAGAAAGCCAGAAATATGCTGAATAATATGAATGTTCAGCTTCAGGCACTCAAGCAGGAATACCGCAATGATAACGATGAGATGCCGGAGTTCATGCAGGCTCTCAGGGATGTGTTCGCCGGCATGCAGAACTGCCCGGATTTACCCTGCAGCCCCTATGAGGCGGAAAACCCGAACACTTGGGCAGGGAATGCAATGACCTCCATGCGGGCAGAGTTCCTCAGTCGTTTCCTGCACCTTGACTATGTGCTGGAAGATCAGCTCTCGCGACTTCGCACCCGCATCATGGATCTTCTCCGCTCCCCGAAGTGCGGTTGCCTGAATTTCGTGACGGATGGTGCCGAGGTTAAGACCGAGCATGATTTCTGGCCTCTGCTTCGGGCTGCTATTGAGTCCGATGATGAGGACGGTAGACGATCGTACTGGTTGAAGGCCATTGATTCACTCACAACGATCAGTCTGACATTCCGAGCTTTCCTTCTGCCGCATATTCTCGGCATGCTCGATGTATTCGACCAGAAGAAGGAGACATCGAACGGCATCATCAGGTCTCTCCGCACCTTCCCCTCCCCCGCAACGGTTGATGGCAACCGCCGCAAACTCATCAGCCTCTGGGAATACGTTCGCGATGAGGTGGAAAACATGGTGATGTACAAAGACTCTGACAATATCGAAGCTCGGGCTGCCGTAACGGTTCCGGCCAAGGCGTTTTCGTCCATTGTGGATGAGTTCTTCCTCTCTTGGCTGTTCGGTGGCGGCAAAGAAGCCTGCTCGCAGCTTTGGATGGACTTCTGTGAAGACCACCAGAAAGATATGTGGCCGGATGAGTTCGACACGGAATCTTCTCCGTTCGTCATCGGGCGTCAATGGCGCGAGTGCGTTGCCAACATGAAAAAGAAACTCTCTCAATTCTAACCCCACACATTCTATCATGAAATACGAAAATGTCGATGGTGTCGATACCTACACACTCGATCCCATTCACGTCACATTTGTTGGCTGCCGCGGCTGCGGTAAGACCTCGCTCATGGCATCCATGTTCAACGAAATACAAAAAAAACGTATTTCGTGTGTCACCGCGGATCCCACGACCATGAGCATCATGAGTGACAGCTACGCAGATATGCTGCGCATGCTCGAGGAAGCCGAAGAAAATGGGACAGCTGAGCCTACGCTGTCTGCCACAGAGAAGGAAACTGAGTTCAACTTTACCGGGACGTCCATTCAGGAGGCTTCATTCAAGCCGAAACGCTTCCGTTACCCCTTCGTCTTCACGGATCTTCCCGGAGGGTGGTACGCAGAAGAGAAAGCGGCTGAGGAAGGAACAAAGAAGGAAGTTGCAAAGTATATAGGGAGAGCTTCCGTCTGTCTGCTGACAATTGATGCGCCCGCACTCATGAGTGGCGATTATACAAACCAGCTGTACAATCGTCCTGACATTATCCTCAACTGGTTCAATAAATGTCTTGGATCGTTGAAAGACAGCAACGTTCGGGTTGTTTTTGTCCTGAGCCGTTGCGAAAGTTTTGTCCAAGATCAGGCCTCCAGGGAAGCCCTCTTTGCTAAGGTTCGCAAAAGCTACGCACCGTCGATTGATCTCTTGAGGTCAGCCAACATCGACGTATGCGGCACTTGGGTTGAAACCCTTGGTGGTGTGCAATTCCTGCACTATCGGCGTAAAGCAGATGGGAAAAAGGTCCCTGTCTTCATTAAAACGGGCGATTATACTCCCAGGAATTGTGAGCTTCCTCTCTTGCTGACGCTCCAAAAGAATGCCGAAAACATGAAACTCGCCTTGGAAGAGAAACGAGGTCCTTGGAGAGTACTTCTCGATTCTCTCGGAGTGTCTCACTACGACCTTGCCATCAAGGGGGTGGAAGAGATTCTCAGGGAACTCGAAGCGGGACTTGCTATGGCTAAGGACGAGGCTACGTTTGAATTATGAGGGTTCATATCATTCCATTCCTGAGGGAAAATCCATCACGAGTGCTATCGCTCTTCTAATCCCACGCAATCTACCATGACACACAGCAAACCAGGCGGTATTGATACTTATACACTCGATCCCATTCACGTCACATTCATTGGCTGCCGAGGCTGCGGTAAGACCTCGCTCATGACATCCATGTTCAAAGAAATACAAAAGAAACGTATTTCATGCGTCACTGCGGATCCCCAGACAATAGGCATCCTGAGTGACAGCCACACGGATATGCTTCGCATGCTCGAAGAAGTCGAACAAAATGGGACGATCGCGACTCCTACAGTGACTCCCACAGAGAAGGCAACTGAGTTCAAATTTACCGGTAGTTCCATTCAGGATGCTTCATTCGAAAAAAAACGATTTCATTACCCCTTTGTCTTCACGGATCTTCCCGGAGGGTGGTACGCAAGAGAGAGTGCGGTTAAGACGGAAATAGAGAGGAAAGTTGCTGGTTATATAGGGAGAGCTCACGTCTGTCTACTGACAATTGATGCGCCCGCACTCATGAGTGGCGATTATACACACCAGCTGTACAATCGTCCTGACATTATCCTCAACTGGTTCAATAAATGTCTTGGATCGTTGAAAGACAACAACGTTCGGGTTGTCTTCGTCCTGAGCCGATGCGAAACCTTTGTTCAAAATGAGGACTCAAGGAGAGAAATCTTTGAGAGAGTGCGTCAAAGCTACGCACCTTTGATTGATGTGCTGAGGACTGCCTGTATTGACATTTGCGGCACTTGGATCGAAACCTTAGGTGGTGTGCAATTCCTGAACTATCGGCGTAATGCAAAGGGGATAAAGGTTCCTGTCTTCCAAAAAACGGGCGATTATGCCCCCAGAAACTGTGAGATTCCTCTCTTGCTGACGCTTCAAAAAACTGCCGAAAGCATGAAACGTGCCTTGGAAGAGAAGCGTGGTCCTTGGAGAGTACTTCTCGATTGTCTGGGATTTTCTCACTATGACCTTGCCATCAAGGGGGTAGAAGAGATCCTCAGGGAACTCAAAAGGGGACTTTCTATGGCTAAGGACGAAGCTATGTTTGAATTATGAAGATCTACGTCATCTCTGCGGGCAAATCCATCACGGATGGTCGCGATTACCACTGGAACGATGACATCATCCCCGATGGTATTCAGCCCATGCAGGCCATGCTCAATGAGCAGAGCGGCAAGTACTACTCCCTGGTTATCGCTAAAGGGCCCGGGAGTGGCTACTCCGTCTTCATGGCGCGACTTCCCTTGGTTTCAGGGGCACGGGATGACCTCGGTCGCCCCATCTGCGCCGGTTTCTTAATCCAAGAATTGAGCAACGAGGAGGCTCGCAAGCTGGCCATCGAATATGTGAAGGACAAGGCGCACCTTGCTCAGATACTCTGCTCCCCCTCTGTGATCAAGACGGCGGCGGACTTTGAGGTAGATTTGGAAGCCGCCGAAAAAGCCGTCAGGGAGCTCTTGCGCGGGGAGCTTCCCAACGGCTCAACCCCGGTCACTGTCGGCGAACTCTGGGGAGAAAGCTGCGCATGGGAGCGCCGAGAGGAGCTACTCGGCTGGCTGAAGAACCACCGCCTGAGTGATCGCCCGAGCAACCGCGTCATCCTCTGCTACTTCACGGATCCCGATCGACTCAGCGGGGAGGAGGACTTGGTGCTGCACTACTCAGACCAGACATACACCAAGCCGCTCAAGCCAAGCAGCGGGGGATGTCCCGGTCTGCCGGATAAACCTTGGATGCAAGCGGCCCTAGTGACCATCTTGGCAGCTCTCCTCATCTGGGGCATAGCCAAGTCCTGTTCAAGTACTCCGCCCACAGTAGTTCCGTCCGAGCCCGCCCCGAAGGCTACAGACGTACCCACCCCGGAGCCTACGGACAAGCCCACACCGGAGCCCTCTGACGTGCCCACACCGGAGCCCTCTGACGTGTCCACTCCAGAACCCGCAGATGTGCCCGCCCCGGAACCCGCAGATGTGCCCACCCCGGTGCCCTCGGGCGCATCCACTTCGGAGACCACACCCAATCCGGCGCCGGAGCCCGCAGACGCCCCCCATACAGCAGATGAGCAGGGGAGAACTCATCTGCCCACCACAGAAGAAAACACCCCAACCGAATAACACCTACACCCGGAGGGAGGCCCCACGCCTCCCTCCCCTCCACCCCATATGAAAATCTCGATCATTTCAGCAGGAAAGTCCATCACAAACGGACGCGATTACCATTGGAACGATGACATCATCCCGGTGGGCATTCAACCCATGCAGGCCGTTCTCAATGAGCAGAGTGGCAAATACTACTCCTTGGTCATCGCCGCGGATGCACCGGGAAGCTATTCCGTGTTCATGGCACGCCTCCCCTTGGTTTCCGGTGATCGGGACGACCTCGGCAGGCCCCTTTGCGCAGGAATCCTTGTACAGGAACTGAACAATTCCGAAGCGAGGCAGCTGGCCATCGAGTATATGCAGAATCGTGAGTTAGTGCGGCAGATGCTCTGCTCTCCCGCAGTCATTCAGACAGGGGCGGATTTCAGCGTCAACTTGGCGGCAGCACAGGCCGCCGTTTGCGAACTGCTGAAGGGAGCTGCACCCCTTGGGCAGCAAGCACCGCTGCCGGGCGAAGTCTGGGGCGAGAGCTTCACGGGGGAGTTGACTCCCGCTCTAATTCAGCGGCTCACCGACCACCGCTTGAGCGAGCGACCGGCGAACCGCGTCATCCTTTGTTATTTCACCGATACCGAGAAGCTCACGGGCGACGAGGACCTCGTGCTCCATTACTCGACACTCGGCACCTACACCAAGCCTCTCACGAGACGGCGAGGCAAACCGAAAAAGCAACTGCCGGTGGGCGTAATAGCCTTTGTCGTGGCAGCGCTCCTCTCCTTCCTATTCTTATCCGGTAACGGAAGAAAACATTAACACCTCTCCATCATGAAAATCTCCGTTATCTCGGCAGGCAAATCCATCACGAGCGGGCGCGTTTACCACTGGAACGATGACATCATCCCCGATGGTATTCAGCCCATGCAGGCCATGCTCAATGAGCAAGGCGGCAAGCACTACTCGATGGTCATTGCTCGTGAACCGGCCGGAACCTATGCCGTCTTCATGGCGCGACTTCCCTTGGTTTCAGGGGCACGGGATGACCTCGGTCGCCCCATCTGCGCCGGCTTCTGTATCCGGGGGTTGCGCAACGAGGAGGCGCGCAAACTGGCCATCGAATATGTGAAGGACAAGAAGCACGTTGCTCAGGTGCTCTGCACCCCCGCTGTGATCAAGACAACGGCAGACTTTGAAGTAAATTCGGTAGCCGCAGAAAAAGCCGTCAGCGAGCTTCTGTGCGAGGAGCTCCCCGCCTTCGCACCCCCGGTCACTGTCGGCGAGCTTTGGGGAGAAATCAGAGCTTGGGAACGCCGAGAGGAGCTGGTCCGCTGGCTGAAAAACCACCGCCTGAGCGAGCGCCCGGGCAATCGTGTCATCCTCTGCTACTTCATGGACATCGAGCGACTCAGCGGCAAGGAGGACTTGGTTCTGCACTATTCACCCAACGGATCATATAGCAAGGAACTTCACGAGCCTGCTCCCGAGAATGATCTCAGGCAGAAGAACAACAATCCCGTGCAAGTGGTAGTAAAGAATATCTTAAACGAGTTACCTTCAATGCCGGAGGTCAAGGGTGGCATTGAGACAGGGAAGAACTTTATCAAGAACTGCTGGAAGAGCGTAAGCAACAAGTTCCCAGAATTAAAGAATAGGAGCAACAAATGAAATACGATTGCATCGACGGGGTCGACACCTACACACTGGATCCCATACATATAACCATGGTGGGATGTCGAGGCTGCGGGAAGACTTCCCTTCTGGCCGCGATGTTTCACGAGATGCAGCAGAAACCATCGATGGGGATCCATGCAAACACTCACACCATAAACCGTCTAAACTGCTACCTTAAGGATCTTACACAAACCTTTAACAAATCCGCTCCTGAGCTTGATACAAAAGAGCAGCAACAGGAGTATACTTTCATGGGGCAAGCGACCGGACAGGCCACGTTCAAAAAGAAGGCATTTTCCTACCCGTTCGTTTTCACGGATCTACCCGGGAACTGGTACAACAAGGAAATGTCCACGCATGAATCAGAGCTGAAACAAAACCTGCGTCGATCCTCGGCTGTCATGCTTACCATCGATGCACCCGCATTGATGAATGGAATCCGAATGAACCACAAGATCAATGCCCCGATGGTCATTCTCAACTGGTTTAATCAGTGCGTACCGGAACTGAAGAATGGGCATACCGTCATTTTCGTTCTCACGCGCTGCGAAACATACATTCATGATCGGGCGCAGCGGTGCAGAATGTTTGGCCTTGTCCGCAAGGAATACGGGGCCCTCATTGATCTGCTGACAAAGAACGGTATTGACTGTTTCGGGACTTGGGTAGAAACTCTGGGAGGCGTGCGCTTTCTGCGTTACGATAAAGGAGAATACGGACAACCCGTGCCGGTCTTTGAGCGGATGGGGCCCTATTCTCCCCGCAACTGCGAGATACCGCTGGTGCTGACCCTACAGCAATGCGCCAAGGCGGCCAAGCAGGGGCTGGAAAACGACCTGAACTCCTCTTGGTGGGAGAAATTCAAGGACCTTTTCGGAATCGAGCACAAGCAGCTCGCCGCCGACGGCCTGTTGGATGTCATTGAACGTCTGAAACAGGGCTTCCGCAGCACCTCGGCCCCCAACACCTTTAACCTTTTGTCATCGGAAGATGATGAATGGGAAGAAACACCTACACCAAATTATAAGGGGACTTCCAATAAGTCATCCTTTATAATTAAGTTTTGACAAAAAATTGCCATTATGATATAATTACTTCATGCCAAGCATGAATAATTCCCCGTCGTTGAATATCCCCGGAGTTGCAGAGCTCACCCCGGGCTAT
>JALFWB010000046.1 GCA_022787425.1 Akkermansia sp.
GATTTGAGCGACAACACCGTCTGGTGGGAGGGACTCAACAAGACGCCGCCCGCCCGCGCGATCGACTGGCGCGGCCGCCCGTGGACGCCGCAGAGCCCCGAAAAGGCCGCCCACCCCAACAGCCGCTTCACCGCGCCGGCGCGCAACTGCCCGTGCCTGAGCCCGGAGTTTGACAATCCCGAGGGTGTGCCCATCAGCGCCATTATCTTCGGCGGACGCCGCGCGAAGACCGCGCCGCTCGTCTACCAGTCCTTCAGCTGGCAGCACGGCGTGTTCATCGGCTCGATCATGGCGTCGGAGACCACCGCCGCCGCGACCGGCACGGTCGGCGTTGTCCGCCGCGACCCGATGGCGATGCTCCCGTTCTGCGGCTATCACATGGGCGATTACTGGCAGCACTGGCTGGATATGGGCACCAAGACCTGCGCTTGCAAGCTGCCCAAGATCTTCAACGTCAACTGGTTCCGCAAGGACGCTGAGGGTCACTTCATCTGGCCGGGCTACGGTGACAACATGCGCGTCATCGACTGGGTGCTCCGCCGCTGCCGCGGTGAGGTCTCCGGTGTCGAGACCAAGCTCGGTATCTCCCCCGCCTTCGGCGAGCTCGATACGGAGGGTCTTGAGGGCTACGATGAGGGCCGCTTCAACGAGAACATGACGCTCAGCTCCTCTGAGTGGCAGGCCGAGTTGGAGTCCCAGACTGAGCTCTTCAACATGGTGGGCGACAAGCTGCCCGCCGAGCTTGAGGCTCAGCGCAAGACGCTCATCGGCAAGTTCGCCTGATAGGTTGTCAACTTCAATTTCTTGCCCCCGCATCGGCTTTTGCCCCTGCGGGGGCAATTTGTGTACGGGCACAGCGATGCTGCGGGTGGGGGCAGGGTGCGCAGGCGTCAGTCGAGGGGGGAGGAGGCCAGCAGCTGCTGCAGCTCGGCAAGGTTGGCGCAGCGGAAGGTCGCGCGCCGGAAGTCACCGGTGAGGGAGGTGAGGGGGCAGGGGATGGCAACGCAGGGAATACCGGCGTTGCAGGCGGCCAAGGTGCCGTTTTCGGAGTCCTCGATGATGAGGCAGTCCTCCTTGGGCAGTTCGAGTGCCTGTTGGGCGGCGAGGAAGAGGGCGGGATCCGGCTTGACGGGGTAGCCGTCCGTGCGGCAGAACACGGCGCGGAAGCGGGGGTAGATGTCCAGCCGCTCCAGCCAGCCCTGCACCCAGCGGCGGGAGGATGAGGAGGCAACGGCCATGGGAATGCCCTGCGCATCGCACCAATCCAGCAGCTCCGCAGCCCCGGGCATCAGCCCCATTTGCTCCAACTCGGCCTCCAGCCGGGCTTGGCGGGTGCGGGTCTCGGCCTCCCAATCGTAGCGGCGTCCGGTGAGTTGCTCCAAATAATCCGCCGGGTTCCACCGTGAATAACCGGCCCCCAGGCAGGGGGCGTAATCCTGCGGTGTGATGATCTTCCCCTCCCGCGCAAAGAGCCACTGCCAGGAGTGAAAAATAGCTGACTCGGTGTCAACCAGTACGCCGTCGAAATCAAAGATGAGTCCCCGCGTCATAATCACAGCCGGATATGCCGGAGATCTCGCCACCACTCCCGCAGCGAGCGATTCGCTAGGTTGACGCGATACAGGTAGACCGCGATAAGGAGGTACATCACGTTCGGAATCCAAGCACTGATCCATGCCTGAATCACGCCCGCTTCTCCCAAGGCCGGGAAGACGCGGTAGAAGAACAGCATCAGTGCCGCCAGCAGCACAGCGATGCCGATCCCTTTCATCGTGCCCCGCCGCTGGAAGGTGACGGCACTGGGTACGGCCAGCAAGACCAGAATCATGCAGGAGAAAATGCGCGCAATGCGTACATGCCATTCCGTGCGCATCTTGTAGCGGTCCTCGCGCGAGCCTGCGTGTTTCTTGATATACTCGTAGAGGGTCGAAGTCCCCAGCGCATCGACGCGGCTGCGCTGCGAGGGGCTGATAATCTGATACGGCTTCTCGTTGAAGTCAAATACCTTACTCTCGAAAAAGTCATCCCGGAACTGCGGGTTATTCGGGTCCGAGATGTCGCGGATGTAGACGTTCTTCAGGGTCCATGTGGAGGAGTTTTTATCCCACACGGCACTGTCAGCCATGTAACGCTTCAGAAGGCGTCCGCCGATACCGGGTTCGAATTGCTCGATGACGACCTCCCGCATCGGGTCACCCGGGGAGACGAGCGGGGCAGGGTGCGTTACGCGCCAAATGCGGGCATTGCTCTCACTGCGGTATACCAAGGCGGGCGGTTCCTTGCCCGTCTGCCGCTTGAGGATATTCTGGCGGTACATGGAGCCGTTCGGGGCCCAGTGGAAACCACAGATGCCATACATCAGTGATATCATGACCGTCACGAAAAAGATTGGCATGCACACCCGCAGCAGGGAACGCCCCGATTGCAACATGCCCGTCAGCTCACAGGTGCCGGAGAGCTTGCTGAGGCACCACAGCGCGCCCATCAGCAGGGTGTAGGGCAGTATTTGGTAGAGGAACATCGGCAGCTGTGTGCCGTAGAAAATACCCGTCTGTGCCAGGGGATTATCGAAACGCTCGCGGAAGCGGTTGATGTTGTCCGTGAAGTCTGCGAGAATATAAATCAGCAGCAGAATCAGTGTGCACATCAGGAAATAGGTGACGAAATTGCGCGTCACATAGCGATCCATGGTGCCCATGAAGGCATAGCCGAGGGCCACCAGCGCGGGGGTGATACACAGCAGCCCCAGCAGAATCGGGCGCAGCATCTGCTCCAGGGGGTAGGTGTCCAGCATGCCCGGAATCTCCCACCGCATTTGCTCCAGCTCTACCGGTACCACATAGAGAGCCAGCGCGATCCCCGGCACCAGCAGGAGGAAGAAGGGCAGCAACTGCTTCAATCGACTCATGATTCCGTTCCGTTGGGGTCATTAACACCCCGTTTCCAATCGATCGGCCAAGTACTTCGGCAGCCCGGCCTGCAGAATGGCCTCCATGGCGGCGGGTACATCATACGGCACGCGGCGGAAGGTGATGCTACCGTCATCCGTATCATACACCACATAGCACGCGCGCGGGTCGTTATCCCGGGGTTGCCCCACGGAGCCTACGTTGACGAAATACTTGAGCCCCGGGGTGGGCACAAAGCGCGATACCCCCTCCGTGTACAGGGGCTCTCGCACGTCATACACCTCCTCGGAGTCTCGTCCGTTCCAACAAAAGACGCGCGGCACATGCGTGTGACCGTGGAAGCAGATGGGGGCAAACTGCCGCGTGAAGCTCACCTTGGCGTCCTTCGCGTTCAGGATGTAGTTCCACTGTTTCGGCTGGTCCAAGCAGGCATGCACGAGGGTGATTTTGGAGTTCACCAAGCGAGTGTAGGGCAGGCGGCCCAGCCAGGTGAGGCTGTCAGCATCCAGCCGGGAGCAGGTCCACTCCATCGCCTGCCGTGCCATCGGGTTCATCCGCCGCTCGGTGCTCGGGGGCGGCGCAACCCCGGCCAGTTCCTCGCTGACGGTGACAACGGCGGCATCATGATTCCCCTTCACCACGGGGCAATTCAGGCTGCGGATGTAATCCAAGCACTCATACGGGTAGGCGCAGTAGCCCACCACATCACCCAAGCAGACGACTTCGGTACAGCCCACGTTCTGTACGTCCTCAATGACGGCGCACAGTGCGTGAAGGTTGGCGTGAATATCGCTGATGACGGCTATCCTCGGCATGGGCCTATCTTAACACATGCGGCGCATGGGTGCAAGCCGGAAAATGGCATTTCATTGCCCAGACTGCTTGCGAATTTCCTCCGAGAGCTTCATGGCGCAGAAATTCGGCCCGCACATGGAGCAGAAGTGCGCTTTTTTGGCACTACTGTGCGGCAGCGTCAGGTCATGGTACTCCCGCGCGCGCATCGGGTCCAGCGACAGGTTGAACTGGTCCTCCCAGCGGAATTCGAAGCGAGCCTTGGCCAAGGCGTTGTCGCGCTCTTGGGCGGCGGGGTGCCCCTTGGCGAGGTCTGCCGCGTGGGCCGCCAGCTTGTAGGTCACCACGCCTTCGCGCACGTCCTCGCGCTCCGGCAGGCCCAAGTGTTCCTTGCGGGTCACATAGCAGAGCATGGCGCAGCCGCGCAGGGCGATGGCCGCGCCGCCGATGGCCCCGGTGATGTGGTCATAGCCGGGTGCGATGTCGCTCACCAGCGGTCCGAGGGTGTAGAAGGGGGCCTCGTTGCACCACTCCAGCTGTTTGCGCATGTTCTCCGGCACCAGGTGCAGCGGCACGTGGCCGGGGCCTTCATTCATCACCTGCACTCCCTTGGCCCAAGCGGCTTTCGTCAGCTCGCCCTGCACCTCCAGCTCGGCCAGTTGTGCAAAGTCGTTTGCATCCGCAATCGAGCCGGGGCGCAGTCCGTCGCCGATGGAAATGGCGACGTCGTAGGTGGCCAAGATATCACAGATCTCATCCCAGTGGGTGTAGAGGAAGTTCTCGCTCTTGTTCATCATCATCCACTTAGCGATAATGGAGCCGCCGCGCGAGACAATGCCCGTGGCGCGCCGCGCCGTGTGCGGAACAAAGCGCTGCAAGAGCCCTGCGTGAATGGTTACATAATCAACGCCCTGCTCCGCTTGCTCGATGAGCGTATCGCGGAAGAGGGGCCAGGACAGCGCGCCGACCTGCCCGCTGCATTTCTCCAAGCTCTGGTACATGGGCACGGTGCCGATGGGCACGGGGCTGTTGCGCAGAATGCACTCGCGCGTGCGGTGAATGTCCGCGCCGGTGGAGAGGTCCATCACAGTGTCCGCCCCCCAGAAGATGGCCCAGCGCAGTTTCTCCACCTCCTCGGCCAAGCCGGAGGAAATGGCGGAGTTGCCGATGTTGGCGTTGATTTTGCAGAGGAAATTGCGGCCTATGGCCATGGGTTCCGCCTCCGGGTGATTGATATTGGCGGGGATGAGCGCGCGCCCGGCGGCTATCTCATCGCGCACGAATTCCGGGGTGAAGAAGGCAGGCATGCGGTTGCCGGAGCAAGGGCGCGAGGGGTGCATGTAGTTGAGATCCGCCCGCCGTGTCATCGAAGCGGGGCCGAAGCCGGGGGTCGCCTCCAACTCCGAGGGGCGCGGCATACCGGTGCCCAGCTCATCCAGCAGGGCCTGCGCGGCCTCGGGGCGGCTCTTCTCGTTCGGGAAGCGGTCGTACACAGCCTTGTAGGCAGCCTCGCGCCCCAAGTTCTCGCGGATGGCAACGTACTCCATCTCGGGTGTCACCTTGCCGGCCAGGGCATAGGCGCGCTGGGTGGGCGGGGCTTGCAGACTGCGGGCGCGCAGCACGCCGTTATCACCGCGCACCACATCGCCGCGCCCCTCAATCCACTCGGCGCGCAGGGCGGGGAGCCCGGCTTCTACATCGCCGCAGAACTGCTCATCCCCCCAGGGACCGGAGCAGTCATACACACGCACGGGGGCATTTTGCTCCGTGCTCCCATCCGGGAAGAGGGAAGGCTGCGGCACTACTTCGCGCATACTCACCCGCAGCTCCGGGTACAGCTTGCCGGCCACATAAACCCGTCGAGATCCGGGGTACTTCAAATCGCCTGTTTTCATACGCTGAGGGCATTATAGCAGCTCCGGGGCGGGATGAAAAGCACAAAACGTGCCCGCAGGGGTGCTCACTGCATCAATGCGGCGGACTCTAGGGCACTTTCCGGCCAAATTCCCTGCTCTACCATGAAACTCTGCCACGCGATGAGGACGTGCTCGAAGACGGCGGGGTTGACCTCAAAATGCGTGATGGTATGGTCGGCGGTCGGGCACATCACGGGGCGCGCCACATTCCCGGCCTTCTCCCACTCCGCGCAGAACCACTCGCGCATTTCGTAGTCCAGAAGGGGGTCCAGCATGCCGTGCGCACAGAACAGGGGCGGCAGCCCGCGCCGCAGCAGGGAGCAGGGGTTGATGCGGTGCACGTCAACACATTCCTGCACGGCGTTGAGCAGGCGTGCCTCCGGGGCAAGCAGGTCGATCATGCCACGGAAAATCGCCACGGCAGCGGGCATGGGGGGCAACTCATCGTGCATCCACCACTGCCACCATTTGCGCTTGCGAATCGGCGGTTGCATGGCCGGTACCAGTGCCAGCAGGGCCCCTGCATCCGCCCCCGCCAGGGTCATGCTTGCCGGGTCTATGCCCAGTGCCGCTGCATTGTCGTTCATCCACTGCCAAGCGTCCATGCCGTCCTGCACAATGTCTTCCGCGCTGACGTCATACCTGTTGCGTGTGCGGTATTCCGGCAGCAGGCACACTATGCCCCGGTGGGATAAATGTACCGCCCAGGGGACGAATTCGTCCACATATTCCGCAGACCACATGCCGCCGTAAAAAAACATCACAGCCGGTGCAAAGGCATGCGCACTGTGGCCTTCCGGCACAAAGAGCCGCATCCGCAGGCAGACGCCATCCGCAAACTTCTTCCAGACAAAGCTCTCCGCCTCCTCGGGCAGGCTTTGTCCGGTCCCCTCGCCGTTGTCGCGGGAGGGCTCTTTTGTAAATGTCGTCATACGCGGGCCCTTATTATGCTTTTTTCTTGCCAAGAATGCAAGTCTGATGTATCCTCTCAGAGCGAGATGAGAGCATTTTTTTTCCACTTGGCCCTTTTCGGGGCGGTAGCCGGCGCGGGGGGGGGCGTTGCCGCGCAGCCTGTCGCGTCCACTCCCGCTGCCCCGGCCCTGCAGGTTCCGGACCAATCGAAGGCTGAGAAGCTGGTGGATGTGGTGTATAATACCTGGCGTCTCAGCCTCATCCGCGGGAATGAGAGCTCGTGGATAGCCTGCACGCCGCGCTCACGTCGCGTCAAGGTGCGCAATATGATTGTCTCTCAGCGCGGCCGTTTCCCGTCTGATTTCTTTGCGCAAACGCATGAGATGCCTCCGCTGGAGAATTTCCGCTATGTCGGGGCCCTGCTCGGCTGCGGGGGGCGTACCTTGGCGGCTACCTACTTGGGGCGTGTGCAGATCGGGGAGAAGAATTCCGCTGCGGACAATGCGTATGTCATCCTGATGGTGCACGAGGATGGGCGCTGGCGCATTGACCAAACGCGTTTCTTCAATCTCAGTAAGTTGCCCGACGTTCGGAAGCGTCTCGCGGACAGGGATGTCAACGTGCTCCGCGAGCAGGACGGCTTTCACCCCTACGATCGCATCCCTGTCACGCCGCCGGCTTGCCCGGCTCCGGAGCTCATCGGCAAGGTGTTTGTCGATGCCCCGGGGCGCAATGTCAAGATGACCATCAATGGTATTTCGCTGCATGAATTCGATGACGAACGCCGCGCAGATATCATCTCCGGCGGCCTGCGCAGGGGCCGTAACACCATCAGCTACCAAATTACCACCGATGACGCCAAGGCGCATCCCTCCCTCGGTATCGGTCTCTTCGTGATGCCGGAGACTCCGGGTAACCACCCCATGTGCGTCTATGACCACATTTTGGATGCAACAGACACGGCGCACGGCGGTACGTTTGAGTTCTTCATCCTCAACGAACACATCGCTGCCATGAACCCGCAGTTCAAGGGTACGCCGCCGCAGCCTTTCCACGCCGTGCCCCTCAAGAAAAAGCCGAAGAAATAGGGGCGGCTCAGTCAAAAATGCAACTGCCGAGCTCCCGTGGGGGGAACTCGGCAGTGTTAATTCTCGGATGAGCCTTACTCCTTCTCAGTCGGCTCGTCTTCCACTTCCTCCTCGGCACGGAGTCCGGAGGTGAGGGCTTTCTCGAGAGCCTCGGAACCGAAGAAGGGGTTCTCTGCATCATCGAGAAGACCGGCAATGGCTTTGTTGATGCCCTCAAGCGTTCCGCTGTGCTCGGCCCTGAGCTTGGCGTCATTGGCCTCGAACTCAGCGAAGAGATCCGGAGTGGTGCGAAGGGCGGCACCCAGAGCATCGTCGATGACGTTCTGCTTGAGTACGGCCCGGGCCAAGGCCTCGGAGGCGGCATCGGCGGTGGCGCGGTCGGTCACTCCGTTGAGCAGCTTCAGAATCTCCTCCAAGTTGGCGTAAGATGCTTCGAGGAGTTTCTTACACTGAGCGGAAGCCTCGGCGGGGGTCACGGCGGGGGTCTCAGCCGGTTCCGGAGCCGGGACCGGAGCAGCATCCTGTGCATAGGCAAGGGAAGCTGCGGCAAGGGCAAGAAATGCAATTTTTTTCATGGTTGTATCGGGAAAATGGTGTTACTTCTCCGGAGCAGGGGCTTCCTCCTCGTCCTCCTCCTCGATGGTGGTGGGCTCGTCCACCGGCACGTCACCCATGATCTTGACCTTCATCAGTATAGGAAGAAGCATGACCTTCTTCAGCTTTTCAGAGCCGAAGCAGTCTCTTTCCATGAGAGCACCCATGGCTTGGAGTTTAGGGCCGATAGCCATGATACGGGGAATCTGGGTCTCCATGTACGACTCCAAGACCTGACGGATCTCCTCGGAGGGATCACCCATGGCGTCTGCCTTGGCCTTGATCTCCTTCAGCCGCGCTGCGAGGGCTGCAACTTTATCGGCGGCGGCATCAGCTGTGGCAAGGTCCTTCACCTCTGCGATGACGTTGCCGAGGGCCTCGGAGATGTCCATCGCCTCACTGAGGATAGCCTTGTAGTCCTCAAGCGTGGCGGTAGTCCCGGGGGCGGGTGCAGCAGCCTGCGGAGCGGGAGCGGGGGCGGGCACAGCCTCCTGCGCAAAGGCAAGGGAGGCTGCGGCAAGGGCAAGGAAGGCGATGCGCTTCATTGCGGAGCAGGGAAAAGGGATTACTTCTCCGGAGCGGGGGCTTCCTCCTCCTCTTCCTCGAGGGTAGTGGGCTCGTCCTCGTCCACCGGCGCGCCACCCATGGCCTCCATCAGCAGAGGAAGCAGGGCCTTCTGCAGCTTCTCGGAGCCGAAGAAGGGAGTCTCGCTGTCCATGAGGGCACCCATAGACTGGAATTTGAGGCCGATCTCCATGAGGCGAGTGATCTGGGTCTCCATATACGCCTCCAGAGCCTGCTCGATCTCCTCGGAGGGATCACCCATGGCCTCTGCCTTGGTCTTGACCTCCTGCATCTGCGCGACGAGAGCGGCAACCTTATCAGCGGCGGCATCGGCGGTGGCAAGGTCCTTCACCTCAGCGATGGTGTTGCCGAGGGCCTCGGAGATGTCCAGCACCTGATTGAGGGCAGCCTTGTAGTCCTCAAGCGCAGCGAGGTCCTTGGGTGCAGCCTGTGTGGCGGGAGCGGGGGAAGTGGCGGGAGCAGGAGCCGCGTCCTGCGCAAGGGCGGTGGCGGCAGCGGCAATGACGGCGGCTGTTGCAAACAGTTTCATTTGTATAGAATACTTTAGGGATTGCATCTCTCCGAGGAAGATGGGGTACCCCCGTAGAAACGGCGGATGAACCCGCAACCGGAAAGACGCCGAATTGTAGCGCAGCCCGACCCGATTGTCAACACAGAATCACTGTCATGTCACGCATTGAACACAGAAGGACCCCCGGTCCAACAGAATACCATGCTTCCCGCCGCAGTGACAGGAGATAGCTGATGTTTTCCAAAGCTGAACTTTGGAAATTTCGGAAACCTTATTGGCATGTCGCCCCGAAAGCAGACTGCATGCCGCCGTGATAGCAGAGCCCTTGATGCCGTTTTGATAAAATTCTATGGCTATCTATGATGAATTTGCTTTGAACCCTCGCCACAGAATAGCATGATATTCAATTTCCGCTCCGTCCTGAAATTCCGCGTCTCCCGGTCGATTCACCTTTCGATAATCACAGCGGCAGGGATCCTTGTCTTCTCTGCGCAGCTCCGCCCCGGATGCTCGTATGTGTCATCCGGGGCGGACATGTTTTAGCCCAAGGGGGTGTCGGGATGGTTCAGCACCCAACAAGACCGATTTCCCGACCGAGGCCCCGGACGTCCTCGGCGATGAGTCCGTCCCGCAGGGTGATGTTCAGGAGGCGGCGCTGGACGTCCTCGCCCGGGGGCATGCATTTGTGAGGCAGGTCTTGGGTGAGGAGTTCAAGAGCACAGGCGTTATGCAGGGCCATGGTGGTCTCGATAAATCGCATGCCGGTGGGTTCCTCCAGCATAAAGTTGACGGCGTGTTTATGATTCAGCACGCGGGAAGGGGGGATGGCGGGGCCGAACTCGTCTTCCACACCTAGGTTGGCCAGCAGGACGGGCGATTCGAGCACGGTCTCCGGGCGGAGGCGGTGCTTGAGTGCGCTCACGCGTCCGGTGCAGGTTACCAGGCACCAGGAACTGCGCACGGCCTCGTTGAAGGCCTCAATGTCCTGCACGTTGACGAAAGTGGTGTCATTCGGCAGCTCGGCCGCTTTGTCCTCAACATCGGCAACAATGGTGCGCATGCCGAATTTGCGGGCGTAGTGTACCACACCGCGGCCTACCTTGCCATAGCCTACCACGGTGATGCGGCGGCCTGCGAAGTCTCCGTAGCCGAGTCGGGTGAGCGCGCGGAAGAGGCTTTCCCCCGTGCCCAAGGTGGTCTCGATGCGCTTGATGCAGCTGTCGTCTGCCACAAAAATGGGGTGGTGCAGGGTGTGCTCATAGCGCTCCACGCCGGAGCGGGTGAGCTCGGCAAAACCGAGGGTGGGGTGCAGGCGGCAGAATTGCCCCGCGCAGTCCAGCACGATGTCAAAGGGATTGTCCGCTTTGAGGGCCGTGCGGATGCCGAACTCCGGCAGCAGCTCCAGGATGGCGGGGTCTCGGGGCAGGGGGGTGTTGGTGGGTACGTAGAGCCGGGCCCCCGCTGCCAGCAAGGCGGCGTATTTGCCGAGTGTGTTACGGAAGAGCGGGGTGCCGTCCAGCACCTTCAGGCCCCCCAGCGGCTCGGTTTCTGCCCACTCCCGCGCCTGCGCCAGCAGTGTAGGCCATTCCTCGTCCTTGTAGAAGCGTTGTAAGTAGCGGATGATTTTCTCTGCCTGTTTGTTCATGCTGACCTCTAGTCTAATACCTTTTGCGCGAATTGCAAGGCGAAAAGTGGAGGTTTTCATCAGAAGATGACATGTTTTTCCGAAAAAATAATTTGACTTCCGGTAAAAATTATGAGAAATTAATCAACGAAAAGCCCCTCTGCGGTGTCTATACATACAGCAAGGCGGCTTGGACAGCCTTCGTCACTTCAACGCAAAACAGATATGAAAGCAAGATTCATCGCAACTGCAGTCTTGGGGCTCACCGCCATGGTGTTCTCCTCGTGCGACTACGGGTACTGGACGGTGGGGGGAACCTACCACACCCCGCACGGCAGCGTGACTACCGCATGGACCAACGCCAGCTACGATGCGGACGGGTTCCCCATCTACGGCTACTACTACGGGCGGCCGGTGTACGGCTACACGGCGGCCGGTGTGGCCATCTTCAGCTTGGCGGCCATTACGGCGGCGTGCATTGTGCCGCACTGGCACCCGGCACCGTGGTATCGCGGCAGCTGGCACTACCCGCCGAGGGTGCGTCGCATGGCGGTGCCGCCTCATGTGCCGGGTGGGCATCACCCGGGGGTGCGTCCCGCCGGCGGGATGAACGCGCCCATCCACCGCAACCCGGCCTCTGTGCTGCATCCCACTCCTTCGCGTCCGGCGCATCCCTCCGGCCCATCGCACACCCCGCCGAGGGGCACTGCTCCGCAGCATTTCGATGGTCACTCGAGCTCGCACCGGCCGAGTAACGGGAATACGCACTTCACGCGCCCCTCGACTCCGCCGTCACATTTCAACGGCCCCTCGAGCCCGTCCCGGCCGAGCGGTGGGAATACACACTTCACGCGCCCCTCGACTCCGCCGTCGCATTTCAACGGCCCCTCGAGCCCGTCCCGGCCGAGCAGTGGAAATACACACTTCACGCGTCCCTCGACTCCGCCGTCTCATTTCAGCGGCCACTCGAGCCCGTCCCGGCCGAGCAGTGGGAATACACACTTCACGCGCCCTGCAGGCGGCTCCTCCTCGGGCTCTCGCCCGCACTCCGGCAGCTCCCGCTTCACCCGGCCCTCACGGGGCTGAGTCCCCGGGGCTTTTCCCCCTATTCACCAACAATTTCCCCCGAGCAGCCTTCCGTTGCCCGGGGGAAAATGCATCAGCGCGTCTCCTTTTTTTTCGGCGGCGCATCGTTGAAGTTCACGATGATCTCACCCTTGTAATACATGGTGCACCCGGATGCGGGATAGAGGGGCATGGTCTTAACCAGCTCACGAACCTCCTCCCGGGGAGTGGATGATTCCCCGATGTCCTTCATACCTTTCATGCCCAAGTAATTATAGAGGCAGCGGCGTCCGTTGGTACTGGCACTGAAGCGTATGCAGGACTGGAAGTCGTCCGGAACATAGAAATCCTGCTCCCCGACCACAACGATGGGGCAGGAGAAGACGTCCACTCCCTCCGGCACGGGCGTGAGCCAAGCGCGCTGCTGCACGGCCTGCATGCGCCGCACATCGTCCTCGTGCATGCGTTTTTGCAGGAATGCCATTTCGCAAACGGTATAACTTGCCTTCAGGATGATGAATGCGGAGATGCCGATGAGCACCGTCGCGTAAGGTGGTATCCCCTTCTCGACACCGAGTAGGCCTTTCTTGGTCAGACTAACGAGGCTGAATGTATTGTTGCATTTTCTATCGTCTGTGTCAAGCCTTTTTTCGCCTCTCTCTCCGAGAGTTTCCGAGCGGAGCGAGGGGGCTCTCGGAGAGGGAGGTGCCTCTGTCCGCTCCTCTCTCACCGCTCCCTCCCCGATGAATGGTGATTTAAGTTGCTCCGCAAGCCATTCATCGGGAGATAGGTTCCCAAGCTCCTGATGCGGACGCTCCTCGTTATAGTATTTTATCCATTTACCACACACCTCAGCAGCCTCCTCCATGCTCTCAAAGTCATGTAATATTACTCTGGCAATTAATGATTGTCGTCAGCAGCATACGCCACCTTCGGATGCTGGAATAGTTTGGCCACCGTTGTCGGATCCTGGCTTCTTTTTTTCATATGCGCAACGACCTGCTCCTTCAGTTTGCTGCTGCCTCGTGCGGGATCTCCCCGGTTGAGGGCTGTCTTCAGGTCATTGTTCAGATACTCATCCGGATTCAACTCCGGTGAGTACGAGGGTAGATAGTGCAACTCTAACTTGCTCGTATGTGCCTTCAGCCACGGTTGGAGGCAGTTGGCATGATGCACTTTCAGGTTATCAACAATGAAGTAAACCTTACGCCCTCCGCTTTCGCGTATAAGACACTCCATGAAGCTGATAAATATGTCGACATTCATGGCCTTGTCATAAATCATATAGTGGATTTTGCCTTGATTATTGATAGCTGAAACCATGTTCAGTTTGATGCCTCGATTGGCTACTATACGAGCCTCAGGTGTTACGCCTCGGGGTGAATATCCCCTGGGTCTGTTGGCGTATGCCTGTACTCCGGTCTCATCTCCCCAATAGATTATCCCTTCATTTTTCTTGGCTTCCTCCTTGATTGCCGGATACGTTGTTTCTAACCACTCCTTTGTCGCCTTAGGGTTTTGTTCATAGGCCTTGCGAATAGGATGCTGCGGCGTCCAG
>JALFWB010000054.1 GCA_022787425.1 Akkermansia sp.
AAATAGGCGTAAAATACTCCCATATTATGTTTCAAAGCGCACGAATAGCAACCTTTGTGTATATTCGTTCACTTCGTTGATAAAATTAGGCCCTTTCGTGGGATCAGGTTGTTTTTCGGAGACTTATTGGAAGTCCCCATAAAATCAAGGTCGATTATGTGACCACGAAATAGAATACAACTTTATCATGTGCCTGTCAAGGCAATAGGGAGTATTTTGAAAAAAATCTCCCCATCCCTATTTTGTGGCTCAACATGTGTATTACATCCTAAAAAAATCCCCGCCGTCCGGGGGATGGGCGGCGGGGAGGGGAAGGGTGGTGGAGGGGGAGATCAGTGGGAGGAGTGGGTTTCTTGGGGGGTGATGGGGGAGGACTCCAGGGCGCGCCAGGCCCAGATGATGTAGGCGAGGACGAAGGGGATGAGGAGGGAGACGATGGCCATGGTGCGCATGGTGAAGAGACCGGAGCAGCTGTTGGCGAGGGTGAGGGAGCTCTGGAGGTCGGCGTTGGAGGGGTAGTAGGCGGTATTGTTGAGGCCTGCGCATAGGAGGAGGGCGAGCACGGTGAGCACGGTGCCGGAGCCTGCGAACCAGATGCCGCCGTGGTGCACGGTGAGCAGGGGAGTGATGAGCCCGGTGAGCACGAGCAGCACGCCGACGCCGAGAAGCGTGAAGACGGCGGGCATGGCCAGCAGGTTATTGAGGTACTTGCAGGGCTCCGTGAAGACGAGCCCGGTCTCCGGCTGCACGGCAAAGCCCGGCATGGTGAGCCAGTGCCACACATAGGCCAGGAAGAAGACCAAGAACAACCCGGACTCCACGGGGAGCCGACGGCGGCAGTTGAGCCGCAGAGTGCCGTCCCCTATGTTATTGAGGAAATAGAGGCAGGCAAGGGTGCGCGAGAGGAAGAGCACCGCGAGCCCGAGGCAGACATTCCAAGGGTTCGCCACGGCCTCCAGCCCGTGCCAAGGGGATGCCCAGGCCGAGATGACCGGGGAGGCGGGATCCGCGATGGCCGCCTTATTCACCGTGAACTCCGCACCATGGAAGAAGGTGCTCACCGCCGTGCCGACGAGCACCGGTGCGAGCACGCCGTTAGCAAACAGGAACCAGCGGTAGGCCGAAGACCCGAGCAGGTTGCCGCGCTTGAGTTGGAACTCGTAGGAAACGGCTTGCAGCACAAAGCTGAACAGCAGCAGCATCCACACCCAGTAGGCACCGCCGAAGCTGGTGGAGTAGAAGAGCGGGAAAGCCGCGAAGAAGGCCCCGCCGAAGACGACGAGCGTGGTGAACGTGAGCTCCCACTTGCGCCCCGTGGCCAGCAGGAGCATGCGGCGTTGCTCCTCTGTTTTGCCGAGCTGCCACAGGAGGGATTGTCCGCCCTGCACGAACATGAGAAAGACGAGCAGGGCCCCCAGCAGGGAGATGAGAAACCACCAGTATTGCTGCAGGAAGAGGTAAGACATATGCGTGATTGAGGTTGGGGGTGAACATCAGGACTCCGGGCCGTCCGCAATGGCCTTGACCATGATACCGACCTCCGCGATGAGGAGGATGGTGAACAGGCCCAGGAAGAGGAAGAAAGTGGTCTGCACGTTGCCCGTGCTCAGCGAGGAAACAGCGGCACAGTTAGGCAGCAGCCCCTGGATGGACCAAGGCTGGCGGCCCACCTCCGCCACCACCCAACCGGCCTCACTGGCCAGCCAAGCCAAGGGGATGGTGAGCAGCGCGGCCCACTGCACGCAGTGCAGGCCCGGAAGCCGCCTGCCGAGCGCGAGCAGGCCTGCAAAGAGCAGGATGAAATAACCGCCCAGCGCGACCATGATGTGGAAGCTGTAGAATGTGGGCTGCACGGGCGGCACGAGGTCTTTCGGGCTGTTCAGGTAGCCGTAGCCGAAGTAGGGGAAATCCCGCTCCAGGGCGGTGCGGGCCGTCTGCATGGCAGCGGAGTCGCCGGCCTTCTTGGCAGCACGATAGTCCGCCAGGGCGCGGATAGCGTTTTTACCCCGCGCGATCATCTCCTCTGCCGAGAGCGCAACGGAGCCGTCCGGCAGGCGATAACCGCCGCGCAGGATGTCACGCGTACCGGGCACATAGCCATCCGCCTTACCGGTGGCCAGAACAGAGAGCGCGCCGGGCAGGGGCACATCCAAGCGCAGCAGCCAAGGGTCCTCGCTCCCGGGCTGATCGGCCGCCCAGTGCTCCTCCGCCCCCGGGCGAATGAGCCCCGCCGCCACCAAGGGAACCTGTGTGCCGCCCTCCGCCAAACCCTCCGCTGCGGCCAGCTTCATGGGCTGCAGCTGGGCGATGATGGCACCGCTCTTGTGGCCGGTCATGGCCGTGAGCAACGCAGCCGCCAGACCGAAACCGGCGGCTACCCGAAGGCTGGCAAGGGCCACGTTGGTATGGCGGCGCAGCAGCAGGTACAGGCAGCTGATGCCCACGACAAACACGCTCCCGAGGGTCCAGGAGGAAGTGACAACGTGGCAGAACTTATTGACCGCCATGGGGGAGAAAGCCACGGCAGCAAAGCTCACCATCTCGTTGCGCACCGTGTCCGGGTTAAACTCCATGCCCACCGGGCACTGCATCCAAGCGTTCGCCACCAAAATCCACCAAGCAGACATGGTCGCGCCGATGACCGTGAGCCAAGTGGCCGCCAGGTGGGCGCCTCGGCTCACCTTGTTCCACCCGAAGAACATGACCGCCAAGAAGGTCGACTCCATGAAGAACGCCACGATACCCTCGATGGCCAGAGGCGCGCCGAAGATGTCTCCCACAAACCAGCTGTAATTGCTCCAGTTGGTGCCGAACTGGAACTCCAGAATGATACCCGTAGCCACACCGACAGCGAAATTGATGCCGAAGAGTTTGGCCCAGAAACGCGAGGTATCCTTCCAGAACTCACTGCGCTTGGCATAGGAGAGCGTTTCCATGATGGCAACGAGCACGCCCAGACCGAGGGTGAGCGGCACGAAGACCCAATGATACATGGCCGTGAGCGCAAACTGCGCGCGCGACCAGTCGACGAGGGAGGTATCTATTTCCATGTGTGGAGAGAATGTGGTGATTGATGAGCCTGTGGTGCACGCAGGGGTGCACGATGCTTAGTCTACCACAGTGCCGCCGCCGAGAAAAGCACAAAATGGCGGTACAGAGGAAAAAAGAAGGGCGGCAGGTGGCTGAACATGCGTTGAGACCACCGCCGCCCCCGGGCAATCAGGAGTTCAGCAGGCCTATTCTCGGACCTGATGCGACCTCCGGGTACTTCAGGAAGACGTGTATGTTCCTCGTCTTTTCCGTCCGGACGGCATGGATGTAGTCATCGGCGTATTCGATGGAGCAAGCTCCGGGGCCATTATCGTAGAAAACGTTTTTGCGGAGAAAAAGCTCGGTGTACATCAGCAAACGCTCCTCTGCGGGAGGGTGACCGGGACCGAGCTCGGACGCTTTCTCCGGGAGGATGAGTTTGATTGTGTTGCCCCACACCCTGACCTTGTTTTTAAGTTTGATATTAAGGCGGATTCGGCATGGCTGACGATTGCTTTTGTAGGTCACGATCTTGCTGTAGACGAGGGGGGTGAGGAGAAGGTAGTACGAATCATTTTTCTTCCTCTTCTTTTCATCGGGTTCCATAACGGGGCTATTGTATACGAAAATGTCGGAAATGTCAAGAAAGAAATGAGGCATGAATGCTTTTTTTGTGAGATAACGAAAGAACACTCAGCTACAGGCAAAAATTGCCTCCCGTGCTGCCGAGAGGCGGGAAGCGCGACCATTCATCGCCTCCCCCGGTACAGTGTACCGAGGGGGCGGAATGATCTCAACCTACCATGACCATTTCTTGGAAGATATTTCTCTCATACGCAGTTCCCCCATCGTCATGACTTCCGGGGGGTTAAGAAAGATGTGCCGATTCTTTTTTTTGTCCGCGTACAAAGCGTGGACATACCCATCGCAATAGTCGATAGAGCACTCGTGGTGCTCGTGATCGAATAAAACTTGGTCACAAAGAAAATGTTTGACAATAAAGCGCACCTCATCCCTTGTGGGAATATGATCACTAATCCCGAAATGACGAACGGGATAGATGATTTCATCCTTTAGCTCCCCTGTTGTTCCATCAGCCCACTTCACGATAATGGGAACGCGCTCCTGACGGCGACGCCTTTTGTGGGTGACAACAGCCTCATAAAGGAGGGGGCGGATGATAACAATGTATTTATCGTCTTCTACGTAGTTGGCTCTCATAACGGGGCGCATTATACACCGACATCATGAGAAAGTCAAGCCAAAAATGAAGTGATGACGTTTTTTTTATTTTGTCGGTGTTCGGGGCGCGGTAAGACGCTCCGAGACGGTGTTACTCTTCTGCTCTGCGGTGCCGCTCAGGGAAGGGGTAAAGAAGAAGAAGCGCAGCACCGCGAAGATGATGATGAGCTTGATGATGATGAGGGCCCACAGCTTACGCCCGAGGCGCATACTGCGGAAGCCATCCAGATAGAACCGGGCGATGCGGCGCAGGAGGGACATGGCAGAGAACACCTGCATTGTGCCACAGGCGTGGGCGGCAAGTCAAGAACAAAGCCGCCCCGGTACCACAAAATGGAGCGCCGCGCATTTTTCACTTGTCAAAAGCGGCGATGTGCGGTAGAGTAGGGGCAGGTAAACGCAGCACAGACTATGTCCCAGAGCATCCTTATCGTTATTCCCGCCCGCTATGCGTCCACCCGACTGCCGGGCAAGCCCTTGGTAAAAATTGCCGGAGTCGAAATGATCAAGCGCGTGGCGGACATAGCCGCCTCCGTCTGTCGGCACAATGAGAACTGCCGCTATGTGGTAGCGACCGATGACCAACGCATTGTCGACTTCTGCCGAGGCGTGGACGTGCCCTGCGTGATGACGGCGGAGACCTGCCGAAGCGGCACGGAACGCTGCTGGGACGCCGTGGGGCAGATGCCGGAGGCCCCGGACTTCATCGTCAACCTGCAAGGTGACAACCCGCTGTGCCCTCCGTGGGTGATCCAAGACCTGATTGATGCGTGGAAAGCGAGCCCCGCAGACGTGTTCACCCCCTGCATTCACCTGGACTGGGAGGAGTACGATCGCTTGGTGGAGGCCAAGAAGACCACCCCGTACAGCGGCACGACCGTGCTGGTGGACCGCGAGGGTTACGCCATGGCTTTCTCCAAGAGCACCATCCCCGCCATCCGCAAGCCGGAGAAAGCCCGCGCCGCCTTGGCCAAGAGCCCGGTGCGCCGCCACGTGGGCCTCTACGCCTACACGCACGCCGCTCTGAAGGCCTATTTTGAGCTGCCGGAGGGCGAGTACGAGATGAGCAGCGTGGAGGGTCTGGAGCAGATGCGCTTCCTGTACAACGGCCTGAAGGTGAAGATGGTGGAAGTAACCTACCGCGGCCGCAAGACCACGAGCGGCGTCGACTCCCCGGAGGACGTGGCGCGCGTGGAGGCCATTTTGGCGGAATACGGCGAGTATGCCCTGTAACCCCGGCCCGATACCGCCTATGCAGATTCCCCGGCATATCGCCTTCATCATGGATGGCAACGGCCGCTGGGCCAAGCAGCACCACATGATCCGCTCCAAGGGTCATGAGCACGGCGGCAAGACCGTGCAGCGCGTGCTGGACCTGTGCCTGGCCCGCGGCATCAAGTGGGTGACCCTCTACGCCTTCTCCACGGAGAACTGGGGCCGCCCCAAGCTGGAGGTGGCCTTCCTGATGCGCATGCTGCGCAAGTACCTGCGCGAACGCCTGCCGGAGATGCAGCAGAAAGGGGTGCGCCTGCACGCCATCGGGGAGCTGGATATGCTGCCCAAGGACGCACGGGAGGAGCTGGACCGCTGCATTGCCGCCACGAGCGGTAACAGTGCCATCAACATGGTGCTGGCACTCTCCTACGGCTCCCGCCAAGAGATAACTGCCGCCGCCCGCAGGCTGGCCGAGCGCGTGCAGCGCGGCGAGCTGCAGCCGCAGGAGATTACCCCGGAGCTTCTCTCCGCCAACCTGTACACCGCCGGCATGCCGGACCCGGATCTGCTCATCCGCACCTCCGGGGAGATGCGCATCTCGAACTACCTGCTGTGGCAGATCTCCTATGCGGAGCTGTGGGTGACGGATGTGTTGTGGCCGGACTTCGGGGAGAAGGAGCTGGATGAGGCTCTGGCGAGCTTTGCCGCGCGGGAGCGCCGCTACGGCAAGCATTTTGATGAGGAGGAATAAGCCCGCCGACTTCACCGGAAGGGATATTTGATGAGCAGCTCCGCCGTGTTGCAGAAGCCGGCGAAGGTGGTCAGCCGCTCGTTCTCCAGCAGCGTCACAAAGCGCCCCTCCTGCACCAGCGTGCGCAGCCCCGGGTCGCCGAAGAGATCCAGAAAGCGCGTGGGCTGCGGGAAGCCCAGGGGGGCAATCTGCTCGTTGTAAAAGGCCGTGTAGTGCGCTTCATCCAGCGTGCAGCCATAGGCCACCAGGCAGGCGAGGTTGGCCTGCGCGGGGTTCTCCAGCGGGTCGATGTCGGAGAGGTGCGCCGTGAAGGGCGTGCTGCGCAGGGTATCCTTCAGCGAGACCACGGTGGGGAGCTCCGGCGCCGCTTGGCCTGCCATGGCCGCCGCCGCGCAGTCTCGGCAGTAGGCGATGCGTTGGATGTCCGCATAGTACGAAATGCCGATGGAGAGGGCCCAGAGCATGACACCGGACATGAGCACGGAGGTGACGACCATGCCCGGACTCGCCTTGCGGAAGGAGAAGAGCATGGAGAACCAGCGCAGGCCGTGGTGCAGCACCAGGAACGTAAAGAGAGCCGCCGCCCAAGAGAGAGCCTGCACCATCCAGGGCCGGGGGGAGGACGTGATGAACGCGAGGTAGGTGAAACCATGGCGCTGCAGGGCCAGCCACACGAAGATGGAGGCACTGACGGCCAGCGCGAGCAGGAACATCTTGAGGAAGCCCTTGATGATGGAAAACACCAGGATAACGAGTAGAATGGCAGCAATGCCGACGGTGAGGGGGTCGAGGTTCATGGTTGCGTGACGGGGAATTGTTTTTCTGCCTGCAGCAGGGCGCGGTACTCCTGCATCTCCTTCTGCGCCTCCTCCGTGCGGCCCAGGTAGCGCAGGATCTCGATGCGCTGTGCGCGTGTGGGCAGGTGGTTCGGCTGCAGCTTCAAGGCTTGGGCGTAGGCGGCCAGGGCGGCATCCCAGCGTTGCAGCTCGGCCAGCAGCAGGCCGATGCGGTACTTCACTTCCGCGTTGTCCGGGGCCAGTTCGGCGCATTGCAACATGGGCCCGAGAGCCTGTGCGGGACGCCCCAGGGAGTCGAGGTAAACGGCGTAGTCCATGCGCGCGACGAGGCTTGCGGGGTCCAGACGAACGGCGCGCTCATACTGTGCGATGGCTTCGTCCTGCTTACCCTCGGCGGCGGCCAGAATGGCGAGCTGCATGGCCCCCGTGGGCTGGTCTGCCTGGAAGTGGGCTGTGGCGCGCATCTCACTGAGCGTGCGCGGGTGGCTGCCGCTGCGCACCAGTCTGTCCACCAAGGGCCAGCCTGCCGCGCGGCGCACGAGCTTGCAGGGGTCGTTCACGAGGGACAGGGCTTCCTCGCCCAACAAACGGGCAGCGGCGGCGCGCACCATGGGGGAGGCATCGCGTGCGGCCTCCGCAGCAGCGGCGCGGGTCTCGGCCGTGGGGGGAACGCATGCGAGCAGCTCCAGCAGAGTGGCGCGCCAAGCGGGGATGGTTTCCGCCCTGTAGGCCGCTAACAAATCCTCTGCCTTGCCCCGACCCTGCTGTGCGGCTGCCACGGCGCGGGTGCGGGCGCGTTGGGCGGCTGTTTTCTGCGCGGGGAAGGCCTGCTGCACCAGCTCCGCCGCTCGCTTGTCATCCATGTCCTTGTGGCACATGGTGCAGGCGTTCGGGATGCCCAGCTCTAGGCTCATCTGCGGGTCCGGGGAGTTGAAGGAGTGGTCGCGCCGGGGGTCGCGGGCCATGTAGGGGCTCTCCGGCATGTGGCATTCCACGCAGCGCGCGCCCTTGGAGCCGGCGGGGCAGGGGCCGTGCGCGGCGGGATCAACGATGGGGGTGGGCTTGCCGTTCACGGGCGTGCCGTCGGCGTGGCAGCGCAGGCAGAGGCTGTTGTCCTCCTGCGGCAGTTTCAGCTTGGCGGTGTGCGGGTCGTGGCAGTCCAGGCAGGTGACCCCCGCCGCGCCCATCTTGCTGAGGCGCAGGCCTGTCTCGCAGTAGTCTTCGTCCTGCTGCATGCCGTTGGGATAGAAAATACCGGCGAGTGTCGGAAGCTCCAGGCGGAAGTGCTCATCGAAGCTGTCGCCCACGGTAAAGTCGCCGTCCATCTCCTCGCGCCGTGCGTGGCAGGTGGCGCAGTTATCGTGGTTCTGCGTTGCACTCAACTTGCGGTCTGCTTTGGCCACGAGACAGCCGTCCTCGGCGGGGGTGTCGGCGGTCTTGTGGCACTGCAGGCAGGTGACCCCCGGCTCTTCCCAAGTGGAGGAAAAGCGGTCGCTTTTCTCATCGTAGTTCTTGCGGAAGCGGGTCATGTGGCACCAAGCGCACTGGGAGTTCCAGTTCATGCCTCGGCCCAGCCAGTGCCCCCACTCACCGGGCTTGCGCCGCGCGTTGCCTTCCTTCGCCAGTCGAGCATCGTCCTCGAACACATCGAACCACTCGCGCCGCAGGGTATCCCAGGCCGCACTGGGGGTGTGCAGACCGCCGTCCTCGCCCTTCACCAGATACTGCACCAAGGGCGTGCGACCCAGCACGGAGTGCACATCAAATACCCTGCCGCTCTCACTGTCTGTTATTTGAAGGGTTCCGTTCCGCGCGGTGCGGAAGGTGACACCGGAGCCGTGCGCCTGCTTCTGCTGGCCGTGGAAGGGTTGCCCGTCCAGCTCCGGGCTCGTCTCGCGCCAAGCCCAGGCATGGTCGCTGCCGGACCAGGCGCGGAACTGCTCGGGGTGGCAGGCCGCGCATTGCAGCGAGCGGGGCACACGCTGCGCGTTCCAGTGGTCGCTCGGCCCGCTGTACGGCACAATCTCCTCCTTTTTCTCCCCGCAGGCGGCAAGCAGCAGCGCAGCAAGCAACCCGGCGGCCGATTTTATCTTCATGCGCACTATTCTACCACACCTCGCCCCGCTTGGCAAGAATCGATGACCCTCCGTCAAAAGTAAGGTGAGGCCGATTTTCATGACATCCTGAATAAACAGCCTTGATTGAATCAGTCTACCGACCGGAGGAGCGGGTTTTGAACTGCCGGAGCTGATAAAAATCTTCCCTTTTAGGAAAATTAGGCTTGATTTTGCTCGAAAAAAGGCGTATTATTCCCAAAAAGGAAGATGATTGTCCAAACAGCAGAGGAATTGGGGGCGCTGATACGGCGTAGGCGGAAGAGTCAGGGCCTCACGATCGAGGAGCTGGCCTCGGTGGTGCCGTGCAGTCCGCGTCTTTTGAGTGAGCTGGAGCGCGGGAAGCGAGGGGTGAGCATTACCATGCTTCTGCAACTCATGGCGCTGATAGGCCTGGAATTGGATCTTTACGGCAGGGAAGAATACCCGGATAGGAGAAGGAGATAACGCCACCGGCGGTTAGTCTCTCCCGCGCAGTTGTTTCAGTTGCATGTATACCTGTGCGGCATTATCAATCTGATAGAAGCCGTGCAGGGGGCCGCGGGGAACAGAGTATTTGCTTGTCGTATTCACCGTTTCACCGAACTTCATGAAGAATTGCATCAAGCGGCGGATCAGGGGATTTTTGTGGCGGTTGATGTGGTCGAACAGGATGGTGGCCGTATCGCCCTCGACCTCCTCGTATAGCATGTGGAGACCGGGGTTCAAATCAAAGGTGAGAAGCTCATCTCCGTCGGTGATGTAGATCTGTGTTTTCGAGAAGGCAAACTCCGCGCGGCTGAGCTGTTTTCTCCACAGGCGCGGCATGCGGATGAAGCGCCACGCAAAGCTGCTGAAGAACAGCAGCAGGATAACAGGTACGGGTGTCAACAGCGGGAAGTGCAGGAAAACCAAATACGATGCCGCAGAGAAAAACGGAACGGCAAAGAGCATGATGATAAGGCCGAAGTTGCGGTCCCTCCTCGCGTAGGTGTTGGTAACCGTCAGATTGGGCCGGCCGTAATAGAGGAGCTCCGGCAGCAATTCCCGGAGCTTGGGGTGTACCGGCTCCCATCCGTTTTTCGCTTCGGGACTCCTCGGGGCGGCTGCGGCCTTCTTCGCTATCTGCTCGTCCGAGGGCTGCGAGGATTCTTCCGCCTCGAAGAAGTACGAGAAAAGCATCTCCAGGGAAAGCGGGTACACGACACCGAACAGGGCCATCATCCACAGCAGGACTACCGCCGCATAGGCGCATGCAAAGAAGGCGTGTGAAAAGGGCAGTCCGATCGCCTCCGATAATTGATTCCCCAACAGGATATTGACCCCGTACAGAATCGCGAATAGCAGATGCGGCGCTAGAAGAAGGATAAAAGAGGTGAGGGCGATGAGCCTCCGCGGAAAGTCCTGATTGACATCGTTCTGTTTACAAATCTGCCGGATGTATGCCGCAATGCCGACAAAAGCCATCACCCGATACCAAAGCTCATTGCAGAGCCAGATGAGCAGCAAAATGAATACCGCCGTTGCCATCGGAGCTGCATCGGCACACACCGCTGCCAAGGCTGTTCCCACGGCGACACAAAGGAGATTGAGCAATATGCAGCGGGGGGTGAGATGACGGGTCTCCATGGGCGTTTCAATATCTGTTTTGAGATTGTAGAGAAAAGAAAGCGCGCGCGAGGCCGGGTTGTCATGCTGAAGAATACTCAGGCGGTTATCATGGACAACAAAGCGTCTTCGCAATGTCCTGAGAAGAATCCAACGTAAGATGAGATTGCGTGCATTCACGGGATATAAGGGTCCGGGTTATTTAACTCTCCGGTATAGCTGATATTCTCTCCGTTTAAGTTTTTTGTGGAAAGGCAGAGCATTCCATCGGGCCAGGCTTGCAGTAGGCAGCATGAACTCGGGGCGGTACTCGGCGGTGCGGTACTCCTCCGCTTTCGCCGCATCTCCCATGAGTCCGTCGGATAGATATAAATAATACGATACCTTTCCGTTACTTGAGACAAATTCGAGTGGAGTGCCGAACATGGGTGGCGATGGTTGAGGTCCGAACACGGAATCGTATTTTTCCTTGAGCCACATTCGGTAATCGCGGGGTGGTACCTCTTCTATTTCACTCAGAATTTTCCGCGCAACACATACCTCTTTTTTTGTCAGGGGTATATATTCATTTATTCCCTTCATGAGACATCCCTCTATATGAACACGCATGGACACCGAGCTTGAGGCTGCCTGACGCACTTTGCGGGCTCTCTGACCATGCTGCTCCCTATATTTGACATAGAGAGCTTTCGCATCGAAATCGGGATCTCTTTGCGTCAGTTCTGACTCCATGCGCTGTATTTGGCAGGAATTCAACCCGGCTACGCCTAACGCAGCAAGGAGCACGAGCAGGACAGGGCGAAGATTCGTCATAACGGGATTATCGCATGCCACGGGCGGGCTGTCAACTCAAAAGCCGCGGGTGGGCACAATCGCGGCTTGACAAAGGAGAACGAAAGTGCTAATGTGAATGCGTTATGATGAATTTACCGATACGCCCCCGCCGGAACCGCAAATCAGCAGCTGTGCGGGGCTTGGTATGCGAGACAGAATTGAGCCCGGCGCACCTCATTTACCCCATGTTTGTGCAGGAAGGGGAGGAGGACACCCCCATTGAGTCCCTGCCGGGCTGCAAGCGGTGGAGCGTGCGCGGGCTGGTGGAGGAATGCCGACGACTGGCCGATTTGGGCATTCCCTGTGTGGATTTGTTTGCCGTGGTGCCGGAGGATCGTAAAGACCCGCAGGGCAGCGAAGCATATAACCCGGACGGCATCGTGCCCCGCGCCATTGCTGCCGTCAAAGCGACATTGCCGCAGATGGCGGTGATGACCGATGTAGCCCTGGACCCCTTCAATACCTACGGGCAGGACGGCATTGTGAAAGAATACCCGGACGGCAGCTATGAAATCCTGAACGATGAGACCGTGGAAGCCCTGTGCCGCCAAGCTCTGTGCCATGCACGGGCGGGCGCGGATATCATCTCCCCCAGCGATATGATGGACGGGCGCATAGCCGCCCTGCGTGCCGCCCTGGATGCCGAGGGCTTCACCGGGGTATCCCTGCTGAGCTACACGGCCAAGTACGCCTCCGCCTTCTACGGCCCCTTCCGCGGGGCGCTGGGCAGTGCCCCCAAGTTCGGGGACAAGAAAACCTACCAAATGGACCCTGCCAACCGCCGCGAGGCCCTCCGTGAGGCCCTGCTGGACGCCGCCGAGGGAGCGGACATGCTGATGGTAAAACCGGCTACCATGTACTTAGACGTGGTGGCAGACCTGAAACGCGAGACACAGTTACCTATTGCCGCCTACCATGTGAGCGGCGAATACCTGATGCTGAAAGCGGCGGCGGCCTCCGGCTGGCTGGATGAAAAACAGAGCACCCTGGAGGCATTGACCTGCATACGCCGCGCCGGGGCGGACATGATCCTCACCTACGCTGCGCCGCAGGTAGCGCAGTGGCTGCGAGAAGGGTAAGCCGATATGCTGCGCCTGCTCCGATCCCTCTTTCGCCTGCCGCGCCTGCTGCGCCGGCGGGATATGCTCCTCCTGATCCTGGTACTTGTCATCAGTGTCCTGCTGCATTTGCGCTATAACACAAGCGGCGGGGCACTGGGGACGGAGAGCCTGCCTGTTTCACAGTCGGAACTGCGGCACCTGGAGCCGATCGGCGAGTTGGATGAAAGCCGTATTCCTACCAAGGGTGAGCCCTTCTGCTTCCTGATGGTCAATGCTAACAACTATTTTGTGGAAGGAGAAAAGCAGCGGGCTCCCTACAAGCTGACCCTCAAGAAAGAAGGGGCCCGGGAGGCACTGGCCGAGGTGATTGCCAGCCGCCGCCCGGCGGTGGTGGGGCTGCTGGAGATGGGCGGACCGCTTGCGCTGCAGGATTTGCAAACGCGTCTGAAAAAACGCGGCTTGGATTACCCCTATTTCCGCATTTTGGTGCGTGACGGCGAGGCACGGGCTGTTGCCGTTCTCTCCTCCCTGCCGCTGGTGCGGGATTATTCACGCGCGAATTACGGATTATATGACAATACCCACCGCCGCAAGATGTTGCGCGGCATCTTGGATGTGACCGTTCGCCCCGCAGACGGACGCCTGTTCCGCATCATCGGTGCGCACCTCAAATCCCATGTGGCGGATGATGCCCGTGCGGCTGACAGTCTGCGCGCCAAGGAAGCCGCCACCCTGGCCGGCTACCTGCAACGCGCCATGAAAGAGCAGCCGCGCATTCCCATCGCCGTGTTCGGGGATTGGAATGACAACCCGGATGCACCGACCCTGCAGGTGCTGCGCCAAGGGCTCTCCGCTGCGAGTGCACTCACCCTGCTGCGCCCCACCGACAGCCGGGGAGAGGGATGGACCCTCTATTACCGGGGCGGAAACGAATACTGCACCTATGATCACATCTACGTCAACAAGGTGCTGAACAAACGCTTGGGCAACAACCTGCGCTGCGGCGTGGTGGATATACCGGCTGCGGCGAAGGCCAGCGACCACCGTGCCGTGTGGTGCGAGCTGCGCTAATCCTCCCGCAGGGCCTCCTCCACCGCCCGCCGCAGGCTCTCTTCGTCCTGTCCCGGGATGTAGTGCTTCTGCCGGATGGAGGCCGCCACCTTCAGGAACACATCTGCGCGCGGCCCGCCTGCATTACCGTGCTCCGGGAAGGCGTGGGCAATGCGTGAGGCGAGGGCAGCAGCCTCATCGAACTGACCCAAGCGGTAGGCCATGGTCGTTGCGCCCGATCCGGCGGTGTATAATAACCGCCACTCCTGCTCCGTGGGGGGCGTCGCGCTTTTGCGCGACAGAATGCCCATCATAGCACGGCGGTAGTGCTGTAGTGCCTCCTCTGTATGCCCGAAATAGGAGCAGATGGTAGCCAGCTGGATGCTTTGGAAACAAGAAGCGGCGCGGTCCCCCGCAGCATCGGCGCAGCTTTTGGCCTGCTCGGCGTATTGCAGCGCACGGGCATAGGCATCCGGTTCACTCGAGAGAACATAGATATCCGCCAAAACACTGTTGGCCGTAATGTAATTCTCCTGAGAAATACCCTCCCCGGGCTTGGTTTCCACCAAGGGGGTGAGCAGCGCAATGGCCTCCTTGCAGCGGTTGATCCGCGCCATGACCGATGCGGCGCAGATAGCAGCATCCGTACTGTAGGGCAGGCCCGGCGAGCTGCATTCCTTGTACTGACGTGCGGCTGCCTTCAGCGCCGGCAGGTTGCCGCAAAGCTCCAGCTCCCGGGCCAAGAACAGACGCATGCGCATGGCCATGGCGGACCGGGGATTGTGTTTGATGAGGCGCCGCAGGCAGGATGCAGCCTCGGCATGGTTCCCGGCCTCGGAAAACAGACATGCCGCATGCTCCAACAGCATGTTACGCAGGGACGCGCTCCGTGCTGTATCGGCATAGCGCAGCGCCGAAGTTGCGCGCTCCGCCTCGCTGTTCTCAGACTGCGCGCCGAGGGCTTGGGCGGACAGGGTACAGAGGAGCAGCTCCTCCCGGTGCGTCAGGCTCTTGAGCCCGGGGGTGCGTATGTTGCGCAGGGCCTCCAGGGCCTCCTGCGGACGGTGCAGGGCCAGATAGCACGTTGCATGCTGCAGCTGAGCCCGGGCCTTGGTATGCGGGCGCGCCGAGATGCGCAACACCTCCCGCGTGTTCTCCTCAACGGTGGGGGCTATCTCCTCCGCCGTGCTTCCGCCCTCGTCCATGTTTGCCAGTAGGTAGGCGGACTCCAGCAAGCGCAGCTCTGCCTCCGTCTCCGGGTGCTCCGCCGCCAAGGAACGCAGGTAATCTTTCGTTTCCTGCGGGGCTTGATTATACAGCGCGCAGAGGTAGGCGTTCTGTATGGCGCAGGGCAGTAGCTCGTCCGGGGCTGTTTGCAGGAAATCCAAGGACTCCTTCAGGGGAAGAATACGCCCCTCGGTGTTGTCATTCGTGAGCTGAAATTCGCGAATTTTCTGACATTCCGCTGCCAGTGCATAAAAACGGCGGTAAGGAGACTCCTCCGGTAGAAGGGCCAGCAGGTCATCCACCTCATCATAGCGGCCGGTGTTCATCAGGCTGCGCACCTGTTCCACGACCAACTCCGTGGCGGCACTGCACTGCTCGGGGCGGGCACTGCTCATAGAGCTAAGGCGGGAGGGGACGGCATCTCGCCTGCTTTCACTGATGTGGCGCAGGCAGAGGAAAGCCGCTGCAGCACGGCGGGGAGCCGTTCCGTCCTCGCTCCATTCCCGCAGGCGAGCCTCCGCTACGGGGCTAAGGCGGCAGTCGGTGCGGTAGGTCATCAGCTTTCGGAAGGCGTTCGCCAGAAGCGGGGATTCCGCATTGGCTGCAATGAATTGCAGGACGGTTTCCTCCCCCTTGCCCTCGATGTTGTCCAAGGCCTCATTCCGTGCCTCCGGGTTATCTTCTTGCTCCTTGTGCAATCGTGCCTCCTCGGAGTAAAAAATCTCAGCCTTCATCAGGCGTGCTTTCTCACGGTCGGAGCGCGGGTAGCGCGCATCGGTCTCAATGGTGCGGCAGATGTCCCCGGCGCGCTCGAATTCACCGTTGCGCATGTGGTGTGCGGCACGCAGGAGCAGGGGGGCCGCATTATTCGGATTTTGAGCGGCGAGCTGATCCAGCCTTGCCAGTTGCTTGCCGGAGAAGGGCCCGTTCCCCAGCTCGTATTCCATGCGCGTGAGCTCGTATTCCGGAGCATCCGGGGGCAACTCCGCCAGAAAAGCCCGACTGAGCTCAGGGGAGCTGTGCGCGCAGAAAATTCGAGCGCGGCGAGCATAGTCAGAGAGCTTGTGCCCGGGCGGAACTGCGGCCAAGCAGGCGTCGGCCTCAACATACCGCCGCAGAGCCACCAGCGCGCGCCCTTTCCAGAAGGCTGCCTCCGGGCTTTGCGGGGACCCGGGCAGCGCAGCCAGCGCCCCGGCGGCATCCCCCGCGCGCAGAAGTTGCTCCGCACGCTGCACGGCGCCCTCCTCCGCTGCATGGAGGGTAGCGAATGCCGCTGAAAGCGCGGTGATGGCTGCAGTGAATCTCATGGGCGACGTCTTGTTGTTTTGGTAGAGCGTGGCCGGCGGGCGGCGGCCTTCAGCCCCGTTGCTGCATTCTTGGGCGGGATGGCTTTGGCTCCGGGTGGATATTTGCCTTCTATCCACAGAAAGCGGTTGATAAATGTTCGACCCGTGGCAGTGAGGGCGGCATCCTTGCTGGAGCCCTTGAGGCGGTTCATCGTGACGTTTTGCTGCAGGGTAGCTACAGGCTTACAGGCCACCACAACAGGCTCGGTAACAGGTGTGGTTGACGGATAGACCGCGCGGGGAATGCCCTCCTGCGTAAAACTCATCTCCAGTGAGGCAGGGCGAGTCGCAAAGCTGCCTTTGTACAGGAAGGGGTGACGCCGCAGAATGTCCATGGTGCCCACGCAGGGGACCCGCACGCGGTAGTGTTCCGGCAGGCTCTCGAGGTACTTCGCGATGGAGACAGGCTTGTTGCCCTTACTCTGCAGCAGGATGTCCGCTGCATTGAACCCGATGAGGTTGAAACCGTGGAAAAGGCCGTGCTTGTAGTCTCCCGTCATGCGATCATAGGCAGAGTTCACCATCAACGCGATTTCCACATGGCAGTGCGCGCGCTCCAGGTTCAGCCCCACGCCGCTGTGCCCCAGAATGCCCAGTTCACTCGTGCGCTGCACCTCATCGCCCGGTTTACAGTTGACCTTTGATAAGTGAGCATACAACGTGTAAATGATACCCTCCGGGATTTCATGAGACACCACAATATAGCGGCCATAGTTACTTGCTCCCGGGGACTCGTTCACATGCTCCACTCGCCCGGGAGCAAGGGGGTGCACGGGGTCCAGCGGCTCCCCCGCAGCATCTCGGCGCATGGGTTTTACATCGATGCCCTCATGCAGTCGGCCGAAAAAAAGCTGCCCGGCCGCGGTGCGGAAGGGATTGCGTACCATGCCGAAGCTACCGGCCTCCCAAGGTTTGCTCTTCTCTCCCTCGAAGGTTCGGTCGCAGTACATGAAAAAGCCCTCGTTGTCCCCCCGGTACAAAGCATCGTTTTCCGTGGGCAGGGTGTAGACCAAATCCTCCGCCGCGCGGGTCGGCAGGGTCAGCAGCAGAGGCAACAGACACAGTGCTCGGAGAAAGCGGTTCATCATCAAATACTGCGGAACGTGCGGCCCTGGCTGTCCTTCTCCTTGGTCGTGTCCGTGGGCATCATGGGAGCCTTGCGAGGGTTCTCCTTCAGGTAACGGCTCTTCTCCAGCTTCTCGTTGACAGGCTTGAGATCATTGCCCAAGCGCCGCAGGTCGTACCCGTTCAGTCCGTTCCAAATGCAGAGTACGCCGTCAGTAACCGGGGCATTGATGAGCATGGGGGAAAACGCCATGTTGTTGACCAAGGGGAGCATGCGCTTGCCGATGTTGGCCTGCGTGTGTTGGTAGAGGCGCAGATTGTAGTCATCCTTCAGCTTAAAGGAGACACCATACGAGCCGTCCGGTGCGATGTTGGACTGAAATTTCTCGATTTGATTGTGCGTGATGATGGGCTGCCGGACGTAGTAGCGCCCGTTGTGGTATACCAAAAATCGCGCACCCTCCACGGCATTGTCCGCCTCAGTCAGGAAGTAGACAGGGTAGGGCTGCTCCTGGCATTGGCACAGCATGGCGACTGCTGCCAAGGCGGTCGCGGCGCTCATCAGTTTGTGTCGTGTCCTCATGGTTGTGGGTATGATACTCCATTTCCGCCCGCTTGGCGAGCAAAAAATGCGCTCCCGTGCTTTGTCAAGCGACCTCGCCTGCGGAGTTTGCCCGTCAGACGAGGTCCCTTGCGCCTTTGCAGCGGGAGAAAATTTTCTCAGCCCTTCTTTTTGACAACAGCGATCTTGCCGGATCGCGTCACCATCTCAACATCGTAATCGCTCATCAGATCCAAGAAGCGCGCTAAGCGGAATTCGCCGCCGGAGATCTCGATGGTCATCGTTTCGCGAGTCGCATCCAGCACCTTGGCACCGAATATCTGGCAGAGCTCGAGGATCTCCCCCTTCTTGTCCGCAAAACGCACGCGCAACAGTACAATCTCGCGGTACACGGTCGGGTAATTCCGGAAATCAGTCACCTCCACCACATTCACCAGCTTGCTGAGCTGCTTGATGACCTGGTCCAGCTTATCCCCGTGCTCATTCACATCAATCGACATGCGGGAGAACCGGGGGTCTTCGCACGGTGCGACGTTGAGAGAGTGGATGTTGTATCCGCGTCCGGAGAAAAGCCCGGCCACACGGGATAGCACGCCGAACTTGTTTTCCACAAGTACAGAGATGGTGTGCGTGTGTTGTTCGTTTGGCTGGTGATTTTCCATAGCGGGCTCATTCTATCGGAAAAAAAAGGGGGCGTCAAGCCTATAATTGCCATGCTGCCACGCTTTTCGCTTGAAAAAACGGGCCGTCGCTGGTATAACCCCCCGCATGGCAACGGACAAGAAGATCACGATGAAGACAAGTAAGGGGGATATTCACCTGACGGTGTTTGCCTCCAAGACGCCGATGACGGCGGCAAGTTTCCTCAACCTGGCCTCCAAGGGATTCTACGATGGGCTGACCTTCCACCGCGTGATTGCGGACTTCATGATTCAGGGCGGTGACCCGCAGGGAACGGGCTGCGGCGGCCCCGGCTACCAGTTTGATGATGAGTGCCGACCGGATCTCAAGTTCACCAAGCCCGGCCTGCTTGCCATGGCCAACGCGGGCAAAACGTGGACGGGGCAGGGGACCAACGGCTCCCAGTTCTTCATTACCCATGTGCCCACCGATTGGCTGAACGGCAAGCACACAATCTTCGGGGAGGTGCAGGGCAGTGAGGACCAGGCCGTGGTGAACGCCATCGCCAAGGGTGACCGCATCCTGAGCATCGAGATTCACGATGACTGCGCCGACCTCTTTGCGGAGCAGAAGGCCAACATCGAACGCTGGAACAACAAACTCCGCAAGTAATTGGTTTTTGCCGTCCAGGAGCTGTCCATCTCCTTCGGGCCGCGTGTGCTGTTCGATTCGCTCTCCTTTGTGGTGGAGCAGGGCGCGCGCGTGGCCTTTGCAGGGCAGAATGGTGCCGGTAAATCCACCCTCATGAAGTGCATTGTGGGGGCCATGCAGCCGGACAGCGGTTGCGTGCTGCTCCCCAAGCACACCAAAGTGGGTTATCTGCCGCAGGATGGCATCCATATTTCGGGTACACCTTTGCTGCAGGAGGTGCTCGGAAGTGTCGGCAATATTGTGGAGCTGCAGCAAACAGTGGATGAGCTCTCCGCCGAGCTGGAGTCTCTGCCTGCGGAGTCCCCGGAGTATCGCGAGACGCTGGAGGAGATCGGGCGTCTGGAGCTCATTCTGCATGACCGGGACGCCGCATCGCTGCGTCCGCGCACGGAGTCCATCCTGCGAGGGCTGGGGTTCAGTCCGGCGGATTTCGAGCGCGATTGCGGGGAGTTTTCCGGTGGTTGGCAGATGCGCATTGCCTTGGCCAAGCTGCTGTTGCAAGAGCCGGAGGTGTTGCTGCTGGACGAGCCGACCAATCACTTGGACATCTCCAGTCAGCGTTGGCTGGAGCAGAGCCTGCGGACGTATCGCGGTGCTATCTGTATCATCAGCCATGATGTGGCACTGCTGGATAGTCTGGTCACGCGTACCATCGCCTTCCACCATGGGCGGGCGGAGGAGTACGCGGGCAATTTCTCCTATTACCTCAAGGAGAGTAAGCAACGCAAGGAGATTTTACAGCGTCGGGCGAAGGCTCAGCAGCGGGAGCTGGCCAAGACGCAGGCTTTCATCGACCGCTTCCGCTACAAGGCGACCAAGGCCACTCAGGTGCAGAGCCGCATCAAGCAGATGGAGAAGGTGGAGCTCATTGAGGTGGAGGCGGATGATGCGGTGATGAGTTTTCACTTTCCGCCCCCGCCGCCGGGTGGCAATACGGTGGTGGAGATGGAAAAGGTGTGCAAGGCCTATGGGCCCATCACGCTGCTGAAGGATTTTGATTTCCGGATGGCGAAAGGTGACCGCATTGCCATCGTGGGGGTGAACGGCTCCGGTAAGTCGACCTTCACGCGCCTGATCTCGGGCACGGAGCCGCCGGATTCCGGGGTGTGCTCGCCGGGCTACCATACGCAGGTGGCGTTCTTTTCTCAGACGCATGCGGATGTGCTGGATAACGAGCAGACGGTGCTGGAGTGCGTGGAGGCTGCGGCCTCCCGCGAGACGCGTCCGCTGGTGCGCAATATTCTGGGTTGTTTCCTGTTCCGAGGGGATGATGTGTTCAAGAAAATCGGCGTGCTTTCGGGTGGTGAGCGTTCTCGCGTGGCCTTGGTTTGCATGTTGCTGCGACCGGCGAATTTCCTGATTATGGATGAGCCGACCAACCACTTGGACTTTCAGAGCCAGGATGTGTTACAGGCGGCATTGCAGGAGTATCCCGGTTCATTCTGCATCGTTTCGCATAACAGGCAATTCCTGGATCCGATCGTGAATAAGGTGCTGGAGTTCCGTCCCGGGCTGCCGCCGCGTCTCTTCCATGGTAATGTGAGCCAATATCTCGAGACCGTGGAGGCGGAGGAGCGGTGTGCGGCGGAGGCTTCCTCAGGCGCATCGCCCGCCGGTGCGGAGGCGGGGGGCATGACTGTCCCGGCTAATCGGCGGGATCAGCGTCGGCGTCGTGCTCGCGAGCGGGAGCTGCGGGACCGCCTTATCAAACCCCTGCAACGGGAGATGGAGCAGGTGGAGGCGGATATCGCAGCGCGGGATGAGCGGAAGGCTGCCATCTCGGCGGAGTTGGAGAAGCCGGAGAATATGAGTGATAACCAAAAGCTCATGGAACTGACGCTCGAGTATCAAAATCTGGAGCGCGAATCGGAGAGCCTCTTCACGCGCTGGGAGGAGCTTTCCGTGGAAATCGAGCGCGCGGAGGCTAGCTTGGCATCAGAGACCGAGGAGGAAGCCTGAAGGTTGGCGGGGTTCCCGATGTTCTCCCTGTCTTTGTCGCGTCCGTGCTTACCCGCGATACTTGGCGCGTTGATGCTGCCAGATACCGAAGGCCAAGCCCGCCACGTTGGGAATCCACAGCACGATGTAGGGCAGAATGCCCGGTACCTTGCGCGATAAGTCGCAGAAGACCAGCGCCAAGAAGTACACGGCTGCAACGAGAATGCCGATGGCGAAGCCGGTGGAGGTATCGCGTCGCCGCGCAGTGATGGCCAGCGGCACGCCGATGATGGAGAACACCAGGCAGGCGCAGGCAAAGGAAGCTCGCTTGGTGTACTCTGTCTCCAAGGCAAGTTGTTTGCTGTCGGTCAGGTTATCTTCCACCAGCTCGGTATCGTGTTTGGCCGCCGCCCACAACTGGGCCGCACAAGGGAAGGACGGGGCGGCATCGGCTGCACGCGCATAATCCTTGATGGCGTCCATATCTACTCGTGCGGTGATGCTTTTGCGCTGCAGGGCATCGGTCATCTCCGCATTCGTCATGTAGGAGGTCTTGATGCGCCACTCATCGCGGTCGATGGGGATGTGCACTCGCATGGGCAGTTCCTCGATGAAGGGCATATCCGTCTGGCCGCCGCTGTTGTGCTCCAGAACGCAATTCCGCATAATCAGGGACAGCTGGCGCGTCTTTTCATCGAACTCACCGATGTCGGCTTTCTGCGCATGGATGGAGCTGAACTTGGCCCCCGTGCCCAGCGGGTTGGCATCTTCATCATTGCTGATGGGGTAGATGTGCACCCCCTGCAGGGTGTCGCCGCTGCGGCCTTCGATGTAGATCTTCACCTTGTCCATCTTCACGGCATCTTGAGAAGCCTTCAGCAGGTTGCGCGGGTTCTCCATGGCTGCCTCCACGACTAAATCCGACATCGCTTGTCGGCCTTTCGGGGCAATCTCCGTGTTAATGTGGTAGCACAGCGCGGAAAAGACAAGACCCAGTCCGATGGCCGGCATGCTCAATCGCCACAGGCTCAGACCCGCCATGCGCATGGAGGTCAGCTCGTTGTCCGCCGCCAGCCGCCCGTATACCAACAGAACAGCCGTCAGAAAGCCCCACGGTACAGAGAAGGAAAGGGAGAAGGGGATCACCTGCAAGATAAAGTCAACCACAATGCTCGGGGACGCGCCGCTCTCCACCAGCAGGGCGTGGAGCTCCTTGAAAAGTTGGCCGAGCAGCATCAGCGTCGTCAGGGCAAGTACCCCCATGAACGTAACGGTCAAAAGCTGCCGCAGGATGTAGCGATCCAGTGTCTTCATGTTCCGCTCCCCATTGTAGCAGATTTTCCGCCGCTTGCCAACAGTATTTTCGGAAAACACTTGCTGTTTTACTCGAAAATGTGTATACTTTCCCCATGAGCGAACCTCCGGCCACGCCTTCTCCCACTCCGTTCATCGTCTCCCACGAGTCTCTCACCCCTGCCATCATCGCGCTGAACTCCATGTCCCCCTGCGAGGGCATCGTGATGTCCCGCGATGGCATCGTCAAGGTCGGCAACTCCTCCGACCCTGATTTTCTCTGCATGCTCCTCCCTGCGCCTACGCTCGCACGCGCCCTCACTGCCGATGGGCTCTCTTCCTACACCGGCAAGGAACTCCGCGCTTGGGCTGACTCTTACCCCCTCGAACCCCTCCAGGCCATCGCCGATGCGGCTCGCGCCTGAGGCTTCCTGTCGTTCATCAGGAGATAATCCTCCCTATTTCGTCGCCCTGGCGGATGAAGGTTTCCGTACAGTGGGAGGAGTTTTGGACGAGGTCGGGGGAGAGGCTGATGCGGTTGGGCTCGAATAGAGTGATGACGGTGGAGCCTCCGAAGGCAAAGTAGCCCATTTCATCGCCCTTGGCGACAGGGGCGTGGGGGGGGTAGGTTTGGTGGATAGCTCCGACACCTACGGCACCGACGGCGAGGATGAGAACATCACCGAGGTTAGGGGTGCGGAGGATGGTGAGCTCGCGCTTGTTCGTCCAGAGCCAGGAGAGGCGGTGGCGGAGGCAGTAGGGAGAGACGCTCGCGAGGGGGCCGGGAATGCGGATGGCGGGTTCCGGGGTGCCTGCAACGGGGAAGTGGTAGCGGTGGTAGTCTACCGGGCAGAGGCGGGAGAGCAGGAGCGTGCCGTGCGCATAGCGTTCCGCCAACTCCGCATCGCCGAGGAGGGCAGGGAGGTCAAAGGCCTGCCCTTTGATGAATACGCCCTCTGTTTGTGACACATCCTGCCACGCGGAATGCCGGGCATCCGCCGGGGCTGCGATGGTGTCCTCCCCGGCGCAGATGGGGCGAGCACCCGGTTTGAGGCGGCGGTAGAAGAAGTCGTTGAACGAAGAAAAACCATCCTCCGGGACGATAAAATCCTCCATCCGGATGCCGTATTCCTCCACAAAGGCCGGGATGGAGCGGGCACTCCTGCGCGAGTTTTTCATCGCCCCGAGAAGCCGGGAGAAAAAAGCACGCTTGAGCAGAAGATGCAGGGCAACGTTGCCGGACCAAGTGCCGTATACCCACTGCATGGCCCGCTCACCCATAACCTTCTCGGTTTCAAGTGAACGGGTATAGCGGTTATAAAAAGTAATGGGCGCTTGGTGCGTGCTCATCCGAACGGGCGTTAGGCGTTCTTCTTTTCTGCGGCGGCCTTGGCCTCCGCCTCCTTGCGGGCCTGCTCTATCTTGGCATGCTCCTCATCGGTAAGCGGGCGAGTTTTGAACACCGGATAGGCAGATTCAACGGCCTGACAAATCGTCGTGCGCGTGCCGACGCGAGCAATGTTGAAGAGGCGTTTGGCAATGATGTTAGGCGTGCGGATGCAGCCGTGTGACAGCCGACGGCCGGCAATCACCTTGCCCGTGTGCATACCGACACCATCCCAAGTCAGCTGGAGGTAGTAGGGCATGGGAGAGCCGACGAACTTGCCGCCCTCCGGAACGGGAGTGGCCGGTGTGGCATTGCTGTTGATGCAGCGACCGGACGCATTGTAAAGCCGACCATAGCTGGCAGATACATGGTCAACATCCTTCGAAAGAATCTTGTACTTGCCGGTGGGGGTGGGGTGCCCGGACGTACCGGTGGAGACCGGCCAATCCATTGCCACCTGATTGTTCACATACAAGCGCCCGCGCTGCTGCGACAGGCAGATGTAGATGGGGCAGGTGTGGGATGCCTGCTTCAGTAGCTCCTCATCGATGTAGCACGACATGACGGCGGGGTAGCCCTTCGTCGTCTGCACGAACTTCTCGTATGCGGATTCGAAATTCTGCTGCTCGATCACGGACTCGGGGGTCTTCGTGGACTTGCAGGAGGTGAAGAGCGAGCCCGCTGCGCAAAGCAGAGCAAGCATGAGGTGAGTTGTTTTCATGGTAAGCTTATCGTATAATAACCTTGGTTCCAACGGGTGTGTTGTCGAAGAAAATCTTTGCCATGCGCTTGGGCAGGCGGATGCAGCCGTGGCTCTCCGGGGCAGCGGTTACCAAGCCTTCGTGCATCCAAATGCCGTCATTGGTGAGCTTGAGGGCGTTGTTCATGTCCGCGCCTTTGTAGCGACCGCCGGCGGGCATCGGCTGGCCCGCCGTGTAGGAAGAGATGAGTGTGTTGCCGGCAGCATCTACCACGCTGCCGTAGGTGGAGGACTTATGCGTGGCGTCCTTCGCCAACACCTTGAAGGTTCCGCCCGGGGTGCCATGACCCGCTCGGCCGGAAGAACAGGTGGAGAAGCCCACCTTGCTGTTGCCGATGTAGTAGGAGACCTGCTGAAGCGCGGTGTCAACAACAATGCAGCGGTCCCCCGTGGCTGTGGCCGCACCGGCCGCGTCCCAGTGACCTTGATTGACGAATTCCGTGGGCGAGATTGCGTTAGACGCCCCGCCGAAGCGGTAGGTTCCTACCACATCATCGACCCGCTGGCAGGAGCAAAAGCCCATTGCCATGGTAACCAACGCTGCAAGATGAATGAAACGCATCATATGTCGTGTTGTTTAGTCCGTGCAATCCCACGCACGGCAGGCGCGTTATGCCCTGTTCCGATGCTTTTGTCAAGCTAATTCTTACAATTTTTCCCTATTTTTAAGAAAAGAAGACCATAACAATCGGAAAAGCGATGCAAAGGAGGGGTGCATGCTTCATGACACGAAGCACGCTTGACATAACGGAGGTCATCGAGTAAGGTGCTTCCCCGTCATGAGTCAATTCGGGGTGAGTTTGTTCAAGCATATTCGATACATTCTGCCGCTGCTTCCGGTGTTGGGCGGAGCTGTCTCGCTTGTTACGGCTGCTCCGGAGCAGGTGGAGCAGGCCGTGCCGTCCCCGGTCGATATTTATCATGTATTGAGTGATGACCTCCTGAGCCCCCGGACCGAGTTGTCCCTGTTCCGCAGGGAGGATGCCCGCCTCAGTACGCAGCAGGCAGACGCCTTAATCCGCTGCATCAATGAGACTCGCAGGCACTTTGAGCGTTGGGTACAGGGTACGGAGAGCGCTAAGGATTATCCCTACATCGAGCGGCTTTTACTGTTGCGCCAATTATCCCCCGGTAGTATCAGCGCCGAAAAATCGGAGCGTTGCATACGCGCCTTGGTGCAGGCAGGAGCCGGGGTGAATGACTTTGATAAATCCGACAGGGAGCTGCAGAGTCCGGCCTTGCATCGCGCCCTGACGGATCCCGAGGCAGGGCCGCTGTGCCTTTTTTTGCTGGAGAAGGGAGCCAACACCCGAGTCCGGACCGGGAAGGGGGAGACCGCCTTGGTGTGTGCCGCTGTCGGTAATCATGCCTCCTTGCTCAAACGCCTCGTGCCGTCTGCCGGCAAAAATTCTCTTGCTCCGGCCATGGCCCGCGCCTGTGTTCAGGGAAATGCAGAGGCCGTCCGCGAGCTCCTGTCCCTCGGGGCATCGGCCAATGCGTCTCCGGGCGGTGTCCCTTTGCTGGTGACGGCGACTGCTTGCGGATGCAGTCACGGGAAGTTGAAGCCTGCAGCGCATCCGCGTGCTGCTGCCTACGAACAGATCGCTGATTTGCTGCTCCGAAAGGGGGCTGACCCCCGGGCCAGGGAGGCGTCCACGGGGCGCACGGCGCTGATGTTTGCCTGCCTGAACGGTATGGAGGACCTTGCGCTGCGGCTGCTGGAGCGCGGTGCTTCTCCTACGGCATCCACGCTGCCGGGGCAGAGCCGCCGCATATCCGTGATGGAGTGTGCCTGCTTGGGTGCTTGCCCTCGGGTGGTGGAGAAATTGCTCCCGGTGCAGAAATGCAACGTGTCGGATCCTTATTACTGCCGCGTCTTCCTGTCTGCCTGTGCCGGTGGAATTCTTCCCTTGGTGGAGCAGGGGTTCCCCCACATGGGCCCGGCTTGGGATGCGATTTGGGGGGCCGAGGGAAGCAGCTTTATGCCCTTGGTGGAGGCCTGTCGCTACGGGCGTTTGCCCGTGGTGCGTTATTTGGTGGAACACGGCATGGACCCGGATGTCTACCCCTACACACGTGAGACGCCGCTTCTGGTTGCATGCCTCGGCGGTTATGTCGATGTTGTCCGTTATTTGTTGGATAAGGGGGCTGATCCGAACCGTGCATCGTATGTGCTGGATCCCCTGACGGCTGCCTGTATGCGGGGAGACGCGGAGGTGATCGAGCTTCTGCTGAAGCATGGGGCCACGCCCTGCGAACATCGAACGCGCGGGGGGGTGCTGTGTCCCTTGTCCGCTGCCGTGCGGGGTGGTCATGCCGCTTCTGTCCGCTTGCTGCTTGAGCAGGGAGCGCAGATTACAGAGTCATGCCGCCGGGCTGTGATGGGGTGTCGCAGCGGTCGCATCGTTCGTAGTCTGAGTAAGATAACGGGGCAGGATTATATTGCCCACATGAGCCTTTTCCGCGCGATTGAGGTCGGTAACCTGCCTGCCGTGCGCCGCTGTTTGAAGGAGGGGGTGTCCGCAGAGGTGAGGGATTCATACGGATATACGCCCCTCATGGTCGCTGCGCTCACCGGTAGGGCAGAGATTGTCGACTTTCTGTTGGAGCAGGGTGCCGATAAGGAGGCGCGTGTCTCCGAGCATCAGCCCGCCACGGCTCTTTGGCTGGCGTGTCGCATGGGTAAGGTTGATATGGTGCGGAAGCTGCTCGATGCCGGGGCTGACATTGAGGCCTGCGGACGTGATGGGTCGCTGATGTCTCCGCTCACGGTTGCTTGTTGGTATGACCGCCTTGAGACGGTTCGGCTCCTTTTGGAACGGGGGGCTAAGCGGGATGCTCGCGCCGAGGATGGTGGATATTCTGCCCGAGCGGTGGTCGAGATGCGAGACAGCACCGCACTGCGCGCTGTGTGGAATCCTCCGGCGTCACCTAAACGCCGAGGCCGTCGGCGTTAAAATATCGGGGACTCAGGCCTGCTCCAAGGCCCGCCGCATCGATGCGATATTCGGCAGTGTGCCGAACCAGTGGCGGAAGGCGAAGGCTCCCTGCCACAGCAGCATGCTCAAGCCGTAGTCCGCGCGGCAGCCGTGTTCCGCAGCTGCTGCACAGAATGGGGTGGGGTGCGTAACGATATCGTATACCCATTGCCCGGGTCTCAGCAGGTTCGGAGAAAGGGGCAGGGGGTCTCCCCGGTGCAGGCCGAGACTCGTGGCGTTGACGATGAGATCCGCCTCACGAACGGCGGCTGCCATGGCGTCGCTTCCCAAGGCAATGGGCTCGACCCGGGCTCCCGTCTGCGCCCGCAGGTGCTCTGCCAGCTCTGTCAATTGAGGCTTCGGGCGGTTTGCCAAGAAAAGCCTCGGGCAGTCGGCCAAGGCACATTGAGCGGCCAGGGCGCATCCCGCGCCGCCACAGGCCCCGAGCAGCAGAACCCGCAGCTCCCCGAGGGGGTGTCCTGTCAGTTCCCGTACCGCTTGGGCGAATCCCGGGCCATCCGTGTTGTGCAGCCGCCACCCGCCGGCGGGCAGGTGCACCAAGGTGTTCCCGGCCCCGCAGAGGGAGGTCAGTTCATCCTTCTCTCGGGCCAGCAAATATGCCTGTTTCTTGAAAGGAATGGTGACATTCAGCCCGATGAAGCCCCGCTCCCCGAGGGCTTGCATCATTGCCTCGAACTCGCCCGCAGCCGTTCCGGCCAACAGGCGCACGTAGGTCATGGGAATCCCCGCCGCATCCAAGCCGGCCTGTTGCATTTGCGGGGATTTGGAATGGGCAATCGGGTTCCCGATCACCCCGAGCTTGATGGGCCGCCCCCCGCAGGCAAGCACCTGCGGGGTCAGGTCGGGGAGTGTATAGACCTGCTGCACGGCAGCTGCATCAGTTACTTGGACTCTTTGTCGCCCTCCTCATTTTTGGTGAGGATCTGGGCGATGGCCGCCTTGGCGAACTTGACGACCACATTCGGAGCGAGCTCCACACGCACGTCGTTCGCCAGCACCTCGCGGACGATGCCGTGGATGCCGCCGATGGTCACCACCTTCTGGCCGGGCGTCAGGCTGGCCTCGCGCTTCTTGGCCTCCTTCTGCTGACGCTGCTGCGGGCGAATGAGCAGGAAGTAGAAGATAACAATGATGAGGATGATCGGCAGGAAGGAGAACCAACCGCCCCCTTGCTGGTCGGCGGGTTGAGCCGGGGCCTTGGCGGGCTGCTGCGTGGTGCCCGTGGCGGGGGCAGCCGGTGCAGCGGGAGCGGCGTTGACAGCGGGGGCTGCGGGAGCAGCATTGACGGCAGGAGCGGCGGGGGCAGCAGGAGCAGCCTGGGCCAGGATGTTGATATAACTCATGGTATGTTATGTGCTTGGTAACGCGAGATGAAGCTGCGTTTGAAGGCAGCGAATTCACCGGCTGCAATGGCGCTTCTCGCCTGCGCCATGAGCCGCAAATAGAAGTGAAGATTTTGGAACGAAAGCAGCCGCAGGGCCAGCATCTCCCCGGCACGGAAGAAATGCCGAATCGCTGCGCGGGAGAAGCGGGTCACATGCGGGTGGCCCTCGGCATCCAGCGGGGACTGATCATTCTTCCACCGCTCGTTTTTGATGTGGATCGGCCCATCGGGTGTCATCGCAATGCCGTGTCGCGCCAGGCGCGTGGGCATCACGCAGTCGAACATATCCACCCCGCGCTCGATCATCTCCAGCAACTGAATCGGGGTACCCAGCCCCATGGCGTAGCGCGGTTTATCTGTCGGTAAATAGGGGGTCGTGTTCTCAATGGCGCGCAGCATCTCCTCCTCCGGTTCGCCCACGGACACACCGCCGATGGCGTAACCGTCAAAATCCATGCCCGCCAGCTCTTCCGCACAGCTCTTGCGCAGATCCGCATAGACGGAGCCCTGCACAATGCCGAAGTGCTGCTGGGGGCAGCCCGCTGTCTGCGGCTCGTGCTCCTGCACCCACTGCTTGCAGCGTTTGGCCCAGCGAAGTGTATAACCGAGCGATTTTTCCGCATACTTGCGGTCGCAGGGGTAGGGCGGGCATTCATCGAAAAGCATGGCGATGTCGCTGCCCAAGTTGGCCTGTATTTCCATGCTGCGCTCCGGGGAGAGCATCATGTATGCCCCATCGATGTGGTTGCAGAAGCGCACCCCTTCCTCCGTAATTTTGCGCAGGCGCGCGAGGCTCCACACTTGGAAGCCCCCACTGTCCGTCAGGATGGGCCTCTCCCAGCCGGCGAAGCGGTGCAGCCCGCCCAAGTCGCGGATAGCTTCATCTCCCGGGCGCAGGCAGAGGTGGTAGGTGTTTCCTAGAATGATGCGGGCACCCAAGGCTTCCAAGTCCTCCGGGTGCAGGGTCTTGACCGTCCCCTGCGTGCCCACGGGCATGAAAATGGGGGTGGGTACATCCCCGTGCGGAAGGTGCAGGGTGCCCCGTCGCGCGCCGCTCGGGTCCGTGGTGGTCAGGTCAAAGCTCATCGTTCTTGATATACTTTGCAGCGTGAATTTCCTTCCCCATGGCCTCCCATTGCAGCTGAAAATCCGTCTTGGGGTAGAAGGGCGCATCCCACTCTGCCCGCGCAAAGAGCGGGCTTTCGTCCAGCAGCTCACACACCCATTCGTAGTAGTCCTCGTGGTCCGTCTTGAAGAGTAACTCACCTCCCGGGGCGAGGGCGCGGTGCATGATGGGCAGCAGGCTCCCCTGCACCAAGCGGTTCTTGTGGTGGCGCTCCTTGGGCCAGGGGTCCGGGAAGAGGTAGTGCAGCCGCCGAATGCTACCCGGTGCTATCATCCACTCCAGGAAGTAGCGGCTCTCCGCGCGCAGGCCTTTCACATTCGTCAGCCCCTGTTTCTCGCTGTCGCGGCACACCTTGCGGATGCGTCCGAGCAGCCGTTCCACCCCCAGAAAACGCCGCTCCGGGTAGTGTCGGGCCATTTGCAGCAGGAAGCCGCCGTCGCCGCAGCCCAAGTCTACCTCACACTCCGCCCCGGCACCGAAGATTTCCTCCACGGTGTAACTGCGGAAGTAGTCTTCCGGGTTGAAAATGGCACTCATGCGCGGCTATTATACGCATTTGCCGCCGGGATGTCAAAGCAAAACGGCGGCATGCGGGGGAAATTGCCCGTCACGACTCGCGCAGCAGGCGGGCCAGGGTGTCCTTGGTGCCGGCGGTGGCGCGCAGTCCCAGCAGCTTCGCAACGCGGCGGATGTGCGCCTCCGAGGTCGGGAAGAGGGCCTCGGCTTCGCACACCTGTTTGCCCAGGGCTCGTACTTCGGAGGGCGGAATCTGCTCGATGCTGCGGGGGCCCGCCGTGCGGACTCGGACGGCGTCCTGCTCCGGAAGTCGGTAGACGCGCTGCGTGCCGCCCGTGCCGTCCTGCTCCCACTCGGTGATGAGTTGCTGCCGGGTCTCCAGTGCCGTCGCAGTGTCCACGGCGGCGCGGAACACGGTGGAGCGGGCGGTGGCGGAGAGCTTGGCCTCGCCGCTCAGGGCCTGCGCCAAGCGTTCGGCGGTCACCGGTCCCTCGGTGCGCACGGCCTGCAGCACAGCGCGCTCCCAAGTGGCGGGGTTGGAGGTAAGTTTGTGCGTGGGGACATAGGCCTCGTAGGCCGGTGGCGGGGCTGTTTCTCCCATGGTTTCCTCCTCTGTCTCCTCCGCTTCATCGGCAATGGGGGCTCTGTCGGCCAGCAGATCCGGCCACTCGCGGGCGGGTTTGGGGCCGCGTTTCACCAGGGCATGCAGGGCGGCATCCAGCCGCGCGAGGGCGTCCTGTGTGTTGCGCCACCAGTCTGCGGCCCACAGGTGCAGCACGTCCCAGCCCAGCTCTGCCAGCACCAGATCGCGCTGTTTCACGCGGTCGCGTGTGCTCTGCGGCGTGCCGTCTCCGTCCGTGCGCACCAAGGCCAGGAAGCGGTCGGGCTCCTGCGGATGCACCACGGCCACATCGGCCTGCATCCCCGTGGCACCGGGGCAGCGGCGGCATTCCCAGCCCAGCCCGCGCAGGCCTTCCGCCACCTGACCTGACAGCCCGGTGCCTTCGGCGTTCTTCATGTTGCCTACGGCAGGTGTTCCCTTGGAGGCGGTCTCCAAAAAGCCCCGGAGGTCTGCCACGCCTTGTGCAGAGGTTCGGGTGGTGTCGATGTCCTCGGGGTCCATGGATGTGAAGACGTGCATGCCCGCCCGGGCGCGGGTGATGGCCACGTTCAGGCGTCGCTCGCCGCCTTGTTTGTTCAGCGGACCGAAGTTCATGGACATGGATCCGTCTTTGTCCCGCCCGAAGGTGGTGGAGAAGTAGATGATGCCGCGTTCATCGCCCTGCACACTCTCCAAGTTCTTCACAAACACGGCCTCCGGCAGCTCTTCGTCAAAGAATCGGTCCAGCGCCGGATTCGCCGCGCGGGCTTCATCGAGCAGGTCGGCGATAAGTTCCTGCTGCTTGTTATTGAAGGTGACGATGCCGATGCTGGTCATCTCCGTATAAACGAATTCCGGGGCGGTCAGGGTGCGCACCACGTGGTCCACCAGGGCGGCGGCTTCCTGCGGGTTGGTGCGGGAGCTGCCCTTGCGGTACACGCCGCGCACGCGGTGCAGTTGCAGGGCCGTGTTGCGGGTTTGCGGCGCGGGGAAGGTGACCAGTTCGCCGCCGTAGTAGCGGTTGTTAGAGAACGCGATGAGCTGCTCCGCGCGGGAGCGGTAGTGCCACTGCAGCTGCATACTCGGCACGCCGCAGGCCAGGCATTCGTCCAGAATGCTCTCCAAGTCGTGTTCGGTCTCTTCGTCGTCTTCGTCCTCCTCGCCGCGGCCGGAGAAGAAGTCGGTGGGGGGCATCTGGTGCGGGTCGCCCACAATCACGGCGTTTTTGCCGCGAGCCAGCGCCCCCACAGCGTCGCATACGCGCATCTGCGAGGCTTCATCGAAGATGACCAGGTCGAAGGGCTCCTTCCGCATGTTGAGGAATTGCGCCACAGAGAGCGGGCTCATGAGCATGCAGGGTTTGAGCAGGGGCATGAGGTTCGGTAGATTTTCCACCAGCCGCCGCAGGGGCATCTGCGCGCGTTTCTTGGTGAGTTCGCGTTGCAGGATGTTCAGCTCCTCGGCGTAGCGCGGGTCTTTCAGCTGCATGCTGCGCTGCCACAGGGCGTGGCGTATGGCGGTGCTCGTCCGCTCGGTAAGCTCGTTGTCCTTGTCGCAGAAGTCGCCGACGAGTCGCTCGTGCATCAGCGGGGTAAAGCGGGCCAGCTCGGGGGAGGCCTGCACGGCGCGGCGGGTGGCGTTGCGGGCGTATACCGTGCGTGCCAGCCGTGCCGCTTCTCCGGGGGCGCAGGTGGCGTTCAGCAGCCAGTCGGGCACCATCCCGAATCCCGCCGCGCGGGCCGCTGCTTCGGCTTCTTTCCAGAGGGCGATTTGTCGGCAGAGCAGGGGATCGCCTTCGATGGCATCGGCCAGCTCGCCGGCTTGCTCGGCGTTCGCGGGCAGCAGCTCGGGGTCGCAGACCGCTTCCGCTGCTTTCCGTGCTGCTTGCCTTTGGCGGGTCGCCTCGCGCAGGACGGCGGCGGGGCGTTCGGTCGAGGCGCGCTCTGTCAGCAGGGCATTAGCTTCTTCCCGTGCTTTCCGCATGGTCACCAGGGCCGCCAAGTCCGACTCCGGGGCGGTGGGGGTGTTTGGGTAGGCGAGCACGGCCAGCCTACGGCGCAGGCCGCGCTGTTTCCACCAGCGGATGGGGGCGAAGCAGACGGCGGCTTCTCGCCAGCGGCGTTGCAGCTCGGCGGGGTCTTCCTGCATCTCGGCGTCCGCCGTGTAGGGAACGGAGAGGCTCGCCTGCGCGGCGGCGTAATCCCGCATGGGGCGCAGGAGGCTTTCGGCGGGCAGGGGGCGTGCTGCGCTGCCGCCGGGGATGAGTTCGGCGACTTTCAGCAGGGCCGTGTCGGTCTCCGTGGTGCCGGCGGAGGTTGGCTTCAGGTTCAGGGCGGCGCAGAGTTCCGCGCGGGCGGCATCGCAGGCGCATTCCGCTTTCCGGAGGGAGCGCATCAGGGCGGCTGCTGTCTGTTCCTCGGCGGGGGTGCAGCCGGCGGGCAGTTTCAGGCCCATGGCTGCCGTGCCGAAGTAGTTCCGCAGGGGCTCGGCGAGGGTATCCAGCTGCTCGGCGGTCTGTTGCAGGGCGCGTAGGGTCTCGGCGTCTTCCCGCAGGGGGGCGGTGGGTACCTCGGGAAGGTCGCGGCCCGCCAGCTCCGTTATCATTTCATGCAGCAGGGTGCTCCCATCGGCTCGCCGGGTGTGGAGGGCGCGGTGTACGGCGGATAAGCGGGTGCGTTTTTCGGCCAGTTGTTGCAGATTCTGTTGCTGTGCGGCGGCATCGAATTCCACCGTCATGCTCCGCACGCTGTCAAACTGGCGGAGTACCTCGCCCTTGTTCGCTTTGTTGGAGTGCAGGCGCAGGCAGAAATCGCCCAGACCGATGCGGCACAGGCGTTTGTACACCACCTGCAGGGCGGCGGATTTTTCTGCCACAAAAAGGACGGTTTTCCCCGCTCCCAGGCAGCGGGCGATGATGTTGGTAATGGTCTGGCTCTTGCCCGTTCCGGGCGGGCCGATCAGAACAAAGCTCTTGCCTTGCTCCGCTGCTAACACGGCGGAGAGTTGGGTGCCGTCCGCCGACGAGGGGAGGGCGAAGGCTTCGGGGGGGAGCTGTGCCTCGATGTCTGCTACCTTCGGGAAATCCGCCCCTGTGGGGAAGGCTCCTCGGCGAGTGGCTGCCAAATGGCGCACGATGTCGTTCTGCAACAGTTCCGTGTGGCGTTCCGTCAGGTCCTTCCACATCAGGTAGGTGGCAAAGGAGAAGATGCCCACGGAGGCGCGGTTCTCTACGCCCCAGCCGTCCATGTGGCTCACTCGCTGCTGCACCAGGGCCATGATCTGCGGCACATCCACCCCCCGTTTGTCGGTGGGTAGCTCGCCTTCCAGCTCCGGCAGCAGAATGCGCTCGCGGCGCAGCATTTCCAGCAGGGTCATGTTGAAGCGGGGGCCTTCTCCGTCGCCGGATTGCTCCAGTCGGTATTGCGTGCCGCTGCGGCGTATCTCCACGGGCACCAGCACCAGCGGGGCCAGGCATTCCTTGTCGGCCTTGTCCGCAGGCTTCCACCGCAGATAACCGATGGCAACGTACAGGGCGGCGGATCCGGTCTCTTCCAGGTTGGTGCGGGCGGTTCGGTAGAGTTTCTGCAGGCGGCGGGGCAGGGGCAGGCGGCCCCCGCTCGTGGCCAGCAGTCGCCCTTTCTTCAGGGCCCCGGCTGCTACTTGGTCGCCGTTCGCTTCCTCGATACAAAAGCTCCGCCCCGCAGCTAATTCGTCCTCCAGCTCGGCGGCATCCGGCACGATCAGTTCAATCTGCCGGGTCGTCATCCGTGTGTTCAGCAGGTCATTCCGCAGGGAGATGTCCAGCAGCCTGCGCTGCCATTCGTCTACCCGACTCCGCTCGTTTGCTCCTTGGTCCGCGTCACTCATCGTGCCCCCATTCTATCACAGGCCGTCCTTTTTGCAAGGAATAGCGCAAAATATCGTAAAAAAATCTTGACTATCTCGCGAAAGTCTGCTACCTTGCGCGGCGTTATGGCAAAAGTTCCCGTAATTCAGCTCCGCAAAGGGCACGCCGTCAACTACAACGGCGACATTTGCGTCGTTCGCGAGAGTCAGCTCAAGACTCCCCCGCGCATGGCCTCCTACGTTCAGATGACCATCCGCAGCATCGCTTCCGGTAAGGACTACAACCTCCGCCTCACTTCCAACGATTTCCTCGAGGGCGTCATGCTCAGCCGCGAGGAGATGGAGTTCTCCTATGTCGACGGTATGGGTTACCACTTCCTCAACACCGAGACCTACGAGGACGTTTGCGTGCCGGAGGATATCGTGGAGCCCGTCAAGCTCTACCTCATCGAGGGTAACTCCTATGTGCTGCTCTTCACGGACGAGGTGGTGTGCTCCATCGAGCTGCCCGCCGCCATCACCATGGAGGTCGCGGAGGCTCCCGAGGGCGTCAAGGGTAACTCTGCCAACAATGTGTACAAGAGCGCGACGATGACCACCGGTCTCGTGGTGCAGGTGCCGCTCTTCATCTCCGCCGGCCAGAAGATTTCCGTCAAGACGGAGGACGGTTCCTACCTCGGCCGCGTCAACGGCTAAGGCTTCGCCCCTTCCTTTTACCATACGGGGAGCCCTCATTTACTCCGAGGCGCTCCCCGTTTTCTTTCCGCCTGCCCACGATGAAACGCATGATATCTTCTGTTATGGCAGCCCTGATACTCATGGTCCCGGGGTGCGATTTCTTCGAGAAGAACAACGAGGATACAGAGATTATCAGCAAACTGTTCAACGTCGATTCCGGTGATATATCAGATGCGTCCGTGAGGATCATCAACAAGCACACAGGCAGAGAACCGGACCGCTTCACGATACCGGATCAGGATCCCGAGTACGGCGCTGAAGGCTTTTTCCGTCTTCCCACCCAAGCCCTGCCTCAGACACAGGGCGGCGAGCACGCGGAGTCCAAGGTGAGTCCCGGTAAAGCCATCCATGATTGGACCAAAGATGAGGCGTTTCAATCACGCATCCTCAAATCGCCGGCCTCCGGAGATGTCCTGTACTCGCCCTCAACCGGTTGGGTATACTTTAAGATTGATCTTTAAGCCTACTGAGCAAGCCGGGGTTGTAGGGAAACAGCGTTCCCAGCTCCTCGACAAAGATGTTTCCGAGATCAGTCGCACCCGTCAATGCGAATTGCTCGGGGTACCTCGCAGTAGCAGCTACTATAAACCTCAGAAGAAGGATGAAGACGGAGAGAATAAGGCTAAGGAAATGATAAAGACTGCTTATCAGGTGGATCCATGTCTGGGAAGAAGGAGGCTACCAATGCTCCTCCGGAAGAAATACGGTCTGAACATCGGCCCTAAAAAGCTGATGAGACTAAAGCGGGAAATGCAACTTCGAACCATCTATAATAGATCACAGAAAACATTATATGGAGCACATCCCGAAGACGTGAAATACCCTTATATTGTAAGGGATATGGGATATTTGCACCCTAATGATGTATGGAGCAGTGACATTACTGTTGTAAAGATCAAAAACAAACACTATTATATTTGTGCAGTCTTGGATTGGGCCAGCCGCAAGATTCTTGGGTGGCGCATCGGACCGAATATGACAACCGATTTGTGTCTCGAGACTCTTGATAAGGCTTTGGAGAGTGGTCTGCTTCCACGAGTCTTTAACACGGATCAGGGCAGTCAATACACATCCCGAGAGTGGCAGTCGAGAATAATGGGTCTCGGCGTGCAGATCAGCCTTGACGGACGAGGCAGATGGCAAGATAATTCTCGGATGGAACGCTTTTGGAGGAGCCTGAAGCATGAATGTTTTTTATTACATGACTTTGAGAGCATGGAGGAGGCTGCCGGGGTGTGTGGTAAATGGATAAAATACTATAACGAGGAGCGTCCGCATCAGGAGCTTGGAAACCTATCTCCCGACGAATGGCTTGCGGAGCAACTCAAATCTACATCCGGCGGAGCAGGATCGGAGGGAGAAGATCGGGCAGAGGCACCTTCCACTCCGAGAGTCCCCTCGCTCCGCTCGGAGCCTCTCGGAGTGGGAGACCGCAAAAAAGGCTTGACACAGACGATAGAAAATGCAACAATACCTTCAGCCCCGTTAGTCTGACCAAGAAAGGCTTACTTGGTGTCGAGAAGGGGGTACCACCTTAAGCAGCCTCGTCTCAACCGAAAAACTCCGCTACTTAACCTAACTTGCAAACGTTTTTTGCCACAATGACAGAGATTTTACAGAAAAAAACTTGCATCGCCGCCTTCAAAGTCGTACTGCTGTGTTTAATAGTATGGTTTGCTTATTTATTTACATATAGAGAAAATAAAGTTATCGATATGCCCACTGATGTTGCAATTGATGGTTATTTTGAAAAGATAAATGATAACGTAGTTAAAATCACTCATGTTTTATCCTCGATAGATTCTCGTGAGACTGCTGATTCTGCTGTTTTTCAGCTGGCAGAAATAGCCGATAAAATATCGATGCCTATAATCAATTAGATGTTCGCCTTGTTACAGATAGGCGAGCTGTAGATATTTTGCATTCTATATGGACTAGGGAAGTGATGTTGTGGAATCATCTCTCTTATAAAGCATTGAAGAAAGAATATATTAGATTTAAAAATAATAATTTTTATAACTCAAAATCATTACGATGTATGCTTTCTTCATATGGGGACTTCCAATAAGTCTCCGAAAAACAACCTGATCCCACGAAAGGGCCTAATTTTATCAACGAAGTGAACGAATATACACAAAGGTTGCTATTCGTGCGCTTTGAAACATAAT
>JALFWB010000028.1 GCA_022787425.1 Akkermansia sp.
AAGCCCTTCATCGCAATGTCTAAGACCCTTAAGGAGCAGGCCTCGGCTGTCTTGGGTTATTTCCGCTACAAGCTGACTTCCGGAGTCATTGAGGGGGTGAACTCAAAAATCGCGAAAATCCAATTTCAGATGAGGGGCATAACCAGCGTGCGGTACCTATATCTGAAGCTACGGGAATCCACCTGCAGGAGCTTTCACGAAGCGCTGGCTCCCGTGGGGTGGTCATAAAAACTGACGGAGTGCCAAAAAAAGCTCATTGATGGTATCGGGAGGTGTTGCCGGACTTTTCGGCGCGGCCCGTGGAGCGGCCCCCGGCATCGTAATAGCGGGTGGTGCTGCCGGACTGCTCGGCGCGGCCTGTGGAGCGGCCGCCTGCGTCATAGTAGCGCGTGGTGTTGCCGGAGCGCTCGGAGCGTCCGACGGAGCGTCCGCCGGCATCGTAGTAGCGGGTGGTGTTGCCGGACTGCTCGGAACGACCGACGGAACGTCCCCCCGCATCGTAGTAGCGGGTGACACCGCCGGACTGCTCGGAACGACCGATGGAGCGGCCTGCTGCATCATAGTAGCGGGTAACGTTGCCGCTTTTCTCCGAGCGGGCGGGCTGCGGACCGGGAAGAACGGGAATCTGTGCAAGGCATACGCCGCCGAGGACAAACAAACTGAGGGTAAGGAGTGCTTTCATATCGGCACCCATTATACAGAATGATCCGTGCTTTTCAAGTATTTTCGTGTGATGACAGAGAAAAGGTCCGGATGAGGAGGTTGACAGCGGCCCCCGCCATCATCATGCCGAAGGTTCCCGTGATGTGAGTGGCCGAGCCGAACCCGGAGGCGCAACTGATGCCGCCGACGTGCCCGGGCTCCCGCTCGCAGCTCACCGAGCCGTCACAGCGCGGGAAGCGCGGCTTCTCCCGCGAAAAGACGCAGGGAATGCCCAGGGGCGGGCAGTTATCGTGCAGGGGCAGGGCATATTGCTGCCGAAGCGTTTTGCGGAGCTGCGCGAGCATGTTATCGCCCCCCGTGCGCGCTAGGTCTGCCAGCTCGATGCAGGCCGGGTCGATGCGCCCTCCGGCGCCGCCGCAGGTGACCACGGGAACGCCGCGTCGGAAGCACTCCGCGATGAGGTGGGCCTTGGGGCGCATGGAGTCGATGGCATCAATCACCACATCCGGCTGTGTGTCAAACAAAATATCCGGATTGTTGACGGTATAAAAAGATTGCAGGGGTAGGCACTCTGCCTGCGGATTGATCAGGCGGATGCGCTCCGCCATCAGTTCCACCTTGGGGCGTCCGTAATTGCCCTCCAGGGCGGGGAGCTGTCGGTTGGTATTCGTGATGCACAGGTCATCCATGTCCAGCAGCACCAGCGAGCCGATACCCGTGCGCGCCAGGGCCTCCGCTGCCCAAGACCCCACGCCGCCGATGCCGACCACTGCCACGCGCCTGCCGCAGAGGGCTTCCGCCGCCGCAACGCCGTACAGGCGGGCAATGCCGCCGAAACGCTCCGTATCCATCCTACTCGTACACGCGGTTAAGAAGTTGAATATCCGTGGCCTTGCCCGTGGCGTCATCCGCTGTTATCACGGCCCCGCTCAGCATGACCGGCCCGCTTGCCACTTCCAGCCGCTGCGGCAGCCCGGTGAGGAATGCCTGCACCACCGCATGGCCGTCCCTCCCCAAAACAGCATCCCGCGGCCCGCACATGCCCACATCCGTCACGCAGGCCGTGCCGCCGGGCAGTATGCGCGCATCATTCGTCTGCACATGTGTATGCGTGCCCAGCACCGCCGTGGCCAGCCCGTCCAGGTGCAGCCCCAGCGCGATTTTCTCACTCGTTGTTTCTCCGTGCGCATCCACCAGCACCGCCGCGGCACCGGCCGCGCGCAGGCGCTCAACCTCCGCCCGACCTACCCGGAAGGGATTGAGGGCCCCCACACGCATGAACGTGCGGGTCTGCAGCACCAAGACCCCCAGCGGACCGGCCGGGGTAGGGGCCAGGTAGCTCCCGAACCCCGGTGTGCCCTCCTCCCAGTTGAGCGGCCGCAGAACCTGCGGCGCGGTTTCTAACCAAGGCAACAGCTCCTTGCGGTCCCAAGCGTGGTCACCCAGGGTGATCACGTCAATCCCTGCGTCCAGAAACTCCTGCGCAATGTGCGGGGTAAGTCCCTTGCCGGAGGCTGCGTTCTCGGCGTTAATCACCACGGCATCGGCCGCGAACTCCGCTCGCAGCTCAGCCGCAGCGGTCAAGATACCGCGGCGACCGGGCTTGCCCACGACATCCCCGAGAAAGATGAACCTCATACGGCACCGGAGGCTTTGGGGCCGCAGGGAACAACAGTAACCGGGATGGTGGCTGCGCGCACGAGTTTCTCCGCCGTGTTGCCCAGCAGAATGGAGGTAAGCAGGGTGTGGTGGCGGTTGCCGATAGCAATCAAGTCAATGGCGTGGCGTTTGCAGAAATCATTGACGCAGGCCACGATGTCCTCCGCCTCTTCCGCCTTGCCGTAGATGGGAATGTTGTATTTGGCACTGATCTCGGAGGCCAGCTGCTTGGCCTTCATATCCGCAGCGGCAAGCAGGTGGTTCGTCCCCTTGCCCTGCACGGGGGGCGTACCCTCCAAGGGGCCCATGAGGGGGTCGTCATACACGCCGTTGCAGAATGTGCCGTAGGTGTTGATCATGGTGGGTTCCAGAGCGTGCAACAGGTACATCTTGCCGCCGGTCTGCTGAGCCAGCGTGGCGGCAAAATCGAGTACGGGTGCACCATCTGCCAAAAAGTCTGTTGCTGCCAGTATCTTCATCGTTGGGCATTATAGCCCCGGATTCGCGGAAAAGCAAGCAAAAAAAAGCCCCTCCGCCGGATTTTATGACCACCTTCGACGATGTCGGTCCATGTGGTGTGCTCGGTGGGTTCAGTCTCGGTGTTGTCTTTCTGTTTTGTGAACAGAATACAGCCGGTGGCTGAATCCCTCCTGCTTTTTCCGGGTAATACTAAAATTTTCAGAAATATAGTACACTTTAATTATTGCTTTAACTGTTCAAGGAACCGTCTTGCTGTATAACTCTGAATATGTCGAAGATGCATATCATTCTCCGAAACCCACTTTTTCATCAATTCCTCAATGGGGAATCTTCCACTTATCCAAATTGGAGAGGTTGTCGTAGCCGCATGTACCAATGGAGAAACATGATGCAAAGATTCAGTCCTATCTTTCGGAGCGCTTCTTTCTATAGAGCTTATAATTTTCCTCAAATTTGGATATTGCTCTGATATGGGTTCATAACTCTCCTGACTGGTATGAACTCCCTGTGGCGTATACCGGCGCTCCGTAACTTGTATTATCCCGGGAATCGAAAATTCTCCCGTCTCAGTATTCAATTTATCTCTGACATCATAGCTGTGCATTACAACGCCATCAGAATTCACAAGCCATTCGTCAGCACCAATCAGTGAAAATTCGTAACGTGTTGGCGTACTATTAAATACTACGCCTCGAGAACACCTCTCGAGTTTTTCGGAAAAAATAATTTGAGGTGGAGCGTGGAATAAAAAATCGCCGGACTTTGTATAAACTAATACGTTGTTCAAATAATTTATGCAACCGGAATCAGGGGTAATAACTTGCCATACGATTTCTTTTTCACTATCTCCTATTAAATCAATTTCTGTTTTTACAATCCATCCGCCGCATGGCTGTTTACTCATGCTGAAATTATACGATAGGCCACCATCCGGGCAACGCTGAGCAAAAACTTTTGTATTTAGGTAATGGTCTACGGTATTCTCCATTTCTCCCTCCCATAGGACCTCATTGGCTGACATTTCTTCAACTTGTTGAACTATCAGATTATATACCTCATTAGGAAATGTTTTTGAAATTGTATTAAACCCGATGCATCCCGTATTTAACGAAGCAAGAACAGAAGTATACAGAAACAAATGAAACATACTCATGACCCGCTAATTGTATCATAAGGAAATCCTAAAGTCAAGAGCCACAGAAAAATTCGTGGCTCTTATTAAGAAATAAAGGATTAATTTCGATTAGGAAGTTCTCTGCAAGACAATACACGTTCTACATAATCAAACCTATGAGAATTATATCGACTGATGCACCAATCCTGGGTATCATTCCTCCAAGTGCAATAATGGCCATACAATGCATCATACACAAAGTTATCCGTATCTCGGTATTTAGTGGGGCTTTCACTCACAATACTGAGAGGTTTCGACGCTCCATTGTATGCTTTGATAGTACACAAATGGGTCATCGTCTTTTCGGTATCCTGTGCCACAGTAACGTCATAGGCCAATCCACTTTCAGGATTGCTATTAGCAGCACGATACGGAGGCAGTGATTTACTTGGGGCTTCCTGCGTCTGCTGCTGAATTTGGCGATTCATCCAAGAACTTGCTATATCATACTTAGATTTAATAATTCGCATAGCAGCCTTAACGTTTTCCTGCCAATTCCAAATTTGAGCTCTGGGAATTGCAACGTCTGTACCTGATGTATCTCCTGTTACTTGGAAAATACCATAACCACCGGCACCGCTATTATCTGCTGAATGTAAGGGATTACCTTCTTTGCCTATGACTCGACTGTAATTTCCGCCACCTTCAACGAATTGATTGAAAAGGACTTTTCTAGAATCATTCCAAATAAAGGGATGCAGAGAAGTGATTTCACCGCCGTACCCTTTCGATTCGCTTTTCCCGATAGCAGGCATAACCCATCCCATGGTACCCAATGTAGTTGGATATTCAGTACGAATGTAGTTTATAACGAACTCTTCACAAACAGAATCGTCTGGATTCAAACCTGCAATACGGAAAGGATATTCCAGATTACATATCATTGTATCTCCCTGATAAATAACGATAGTCAATACCGAAGTGCCGCCAAAGAATCCCTCATTTACCGCTTCACACCAATCTGAGCTCGCAGCAATATGCCAATTTCCATCTGGCAGTGAATACATCGAGCCATTTACGGGGAAGTTTAGAGTGTCTTTTTCAATAACGGCAGCATTAATGGTTGCTTGAGAAGATGAAGCGCCTTTAATTTCAGGACGTTGATATGTCACATGAAGTTTTGCCTGTACCGAGAACTCATTGAGATCCAAATTTTCCACAACTAATTTCAAGTTTGGCATAGCCGGTTCGCCATCCTCTCCTACAGATGGCTTAATCCAAGCTGTACTATATACGTTTGGTACGGCTTCATTAGGAGAAATGTAAGAAAAATACTCATCAGAAAGGGCAATCGGGCAAACACGAACATCTGTAATAAGTGTACCAAATGTACCATCATCATTACTATCCATAGACAGCCAAATGTCCTTACCTCCTGTATTGAACTCATCATTTTTCTTAATTTGAACAAGTAAATATCGAGTTCTCCATTCACCCTCAACAATTTCATTTTGAGCGATGGACTTTTCAACAATTACTGTAGAAGACGAGGAGGGATCACCAAAGGTCACCTTTACATTGTACGAATTATTAACCGTGGGATTAGTAGAATCACCCCTTCGACCTCTATCTTTCCAAGTAATCAAATAAAATCCCTGAGCGAACTGATACTGATTGACAATATTATCTTCCGTATCATGAGCCATGAGCTTCTGCTTAATACCGCTTGAGTTGTCGGTAGCATTCAGTTCTACACAGGAAATTCCTTCGCTTGGAACATGCCAATATTCTATAATGTTTCCTTTAAGCGGATGCCAATATTTGTTAGTGGCCGTATCTGTATCAGGATTCTGAATAAATCCATAATTAAACCCAACACCTTCCGCATATCCCTCTGTATGATATTGAGGTAAGCTCGCAGAAGTCACCATTGACCCATTATGAATATTGAACGGATGCCTAACTAAAGGCTGATTAGTTATAACGCTCATAAATGTGTTTCTATCAATTTAAGGTGATCCTCTCCCCTTTCTCGACACCAAGTAAGCCTTTCTTGGGCAGATTAACGGGGCTAAAAGTATTGTTGCATTTTCTATCGTCTGTGTCAGGCCTTTTTTTCGGCCGCCCTCTCCGAGAGGCGCCGAGCGGAGCGAGGGGCTCTCGGAGAGGGCGGTGCCTCTGCTCGCTCCGATCCCTCCCCGATGGATGTAGATTTGATTTGCTCCGCAAGCCATTGGTTTCTTCGGCGGCTTTCTGTACCGACTCGAGGTTGCCGATGTTATCGTACGCATAGGCGTAGGCATCCGTGCCGTAGCTCGGGTACCGGCTGATGGTCTCCGTCCCGGCGCAGAAGGTGGTCAGTGAGGTTATACGGTCCGCCGTATCCGTGTCATTCAGATCCAGATTCTCGGCCCGCAGCCCCGCTGCACCCTCGGCCCAAGTACCGAGATAGCGCAACGCCATGGGCGTCGGGTCCGAAGCAATCGGCTTCAATATATCACTCCATACACAACGGGTAGCACTCTTATCCCCGAGCATCTCCGGGCCCGGTAAGGGCGCCCCCTCTGCTAACACCTCGACCCTATCGGCCGGAATGAAGTTGTATGTATTTGAAGTCATATTGAATGTCCGGGAAGTCCGCTGCGCGTTCTTTACCGCTTCCTTGTTGAAGATGGATTCATACGGCATTCGGCTGAGCATCGCCCCTTACAAATGTCATTCTACCCCTTTTCTCTGTCCTGTCAACGCCAAAATGAGGATTCAACATACTTTGTTGGGGATTATGACAATTTTATAAGGGATAGGTATGATTTTAAGGCATCAATTGTTCAAGAATGCATCAACGCAGGACATTTCGCAACCCCGTATCCTAACAGGCGTATCTTCAGGAAGAGAGCAATCCTACGAGTCATCCGGTAGGGTGGAGGTGGGCATTTGCGCACGGTGTTGCCGGTTCGGCCAACTCGCCTTCAAATTTCGATCATCTCCATTTTCCACTCCGCCGTTCGGAGGCGCCATATGCAGCCGGGCTTGTCAATTCTATTCTCTGTACCCCGCCGGATTTTATGACCACCTTCGACGATGTCGGACCATGTGGTGTGCTCGGTGGGTTCTGTCACGATGTTGTCTTTCTGTTTTGTGAACAGAATACAGCCGGCGTCTGAATCTTTCCGGCTTTTTCCGGGCAATGAAGCCGAGTACCGAAGCTCGACTGCATTGCCGCCTTGGGAGGGTGCAAAAACCTTGAAAAGGGAAAGCGTGGGGATAATAAATAGATGCTCTGATTTTACAGACTAGATCTTACCCCCCCCCTTTTTATGCTACAAGAGGGCAGCCTCGAGTGTAACCCATGTGAGGAGCGTTCCCCCTTCGAGAGCCCCCCCTCTGCTCGGGAACTTTCGGAGAGGGAGACCGAAAAAAGGCTTGACACAGACGTTAGAAAATGCCACAATGCCTTCAGCCTCATTAAACTGAACAAGAAAGGCCTACTCGGTGTCGAGAAGGGGATACCACCTTAATTAAGAAAATCGCATATGTCCACATGTAAATATTTTAATAAACGCACTATTCTGCTTTTCGTGCCGATTGTATTTATTACGTTCATATATTCAGAATTGCTTCCTGATGCGGGAGGTAATGCTCGTTGCTCAGAATTGTTAGGTTTTGATTTGGAGAAACAATTCGGAATGGACTTTAAACCTCAATGGAAGATAAAACTATCCTGTCTTACATTTGATATTTTTCGTTACAAAGCAACATGGAGCGAATACAAAAAATTAGAATTATTTTTAATTTTCGAAGGATGGCATGTTCGTGAGGGAACAGTAGGCGATGAATGTATGCAGACGGCAATAACTGTAAATCGCTTTAATCTTCAAGGCTCAATTATAATAATCGAACATTTGGACGGAAAAAGAAGTCGCCAAGTAATCTACGACAAAGATAATTCCATGCTATATTTTGAGAATAAACTTTGGGGGTAACAACCTAAATTATTGATTAGGAATCAAGCCATTATCCATTAGTTTTTTCAAAATACGTTAATTCAATATAAAGGGAAAACTTTCTCGCAGTTTGCTGCGAAACACGTTGAAAATTTTGAATCATGCTAAATTAAAAAATGCAAATTAAAATCGAGTTCAAGTGTAGCACCTTATTATGAATTGTTGCAGATATTCAAATTTAGCAATTTTATACATATTTCAATAAGTCAGCCATCTCGATAATTTTGTAATTACCTGAGTTAAGTAGTGGGCTTTTGCCCCTTTCTCACGCAACCGTATGTGCGAATTATCACATACGGCGTTTTCTCGAAGCTCGATGAGTCCCTATGTTCCTGCTGCAACTCATCTATCTTTCCTCGTCAGATACCCAGACAACTCCTCCGCACCGATACAGGGATTCAGACTTGCACTACCTTCTCTTCCAAGGTTCGTTACCTTCCCGCAGCTGTTCTTCAGGTTTGGGTTTCTGCATCATCACGGTACCTTGTGGACTTTACCACAGTTCGCATATCGCGTCGGTCGTACAAAAGCCTGCCTCTCCGCGACGGCGGCGGGCATTCCGGCACCTCACCGACTCGGAACGCCGGCTCATCGAGACCCGGTATTAAAAACGAGTTTCCATGCGTGAAATAGCGCGCCGCCTCAACGTATCCCACAGCACCGGCTCCCGTGAAATCAAGAGGGGCATGGTCACTCACATCGACTCCGAGCGCAGGGAGTTCCGGACCTACTCAGCCGACTTTGCCTCCGAACGGCACGCGGAGAACATGACGGCTAAGGGCCCGAATCTCAAGATCGGTTGCGACCATGCATTGGTAGCAAAGTTCAAGGAGCTCATCATCGACCGCAAATACTCCACGCCGCCGCACGTCAACGCCTCATTCAAGATGGCGTTGACGTGCGAGTCAGTCAGAGAACACTCTATAACTACGTTTACCTCTATGGGTTTCCGGTCTTGCCGGAGCAGATGGTACAGGGTCCTCACAAACCTCGCAGGGAAAGTGTCCGCAAACGCTTGGTACACAAAAAACTTCGCGGGGTGAGCATTGAGCAGAGACCAGATGTTATTAACAGCCGAGAAGAATTCGGACATCATGAAATGGATACAGTCGTCGGCCCCCGTGGCACAAAGGGCATACTGCTTGTTCTCACGGAGCGCCAAACCCGTGCTGAACATATCTTGGTGATGAAAGACAAGACGTCTGCGAGCGTCCGTGCCGCACTCGATCGCTTGGAGCAATTCTACGCGCCCGATTCAAGGAACTTTTCAAGTCGATCACCTGCGATATTGGATGCGAGTTCTTGGATGCCGAGGGCATCGTCAAGTCGTGTCCGGGCGAGGAGCCGAGGTCTACTCTCTACTATGCGCATCCCTACTGTTCTTCCGAGCGAGGAAGCAACGAAAACGCGAACCGCCTGATCCGTCGTTTCCTGCCGAAGGGAACTCCTTTATCTGACCTCAAGCAAGAGGATGTCGACGTTTTGTCTATGTGGATAAATTGTTATCCGCGCGCAATTTTCGGAGGCCGATCTTCGCGCAGCAAAACAAGAGCCTTTGGATTCCATTTTCGCAAAAAGAAGGAGGCAAGTCAATGATCACGTCATATGGTGCATTTAGCCTTGCAAAGAACAGCCTGTGACATACAATCGAATTTTTCCGTCATCATTCAACTTTGCGATGTTTTTCGATTCGGTGATTATTTTCCTTGTCCTCGTGGCTCTTCTGTGGTAGACTCCATCCATGAACCTGTTGAAGCAGTATCGCTTTGTGGCCTTGTGCATGCTTGTTGTTGTGGGCGTGGGCATTAGTGATTTGTGTGCCTGGAAGGAAACGCCGTTTGTGTGGAGGGAGTGGTGGTGGTCTCTCTCAGCGGTCTTGGCTGCTGCAGGTGGGTTTGTTTTTATGTATAAACGTGACGAATGGGGGGGGGTGACTCAGCGGACCCTTTTGTGGCTTATTCTCTTGTCTGTCGTTTATGTGCTGTTTTGTGATTACCGAGGCTTCAGCAAGGCTTTTCGTGCACCGATAGCTGTGTTTTTGACCGCAGGGAGCATGCTGGTGCTCTGGGCGGCTCTCAAGCGCTGGGCGGTGGTAGTATGGGCGCCGCTTTTGTTATATGGAATGGCGGAGGTTTGCAGCGGGCTGTTTTATAATACGGGATTCAATGCGTTCGTGATCGGCGAGGCTCTGGAGGCGGATCGTGAGGAGTTTATGGCCTATGTAACGCCCACGAATGTGTTTCTGCTGGTGATTGCCGTGATGGGGGTTACAGGGCTGATATATGTCCAATGGCGATGCCTGCGCGGCGTGCGGCGGCTGCCTGCCTTCTCGTTTGGCTGCCTGTTTTTGCTGCTCGGTGCATTGGGGGCAACGGCGGTGCCTCCTAACAGGCTCAGTCAGGCCTATCTGTGGCCTATCGACAAGCCTGTTTCTGTTGCGGCCAAGGTAGATGAAGCTCTCAAATACACCAATGCTCTGTTGGATCAATTGTCATCCCTTCCTTCGCCGGCGGATAAGCCGTCCACCTCTGACTTTGTGGCCCCGGATTCCGGCGTAGTGATCGTGTTCCACCTCGGCGAGAGCCTGCGAGCCGATCGCATGAGCATAAACGGTTATGCTCGGGATACCACGCCTTGGCTCCGGCAGAGCTCCGATGTGGTGAATTTTCCGTACTGCGTCTCCTCAGCCGCCAACACCTGCGAATCACAGCCTGTTATCCTGACGAATGCTCGCCGCAGAATTCTGACGGCAGACCCTGACATGCAGCCTACAGTGGGTTCTGTGTTTATGTTGTTTTCCAAACATGACTTTCCCGTTTATTCGTTCTTTGGACAGCCTCGCTCTATGGAGCTTCGTTACGACAAAATTGTGTCGATGTTGGCCAAGGGATCCGTGGATAGGTTCTATTCCAGAGGCCTTCCGCTCGATGCTCTGACTAAGATGAAGCATGTTCTGGAGGCTAATTCTGGGAAGAATCTGTTCTTTTATGTCAACAATGAGGGTAGCCATGTCCCCTTCCAAGTCTTCGATCGAAAGACAGCCCCCTTTGCTCCTTGGGCCGAGGACTTTTCCTCCCCTGCCGCGCATGCGCAGGAGGTGAACAATGCTTACGATGCCACGGTTCACTACACGGATCAATTCTTCCGCGAGGTGTCTGAGATGCTGAAGGGGCGTCCCTTCGTGTACTTCTACGTCAGCGATCATGGGGAGGTGCTGGGGGACGGCGGCAAGTGGGGGCGCGGTGTCTTCGGTGAGGAGCCGGACCTTTATTACAAATCGCCCGCCTGCATGGTCGGCATGTTCGTGCTGGCGTCCCCGGAGTTCTGCCGTCTGCACCCACACTTTGCCGAGGCTGTGCAACAGCTCCGTGCGCATTCCAATATGCTCGTGGGACACGAGCATATTTTCCACACACTCCTCGGCCTCATCGGCATTCACACACCCTACTACGACTCCTCGCTGGACCTTTGTTCGCCCGATGCTCGCCCCTACACCGGGCCTCATCCCGAAGATTATCCCCCTGCCTCGGATCAAAGGTCGCAAGCGGATGAGAAACGATGATTCCTCGATCCTGAAAAGCGTTCATTCGAAGTTGTGAGATATACAGGTCATGAAACTCAGTATCTGTAGGGTATCGTTTTGCGTGCTCTTTTGGGGCTGTTCCTCTGCATGGCTGTCAGTGCTCTGAGTGATTGGCACCACCATAATATTCATTCACATTGTATCGAGGAAGCGGATGGTTTCTTTCAGTTTGTCGGTGGGTTTGGAGGCGGAGAGGCGGGGGAAGTGATTGTTGAAGGTGATGTAGTTACCGTTGCGGGAGAGGAGGAGTTTTTGGCCGAGGAATTCGACGGAGGCGATGCGGCGGCGGGAGGCGAGGATTTTGATTTTGTGAACGGCGAGGAGGGTGTTGGCAGGGCGGGGCAGGGGACCGAAGCGGTCTTTCCAGCGGAGGGCGAGTTCGTCTACTTCGTCGGTGGAGGTGGTTTTGGCGAGTTCAGCGTAGGCGGCCATGCGGGCGCGGGGGCTTTCCATGTAGGTGGAGGGGAGGAAGGCGCCGAGAAGGTGGGCGGTTTGGTCTGCGGGGCGGGTGGCGAGGGAGGCCTCGGAGAAGCAGAGGAAGTCCGCCTTCACGGCTGCCTCGGCACGGGTCGTTGGCACCTTGCCCTGCAGGTGCTCGATGCACTGGCGGAGGAGCTGGCAGTAGAGTTCGAAGCCGATGGCGGCGATGTGCCCACTCTGGCGGGTGCCGAGCAGGTTTCCTGCGCCGCGTATCTCCAAATCTCGCATAGCAATCTTGAAACCGCTGCCCAGCTCTGTAAATTGTTTGATGGCCGAGACCCGTTTGCGGGCATCGGCGGTGCAGAGAGCTTGGCGGGGCAGGAGCAGGTAAGCGTAGGCCCGGTGGCCGCCGCGCCCCACGCGCCCGCGCAGTTGGTAGAGATCCGCCAGCCCGAAGCGGTCGGCACGGTCGATGATAATGGTGTTCGCGTTCGGGATGTCGATGCCACTCTCGATGATGGATGTGCAGAGCAGCACATCTGCCTTGCCCGCGATGAAGTCACGCATGATGAGCTCCAGCTCCGTTTTATCCATTTGCCCGTGCCCGATGACAATGCGCGCGCGCGGCACAAGCCGGTGGAGATCCGCCGCTACCTTGTGGATGGACTGCACACGATTATGCAGGAAAAACACCTGCCCCTTGCGGTCTAGCTCGCGTTCGATCGCCTTCGTGATGAGCTCCTCGTTATAAGGACAGACCGCCGTCTGCACCGGCAGACGATTGAGCGGTGGCGTGTCGATAGTGCTCATATCCCGCGCCCCCATCAGCGCCACATAGAGCGTACGCGGGATGGGTGTCGCAGACAGTGTCAGCATGTCCACCATGCGGAAACGCCGCTTGAACTGCTCCTTGTGGCGCACCCCGAAACGCTGCTCCTCATCGATGACCACCAAGCCCAGCTTGTCGAAGGATACATCCGCTGAAATAAGGCGGTGCGTGCCGATGACAATGTCCACCGCACCCGTGCGCAGCCCCTCTAACACCTCACGCGCCTTTTGGGGAGGAGTGAAGCGGCTGAGCAGCTCCACGCGGATGGGGTATTCGCTCATGCGCGCGCGGAACGTGCGCCAGTGCTGATCCGCCAGCACCGTGGTGGGTGCCAGCACCGCGACCTGTCTGCCACCCGTGACGCACTTGAAGGCCGCTCGAATGGCCACCTCCGTCTTGCCGAACCCCACATCGCCGCAGATGAGCCGATCCATGGGCCGAGTGCTTTCCATGTCCGCTTTTGTCTGACTGATCGCCCGCGCCTGATCCGGCGTCTCGCGGAAGGGAAAGGCTGACTCAAATTGCCACATCCAAGCTGAATCCGGCGGGTGTGGCGAACCACCGCCGCATTCGCGCTCCGCCTGAACCTCTAACAACTGTCCCGCATAATCTGCAATAGCCTGCTCCGCCGCCTTGCAGGCGCGCTTCCAGCGGGCATCCCCTAGCCGACTCAGCTCCGGAGCCTTGGCCCCCAAGCCCACATATTTTGATACTAGGTAACTTTGCTGCAGCGGCAGACGCAGCAGCACCCCGCCTGCGTATTGAATGTTCAACTCCTCCTCACCCGACTCCGCATCGCGCACAATGCCCACGAACTTCCCCAATCCGTGAGCGGCATGGATGACAAGGTCACCCGGTGCTATTTCCCGCAGCGGTGCTTGGGCTCGCTCTCGCCGCATGCGGTCCTCCCGGTCATCACGCCTGCGCGAGCTCACCGAAGTATATCGCCCGAAAATTTCCGCCGCCGACAGCACTGCCAGCCTAGCCCCCGGCACGGTGAAGCCCCTCGGCAGGTCACCATCGCGGCTCTGCACCCCCTGCCAAGCCTCATCGTCCCCGCAAATCTCCTCGAAGCGCGCTTTCTCCCCCTCGTGGGGAAAATACATCACCACCCGCCAACGCTCCCGCCTCCATTGCTGCAGTGAGTTGCGCGCCAGAGCCCGGCGTGCCTCCTGCATCACAAAATCACCGGTATCAAACTCTCCCAGCGGGGTTCCGACAAAGGCCTGCGCCGCCTCGGCTTCCGACCCGTCCTCCGGCAGCAGCTCCTCGCGGTCCGGCGGCAGCTCGAAAATCTGCACATCCCCCGCATAGCCGCAGTCCGGCAGCGCCACGATGCGATCGCCATCTGTTATCCATTCCTCCGGCGTGCTCTCCGCAGGCGGTTCCTCCAGCACCAGGTCTGCCGACGGCAGCTTGCGGAAGGAGAGTTGAGAGTCGACATCAAAGGCACGGATGCTTTCTACCTCATCCCCGAAAAATTCGATGCGCAGCGGCCAGGCCGTCTGTAGAGGGAAAACATCTAAAATACCTCCGCGCAGGCTCCACTGACCGCGCGCAATGACCTGCTCCGTGCGCTCGAAGTCCGCCGCCAGCAGCCGCTCCTGCAACGACTCCGGCGGCAGCTCCTGACCAACGGCCACATGCAGCATGCCCTCCGCTTGCGGACGAAAGAGCGGGGCGGGGCAACGCAATGCCACCGGGGTAACGATGACCACCTGAGTTGTGCTCGGCGGCTCGCAGAGACTGTGCAGCGCATCCAGCCGCTCCGCCGCCAAATCGGGGTCGCTGAGTCCGTTGTTGATGTGCAGTTCCTGTTCCGGTAAGAAAATAATCGGAGCTGTTGTCCACAGGGGAAGCTCCGCTGCCAGACGCTCCTGGGTCGGCAGGGCATCCGCCACCACCCACACACGGCAGGGCGAGGGCGCGGCGGCCGCTGCCATGGCCGCCACAAAGGCATAGGCCGCCGGGCACACGTGGTTCAACACGATGGGAGCTGTGCGGGTGCCACCGGTGCGCAGACGTGCCAGCTCCTCCGCAAAGGCAGGGGAGGCAGCCACGATTTCCGGCAACGTTTTGGCCATACGCAAAGTGTAGCAGCGTGAGGCAGCCTTGTCAACCCTGAGCCGCGACAACAGGGGCTTCCAGAGCCTCCGTCACCAAACGCGCGGCGATGTAATTGCGGTACCAACGCCGGTCTGCCGGCACGACATACCAAGGGAAGGGACCGGGGGTGGCCTCCATCACCGCATCCTGCCGGGCGCAGATGGCTGCATATTCTGCGGTGGATATGGGGTGCTCCCGGCGCTTGCATTCCGCCTCGAAAGAGGTGCGCAGTAACAACTTCACCACCCGTGTGCCGCGCCGTGCCAGCGCGGCCTCCCAAGCAGGAAGTAGAGGCAGGGCCTCGGGTAGCTCATAAGGACTGCTGCCCAACAAAAGAGCCGTCTCCGGAGGCGGGGTGGCAGCGGCCAGCTCCTCCTCCGTACGCAGCAGCGGACGAGGCGCGAAGGCGCGCGTGCAGAGCGGGTCCAAGCAGCGCGCCACAGCCCGCAGGGTGTTTTTGCGCCCGCTCCCCTCGCTGCCCATCAGCACCAGCAGCAGGCTTTTCCCCTCCTGCGCGGCATCAAGGTGCTTGGCCAAGTCCTCCATTTGGTAGACAACCTCCTCCTTGCCTCCGCCGAAGAGCACCGTGTCATCCGGGGCTGTCTGCAGCGCGTTGGCATAGCGGTGTGTGGTGAGGGTGTCCCGCAGCAACGGCACCAGCTGATCCATCGGCCCCGGTATGGGGAAGAAGGCCCGCAGAGCCTCCCGAATCGCCGGACGTTTGAAAGGTACGAATAACTCCTCCCGCAGCTCCGCCGCAGGCACCCAGCGCAGGGCCGATAGCTCCGAGTCCGGCGGCAGCGGGGGCAGGGCAGGGCGCACGCCGGGGAAGCGGAACAGAAAGTAGGTCTGCTGCTGCCCATCCCAGGTGCTGCTCTTGCGGTTCTTGCTGCGGTAGCGGTAGCGCAGACCTCCCAGCTCCGCGATCAGATGCAGGGTGTCCGCAGGCAGCCCCGTCTCCTCCTGCACCTCGCGCAGCGCCGCCTGCAGCAGGGTTTCCTTGGAGCGCACACCGCCTTGGGGAAAATGCAGGTAAGGGCTCTTGCCCCCATTACAGCCCAGCAGCACGTTAGCATCATCATCTATGATGACGGCGGCGGCATTGTTGCGCCACAGCTCGGTATCCTCGTGGCTCATAGAGATGGGTGCGAACGGCGGCGCCCGTGGCTTTCATCCTGCCAAGCGGGAGCCTCGTATTTGTTACGGCAGAGGGCCTCGGCCTCCTGCAGCAGCCCCGGCACGGGCTCCTCGGCCGTATGCAGTAGCACCTCCTCTGCCAAGGCATGCGCCAGTGCCGTCTCCCACCCGGGTGGCAGCTCGCAGCCCTGCACCATGCCCTGGTGCAGCACCGCCCCGCCGCTCCGCCGTTGCGCTGCGCCCGCCAACTTGTTACCGGCGGGGCCCACGATATCCGCCGCCACCGGGCTGCTCCAGCAGGCTCGCCCGCCATCCGCTGCGTCCTGAGTCAACAGGTCGCAAGGCGTGCCGCCGCCGGACAACACCTCCGCCAGCGCGCGATGAATGCGGGCATACAGGCAGGCACTCTCCGGGTAAGCCGCCTCCCCCGGCTGCCGCGCAGGCAGGGTCAGGGTGTAGGTTTGCCCGCGCCGATGATCCACAATGCCGCCCCCCGTCCAGCGGCGGATGTACTCCTGCGCACCGGGAGCCAGCGACTCCGCTACATCACGTGTATCAAAATAGCCGTAACTCACCGCAGGCAGGGCCCAGCCGTAGACCCGCAGCCAAGCCTCCGGACGACGCAGCAGGGCCTCATCCAGTGCCATGTTCAGGTAACCCCGCCTCGGCGTGGGGTCAACCCACAGGTGAAGGCTGGGCAGAGGGGCACCGTCTTGCGGAGCTGGCTGCATGTCGGGCCGCAGGGGTTACAGGGGATCCGGCAGCGAGACCGTGCGCGAGAACGAGGTCGTGTACTGCCGGAAGAAATCCTCCGCCTTGGGAGCCTTACGCTGACCGCGGCGAATCTGCTCCACCAGCTGCACACCTTTCTCCGACAGCACGGTCACGGCCACGGTAGCCGAGACAACACGCGCGTTCTTGTAGCTATTAGGACCCGCCGTAATTGTTGTGCCCCGGATGGAGAAGGGCTTGGCCGAGCCGCGCGAGGAAAGCACCGGTACGGACACATGCTCGTACTCCGCACGCCCCGTCTTGATGTCCGCATCGCCCTTCGCATGGCGCACGTTGAACACCAGCGAGAACTCGATGATCTTATCGCACAGGAAGTTCTCCTCTGGCCGCAGGCTCATCCCCCGGTAGGCGGCCTCAAAGTCCTTTCGGCCCAGCAGGCTCTCGAAGGTGGGGCGGGGCAGCACCATGGTGCGGTAGATGGAGAACATAGGGAACACGCCGCCCCCCTTCTCCGCCGGTCCCAGATTGAGCACCTCGTCATGGTACTTCAGCTCGTAGCACACCGTGCACACATCCCCCTGGGTCTCCGTGCTGCGGTTGCGCGCCGTGCGGTAGCCGGAGCGCAGGGCAGGGCGGCTGCTCACCGCCGGGTTGCGGTCCGGCGCACAGGTGAAGAAAGCCAAGCGCGAGGACTTGGGGAGCTTGAGCCCCTTCGCCGGACCGACGTCCACGATTTCGGATTCCGCGAACATCCACTCGTACTCATTCGTGCCCGTCTTCATCTGCGTGGATTGCAGATCCATGCCCAGCATTTCCAACGCCAAGCTGGAGGCCGAGGCCGCGCTCACGTCCTCCTGCACTTTTTTCCACAGATCTACACCCTTGCCGGTGAGCTGCATGATCATGAGCACCAGAACGGCGGTAATGGCCATGGCAACAATGAGCTCCACCAAGGTAAAGCCCCGTCGCAGGCTGTTGCAAAGTCGTGTCTTCATGTCAAAAAACGATGGTATATGGGGTTGAAATCAGCGGTGGAAAGACATATTAACGGAGAACGTGGGCCGCCCCATCTGCTTCCAAGTCTTGTGCTTGTAGCGGGCGGGGTCCGGCGTGGGCAGCACAAAGAAGTCCGCCCGGGTCATCAGAACACCGCCCCAAGCGTTCTTGTCCTCCTTCTCAGAGGAAACGAACTTCTCCGGCTTGTTCGCACGAGCAATCGTGCCGGGGCTGTTGGACACCGAGTAAGAGCCATCGGCATTCTCACGCAGCTCCGACATACGGACCATGAACACCGGCCCCTGGGAGTAGCGCAGGGCCTCCTTCAGGCGGGAATCGAGCTTGTTGAGGGGGCACACCACGGTGACCATCTGGCCCAGTCGGAAGGTGTCGGCACCCGGCACCTTTTTGCCGCCTTTTTTCTTCTTGCTGTTAGACTGCATGGCGGGGTAGTAGCCCCCCCTGGAGGAAGCTTGGGCATCCGTGTCCGCGCGGTAGGAGAAGATGATGAGTGCGGTGTTCGGCGTGCGGGAGCAGCTCATGAGCAGGAATGCCTTGTCAAAGGGGCTGATGTACTGCCCGATGGTGGAGGTTTTGGCATCGGGCGGTGCACTCTCCCCCGCGCGCAGGGTGGTAAGCTCTGCCTTCAGCGTGCTCGCCACGCGGTCCGCCTCCTGGCAGATGAGCGCATCCCGTACCATGGAGCGCGCCGGTACGAATACTGTTAAAAAGAGGGCCAGCAATATGCCCACCACCCCCAGCGCAATGAGGGTCTCCGTGAGGGTGAACCCGCCGCAGCGTCTGTTTGTCTTGTCCCTGGCTATCATAGTCCGTTCTTGTTAATTGTCGAAGATTTGCTCGCGAGTGCGCAGGGCCTCGATCTTGCCGTGGGGCCACACCAGCACCCCGGCTGCCACGCCGGGTTTGCCGTCCTTACCCAGCGGCACCGGCAGAATGCCGTCCGCTGCGCCCTTCCCGGTTCCCGGGCGGCCTGCCACCAGCACCATGCGGCAGGGCCGCGTAGCCGTCAGCGGGTCCGCATTCGGGGCCACAAAGCGTCCCTTGTCGTCAAATTCAATGCAGTACACCTCCATTCCGGCGCGCCCGGGCAAGGATACGGTATCACGGCCCATCACGTCCTTGCTGCCGTGGCTCCACTCCAGTGCGCGGCTGTGTTTGGGGCTGAAGTAGATACCCTGCGGCAGCAGCTTGGGCGTACCGGTGGTCTTCCAGCTCCCCTTGGGATTCACCTCCGTGGGCTCCTGACCGGGCTTGCGCTGGAAGGTCTGCACCGCCATCCAGCGCAGGTGCGGCGAGCGGTCCGAGCGGTTTTTCTCGTCCTTGGCAATGACCAAGCGCGAGTAGGTGCCGCAGCGTTGGGCGGTTCGTTGCGCCTCCTCCAGCATTTGCCGGAACTGCCCCACGGCGGAGTCCATGGAGCGACCTTTGCCCACCCCGTTGATCATCGCACCGCCGAGCCCCATCAGGACGGCCATGATGGCCATCACCACCAGCAGCTCCACCAGCGTGAAGCCGCTTCTCTTGCCCTTAGATAAAATTTTCATGCTTTGTATGCGTACAGAATCTGCGCCCTCCACCATACCACTTTTCCCCCCCGGCTTCAACCTTTTTTTTCGCTGACGCGGGAAAACTCGCCTTTTTTTCGCTTTTGGATTGACCTTTCCGCCGAAGTAGGGTATTGCATTGCGCAGCTATGAGCATCTTGGAAGCAATCATCCTCGGCATTGTGGAGGGCTTGACGGAGTATCTGCCCGTCAGCTCCACCGGGCACCTGATTATCGCGCAGAACCTCATGTCCATTCCGGAAGGGGATGCGGTGAAGGCGTTTGAAATCTGCATTCAGGGCGGGGCCATCCTGGCCGTGCTGGGGCTGTATTACCGCCGCGTGGTGTTCATGCTGCGCGGTCTTATGGGCAAGGACCCGTCGGGCCTGCGCATGTTCATCAACATGCTGGTGGGTTTCCTGCCTGCTGCGGTGGTGGGGCTGATCTGCGGCGGCCTGATCAAGGACTACCTCTTCAGTGCCACGACGGTGATGCTGGCCTGGGCCATCGGCGGTATTGTTATTCTTCTCTACGCTCGTGCGCGCGAGGAGAGCGGGCGCGGCATGGCCGGGGCCCCGCTGGAGGAGCTCACCTGGCGCGGGGCCCTGGGCGTGGGGCTCCTGCAGTGCGTGGCTATGGTGCCGGGCACCAGCCGCAGCCTCATGACCATGCTCGGCGGCCTCTGCGTGGGTCTCAGCGTGGCGGCCGCGGTGGAGTTCAGCTTCCTGCTCGGCCTCATCACCCTCGGTGCCGCCACCTGCCACGATGCCCTCAAATACGGCGACTGCATGCTGCGCGAGATCGGCTGGCTGCCCATGCTCGTCGGCACTGTCGTGGCTTGGGCCTCGGCCTTGGTGGCTGTTAAATGGATGGTCGGCTACCTCAACAAACATAGCCTCTCCATCTTCGGCTGGTACCGCCTGGCCGCCGCCGCTTTCATGCTCATCCTCGTCCTCTGCTTCGGCTTCACGGCAGAGGGCTGAGCCTCCCCGGTCCGTTCGCGCTGCGTATTCCCGGCTCCGCCACCTCCACCGCGCGTTTGAAGTCATACAACACGGGGAGGTCGTTGACGAAGAGCCGCTCGGCGAGGCCGTTGTATATCAGCGTGGGGTGTCGGTAAAGCTGATGAAGGAGGCCGTCGGCAGCCAGCGGCGCATTTGCTCGGCAAAGATGTCGTACCGGCTGCGGTAGGCCTCATCGGACATGATGAGGATGTCATAGTCCGGCGTGAGGGGCTCGCGATCGCTATTGAAATTTTGAATCAGCGTGAAGATGAAGGATGGGTTCCGGGTGAGACTGCGGTACAGGTCCTCCCCGCTCTCGGCCATAAAGACCTTGGGGCACACCCCGAACAATAGGTCGCAGCCCGCAAAGGTGGCACTGAGCTGCTCTTTGAGCACGTCCCGGTCCGTCAGCACCACAATGGTGGGGGAGCCCTCGAACTTGCGGAGTATTTTGCGGGCCAGGAACACCATGGAATAGCTCTTACCGCTGCCCTGAGTATGCCAAAAGACCCCCAGTTTGCCCTGCAGCTCCCGTCGGTGCACGTAGGCCTCCACCGCTGCATTCACACCGAGGTACTGGTGGTTACCGGCCAGTATCTTGACCGGGGTGCCGCTGCTGTCATCAAAGATGATGAAGTTCTCCACCAGGTCCAGCAGATTCTCCTTGCGGCACATGCCGCGCAGCAGGGTTTCCAGTGAGGTGGAGCCCTCATCTCCCTCCCTCAGGCGTTTCCATTCGTGGAAGAATTTGTACCTGCTCCCTAGGGTACCCACCTTGCTCTGCAGCCCGTTGGAGAGGACGATGAAGGCGTTGAAGTGGAAGAGCTGCGGTATCGTTTCGCAATAGTCCCGGTAGTTGCGCGTGTAGGCGTCCCACACATCCGCTTTCGTCTTCTTCAGCTTCACAAACACTAGGGGAAACCCATTCACAAAGCAGACGATGTCTATGCTGCGTTTGTACACCTCGCCCTGAACCCACATCGCCTTGAGGGCCAGAAAGCTGTTGTTCTCCGGGTGCTCGAAGTCGATGAGTCGCACCGTGTGTTTATCGAACTTGAACTTGTTTCCACGGCGCAGGAGCATCTTCATCCCCTCCCGCAGATGCCGGAATTTAATCTCATTGATTTCCAACAGCGGGGTGGTGATGCTGTTCTCCTTCAGATCCTGCAGCACCATTTCCGTCAGATCCGGCGTAATCCACGGGTTGAGCCGCGGGAGGGCCTCCCGTAGCTCCCGCTCCAGCAGAACATCTTTGTAGCTCTGCCGCCCGTAGGTGCCGCATTCTCCCAATTCCTCGCGGTTGTAGGCCAGCTCCACCCGCCAGCCGAGCTCCCGGCTCAGCAGTTCTCCCGCTCTCTCTTGCACCAAGGCATTCTCTGTGTAGTTGTGTTTCATGGTAATTTTTTTAGATGATGATCTCCCTCGCTTATCAGCTTGGGCACCACGCGCTCCCTCCCTCATCCCAAGCGCACATTTATTATATCACCTATCCCCCGTCGAGTCAAGGAATAATCGCGTCCGTGGGTGGCTTGGCAAGCCATTGCAGGGGGGAGCTGCGGGCGATTTTGTGTCAGTGGAGGGAAAATTTGCTTGCCAGAGGGCGGGGGGTGGGATAGAATGAAGGCGTGCACCAGATTGTTTTCAATGAGATAAGTGCCGGGGAGCTTTCAGCCATCCCCACCATGGACCAGTTGGAGCTCATGGAGGGATTCCAGGTGGATGAGGCAGCCTTGGAGAAAGGCGATGCGGGGAGTGCTTTCGGCTGCGTGGAGCGCGGAGGCAGCAAGATTTACCGCTACCGCACGGGGGACTATCGCGTCTATTTCACCATCGAGGACGAGCAGATTGTCATTCAGCGCGTGCTGCATGCCAACTCGCTCAAGGACTTCCTCTTCCGCTCCGGTACGGGTGGGTCAGAGGACCAGAAGCTGGCGGGCTCCCGCAAGTTCTGGCAGCTGATTGAGGCCGGGCAGAAGGCCCCGCGCAAGTAACACATACCCGGCATGGCCGGAAGGGTCAGCAGATTTCCCGGCAGTCCGTCGCGTATAGCGGCGGTGGCGGGCAGCACGTTCACGCAGCTGGTGCGCATGCGCCTGTTCTTGGTGCCTGCGGTGTTTGCCCTGTGCTTTCTGGGGCTGCAATTCATCCCGTTTCATGATACCTTGGGCATTGAGTTCCGTGGGGTGCAGCAGCTGCAGTTGCTCAAGGACATAGGGACGGGCTGCATGCTGGTGGTGGGCCTGCTCTTCTGCGTGTCTGCTACGGCTTTGTTGATACCCAAGGACGTGGAGGAGCGCATCCTCTACACGATTCTTTCCAAGCCCGTGCCGCGTTTCGATTATCTGGCGGGCAAGGCCTTGGGGGTGCTGCTGCTGCTGGGGGTGTTGCTGCTGGGGATGGATGCGCTGGTCTGCCTGCTGCTGTGGGTGCGCGAGGGCAGCATGCAGCAGGAGCTTGTGGCAGCCCTGAGCGCGCGCGGCTTGGGAGCGGCGGAGGCTGCGCCGTACCTCGCGGCCCTGCGGGAGGCCGCCTCGCCCGCTGGGATGCAGGTCGGCATCGTGTCCATGTTCTTGGGCTTCTCGGTGCTCACCACGCTCACCTTGCTCATCTCCTGCTTTACCAGTGGCACGATTGTCAGCATCATTTTTGCCCTGGGGGCCTACCTGCTCGGCAGTTTGCAGGACACCCTCTTCCGCGCGCTTTCCCCCATCGGGCACGGCATTTCCGCCGGCATGCAGGTGGTGCAGCATGCGGTGGCCGGTGTGTTGCCGGACTTCTCACTCTTCTTTGCGGCGGAGCCCGCAGCCACCCCGCCGGGGCTGCTGTGGCGGCTTGCGCTGTTGGCGGCAGGCTACATGCTCCTGCACCTGCTGACGGCTACTTGGATTTTTAACCGCAAGGAATTTTAGCAGCCATGCAGGACCTGCTTCGAGCTGCCGCCGCCGGGGACCCCGCCGCCTGTCTGCTGCTGGCAAAACGCCTGATGCGCGGGCGTGGCTGCACGCGAGACTACGAGCAGGCGGTCCGCTGGTTCGATGCCGCTGCCCGTGCCGGTTCTGCGGATGCCCTCTACCGGCTCGGTAAATGCTACCTCAAGGGCCTCGGCTGCACCAGGGACCCCGCAGGGGGAGTCTCCTGTCTGGAGCGAGCCGCCCGCGCCGGGCACGCCGCCGCCGCCCTGCGCCTGGGCAGCTGCTTTGCCGAGGGAATCGGCGCCCCCCGCTGCCGCGAGCTGGCCGCCTACTGGTTCCGCATCGCCGCCGCACGCGGTGAGCCCCGCGCCGCAGAATGCCTCCTCCGCCTCCGCTCCTGAACCGCCCCCGCCGCCTCCCTCTCTGCCCTGGTACGCGCTTTTCTGCATCCTGACAAGAAAAAGCCTTGACATCCCGCTCCCTTTCAACCATAATATCCCCCGCACCTACCCGCCCATACTTGGAGAGATGGCTGAGTTGGTCTAAGGCACTCGACTCGAAATCGAGCGTGGCAGGAATGTCACCAAGGGTTCGAATCCCTTTCTCTCCGCTCCATTTAACAATTACGCCCCACGGAATAAACCCCGTGGGGCCTCGATTATTGGGGAATTTGTCTTGCGGCCTTTGAAAAGCCTTGTATATTGTCGGTGCACCTTTCCGGTACAAAAAAACAGGGGACCGGGTACACAAAGTCAAAACACTCTCGCAACGTGGTGATATAATATCCCCATGGAGGGGCAGATAGAAGAAGGCTGGGAAAAAAGCACTCCGCCTTGCAGGTGTTACCTCTATGATGAGGGCATGTCAGCCAAAGTCGCCTCCGCCACCTACCATATTGCCGCATCAACACCTTGGGTGTGGAAGAGAATGTGGAGGGTGGCCAAGACGAATGAGCCTGAGAAGGCAATACAGGAGGGTCAAGGTAAAATCCACTACAGGGGCAGCAGCAAACTGAAGGAGCAGGTTGTTGCGCATATGAAAAAAGAAGCCGGGATCCGACAACGATGGCCAAGCTATTCCAACATCCGGGGGGCGCGTATGCTGCTGACGACAATCATTAATTGCCGGAGTAATAATGATGCAATGAAGAAAAATCCACCGCGCTGCATTTTTTGCTTGCTTTCTGACGTCTATCGGGTAGAGTAGGGGGACATAACCTCACCACCGACCATGCTTCGCCACTCTCTGCGACTTTCTCTCCTCGCCTCCGCTCTCCTTCTCCTCCCCGCCTGCGGCGGCGGTGGCGGCGGCTCCGCTGCGAATGAACAAACGGAAACATTTACCTTGACGGAACTGCTGCCGGAGGGGTATTCTAGTGCGGAGTTTCAATGTTCTCACAGCGCGGCAAAGACAAATTCCCTCTATTTCTACATTACAAAAGGTTCCAATCAGGGTAAAGGCAATGTCATTGAGGCTAAAATAACATTTTATCCGGGAACCTCTGCGACAGATGTTTGGAAACTCGAAGACGGCAAGGGTTCTTGGGAGGCTTTCGTTGAACCCGGATTCTTGGGGCTTACAATTCAAGATGTAACTTCGTCAACCACAACCGATGTCTCTATCCCAGGTAGTAATATCATCCAAATGTTTGTGACTAAAGCCTATAAACGCGGAGGGAACATTATTTGTCAGGGTAACTTGAAAACTCCGACTCAAGTAGGAGTAAAGAAAGATAATGTCAGTAAATGGATGACACTCGATGGTGCGTCATTTGAATACATCATCTACCCCTGACGCGTCATCCTTCATCCGTGTGAAATTCGCACGGACGTGACGGTTTTGTCGCCGAGCTCGGCATTGAGGGCTCGGATGATTTGAGGCTTGAGGCGGTTGAGCTCGAAGCGGACGGTAGGGTAGGCGGTGCGGATGGACGCGACGCCGTGGGAGACCGAGACGAGCTCCGCGCGGCCGGAGATGAAAGGCCCGACAGCATTTTCCCACGCCTTGGCGAGGATGTCGGCGGCGAATTCCTCCTCCTGCAGGTTCAGGTCATCCAGAAGTTCGGAGAGCAGGGCCTGCATGCTGTGCATGTTGCTGCGGGTGGGCAGAACGTCCCCGGCCCCGTAGAAATCGGCCCTGGTTTGGGCATCCGCAGCCTTGCCACGAGGCTCGGTGCGGACGGCGCGCTCACCTCCACCGGGGACGTGCTGCCAGTAGAAGCGCGGGCGGAAATTACCGAGCGTGGGCGGTGCGGGGGATTTGCCCTTCTTTTTTCTGCGCGGCGGCATGTAGGAACGAAAAGCCCGGGAGCACGAGGCCCCCGGGTTTGTTGCAGAATGAATGCCGGGGGTTACTCGCCGTCGTCGCCGATGGCCTGTACGGGGCAGCCCTCCATCGCCTCCGTGCAGAGAGCGATCTCGTCATCGGTGGTGGGTTGCTTGCACACGAAGGAAACACCCTCGTCCTCGTCACGGGCAAAGAATTCCTTTGCGGTCTCGCGGCAGAGGTCGCAGTCGATGCAGTTGCTGTCCACATAGAACTTGCCCGGCACATTCTTCTCGTTCTTCTCGTCAATATCGGCCATAGTGTGTATGGGGTCGGTTGCGCCCCTGACTATTTTTTTACATTTTTCGCGGAAATGCAACCTTTTTTTGTTGCAACCGGCGAATTTTTGCGCAAAATAGGGGCATGACGATGCAAAAAGACGAGAAAGAGGGCGGAAAAGCGCGCCGGTGGACCCGGGAGGATGCGGTGTGGGGGTATGGTGCCCTGTTCCTCATCATCCTGACGGCGGTGTGTACGCTGTGGATGTTGCGCGGGATGCCGACGTGCACATGGCGGCAGGTGAATGCGAACTGGCCTTGGGAAGGGCAGGGAATTACGGTAACGGGCATTGATACTGCGTGGAAGGAAGCACCGGCGGGGTCGCGCTTGGCCCTGCGAGCCCCGATTTACCCGGAAGCGACCCTGCGGGCGGAGGAGATCAAGGGACAGGGCCGCCTGCTGCTGCGCTTTGTGGACTCCGCCGGTCGTGATGTAGGGCAGCCGGTGGGCATCAACTACAGCAACGGCGTTTTGCAGAACGGCAAAGCCGAGATGACCGTGCACCTGGAGCGCGGCTTTCCGCCGGAAACGGAGTTCTCCATGTGCGGAGACCTTGCCCACAACCCGCAGCTGGCATCCTGGGTGCCCACGCGGAGCTACATTCAGCACTGCATCGATGAATCAGAACCGCTGTGGCGCATCTACGTCACCAACCTGCCCGCAGGTGGCGGGGAGGAGAAGTTGGGTTACTGCACGATTAACGCCAACCCGCTTTGAGCTATGGAGAGCGAAGGAACACCGATGGCCGGCGCGGGGCTGTCCCGGCGGACTGCCGTTCTCCTCAGCCTGCTCGGCGGCCTGCTGATGTCGCTGGCCTTCCACCCCTGCGATTGCGGGGGCATGGTGTGGGTGGGTCTCTTGCCGCTGCTGACCGCCCTGTGGCTAGGCAAGTCGGGCTTTCTGCGCGGCTTTCTGTTGGGTTGGCTGTATGCGGTGGCTTGGCACAGCGTGAATTTTTGGTGGGTGAACAACGTGGGGAGCCTCTTCGGTAACCCCCTGTGGGTGTTCGGGCCGGCGATCTTTTTGCCCCTCATGGGACTGTACGCCGTGCTCGTGGGCTTGTGGGCCGGTGTGGCGAACACGCTGCTGCGCCCGCGCCTGGAGCCCGTGCCCACTGAGGAGCAGGGGCTGCCGCAGATACGCCGTCAACAGATGTGCGATGACTGGGCCCTGCGGGACTTGGGCACCACCCTGCGCTGCGCCCTGGGCTGCGGCATGCTGTGGGTGTGCGTCGATTGGGCGCGCGGGGCGGCAGGACCGGCGGCCATCACTTGGGCCCACCTGGCCATGCCGCTCTACCACGGCCTCTCCCTGGCGCAGTGGGCGGATGTTGTGGGCTTAGCGGGTCTGGCCTTTCTGCCCGTGTTCACCAACGTGGTGCTTTGGGGAGCCGGGCGCCGCTGTATTTTGTTATACAAGGGAGCAAGGACCTACCGCAGCCCCTGGGATTTTTACCTCTGCATGGTGCTGGTCTTCGGGCTCTTCATCGGCGGCATCTTCTTTGCCCGAGCCTATTCGCCGACGGCCATGGCCTCGCGCAAATCCGTGCTGCATCTGCCGGTGATGAGCATGCAGCGTGATATTGACCAGCATGTCATTTTCAGCGGCGGCGTGGACTCGGATGCCCCGATGATGCGCGATACCCTGCAGCACATGCAACAGGTGCAGCAGAATACCATCGAGCAGGCCCTGCGGCAGAAACCGGGCGGCGGGCTGCAGCAGGCCCTGCCCGTGTGGGTCGTGTGGCCGGAGAGTGCCATGGCCCGCCCCCTTTGGCGCGATGCGAAGACCCGCGAGCTGTTGCCGGATCGCTACACAACGGAGGTCCTGCAGCCCTCCCTGGCGCAGTTGCGGGAGGAGATCGGGGAGCTGGCTACGCCCCCGCCGGTGTTCTTTGCCGGGACCACGCTCTATGACCTCGACCCCGCTGACCCGACGCATCTGCCGAGGGGACACAACACCTTGGCTGTGTTTCCGCCGGACGGTGCCCCCCTCACGGCGTCTAAGCAGCACCTGATGCCCTTCGGGGAATACGTCCCCTTTGCGGAGTCCTGCGCGTGGGTGCGCGACGGCTACCGCGCCTTCACGGGGATGGATGCCTGCGGCATGCTGTACCCCGGCGAGGGGACGGAGCCCCTCAACGTGCCCGTGCCCGGCTCGGACGAGACGGTGCAGGTTATACCCGCCGTCTGCTTTGAGGACGGCCTGCCCGGCCTGCTGCGACCCTTCGTGCGGCGCACCGGGCGCCAGGTGATTGTGAACTGCACGAACGACGGCTGGTTCGGTGACAGCAGCTGCGGCGAGATGCAGGCACGCGCTGCCGCCTACACCTGCATTGCCCTGCGGCGGCCTATGGTGCGCGCGGCTAACAAGGGACTCTGCTGTGCCATAGCCCCCAACGGGGCACTGCTGGACCCCCTGCGCAAGGACGGCGACTGCCACACGCGCGGCTTCAGTTATGCGCTGCTGCCCGTGGATGCCGAAGCGGGCCTGACCATCTTTGCCGTGTTGGGCGAGTGGACGGTTATTCCGGCTCTGTTGACGGTGATTCTGACCTCTCTGCCCGCATTCTTCCGCAGATATGACACCATTTCCGCCTTTCGGCGCCCCTTACAACCGCGCGCAGGCTTGACAAAGGGGAAAAAATAGTGCACAATACCCCTGTTAGCTTTCCATGGGTTCATCCCTTAATCTCCCGATTATGAAAAGACATTCGGTATTCTCTACAGCTTTTGCGACCGCCTCGCTGCTCCTCCTCAGCTCCTGCCAAGATGGGGGGAAGAAGGATGGGAACGTTCCGGAAAACTCCCCGCAGGTTCCCGCCGCTTCCGTGTATCCCGCCATCGGGACGGATGCCGTGCAGAATGCGGTTCTTGAGAAACTCGATGTAGGGGCCGTGGCTTCCTTTCGGGATTGCACGGTGCCCGTGGGGGATGCGTCCTCCCCGGCTTATGAGGCAGATGTGGTGGTGAACTTGGTGCTCGCGGATGATGTTTTTGCCGAGCAGCCCGCCCCCGCCTTCCTTAACGACGACCGCAAGGCCATTAACGTGCTCGCCAACCGTGCGATGACACCGGAGTCCGTCTACATGCTGCAGGTCGGTGCCCCGGAGGATCTCATCACCGAGGAACAGCGCAAGAACTGCCCGCTGCCGGAGAACCTGGCCACGCTCTGTGACGAGCTCAAGCAGCTGGCGGAGTCCCCCGTCTACGTTGCCGCCGGTAAGAAGGGCGATACCGTCTCCTTGGTAGCGCACGTTTCCGGTGTCTACGATGAGGTCTCCAAGAAGTGGAATGTGACCGATGTTACCCTGCCGGAGGAGAAGTTGGCCGCTCTGCGCGGCTTGGTGCCGGTCACCGAGCGCAAGGAGGGGGTGCGTGAGCTGACCCCCGAGGTGCAGGAGGAGCTGCGTACGACCCTGCAGGGGAAGGTGGCTGCTTTCTCCGCTGCAGCGGAGGAGTACATCCGAGGACGTGAGGCCCGGGCGCGTGAAACGTGGGTGGCCGAGCAGGCCCGGCGAGAGGAGCAGTCCCTGGCCGCCGCCGCCGCCGCCGCAGAGCTTGAGGCTCAGCGCGCTGCCGCTCGCAAGACCTGCGAGGAGGCTTTGACTGCAGGAAACGTCTTCAACGGTGAGTGGCGCCGTGGTAACCGCTTCGGCGAGCTGTCCATCCAAGTCGATGGTGCCAAGCTCATGGATGACGCCGTCCAATTCTACGGTAAGTTGTATGACACCAAGCTGCCCGTGGCCAAGATGGATATCGAGGGCCGCTGCAGCCTCTCCAAGAGTGATCAGGGCTACCCGATCGACATCACGATTTACGATGGTCGCTACGATCCGGACCAGCCCACCGCCGAGGTGTTCGACTCCGCTACCGGTGATGGGTCTCTCATCCTTCACCTGACTCCGGAGGGCAAGATATCCGGTATCATGACCTGTACCTCTTGGAAGGATACCCCGGAAAAGAACTTCACCATCTCTTTCTCCCGAGGCAGCAAAGAGGAGAACCCGAAGAACGGGAAGAGCTCCAGGAACTCGCGGAGACGCTGAGCCGAACCGCCGCCCGCTGTTCGCGGCGGCAGTTGTGTCTCGCTCGGTCGCAGGACTGCAGGGGCAGTGAGCGATGCGGGCACTTTTTCGCGCCCGTTGGCATTTTTTGCTCGCCAAAGGGAGGGCGGCGTGGTATGTTGGAGGAAGGAAGTATGCCTACACTTATTTTTGACAACGTATCGGATTATCTGACGGAGGGGCGGAAGACGTATTCGGCCTCTCTGTACTTGGGGGCGGGCCTGCAGCCGCACTTTCTGCAGGCCGGCGGCTATGTGCCTATGGCTGAGGATGCGGGGGTGCTGAGTGCCGAGGACACGGCGGCACTGGTGCAGAGCTGCGCGACGCCGGAGCAGATGGAGCAACTGCACCGGGACGGCACGGTGGACTTTATCGGCGAGGCCGCCGGGCTGCATTACCACGCCTACATTTATGTGCAGGAGGAGGGCTACCTGTTGGTGCTCGTGAGCCTGCTGGCTGACAGTTACCTGAAACAGGGCGCGGATGCCGGTTGCTCGGATGTGCACCTGCCGGCGGGCTGCCCGCCCAGCTGGCGTCGCCACGGGTCTCTGATTCCCATGTGGGAAGGTGCGCCGCCCTTTACCCGCGAGGATTCCAAGGTGATGCTCAATACCTTCCTCAAGGAGGATGAGCGTGAGCGTCTGAACCGCACGGGGGACGTGGACTTTGCCTACCAAAATGACTTCGGACGCTACCGTGCCTCCGTTGTCTCCCAACGCCTCGGGTATGATATATGCTGCCGCTTGATTAACAGCCGTATTCTCACCATGGAGCAGATCAACCTGCCGAAGGAATACGTTGTTCCGCTCACCCGCTTCACGAACGGCCTTATCCTCGTCACGGGTGCCGTCGGCTCCGGTAAGTCCACCACCCTGGCTTCCATCATCGATTTCATCAACGGAGATCGCCACGACCACATCATCACCTTGGAAGACCCCATCGAAGCCATCTTCCCCTGCAAGACCTGCCAGGTGAACCAGCGCGAGGTGCACCGCCACACAGAGTCCTTCGGCCGCGCCCTCCGCGCCGCCCTGCGTGAGGACCCGGACGTGATCATGGTGGGTGAGATGCGCAACCTGGAGACCATCTCGCTGGCCCTGACGGCGGCAGAAACCGGTCACTTGGTGCTCGGCACGCTGCACACCGGCTCCGCCGCCCGCACCATCGACCGTATTCTCGATGCCTTCCCCGTGGAGGAGCGCGAGCACATCCGCATCATGGTCTCGGAGTCCCTGCGCGGCGTCTTCTCGCAGCAGCTGGTGCCCAAGAAGGACGGCAGCGGCCGCGTGATGGCCCTGGAGATGCTCGTGAACACCTCCGCCGTGGCCAACTGCATCCGCGAGGGTAAGACCTTCATGATTCCCGGCCTGATTCAGACCGGCAAGGCGCAGGGCATGCGCCTGATGGATGACTCCCTGCAGCAGCTCTACCTGGACGGCATTATCTCCGCGCAGGAATGCAGCTCCCGCGCTACGGACAAGGTCATCATGGAGCAATTCCTCCGCTCGCATCCGGAGCCTAAGCAAGCCTGACCCCGCCTTTATCAACCGAGAACAGATTTCGACACATGAACAATCGCATAGATACCTATTTCCAAATGCTGGTGGACCAAGGCGGCTCCGACTTGCACCTCTCCGAGGGCGAGCCCCCGAAGATCCGCGTGCACGGCGAGATCACGCCCGTAGAGGACACCCCGCTGAGCCACGAGGACATGATCGAGCTGATGGAACCCATCTGCCCGCCCAAGCTCTGGCAGGAGTTCACGGCCGGCGGCGATGCGGACTTTGCTTACGAGATGAACGAGCAATCCCGCTTCCGCTGCAACTACATGAAGCAACAGCGCGGCTACTGCTGCGTGTTCCGTCTCATTCCCACCAAGATTCTGACGCTGGAGCAGCTCAACGTGCCGGAGCAGATCAAGCGCTTCGGCGAGATGCGTGCCGGGCTGGTGCTGGTTACGGGGCCCACCGGTTCCGGTAAGTCAACCACGCTGGCAGCGTTGATCGATTATATCAACACCAACTTCTCCCGCCACATCATCACGGTGGAGGAGCCCATTGAGTTCGTTCACCCCTCCAAGAAGAGCATCATCACCCAGCGCGAGGTGCCCACCAACTGCGCCACCTTCGCGGACGGCCTGCGCGCCTCCCTGCGCGAGGATACGGACATTGTGCTGGTGGGTGAGATGCGTGACCTGGAGACCATCTCGCTGGCCCTCACGGCAGCGGAGACGGGGCTGCTGGTGTTCGGCACGCTGCATACGAATAACGCTCGCAAGACGGTGGACCGCATCATCGACGTGTTCCCGGCGGAGCAGCAGGCCCAAGCCCGCACGATGTTGGCGGGCTCGCTGCGCGGTGTGGTGGCCCAGCTGCTCATGAAACGCTGCGACAAGCCCGGGCGCGTGGCCGTCAACGAAATTCTCTTTGCAACCCCCGCCGTCTCCGCCATCATCCGTGAGGGTGCCACGCAGAAACTGGCGGACGTGATTGTGGGCGGCAAGCAGATGGGCATGCAGTTTATGGACGATGCCATTTGGCAGAAGCTGCAGCAGGGGCTCGTCTCCCCGGAGGAGGCGTACATGAAGGCCATCGACAAGGCCCGCTTTAAGAACTTCCTGCCGCCGGAGTCCGCCGCCCTGGCTAACGCAGGCGGGGCATAAGACCCCGCCGCCGCGCGGCTGTACCGTCCCCGCTGTGTGTCCGCCCGGGCAGACAGCGGGGCGCGGTTTTATCAGCGCAGCCCCTCGGCAATGCTGCGCAGGTTGAAGAGGAAGACGGCAGAGTAGGTGGTGTAGCCCTTCGCGTAGCCGTCTTGGATGAGCTCACCCACCTTGGCCCCGGTCTGTTCCGCCATATTCTGCACCAAGCGATGCCCGCCGAAGGCCTCCGCAAAAAGGCAGGGGACCTTCTTTTTACGCAGCGTGGCCAGAATGTCGGCCAGGTGGGCGGTGTTCCCCAAGTCCTCATGCGACACACCGCATATGGACAGGGGGGTAAAGCCGTAGGCCTCGCAGAAGTGGCAGAGGGCCGCGTGCTCCGTTACCAGCACCCGCCGCTCGGGCGGGATGCTCTGCAGCATCAGCCGCGCCTGCCGGTCCAGCTTGTCCATCCGGGCCGCATAGCGTTGACGATTGGCCGAGAAGGTCGCCGCATGTGCCGGGGCGGCCTGCCGCAGGGCCTCCAGCAGCACCAGCGAGGCACGCTTCATGTTCGCCGGCGTGTTCCACCAATGCGGGTCCGCGATGCGGGTGCCGGGCAGGTACACATCCGGCAGGGAATCGCCGAGGGCCAGCACAGGCACGCCGCCCAGGGACTCCCGGAGGTCATCCAAGTAGGGCTCCAGTCCCTTGCCGCAGGCCAGCACCATCTTGCTGCCGGCCGCCGCCGCTATCTGCTTCCCGCCGGGCTCAAAGGCGTGCAGGGCCCCATTCTCCGGCATCAGCGGCGCCACTTCCACCGCATCCCCGCCCAGGGCCTGCGCCATCTCCGTGAGCAGGGGGTGCAGGGTGGCAATTTTCAGCTCCGCTGCGGGGCAAAGCCACACCGTCAGCACAGCCGTCAGCAGCATCATGAGTTTTCGCATGCTCCCATTGTATCATCCCTGTCAAGCTCCGAGGGCGTATGATGCAAAAAAACGCCCCGCTGCCTCATTTTCAGGTTGCAAATCCGCCCCGAACGTGCTATTTTAAGGTCGCCATGAAAATTACTGGTACAACTCACAAGAAGGCCGCTGAGTGGGTGGAGCAGGTCCGCCAACTCTGCAAGCCGGATTCCGTCTACTGGTGCGATGGGTCCGACGAGGAAAACACTCAGCTGTGCGACATGCTGGTTGAAAAAGGCACCTACATTCGTTTGAACCCGGAGAAGCGCCCCGGCTGCTTCCTGGCTCGTTCCACTCCTTCCGACGTGGCTCGTGTGGAGGAGCGTACCTTCATCTGCTCCGAGAAGCAGGAGGACGCCGGCCCCACCAACAACTGGAAGTCCCCGGCAGAGATGAAAGCCATTCTCAACGGCTTCCTCGACGGCTGCATGAAGGGTCGTACCATGTATGTCATCCCCTTCTGCATGGGCCCGCTCGACTCTCCCCTTGCTAAGATCGGCATCGAGATCACCGACTCCGCTTACGTGGTCACCAACATGCGCATCATGACCATCATGGGCGCTCAGGTGCTCAAGCGCTTGGAGGACGAGACCCAGGGCGGCGGCAATCCCAAGCGTGACGGCTACGGCGACTTCGTGCCCTGCCTGCACACCGTCGGTGCTCCCCTTGAGCCCGGTCAGGAGGACGTTACCTGGCCCTGCAACAACGAGGAGAAGTACATCTGCCACTTCCCGGAGACCGGCGAGATCATCTCCTACGGTTCCGGTTACGGTGGTAACGCTCTGCTCGGCAAGAAGTGCCTTGCTCTGCGCATCGCCACCAACATCGCCCGCCGCAACGGCTGGATGGCTGAGCACATGCTCATCCTCGGCGTCACCGATCCCCAGGGCCGTAAGTCCTACATCACCGGTGCCTTCCCCTCCGCCTGCGGTAAGACCAACCTGGCCATGCTCGTTCCCCCGGCTCCGCTCAAGGAGAAGGGCTGGAAGACCAGCATCATCGGCGACGATATCGCCTGGATCTGGCCGCATGAGGACGGTACCTTCCATGCCATCAACCCGGAGAACGGCTACTTCGGCGTGGCTCCCGGCACCTCCTACAAGACCAACCCCATCGCCATGGACACCATTAAGAAGAACGTCATCTTCACGAACGTCGGCCTGACCGACGACGGTGACGTTTGGTGGGAGGGCATGGACGGCGAGGCTCCCGCTCACGCCATCGACTGGCAGGGCAACGACTGGACGCCGGACTGCGGCCGCAAGTGCGCTCACCCGAACAGCCGCTTCACCGCTCCCGCTTCCCAGTGCCCGACGCTGGATCCGGAGTACTACAACCCGGAGGGTGTGTCCATCTCTGCCTTCCTCTTCGGTGGCCGCCGCGCTACCACCATGCCGCTCGTCTTCCAGTCCCGCGATTGGAACCACGGCGTGTACGTGGGTGCTACCATGGGCTCCGAGATGACCGCCGCTGCCTTCGGTAAGATCGGTCAGGTTCGCCGCGACCCGATGGCCATGAAGCCCTTCATCGGCTACAACGTGGGCGATTACTGGCAGC
>JALFWB010000014.1 GCA_022787425.1 Akkermansia sp.
TGCTCCCATGCGGCGGCCTCTTTGCCCCTCCTGTATTGCTTTTTCCGGTTCGTTCGTCTTGGCTTCCTTCCACATCCGCTTCCACACCTGAACCGTTGATTCTGCGATGTGGTAGGTGGTGGAGGCGACTTTGACTGACATACCACCCATCAGAGAGGTGACGACTGCAAGGCGGAGTGCTTTTTTCTCTGCCTTCTTCATGTGTTTGAGGTCTATCTGCCCTTCCATGGGGATATTATATCACAATAATCTTAATATGCCAAGGTAATAAGATGTACGTGGTTTGATTTTCTAATCATCTAATTATATGTGTGCTAAAGAGAAATACTCGTGGAAGACCATTATAGATACCAGCGGCCGTGATTGGCCGTACTTGGGAGTATATAATCACGTGCGGATGCAACCGAATGGTTGGGTTATTGCCGGACCGGATGTGGACAACGCCAATGATTTGATTCACTTGTCTGACATGCAAAAAGTGATTCACTTTGATCATGGATTTTATCGCATCCTGCGTATAATCGCGTCGGATCTATGCGTAGGTGTTGCCCGGGATAAAGACAGGGGCGTAGAACTCTGGTCCATATCCGAAGACAGAAGATTGATAGGCGGTGTAGGGAGTATACATTTTTATGATCCCGATCGTAATCTGGTCTGCCTGTCCACACGAGACGATCATATGCAGCTCCGTAATCTTGATCATGGAATAATCAATGACTTCGGAGTTCCCGATGGATTTTGTGATCATGTGAATATTTGGTACTCCCGAGATGTATACTGTCGTTCTTTTATATGTAAAGAGGCAAACGGTAAGGAGTTTTATGTGCCTTTTGATCCGGTAAGCGGTAAAGAGTGTGGCGAGCCGTTTATCATTATCGGGCCGTTACAGGAGGGACTGCGCTACATGGTGCGCCCGGATGGTTCCGAGTGTTTCGTTAATCAAAATCTCGAAAAGGTATTTGATTTGGGACAGAAGCGTCCGGATAGGCTTCGATTCCCGGAGCGTATCCGTGGTATAGAATACGGGATTAGAAAATATATTTGCTGCAATGGGAAAATCATTGCACTCCGTTGGGGAAAAGATGAGAGCTGGCAGAGTTACATGCTGGACAGGGAGGGTAATATCCTATTACCTCCGGGAAAATGCCCTCGCAATATATACAGCTTGGGCGCAGATCGCTACGCTGTCAAAAAGGGAAAGAAATTTGCCATTGCGAATGAAAATGCGGAATTAATGACAGATTACATATATTCTATGGCCATGGATTGGGACGGGCCGGAGGAAACGAACGGTGTAGGTTTCTTTTCCGATGATAATTTATGTTCCGTTATGATGAGGAAAAAGTCCTATCTGCGTGCCGGCTGTATAGATCTTAATTGTAATGAAGTCATTCCCTTCGAGTTCGGTGAAATTAAATATTTCTCCAATGGCTTTGCTGTGGCGACGCGTAAGAAGGGGCTTGATTTCTGGGACTCCAGGGCCTGACGAATCATGATTTGTGAACACTCCGTCAAATCAGGAACGTTTGGCTTGTGTTCCCTGCTTGCCTGCTCTGCCTATGGCGGGGCAGCAAGCAGAGAGCGCCTTCTGCAAGGAGATCACCCCAACGGCTTCTCGCATATATGAGGCGGAGCGATAATATAAATACACTATGAAAATGACATTACATGATGCCGCAGAAATCGGCGATATTGAAGGACTCAAGAAACTGCTTCGCGAGGGTGCAGATGTCAACGACGAGAACGAAGACGGAGAAACGCCTTTGATGAAGGCTGCGGCAGAGGGCCACACAGAGGCCATCAAGCTGCTGCTGGCGGCAGGTGCGGCAGTCAACGAGGTGGATGGAGACGGCTATACGGCTGTGATGAGTGCTGCGGCCGGGGGGCACACAGAGGTCGTCAAGCTGCTGCTGGCGGCAGGTGCAGACGTCAACAACACGTTTGGGGACTCGGCTCTAAGGGTGGCTGCGGCCAAGGGCCACGCAGAGATCGTTAGGCTGCTGCTGGCGGCAGGCGCAGACATCCACGAGGAAGAAGATGAATACGGCTGGACGGCTCTGATAAACGCTGCGGCCGGGGGGGCACACAGAGGTCATCAGGCTGCTGCTGGCAGCGGGCGCCACCGTCAACACATATCAGGAAACGGCTCTGAAGATGGCTGCGGCAGAGGGCCACACAGAGGCTGTCAAGCTGCTGCTGGCGGCAGGCGCAGACGTCAACGCCCGAGATATGAACGGCTGGACGGCCCTGATGGAGGCTTCGGACTATGGTCACACGGAGATCGTTAAGCTCCTGATTGCCGCCGGTGCCACAGAAGACTGAGGCCTTAAGCTCAATCGGGGAAACAGAGGCGGAGGGAGAGATGGGATAAATGGAGAATACGAAGCTCACATCGGTGTGTATATAGGAAACGAGTTGTACATAAGTCAATCTCCAAGTAGTCAATGTGATCAGCTGGTTGGACAAGCTCCAGGCATGAAAATAAGAGATGTTTCTACCTTGCCATATCCAGATATAAAATATAGAGAAATTCAGAAATAAAAAAGTTAATTTTTATACTAATGGCAATTGTCGGCTTAGGTTGCTCCAATGTATCAGATTGTACTAATTTGAAAATTAATGGAGTAAATATGTTAACTGCCCCTCCGGGGGCAGTTAACCCGGACGATTTATCTCGTGCTATTCATAATGGAGACGTGGATGGAATACAAAATCTTCTATTTGGTGGCGTATCACCCAATAGAACTGTTCGCTATAGGATGTATGACCATCAGATAGAGTTATCTCCTATTGCTGAGGTGATTTTCAATTATAGCGGCCATCCCCCAAATCCCGATTTTGTCAGAAGTGAACAGAAGGGATGTTTGCTCATAGAACTACTTATCAAACATGGAGCCAATCCCAATATGCGCTTAACAGCGGGTGCTACACCATTGCATATGACGTGTGGACAGTTTTGCGAAGGTATTGTGTCTTCCAAAATGTTTGCAACGCTTGTTGAAAAAGGAGCAGACCGAGGCGCCAGAAACGCTGACGGCGAGACGCCTATCGATTTAATGATGGAAGCGATATAATGATGGAAGAGTTATGAAACCGCTGAATAAATGCTGCCCTCCTATTTCAGCTTTATCCTGTCCTTAATTTTTTTCGATCATTGAAAGGTTCTGTTTTCTCAAGGGAACAATCCTGCTGAATGTGTAGGGAAAAATTGCATCGACAAAGGTGTCAAATGTAGTATGAACGAACCGTTGCTGACTGGCATACACATGGGGCTTATGACCCAGCCTACGATAATGAAGAGTTCTCGGACGGTGATGCAAGCCTTTTTTCCGGAAAATCTCTGCCATCAGAAAAATTCTTTCTGCTAAACCTGTGTTTTTGTGATTACTCAGCTATGTTCGGGGTCGGCTGAGGTGCCGCTGACTTAAGCACCTCGGCTATGGCTTCGAGCTTCTCCGGAGATATGTAGGCCCTGCCGCTGTTCCCCTCCCATTCCATGAGCAGGGCCGTCATCAATCTTAGCAGAGAGGCTTCGGAGGGGAAGACGGAAATGAGTCGTGTGCGCCTCTTGAGTTGGCTGTTGACGCACTCCATGATATTGGAGGTCCTGATGTACCGCTGAACCTCCGCCGGGCAATCGATGATGGTGAGGCATTGCTCGATATTCTCCTCGAGCCAATCCGCGAGCTTATCCTGCTTCTTTTCTCGGAAGAGGGATACCGCCATCGCGGTTCTCTTCTCGGCCGCTTCCCGATTGCCGGAAGTGGAACTGGCAGCGTTGCCACGGCACCCCGGTGAGCGTCTTGGCTACGGCCCCCCGGATACCGACGTGGCTGTCACTCACAACAAGGGTGGGCCGATTCATTCCTCTTGCCATCTGGCTCTTGAAGAAGTTAGACCAATATTCTTCCGCCTCGGAGAGGGAAGCTGAGATGCCGATAATGCGTCGTCTGCCGGTCTCTCTGTCGACGCCAACCGCGATGAGGACGGTCCAATCGCGAACAATACCTGATTCGCGAACCTTGATATATGTAGCATCGAGGTAGAGGATACTGATGGGGTCGATTTTACGGTTTCTCCACTCATCAAAAGTCCCGTCCAACTCCTGTGCACATTTGCTCACCGTGGCAGCCGAAATGGTCTGTCCGGGGAAGAGTTTTTGGACGATCTCGGTGACTTTTCGTGTGGAGACACCTTGGAGATACATCTCGGCAATGGCGGTACGGAAGGCATTGTTAAGGCGTGATCCGTCGTTGAGGGTGGGGATGATAGTGTAAAATCTGAGCCCCTCTTTGACCTTCGCGCGCTATTCGGTTTTCAATGAGCTCGCGCCACCTCGGTGAGGTTCGGCATCCGGAGGCATTCAACCACCCTCTGTGTTCTTTTCCCGTGTCGGCCTTCGGAACTTCGGCAAGATTTCAGGATGAACTCATAGTAGGTGGCTTTGGGATTTTGGCAAAAAAATAAGGAGCCTACTCCCCCGGCGGATTGCAGTCTGCGCCGGGCTAAGCACACCTCTGACTTTCCCGAAATTCCTTTCATTCCGCATTCCCCTTCCCGCTCCCTCTCATCTCGGCGGTGTGAACGACATACCGACCGTCTCCAGCCGGGTGTGCTCGAGAACATGGACGGCTTCCTGCCGGTGATCGGCACCAAGTCGCTGATTTCCGTTGCCTACACCCCGGTGACGAAGGTGAAGGGCAGTTCCCAGGACTCTGGGCGCATGGATTGCCGCACGGAAAACCGGGATAATCTCCGCAAGGCGAACTCCGGCTACGCCAACGTGGGCTTCCGCATCGTGCGGGAGGATAAGCCGTCCGCGAAGCAGTGCTGACCAGCCCCCAGCCTCCCCCGAGTCTGCCGCCCGGGGGAGCTTTACCCTTGGCGCAGCGCGATTTCTGCGTTTTTGTGTTGACAAAGGCGGGGCAACGGTATATAAAGCTGCATCACATTCAGACAGCTTATGCCGGGACGCAAGAATAACAGCATCAGACGCAAGGTGAAGAACTGGACCTTCTCCGATTCTGCCGATCTCTACGCCGTGGATGATTGGAGCAATGGGTACTTTGCCGTATCGAAGACGGGGGAGGTGACGGTGAAGCTGGAGGACAGTGATGGCAGTAAGAAGGATGTGAGCCTGCGAACCATTATGGATGCACTGGCAGACCGAGGAACGGATGCACCGGTGCTGCTGCGTTTCCGCGACCTGCTGCGTGCCCGTATCGATGAGCTGAACAAGAGTTTCATCAAGGCGATTAAGGAGGCCGGTTATCAGGGACAATACCGCGGTGTGTATCCCATCAAGGTGAATCAACAGTGCCACATTGTGGAGGAAATTGTGGCGCACGGGGCTCGATATCATTACGGGCTGGAAGCCGGTTCCAAGCCGGAGCTCATCGCAGCCATGGCACAGATGAGGGACAGCGAGGCCTTCCTGATGTGTAATGGTTATAAGGATGATGAGTTTATCGACTTGGCTCTGATGGGGCAGATGATGGGCATCAACCTCTGCATTATTTTGGAGATGCCCAACGAGCTGCCGGCCATCCTCCGCCGCGCAGAGGCCTTGGGTATTGAGCCCAACCTCGGTATACGCGTCCGTTTGTCAGCCAAAGGTTCCGGCCATTGGAGCGAGTCTGCGGGGGATAAGTCGGTCTTCGGGCTTAACCCCGCGCAGGTTATTGAGGCAGTGGATGCACTGAAGGCTGCGGGTAAGCTGGGCTGCCTGAAGGTGCTGCATTATCACCAGGGATCACAGATACCGAACATTTCCGTTATACGAGAGGGGCTCACGGAGGCTTGTCGAATGTACATTGACTTGGTGCGGGAGGGTGCGCCCATGGGCACCTTGGATATGGGCGGCGGCTTGGCTGTGGATTATGATGGTTCGCAGACCAATTTCCACTCCTCCTGCAACTATTCCGTGGAGGAGTACGCCCGCGATATCGTGGAAATCGTCGGGGAGATGTGCACCAAATGCGGTGTGCCGCATCCCACGCTCGTAACGGAGTCCGGGCGCGCGATCTCGGCCTATCACAGCGTGCTGGTTTTCAACATCTTGGATGTGACGACAGCCCCGGGAATGGATGCTCAGCCGACCGCACTGCCGGAGAACGCGGGAGAAATCCTCAAAGCACTGGATGAGACACGCCGCATGCTCACGCGGAAAAATATCCAAGAATGCTACAATGACGCGAACTATTACCGAGACCAACTGCGCATGCAGTTCTTCTACGGTAATACAACGTTGCGTGAACGCGGGGTGGGTGAGGCAATTTATTGGCACATTATGGGCCTGATCTCGCGCCGTCTGGCGGAGATGGGGGAGATACCGGAGGATCTGAAGGAAGTCTCTGATAACATGGTGGACTTCTACTACGGCAACTTCTCCGTCTTCCAGAGTCTCACGGATTGCTGGGCTATTGACCAGCTCTTCCCTGTGATGCCCATTCAGCGGCTATGTGAGCGGCCCACTCAGAAGTCCGTGCTGGTGGATATTACCTGTGACTGCGATGGGAAGTTGGATCGCTTCATCGACCGCGAGGACGTTGCAAATTCGCTGCCGTTGCACGAGGTGGAGGGGCAGGAGAATTATTATGTGGGTGTATTCCTCATCGGGGCCTATCAAGAGACGCTCGGGGATATTCATAACCTGCTCGGGGATACGAATGTTGTGAGCGTTCATCTGGAGAATGGGCGTCCCGTCTATACGGATGAAATTGAGGGCGATTGTGTGGCTGATGTGCTTTCCTATGTTAAATATGACAGCAAGGACCTAATCGCCCGCTTCCGAGCCCTCGCTGAACGGGCCGTGGAGGAAGGGCGCATCACACCGCGCCAACGCCGTTCTGCTCTGGATGCCTATCGCACCGGTTTAAACGGTTATACTTACTACGAGCTTTAAGAGGCTAAAAAATCGCGGCGGCGGCATCTTTTTTGCTTGCGCCCTGACGGGGATGCTGTATAATGAGGGGCGAGCTGTGCAAAAGCGCAGCAGCCCTTGCCATGAAGTCCCTTTTATGCCTTGCCGTCACTGCCTTGATCGGATGCTTCATATCTCTCGCCGCTGCGGCGGAGAGTCCCGTTTACCCCCTTCCGCAGGAGCTCCGAATGCAGTCGGAGAAGTCGCATCCCGTAGTGTCGGTGAAGGTCAGGACGCGGGGTAAGGACAGTCGGGGCGGTCTGTGGGAGAAGGTTCGACCGGTATCGGGGGCTTATGCGATCCGCGTAATCAAGGGCAAGGTTGAGGTGTATGCTCATGACGCGGCGGGGGCCTTCTATGCTCGTCAAACACTCAGCCAGCTGATGCAAGGTCGGGGTCGCCCCTCGGCGCGGCGGGATGCTGCGGCCGGGAACACGGAGAAAATGCTGCGCGGGGCAATGCTGCCGGATTGCAGTGTTGTGGATTGGCCGGACGTGCCGTACCGGGGTGTGGTGGAGGGCTACTATGGGGCCCCATGGAGCTACGAGGATAGGGTGGCACTGCTCCGATTCTTCGGTCGCAATAAGATGAATGTCTATATTTACGGCCCCAAGGATGATGAATATCACCACGGCGAAGGCTGTTACAAGCCCTACCCCGCAGAGATGGCGCGGCGCTTGGCCAAGTTGGTGCGCACGGCTAAGGAAAATCATGTGTGGTTTGTTTGGGCCATTCACCCCGCAGATACCGTACGCTGGCAGGAGAACGGCGGTAAAACGCAGTTGGAGGCATTGTGTCGCAAAATGCAGCAGATGTACGATTTGGGGATACGGGCCTTCGCTCTCTTTGTCGATGACACCAAGGGGGAAATCGGACGCACGGATCGGCAGATTCAGTTGGCGAATTACCTCGAGGAGCATTTCATTCGCCGTCACCCGGATGTGCTGCAGCAGCTCATTTTCTGCCCCACGGGTTACTGCAAGCCCCGCACGAATCCCGGCACACTGGCCAAGCTGGGGGCGGAGCTTCCCCCTTGTGTGCAGGTGATGTGGACGGGGGATGGCGTGGTACATGATATCGGGCTCGGAAATGAGGGGCAGAACGGACTGAGGTGGGTGAAGGGACACCTGAAGCGCGCTCCGTTTATATGGTATAACTGGCCCTGCAATGACTTCAAGCGGGCGCGTCTGTGTATGGGGCGAGCTTATGGCAACGGCACGGAACCGGAGATGCGCGGGGCAATGAGCGGCTTTGTAGCAAACCCCATGGAGCATGCAGAGGCAAGCATGGTGGGGTTGTTCTGTGTGGCGGTTTATACTTGGAACATCACGGCTTACGACTCACAGGCGTCCTGGGCTGCGGGTATCTCTCGCCTGTTCCCGCAGAGTGCGGAGGCCATGCGTGTTTTCTGCCGACATAACTCGAACTTGGCCCCGAATGTGCATCACTACGCTCGCGAGGAGTCGGCGGATTGCGCGGCAGATGCCGATGCTGCGGCGGCAGCGGCGCGGCAGGGTGAGGCTCCGGGCAAGGCCGGGGAACGGGTACTGCGCGAGTTTTCTGCCATGGAGAAGGCAGGCTCGGCCCTTCTGAGGGCGGAGGATGCGGCGGGGCTGCGGGCAGAGATCAAGCCCTGGCTACAGAAAATGCAGCTGTTGGGGCGCTGCGGGGCGGCGGCCGGACGTGCCCTGAAGGCTGCGGAGCCTGCCTCCATGGCGGCGGAGATTCTGCGTGCGGGGGAGGCTCGGCGTCAAATGCGCCTTATCACGCGTCCGGAGTGGCGCGCGGGGGTGGTAAAGACGGTGGATAATGTAGAGGTGGGCGCATCTCACATGGCACCGGCCATGGATGCGCTCTATGCTCAGGCCTCGCAGCGGGTCTATGCTGCCCTTTCCGGTCAAAAGGAGGCAAAGGAGTCTTTTACCTGCATGACCGGTTGGCCCGCAGAGAAGATGGAGCTGGCAACGGATGGGCAGGACGCTACTTTCTGGATCAACAGGCAGCCGCAGACACCGGGTGATTGGTTCGGACTGCGTTTCAGTGCAGCACAAATCGTACGCAACGTGCGCATTGTGATGGCCGGTCCGCAGGCGCAGGATTTCGTGCGGCGCGGTCAGCTCGAGTATTCACCGGATGGCAAGTCTTGGCTTCCCCTCGGTGAGCCGACGGCAACTCCTGTTGTGGAGCGCACTCTGCCGAAGCCGGTCACGGCACTCGCCGTCCGTTATCGCATGCTGCAGGAGGACCCGAAGTGGGTGAATGTGTGTGAGTTTTCCGTGAATGCTGCTTCTCGGCTATCCGCGAAGAGTGATATTCCGGGATTCGGAGGCATCACCGCTACGGCAGCAGCTCAGGAATTATTCGTCAACCGCGTGATGGAGTTCACAAAGGCAAGCCCGGGACAATTCTTGGAGCTGCGCGCCTCTGCCCCGGTGCATCCGGAGGGGCTCACGGTGGACGTGGACAACGCCGGGGCCGGTGGCTGGGGCATTCTCCAAATCATCCTGCCGGATGGCTCGCTGAAACAGGTGAAGGGAAGCATGAAGGGAACCGTTCTCTCCGTCCCGGGCTCTGCTCTTCCCAAAGACGGCATCCTGGGGATGCGCTTTACCAACAACGGCTCCGGGCTGCAAAACATGCGGATCAACGCCTTCTCCATCTCCCTGCCGCCGGCCTCCTCTCGAGCCTCTCGCCCGGATCTCCTGCTGGATGCTGACTTCTCCACCGCTCTGGACTGCTCATCCGGCCTCAGCCTGTCCATACCCGCTCCCGCCGACAGCAAACAAGTTGCCCTCATCGGCTCCGCCCCCTGCCGCATCCAAGGCGCCACCCTCATCTCCGCTTCCCCCGCCCTCCGCATCTTCCTCCTCTCCACCCCCACTTCCTCCATCCGGCTCTCCTGTCCCCCCACTCCCAACACCGCCCTCCACGAGCTCATCTTCACCCCCTAACCCCACAGCCGATCATAGGAGAGCCTCGTCTGTGTGGTCACCCCGAATAATGTGCATATGCTGGCGGAGGGCGTCGCTTGGCTGCACCGGCACTACAACGGCGATTTCGGCCTGAATCTCGACTACTGGAGCTCGTGGAGCGATGAGCAATTCGCCGTGCTGGAGGAGCAGTACCGCGCTTGCGGAGAGCTGGCCCTGCAATGCTATCGGGAGGGACGGCCCCTGCTGATGACCA
>JALFWB010000017.1 GCA_022787425.1 Akkermansia sp.
CCCGCCGGTGAACCTATCCCCGCGCAAGTAAGCCCTGCCACGCCTCCGGCACGTCATCCGCAAGGGGCACGCCGCAGACATACCCCGCAAGCACACCGCAGCGCAAGCCCCGGAGGTGAGCACGGCCACCGCACCCACGCAGGCACCACCACCACCGCCGGCCGGTGAACCTATCCCCGCGCAAGTGAGCCCTGCCACGCCTCCGGAATTACCCACCGCCCGCCACCACGGGCCCGCCATGAGCACCGGGCAAGCAAGCCGCCCGCATTCTCTCACAATCCCGGCGCAAGTACACCCCGCCACCACCTCCGGCACATGAGCACCCGCAAGCATGCCCCGGAGGATATGCAAGCCCGCCGCCCGCGCATGCACCACGGCCCCGGAGGTGGACACCATGCCCGCCCCGACCTCTATACACGCACACGCGCGCACGCGCACGCGCGCGAAACAACGTAGACTGAGCACCCCCGGCACGCCAAAAGCCCCCGCCGCTGACGCATACAACACGTCCACCGCCCGTTATGGACAAGGGACAAAAAAAGGGGCAAGACATGCAAGAATAAGGTACAAGAAAATCCGAAAAGCATTGACACTCAATGCCTTTCTATAATTTCGATATTGGCATTGGCTCCCTTGTCCAAGGCTCAAACAGAGAAAGAGATGCTTGAAAATTATGTAAGTGGTATTGTTGCTGCCGTGGCAGCGGGGGAAATCGTCGATAATTCCAATTTTGAAATATTTTCCTTCACGGGCGGCGTATTATATTCGCAAGCAGGGTACTTGGATGAATCTCAGCCTCTTACCCCGGCTCGTTATGCAAAGCTGATGAAAAGTCCATCTTTATTCGGAGCTTTATTTTATCTACATCACTCCTGTTTTGTGGGAAATTGGCAATATGATATTCAGTTTTCATGTTCCGGGGAGTTTGTTTCTGTCGTTGGAAGAGATCAGGAAAGGTGCCTCGAGATTGTTCTGTGTAGAAATCATGACGAAAGTCAATACATAATTGACGTTGATAGATGTAAGTATAATGGCGTATATCTCGCTAAAATATTCGGATATGAATGCAAGGAAAATGATTCCGGAGAACGTCCTGTACCGGTCAGCCTTCCGCAGGACGTGATATTAAAAGTAAAGAAGGTTTTAAATATTGAGTAGGTTTTACTTGAATAGCCTCTTACCCTAATTGGGGGTGTAAGATCTTGTCTGTGAATTCCGGGCACCTTTTTGCTACTCGCGCGCTTTCTTTTTTAAGGAGCTTGCGTTTTCCCTCGGAGGCATGGTAGCCGCGCGTCGGCGCGCGGCGGACACAAGATAATCGGCGTGTACACCATCCGGGATGAAGGTGGCGGAAACTGACCGACCTGCCCGGCCGGAAATAGACTGTGTATTTTCGGAGTGGGGGGATGCCCGGTTTCCTCCGCCCGGTTCGAGGGCGTGTTTACAGGGTGCGCATGTAAGGGCCATCGCCCACGGAGAGAACCTCCACTCGGACGCGTTGGAGGCCGTGGTGGCGGAAGCCGAGTTCCTCTGCGGCGGCGGTGCTGAGGTCGATGAGACGGCCGGCGATGTAGGGCCCTCGGTCGGCAATGCGGACCACGCAGCTGCGGCCGTTCTGCAGGTTGGTAATGCGGGCGCGGCAGGGCAGGGGGAGGGTGCGGTGCGCGGCATAGAGTTGCCCGGAGTGCAGTTTTTGACCGATGGCGCCGATGGCTCCGTCCGCCTCGTAGTGGGAGGCGATACCCTCCGCCTTGTAACGCAGGGCCTGCGGTATGCTCATAGGCACAAAGCGGTTGCCCCCCAGGGTGTAGGGGCTCATTTTGTACCCCTTGTATACCGGGAAGGACTGTCCGCAGGCGGTAAGGAGCAGACCGGTGAACAGCAGGGCCAGGGCGGAGCGGCGGGTCATCATGCGGTCATTCTATCGTATTTCGGCAGCACTCGCAAGCTCTTTTACAACCCGGCGGGGGGAATTCTCTGCTCTGCGTACATAATTCGTGCTTGCCACGGGGCCGGATTATGGTTATGATGGGTGAGTACGCAGATGCAGATGAGTGATTCAGGTAGGGCGCGTTCCCTGCTGTGCGCAGCTTTGTTGTTACTGGCAGTTTCCCCGGTCCGGGGTGACCTTCCGGGGCGTACCCTCGTGCCGGAGGGTGTCCCCAACCCGGCGGAGGAGGACAAGAAGCCCAAGAAGCAGCTCCCGCCCGATCAGCTCTATCTGAATGCTTACCGTTTTGTGTCGGAGTCCGAGAAATTGGCGGCCAAGGAGGACTACAATGCGGCCATCAAGCGCGCGCGCCAAGCGGAGAAAGTGTTGGCGACCATTGTGCGCGATTACCCGGATTGGCGCCCATCTCTGGTGGCGGCTCGCCGTAACATCCTTTCCGATAACATCGCTAAGTACCGGGAGAAGGCAAAGTCCGCTCCCATCCCGACGGGGCGCCAGCCGGGGCGCCCCATTGCTACCACGGGACCGAGTTTGGAGCTGCCCAACACGCCGTCCGCTCTGCCGGATGAGGTGACGGATTATCGCCCCGTGCGGCTGCCGGGAAACGCGGATGCCGCTGACCGCCGTTTGGTGAATCAGCTGGCCTTGGCCCAGGAGGAAATCCGCAAGATGGCCAATGCGTACCGTGCGCTGAAGAACCGTTTTGATGAGACGAATCGTGAGCTTATTACGGCGCGCCTTGAACAGAAGCAGTATCGCGAGCGTTACGAAAAACTTTTGGACCGGGTAACAACCGAGCGCGCGGCCGGTAACCGAGTGGTCGATTCTCTCACCAAACAGTTGGAGGAGATGGAGGCGAAGTATCGCGCCTCGGAGTCTGCTCGCAAGGAGGCGGAGGCGCGTGCGGAGGACTTGGAGCGAACCCTGGCAGCCACGCGTGCTGAGTTGAAGCGGGTGACGGCGGAGCGTGATGCTCTGAAGGTGGAAAATGAGCAGCTCCGCGCTATCGTGGAGTTGAATAACCCGGACAAGACGAAGATGCTTCTGGATCAGAACCTGACCTTGGCCGAGCAACTGAAGGCGGCGCAGGCTCGCGTGCGTGAGCTGGAAGCTCAGATGGTCGGTACGTCGGATGAGCGGGAGGTGCTCAGCAGCCAACTGGATGCCGCTAGGAAGGAAACAGAGCGGTTGCGCGATGAGATGAGCGGGGTGTATGATGAGAACCGTGCGTATCGCATCCGTGTCTCGGAGCTGACGGATAGATTGAATAACTTGGAGGCGGAGCTGAATTCCCGCGAGAACGGACCGAAGGTTGACCCCGCTTTGCAGGAGGAGGTGGCCTTGCTGCGAGAGGTAATTGCCAAGCAGCGGCGCTCCCTGGAGATGCAGGAGGAGGGGCGGAAGCTGATGATCGAGACCTACAAGCAGATCAAGAACAATGACCCCGCCATGCTCCGTGCCCTGCAGAAGCTGGATGATGAGAGTACGCTGGACTTGACGGCGGCGGAGCGCAATGTGCTGCAGGCTGTGGTGGCAGGAGATGGTTCGAACAAGGATGACGAAGGGGCGAAGGCGGTGCGCGACAGCCTGCAGCTGGAGGCTTTGGCAAACTTGGCGGACAATGCATTCTCCCGTGCTCGCTATACGGCGGCGGAGCAGCTCTACCGCACGCTGTATGAGGTGAAGCCGGATCACGTTCCGGGACTTGTCAACCTTGGCACGATTTTGCTTTATCGCAACAAATGCGAGGAGGCTTTGGAGTATTTTAACCGTTCGATGCGCTTGGCTCGTGACTTGGCTCTGCCGTACTACTTGGCAGGCATTGCACAGTACCGCCTTAACCGCATGCAGGAGGCGCTGGTGCTGTTCTCGCGCACCGTGGAGCTCGACCCCGCCAATGCGGAGGCGTTCTTCTACCTGGCTAACATCGAGGGACTGGGGGATGATCTGCCGCGGGCTCTGAAGCACTATGCCGCTGCGGTGAAACTCAATCCTGCTCTGGGGGATGCCCATTATAATATGTCGCGTCTCTATGCGGAGCTGAAGAAGATCCCCGAGGCAGCACGTTCCTACGACCTTGCTATCAAAAACGGCGCAGAGCCGGATCCGGAGTATGAGCGTTACTTGCGCAATCACCCGGATAACAAGAAGGCACCCGGGGAGGATCTGGTCGCATCCGTCCTGCCGGAGGCCGAGGCCGCCGCGCTTCGCAGTGAGGACAGCGAGTGGGTTGCTTCCGTGCAGCAGGAGGATACCCCGGATGAACCGGAGCCCGATGACTCCGCCCCGGATGCTCCGGGAGAGGATACGCCCACCCCGGACGAATCGGCCCCCGCTGCCTCGGATGATGACAGCTACGCCGCACGCCGCGCCACCATCGTCCGCCGCGTTGACGCCGCTCCCACACCTTCCCCTGCCGGTGCTCCCACCGCCACGGATCCCTCCCGCTTCTCCACCGTGCGTGTCAGAACCCGCGTCAACGGTCGCACACGCAACATCAAGCTCCGCCTCAAAGCCCCCGCCCCCCAACGCCTCCGCCAGCGCGGCGGCGACATCATCGAACTCCCGAAGGAGGAGGAATAACAAACCTCGATACACAAATAACCCCTCCTAACCGAAGAAAAGTGTTCGCCTAGGAGGGGTCGGTAGGGTAAAAATAGGACGGCTCAGGAGCGGTTGCGCTTGAGGCGGCGGAAGAAGTCCTGCTTGTCCTTGTAGCGATTGCGGACGCTAGCCTCGGTGCGGGCGGCGCGGGGATCGGCTTGTTCCTTCATGAGCTGCACCGCACGGAGGGCGGTCGCTTCTGCTTGGTCGAGATCCTCGGGAGATTGCGCCACATAGAGCTGGACGCCCTCCAGCCACTGGAGGATGCAGACGCGGTTCTCCGGCATACCGGACTCAGCAGCTTGGCGAAGGAGGGGGAGAACATCGGCGGGGTTGGGGGTATCACTGATGGCGCGGGAGATCCGGTCCAGCTCCTCGCGCGCGGCCTTGGCGCGGTGCAGGCCGGAGATGTCCTGCTTGTCCAGCGCCATGATGCGGGCCTCCAGTTCCGGTGCAATGTCGCGGAAGCCCGGCCCGAGGTTTCGGTGCACCTCGATGAGCTTGCGGAGCTGCTCCTCCCCCTCGGCGGCATCGGCCTCTTTCAGCAGGGCGGCATTCTTCAGCGCGGCATCAAGGAAGCGGATCACGATGTCTACATTATCACGCCCGCCGGAGAAACCGCCGACCAGCTCTCCCTTCTCGTTGAGCACGATCACCGTGGGAAAGCCGGTGACGCGATACTTCTTGCAGAGAGCCACATTTTGCTCCATCAGCTCCGGGCTGATGCTGTGGTTGCGCGGCAAATCCACCTCCACGGGCACGAATTTATCCTTGGCATAGGCCTCGAATTGCGGGGTATCAAACACCTCCTGCCGGAGCTTGATGCACCAACTGCACCAGTCCGAGCCCGTAAAGTCCAACAGTACAGCCTTGCCCTCTGCCTGAGCCTTGGCGCGGGCAGCCTCAAGGTCCGTCGTCCAATCCAGCCCGAAAACGGGGGCAGCCAGCAGCGGAAGCAACAAGCTCGTGAAATAATGCTTAAACATAGCGGGGATTCTCTTGCAAGTGGAAGTACGTTTCACCGGGGCAAAATCTTTCAAGAAAAGACATTTTTGAGATACGCTCGCTGTTTCTGCTTGCAAAACGGCCTGATGCGCGTTAAAATGGGGCCGCGAGAAGTGCGCAACCTGCGCACCCCCATCATCCGAACAACACAGCAAAACCATGCCTGTACCTACACAAGAACAGTACATCAAGATGCTCAATACGGCAAAGGAGAAGGGCTATGCCTATCCGGCCGTGAACGTCACCACCATCGAGGTCATCAACGGCGCCCTCAAGGCGTTTGCCGAGGCCAAGTCCGATGGTATCATCCAGGTTTCCCTGGGCGGCGGCCAATTTGCCTCCGGCACGGCGGTGAAGGACTCCGCCACGGGTGCGATCGTGCTGGCTGAGGCGGTGCACCGCCTTGCCGAGAAGTACGACGTGCTGGTGGCCCTGCACACGGACCACTGCCAGGCGGACAAGATTGACAGCTTCCTGCGCCCGCTGATCGCGGAATCCAAGCGCCGCATCGCAGCCGGCCAGGGCCCGCTCTTCAACTCCCACATGCTGGACGCCTCGGCTCTGCCGATGGCGGAGAACCTCAAGATCTCCAAGCAGATGCTTGCGGAGTGCGCCGAGGTCGGCATCGTTCTCGAGATCGAGATCGGCGTCGTCGGCGGTGAGGAGGACGGTGTGGACAACGGCGGCGTGCATGCTGCTAAGCTGTACACCTCCCCGAAGGACATGCTGGACACCTTCGAGACGCTGAACGGCGTGGGCGAGTTCATGCTGGCCGCCACCTTCGGCAACGTGCACGGTGTGTACAAGCCGGGTGCCGTCAAGCTGATGCCGACGATCCTCCGCGACGGTCAGCAGGCTGTCCGTGAGAAGCACGGCACGGATATGCGCCTGGTGTTCCACGGCGGTTCCGGCTCCGACCTCTGCGACATCCGCGAGGCTATCTCCTACGGCGTGGTGAAGATGAACATCGACACCGACACGCAGTACGCGTTCTCCAAGCCGATCGTCATGCACATGTGCCACAACATCGACGGCATGCTGAAGATCGACGGCGAGGTGGGCAACAAGAAGGTGTACGACCCGCGTTCCTACCTGAAGAAGGGCGAGCAGGGCATCTGCGAGCGCCTCAAGGTGGCTTGCTCCGACCTGCTGTCCGAGGGCAAGACGCTCTTCGGCCAGATCTAAGCCCGGGATTTTTCCCCTACACAGCGGCGCAATCGGTACTCCCGGTTGCGCCGTTTCTCTGTGCCGCCGCAGGGGCACGGAAAAGCCGATCGACCCATGGGGGCCGACCGGCGAAAAACAGTCAGGAAGCGGGCTTAGTTCTTGATGAGCTTCATCACATCCTCACCGGGCTTGGGGGCCGGCTTCCGCTTGGCAGGCAGGTCAAATGAGCCGTTGAGCGGGTAGTTCGGGTGGGCGGAAATGGAGCCACCCGTAGCGAGGGAGAAGTAACCGGTAGACGGATTCGGGCGGCAGTCGATGTTCGTGTTCGGGTTGCCGTCGCGCGTGAAAGCAAAGCGCGTCACCTCCGTCCAGCCACCCTCGGCACTCCAGCGCCAGTTCGGGCCGAACGTTGCGCGGCGCTCGTGCTCCTTGGACTCCACATTGCGCTTAAAATCCTCCACAAAGGCACCGCCGCTCTGCAGCCCGGTCGAGATTGCCTGCACGCGCCAGCTGCTCAGCAGTTGCCATTTCTTCGTGCTCGGGCTGTAGATGTAGCCGGTCAGCACGCGGAAGTTCTCGCCCTCCTTGGTCTCCACCACCAGGGTACGGATGGGTTCCCCCTCCTTCCAGGCGAAGTCGCACATGGAGTTGCCGCCTGTGCCCTCACCACCGAAGCGACGAGTCTCCACATTCGGCCCGGTCTTCAGCAGCTTGGCACGCTCCTCCTCCGGTGCGGCGTGCGGGTCATCGCCGTTGCACTTTGCATCCCAGATGGAGAAAATAGCCTTGCGGCGCGGGTTACCCTTCTCATCCTTGTCACCCAGCTCCTGGATGCCGATGTAGCCCCCGTTGAAGCAGTTAGTGCAGAAATAGGTTCCCGGGGCGCTCTTCTGCACCACCACGGTGTTGAGTGCCACGGTGTGCGGCACACTAGACTCATGGCGCAGATGCACCGAAGCACACTGCCGCTTTGCCATCTTCTGCGGGGCCCAATAATCCTCCTCCGCAGAACATACCTGCACGGCACAAATTGCCGCCGCAGCCGTCATGATGGTTCCAAATGTTTTCATCCCCGTCATTATACCCTATTTCCTGCCGCCGAGCAAGCACGAAATGTGGCCGCTTGCTCCCAATTCTCCGCTTCCCCCTCGTCTATGTCCGGGGCCTTCCTTGCATCTCCACGGTAACGTAGCGTTGCGAGCGGCTGCGCGGGCTTTCCGGACACCCCTTAGCTGCGGCTTTTACTTCCGTTGTTTGTCCCTTGCATCCCCGGCGTTGGGTCGTTTCTATTATTGACTTGGCATATTAAGATTATTGTTGTGTAATATCCCCATGGAAGGGCAGATAGACCTCAAGCACATGAAGAAGGCAGAGAAAAAAGCACTCCGCCCTGCAGTCGTCACCTCTCTGATGGGAGGCTTGTCAGTCAAAGTTGCTTCCGCCACCTACCATATTGCAGAATCAACGGTTCAGGTGTGGAAGCGGATGTGGAGGGAGGCCAAGACGAATGAACCGGAAAGAGCAATACAGGAGGGTCAAAGAGGCCGACGCATGGGCGCATGTCGGACGCTGACTCCGGAACAGGAAGAACAGTTGCAGTCTGAAATTGTCGGTAAAACACCGGATCAGTATCAGTACGAGTTCGCACTGTGGAGTGCGCAGGCAGTTAAGCTCCACATCCTGAAGAGATTCGGTATAGATATGCCGGATAGAATTGTACGCTTTTATCTGAAAAGATGGGGCTGGACGCCTCAGCATCCTATTCGAAAGGCCTATGAACAGAATCCTAGAGCGACGCAGGAGTGGTTAGAAACAACGTATCCGGCAATCAAGGAAGAAGCCAAGGAAAATAAAGGGATAATTTATTGGGGAGATGAGACCGGAGTACAGGCATACGCCAACAGACCTAGGGGATATTCGCCCCGAGGCGTAACACCGGAGGCTCGTATAGTAGCCAATCGAGGCATCAAACTGAAGGAGCAGGTCGTTGAGCATATGAAAAAAAGAAGCCAGGACCCGACAACGGTGGCCAAACTATTCCAGCATCCGAAGGTGGCGTATGCCGCTGACGACAATCATTCATTGCCGAAATAATAATACCGGGACTTTCAGGATGATACTCTATAACAGTGCCGAGATTCGGCAGGTATATGTACAGAAGGCGGTTCAGCGTATGTCCGGTATTGAGTCGTGGAATGAGTTGGATCGGATAGAGCGAGAGATTGTTCGCTATTTGTCGAATGTGGTTAAGCTGAAGCTGTCTGATATTGTGACGAGGTGCAAGGCTTCACCCAAGACGATTTTGTCGAGATTGGCTCACCTGATTGATTTGGATATTGTACTGGGCTTGTGGTAAACCCCGCTCTCCTCAGCAGTTTTATTGTCTGAAGCTCTTTGCTGCATTAGAGCCGTTGGCTACCGAGCTGAAGCAAATCGCTGAGGAACAGGATGGTAAAGGGGTGGAACTCCAAAGTAAAGGGGGTGTAAGTACCAAGTAAAGGGGGATAGTGCGGGGACGCCGAGAGTTCTGCGTCCCCGTTTCCGGCTTTCCCTGCATTATCTCGCGTGGGCTACTTAGAGGAGTCGCTGTCGAGTTTCAGCTTGTTCAGCTCATCCATGTAGGCGGGGCGGCGCGTGTAGGCAAGGCGCAGACGGAGAACCATCTCTTTTGCCAAAGGTTTTGCGCCGGGAAGTGAGGCAAATTCCTGAATGAGCGAGGCAACGTGTGCGTAGGCCGGTCGTTTGTCTGCTTCATGCGCTTCGGCATCAATGCGCTTATATGCTTTTTGTAACAGGTTTCCGTGGTATTCCTCCGGCATCTGCGGCATATGGAGATGCAACAATTTCAGAATGTTGTAGCGCGCTTTCATCAGTGTTTGATAAAGCCTCGGAAAGTCCTTTTCCTCCGCATAAATATAAGCCATTAACTCCGAGTTATCGGAATGAGCACCCTCTTCCGTAATCAGCCTGTACTGTTCCGGCCACTCCGATTCGCCGGCCAGCTCTTTCAGCTTGGTGTAGTATTCATAATCATCCCAACTATGCAACAGGATATAGCGGTAAGCATTGAGGAGCCCCTGTGTATTGCCCGAGCGGGTCAGGAATCGGATTTTGCGCTTCTCTATATCGGCGCGATTACGATACGGCGGGGATGCCGCATCAAGCAGCTCTAACGCCGCAGGATCGTTTTGCTGATCGTAGAGCCTGTCCAGTTCCGCATCCAGCACGGAGGGATAATCAAGATTGCGGCGGATCACCTCCGACGCTTCATCCTCGCGTCCCGATTGACGCAGGAGATCAATATACCTGTGAACAACATCTTCTGGCAATCTCCCCTCTGTCTCCCGCTTCTCAATGCTTGCCAACGCCTCCTCCGGAGTCTGTATAAAGGTGAGGTAATTGATGAAGAACCCCTCCGTCAGCCCGTTTACATACTCCATGACTTCCGCATCTGAAAGAGTCTTCAGGGTTTCATACAGTGATTTCTTCTCCTGCAAAGGTACATCGGGACACTTCGCCCAGTCCAGGATCAAGTCATCGCACGCCTGCGCGGCAGAGTCGAGGTCAGCGAATTCCGACTCCATGAAATCATCGAGTTGATCGGCCAGCTCGGAGTAAAATGTGACAATGGGCAGGGGTATGATATCATAACATCCATCCGCCAATTTCTGCCTCAGAGCGGCGACAATCTGCTCCATGCCGCTCTCCACGGCCGCGAAATCTAACACGGTTTCCCAATAGTGACGACCTCGGGGTTCCTCGTTCGTTAGCCTGAACAATCGCTGCACCTCTTTCACATAGACAGACGGTTTGCTGGTATACGCCGCATACTTGCTCATCAGCCATTGGATCAGTTTCCCGGCAAAATCAGCATCGGTTCCGGCCAACTCCCGCACAAAAGCCCGCAGATCATCATCCTTTGCCTTGGGGAGAAGGGTTGAAATCATATTTTCTTCGTCCATGGGACCATTGTATCATAATGGCAAGGGACCGTAAAGCGCGGAGTTCCGAAAAACGGCACACCGCCGGAAAAAGCCGCCGCCGGAGGACCGGCGACGGCGAACTCAACCCAATGCAGAAAGAGGGATCAGGAAGCCTTCGGGGAGATGAAGCGGCCGAAGAGCTTGCAGGTGGCCGACATGACCAGGAGGTTGAGGAGCGTGGCGCTGATGAGGCCGCCGAGCTGGACGATGGCCAAGGGCGCCAGAAGCTCACCGCCGGGTTGGTTGCGGGCCCAGACGAGGGGCAGCAGACCGAGGATGGTGGTGAGCGAGGTCATCATGATGGGAATGACACGCTCCCGTGAACCGGCGCGGATAGCATCCTCCCGCGACATACCGGACTCCTCGAGAGTACGGTAGCGGTTCAGCAGGATGAGTCCGGAACGGACGGCAAAGCCGATCACTGTCACGAAGCCCACCAAAGAGCTGACGGAGAGGATGGGCGGCACATAAGGGCCGCTGAAGACCGAAGCCACGGTATCCGGCGAAGCCAGAAAGACAGCCGCAATGCCGCCCACCAAGCACAGGGGAATGTTAATCAGCGTGGGCATGGCGCGTCGCACACTGCCGAGCGAGCTCGCCAGCAGCAACACCACGAGCACGCACACCACGGCCCCGAGAATGTAGAGACTCATCTCCGCCTCCTCGCGGCTCTTGATGGTGCCGGCGTAATCAACCGTGCAACCCATAGCATTCATTGCAGGGTTCAGCTTCTCACGGCATGCCGCTGCCAGATCCCCGAGGTTGGAGCCGGCTGCCGCATTGCAGGAAATCATCGCCTTTCGCTGGGTATTATCGCGCAGCACGAGGTGGGTGACCTCCTGCCGATACACCTGAGCCACATCGCTCAGCAACATGATCTTACCCCCGGGGCTACCAGTTGCAGGTTACGCACGTCGTCCTCGCTCCGGCGGAGTTTCGGGTCCAGGCGCAGCACGATATTCCAGTGGTCCAGGTTACGGATCACCTCACCGCAGCGCAAGCCGTTCAGTACGGCGGAAACCTGCTCTGCGGCTTCCGTCATGGTCAGCCCGCAGGCCGCCAATACCTCGCAGTTATAATCGAGGCAGATGGTATCCACCATCACCTCGCGGTTAGCACGGGCATCCGCTACCTCCGGCATGGAGGAGAGAACCTCCGCCGTCTTCTTGGCCGCCGCCCGCACAGCGTGATGAGCAGAACCCGAATCTTGTCGAGAAGTTGCCCCACGAGCTCACTCTACCCTGACCGAGCTCCGGTGTCAAGCTTTTCTGCGAGGGTAAGTGATTTTTTTTTCGGAAAAAGACGGATTCCCGAGCGAAAAATCAGGGCCGCGGCGTTGTCTCTACCGTAACATAGCGTTGCGAGCGGCTGCGCGGGCTCTCCGGATGGGTCATGCGAACAGCCCCGGACTCAATCAGAGGGACGATGTAACGGCGCATGGCGTACTGCACGGAGGCTATCCCGAGATAGGCTGCTATTTCTGTCCTGGTCCTCGGCGTGTGGCAGAACGCGAGGAGGTTCCCTCTGTCATCGTTTGGTGCCGTTGATGGAATGTATGGGGGCGTCGAACCCTCCCTCTTGTTAAACAGAGTTACTCGGAACTCGTCCTTGCTGCTTTCGAATCTTGGCTCCGGTAACCCTGCGCGGGACATTAAGTTTCGTATAGTAGGAATGCCGGAATAACGGTTCTCGGTCTTCCCGATACGTTCCATCATGGTCACCAGAAGAGTATTGCGCGTATCCGGTTGGGTGTGGCCGAGTTGTTCAATCGTTGTTTTTCCATACAGGCCACCGGGGTTAATTATCTCCAATCGGTCATCGTACATCTCCAGTCGGATAGGTTTGTCCTCGTTGTATCGACTGTAATCTCGATGCACCAGGGCATTCAATATTGCCTCCCGAACAGCCTCAGGAGGATATTCCGGAGTTTCCTGGCGTTGTCCGGTGTTCGGGTTGATTCCGATCGCTATTCTCGTGTTTCGGCGTACAAAATCCATGGCTCGTTCCAGCATATCCGGGAGAGTGCCGATAATGCTCTCGCTGTCAGAGAATCGGTTTCCTTGCTCATCGGTGGTCCCTTTGTTCTCGCCGGGAATGCGGGCTGCTGCGATACACAGACGTGGGTATAAGGACTGTGGATAAACGCCGAATAGCAGCAGAGCAGATAAGGTTATCTGTCCCCTGTTTGTTATGCCGCATAACTCCAATTGCTGCGCCTCACTTGTTGCTGCTAGGTTGGGGCGCTCACTGCGCATCCGTGCTATGTAGGAGTCCACGTCTCCCGTAACCAAAAAACCTAGTGTTGCACCTTCTGCCTCTCGAGTGTCCTCCCGATAGCGTTTGCGGTAGGCTTCATAGCTGTAAATCTCGTATTCCGTCATCGGTTTGTCTGCATCGCCTACGCGTTTATACGAGCCTTTCAGCCGTCCCTTTGCCGTTTTGTAGCATGGCCTCTCTGCTAAATCCACCGGTGTAATTTCCGCCGAGACAAACACCTTACCATCCCGATCGCATACCGTGAAGATAGGGCGAACAATCGGTGTCATCTGCTCGCCTTGTTCCATCACACGTTTTTGCAAATCCTGTGCATTATACACTCCGACTGCCTCAAAGTGCTGCGTTTCATCAAGTCCGAAGACGAAGACTCCTCCATCATCCTGGTTAGAGAATGACGACATCGTATCATACAATTTTTCCGGGCACCCCTTAGCGGCGGCTTTTACTTCCGTAGTTTGTCCCTCGCATCCCCGGCGTTGGATCGTTTCTATTAAGGTTAGTAATTCTTCCTCAAGCATGGTTCTTCACTTTTTCACTTATTTTACCTTTAAAAGTGAATAAGTCAACAAAAACATAAGAACTTTCTTCACTTTTTCACTTATTGAGGCAATAACGTAAGGGATATCTTCACTTATTTGCTCTTTTCTTATGTTTTCTTATGTTTTCTTATGTTTCGGAACGAAAAAAGTGAAAAAACAGGCAGACCTGAAAAAGTCTTGACATTTGGCCAAAGTTCAATATAATCGCCTCCGTCAATCACCGAACCATGAGTACCTGTCCCTGCACAAAATCGGAAACGGCCTGCGAGGCCGGGGAGGCGACGACTCTGCGCAGCACGGAGGAGCTTGCGGCCATTTTCAAGGCGCTCGGCAGCCCCGTGCGTCTGCGTTTGGTGGAAAGGCTTGCGGAGGGGGAGCAGTGCGTGTGTGTACTACATGCCGATTGCGGGGCAGGGATGGACCTCTCTACCATCTCCAATCACCTTGCCGTCCTGCGAAACAGCGGGGTTTTGTGCTCCGAGAAGCGCGGCAAGAATATCTACTACCGCTTGGCCTGCCCCTGTCTTGTCACCGTTCTGCGTTGCCTGCGGCGCCAATCTTAGCGAAGCCTCTATCCTGATTTTTCTTGTTCTTGATATTGATACTTTTCCAAACATCCATTCATTATGAAACAACACCACATCACGATCTACGGCCCGGGATGCCCCCGGTGCGATGAACTGGCCCGCATGACCGAACATGCCACCAACAGCCTGCCCGGGGCATGGGAAATCCGCAAGGAGAAAGACCCCGAGCGCATGGCTGCGGCAGGGGTATTGAGCACCCCGGGGCTGGAGCTGGACGGCAAGCTGCTGCTGACCGGCAAAGTTCCGACCTTGCCGGAGCTGCAACGCCTGCTGGCGGAAGGCGCGGACTGTCGTCCTGCCGCCGCAGAGCCCGCGACCCCCTGCGCCTGCTCGTGCGGAGGCGGCTGCGCCTGCGGCTCCCCCGGCAAGCCCCTGTGGAAGCGCGTGCTGCTGATCGCCGCCGTTCTTCTCCTCATTATCTGCGGCATTCGCGCCCTGAACAGCCGCCATGCCGAGTCCCCCGTCTCTCCCGCTGAGGCTCCGGCGCAGGCTGCGGTGCAGGTCGTCTACTACACCTTCGGCACCCGCTGCCCCACCTGCGTGCGCATGGAACAATGGGTCAAAGAAGCCGTGCAGCAGAACTTTGCCCGGGAGCTGTCGGCCAGCCGCCTCTCCTTTGCCACCAAGGAAGCCACCGCCGACATCGTTGCCGCCTACGGCCTCACCACGAAATCCCTGTTGCTGCACCGGGGCACGGAAGCCCCCGTCAACCTCACCCGCATTTGGGAACTGAGCAAGGACGAGGCCGCTTTCAAAGCCTATGTTACGGAGGAGATTCGCCGCCTTCTGAAGCATGAATGACCTCCTGCTCCTCACGGGCCTGGGTGTCGCCTCCGCCCTGGCCCCTTGCCCCATGGCCACGAACCTGGCTGCGCTGGGGTACATCTCGCGCAGGGTAGGGGACGGGCGGCGCACCTTCCTCTGTGCTGCATTGTATGCTATCGGGCGCGCGGTGGCCTATGCTGCCCTCGGGGTCTTGCTGAGTGCCGGGGCGGTGGGCATGCCCGCTCTCTCCTATGCCCTGCAGGAGGGGATGCCCTACCTGCTCGGCCCCCTCCTGCTGATCGCAGGGCTGGTGCTGCTGGAGGTCCTGACGCTCCCCCGATGGCTGCATCTGAGCGGCCCCAAGCGAGCGGCCGTGGATGCCATGCTTAGGAACGGCGGCGTGTGGGGCGCCCTCCCCCTGGGGGCTCTGTTTGCGCTGGCCCTCTGCCCGCCCACGGCGGCGCTGCTGTTCGGGGCAGCCGTACCGCTGGCGGCGGGGTCCTGCCTGCCCGTGGCGGGTGGACTGGCCCTCTTCGGACTGGGATCCGCCCTGCCGGTGGTGGCGGTAGCCATCGGACTCAGCTTGGGCGCAGGCAGATGCGGCTCGCTTCTGCGCTTCCTCCCGACCCTGCAACGGGGGATTACGCTCATCACCGGTGCCGGACTCCTCCTGTGGGGGGCTTGGCTCTGCATCAATACCTACATTCTTTCCTGACATATGATCCAACAATTCGCCGACTGGCTCACCTACGACATCATGCTCTTCACCCCCGATACCTCCTTGGGGGAGAGTGTTGATTTCTTCATCTACGACACCGCAAAAATCCTCCTCCTGCTGCTCATCATCAGCTGGGTTATGGGCATCATCAACGCCTATTTCCCCGTGGAGCAGGTGCGCCGTTTTCTCACCTCGCGCCGCTTGTTCGGCACGCAGTACCTGTTAGCGTCCGTCTTCGGCGCGGTCACTCCTTTCTGCTCCTGCTCGTCCATTCCGCTGTTCATCGGCTTTGTTCGCGGCGGCATTCCCCTCGGGGTCACCTTCGCCTTCCTCATCACCTCCCCGCTGGTAAACGAGGTCGCCGTAGCCATGTTCCTCGGTTCCTTCGGCTGGCGTATCACGGTTCTCTATGCGCTCAGCGGCATCCTGCTGGGCACGGTCGGGGGATGGCTCCTCGGGCGCATGCGCTTGGAGTCCCTGCTGTCGGACTGGGCCCGCAACCCCTCCGCGGCGCCCGTGGATACCGTCGCCGGCCCTGCACGCCGCATCCGCCTGCGCGCCGTCACGGCAGAGGCCTTCTCCATTGTCCGCAGCGTTCTGCCCTATGTGCTCATCGGGATTGCCCTCGGTGCTGCCGTGCATGGTTTTGTGCCGGCCGATTTCTTCTCGAGCTTCCTGAGCGGTGCGGAGTTCTGGTCCGTCCCCGCCGGTGTGCTCTGCGGCGTCCCGATGTATACCAATGCCGCCGGCATCGTCCCCATCATGGAGGTGCTGGTTGCCAAAGGCGTCCCCCTCGGCACGGCCCTGGCCTTCATGATGGCCGTCGTCGGCCTCTCCCTCCCGGAGGCCACTCTCCTCAAGAAGGTCATGCAGTGGCGCCTGCTCCTCATCTTCTTCGCCACCGTCACCCTCCTCATCATTATCTCCGGCTTCCTCTTCAATCTCCTTCCCATCGGGTGAAAATTATTTGTTGATTGCTTTTTCTGTTGACATAACCAATGTACAGTCTACAATGAGTCTGTTATGAAGGTAAGTCGATTACTTCTTTCGTTGGTGCTTCCTCTCGGTATGGTCAGTTGCCAAACGTCTCTCCAGAAGGCGGCTGCGAATGGTCAGACGAAGAGGGTAGAACAGATCATTGCCAAGGGTGTGAATGTCAATACGGTGGACAGTGAAGGGTGGCTTGCCCTCAGCCGAGCTGCCGCTAATGACCGAGTGGAGGTTATTCAAACGCTACTGAACCATGGGGCCAACCCAAACATGGCGAACAGCAATGGGTGGACGCCTCTGCATGCTGCTGCAAGGGAGGGGCGCAGTGCTGCTGCATCGGCCTTGCTTGCCCGAGGAGCTCAGGTCAACATTGTTACCCCGGATGGCTGGACACCGCTGATGTTTGCCGCTGTGAACGGATATACAGGGGTTGCTCGGGTTCTGCTTGATCATGGTGCGGGTGTCAACATCAAGTCGAATAATGGCGATGCGGCCTTGGATTTGGCTGCGGACAAGAATCGAGAGGCCATGGTGCAGCTGCTCATTCAACGCGGGGCTAATGTCAACTCGACCGACAGGAAAGGGAAGACAGCTGCGGATTACACCGAGAGCAACAACATCCTGATCATGTTGAAGAATGCCGGCGCAAAGATCCCGGCCCGTGATCTGGCACCCTCTTCGATTGCTTGGAAGGTGGTTGAGCTGCAGGGTGTTCTCAACCGATCTGTTGTATCTTTCTCGATCGGAAGTCGCCTTGAGCCCGGGGCCAGCAGCTATAACTGGAATGGTGTAACCGATGCATACACAAATTATTTCGAGTACACCAAGACGGGGGCCCAAACTGCAACCATACGTACCGGTCATGGGGCCCAGTATTCCACGACACTCTCTTTGGTGTTTGATACCCCCTCCTCCGGCAGGATTGTAAAGGAGGTGTACGAGGGGATGAATCCGACTACCTTTAACGAGGAGACGAAGGTTCGTAGACCGAACACGCCGTTCCGCATCCGCTGAGCCAATAGGAACCTTCCACAAAATGAGGGCGAGGGGAGTGTACTTACTCCCTTCGCCCATGTGTCTTCTCGGCAGGAAGTACTCCGTGCCGGAATGAGGTTGAACAACTATCTTCTGCTCGCCTGTGCCTGCTTGATCCACTTCCGCACAATGGGGCCTTTCACCCGGTCGTCACCCACGCAGACATAAGGAGTAGCACCATTCTTGGCCCGGGCGTTCAGGTCGGCTCCGTTTGCCACCAGCCACTGAACGAGCTCAAGATCACAGATGGCGCAGGCGTTATGGAGCGCGGTCGTGTTGTTTCGGGCGGCATCCAGTCGCGTATCAATGGGGGCGCCATTGGCAATTTTCTGCAGAAGCTCGATGACTCGCTTCTGGTAAGCTCGCTCCAGGGAGCCGCTGAAGTAGAGCCCTTGCACCCGCGCGAGCTGCTGCCGGGCCCCGGCCGCCAAAGAGCTGCTACTCGTAGCGACAGGCTGCGGTGTAGGCCGTGAAACGGATGAGGGATTGGCCTGTGCTTGCTTGATCCACTTCCGCACAATGGGCCCCTTCACCCGGTCTTCACCCACGCAGACGTAGGGAGTAGCACCATTCTTGGCCCGGGCGTTCAGATTGGCTCCGTTTGCCACCAGCCACTGAACGAGCTCAAGATTGCAGATGGCGCAGGCGTTATGGAGCGCGGTCGTATTGTTGCGAGCCGCGTCCAATCGTGTATCAATGGGGGCTCCGTTGGCAATTTTCTGCAGAAGCTCGATGACTCGCTTCTGGTAAGCTCGCTCTAGGGAGCCGCTGAAGTAGAGTCCCTGCACCCGCGCGAGCTGCTGCCGGGCCCCTTCTTCAATAGAAGGTGCAGACGGTGCCTCGTCCGGGGGTGTCGGCCGATCGCTTTCAGGTGTCCCGCCGAGCAGCCTGATTGTCTCGGTATCATCGGAGCGTTGCGCTGCCTCCAAGGCTGTCGCCCCGGTACTGTCCTCAACGTCCTTCCTTGCCCCGTTGTCCAACAGGAGCTTGACCATATCGGCCTTCCCCTCCCCGGCTGCTGCGATGAGCGCGGTGGTGCCCTCCGTGTCCCGTTCATTCGGGTAGATGCCGCATTCAAGCAGTCTAAGAACAATATCTTTATAGCCATGCCGAGCGGCAGCAGTGAGGGCGCAGAGTGCGTCCTCATCACACTGAAGACGAGGGTTTCCTTTCTTCTCCAGGAGGTAATTGAGCAAGGGTAAGTCATTGTTTACCGCTGCCTGTTTAAGAGATGAGTCGGCCCCATTCGGTTCGTTGATGAGCTCTGCCGGTCTGAAGAGATTCCATCCCTCTACAGTCTGAGAGATTTCAGCATCGCTTCTGTCGGTTCCGCAAACAGCGATGGCTCGTTCGCTGCCGGCTTCGGCGGCTTGTCGTAAATAGGAGAGGGCACTTGCTCGGTCAGCGCCCAGCCCCAAGAAACCCTTGAGCCTGAGAAGGGCCATCTCGCACAGAGCTTCCGGCGAGCGAGCGTCGATGCCTTGCTGCAGAAAGCGAATTGCTTGCTCATTGTTCTTGTCCACGCCGCATCCATCACGGTACATGGCATACATGCAGAGATAGGCCTTCTCACATCCATTTGAGGCGGCGCGTCGGAAGTAATCGATGGCGCTTAGGTAATCCTTGCTTTGCCCAACCCCGGCGCAGAGGCAGGCTCCCCATAAGAGCTGCGCCTCCGGATGCTTTTTTTGGACGGCTTTGTTCAGGAGTTCGGTGCCAGCCTGTATATCTCTTGGGGCCGGTTCGTTGCCCCGAAAATAAATTTTGGCAAGCTCCGTCTGTGCCTCAGCATCGCCTTTCTCGGCGGCTTCCCGGAGGCTATCCGTAGAAACAAGTGCCTCGATGGAGTTCCGGGGTTCGGGGTCCGTGGTTTGAGCTGCCCCCTGTGCGAGGAGGAGGCTCGCCCCCGCAAGGAATACCGGAACGAATACGATGAATGGCGCTTTCATGTCTATTGTATATTTTTTTGCCGTTCTCCGGATGTGAGTTTAACTCATTGCTCCCTCTTCTGTCAAGCATGAAGAGATTTCCCACTCAAATCTCTTTATGGCGTCATGATGGCGCGCATCGAGATGAGATGATGCTCCACTTCCGCTTTTCCGATGGAGGCGTGGGTGATGTCTCTGCCTACGGAATTTGATACTGAGACCCATGTAAACCATTGATGCTCAATGATTTACGCCGCTTTTTAGAGGAAAAAGGAATCTCAAGAGATTCTTCTTGTTAGAGGAATAATCTCACATTTTAGTAGATAAAAATCGTGTTTTTCTCTTGACTCGGCATTCAAAAAGCTGTAGGATGAGGGGCGACCGAACAAGGTCAGAGTGTTATGAAGAGTACATTATTCACGATTGTTTTGGTGGCTGTCAGCTCGATGGCCATGGCGGACATTACCTACATCAGCAACGCCGGAAACACACCGCATGTTATCAACAGCTCTACGGACATTACATGGGTAGGGAGCGGGGCACTGAGCAGCTCAGTGAAGGATGTTGTATTGCCTACTGAGTCGAATGTTACCAAGACTTTTACACCCACCGATTATACAAACTCTGCAACTTTCGGCAATACGAACGTGGGAAAAGGTGGTTCGTGGACCTATACCCTCACCTTCGATATTGCTTCCATAGCAGAGGAAAAGAGTATCACTCAAATCGACATTGACTTCCTCTCTGCGAATTCATACGGAAAGCCGCAGAATAACGTAAACGGCTTCGATGCAACGATCACCCTGAGCTCCAATGGCTCATCCCTGTACAGTTCACCAAATAAGCTGATTGTGACAAGTATGGGGAATAATAAATCCTCAAGCTCGGCTTACGAATCAGATAACATCACTCTCACAAAAGATGCATCCTATAATCAGTTTTCTATCACCGGGCTCGACCTGGCTGCGGGAAGCTATGAGCTTACCATTTCCTTCTCACAAAGTAGGTATACAGGAGGCGTCTTCGCCGGGGTGGGCAACATTGCCCTGCATACAGATGTCCCGGAGAGCAGCACGGCTGTACTTTCTCTGCTGGCTGTGGTGGGCTTAGTAGCTCGGAGAAGGCGGAGAGCCTGAGGGGTTGAAGCCCCGCCCCCGCATTCGACCTTGCCGAATCAATTGACTATGCACCTCAATCCTTGCGGTGCATGAGGTCGGCGGCGCGGGCGAAGAGGGCGTGGGGGGCGTTCTCAAGGACGTCGTCCTGAACCTCGGCAAGGAGGGCGGTGAGCATACGGCCGATGGAAGGCCCGGCGGGGACGCCCATGGACATGAGGTCATTGCCGTTGATGGCCAAGTCCTTGACCGAGAACGCCTTGGGGGCGGAGAGCACCTCATCCAGCAGCAGGGCGGCGTTGCGCATGGCCGCCTTCTTCTGCTCGCGTTCGTGCCCGGATTGGGCGGCTTGGTCGGCACTCTTGACGGAGAACAGCATCTGCACGATATCCAGCCCCAGGCGGCCGATGAGGCGGCGCATCCCGGCGGGGGTGGTGGGCCAAGCGCTATCGTGCTCGCGGACGAGGGTGCAGACGGTGTGGTGGGTCTCGTTGTCACTCTTGAGGCGTCGGAGGATGCGCCCTGCCATGCCGGCACCCACCTCCGGGTGACCGTAAAAATGCCCCTTGTGCTTCACGGGGTCGTAACTGTAGCAGCCCGGCTTGGCGATGTCGTGCAGCAGCAGCGCCAAGCGTATAGTGGCATCCCGCGGCGCGGCCTGAACGGCGTGGGCGGTATGCGTCCACACATCGTAGCAGTGGTGCGGGTTATTCTGCGCAAAGCCCACGGAGGGGGACAGCTCCGGGATGATGGTGCAGAAGACCTCCGGGTAGGCCAGAAGCATGTTGAGCACCCCCTCCCCCGCCAGGATGCCCTTGAGCTCCGTGAAGATGCGCTCGGCGCTGATGTTGGCCAGCAGGTGCCGACAGCTACGGATGGCCTCCGAGGTGCTGCGCTCGATATCGAAACGGAAACGCGAGGCAAAGCGCAGGGCCCGCAGGATGCGCAGGCCGTCCTCCCGGAAGCGCGCCTCCGGCTCCCCGACGCAGCGAATCAGCCGGTCCGCCAAGTCCTGCTGTCCGCCGAAGGCATCCACCAGCCCGCGCTCCGGGTTGTAGGCCATGGCGTTGATGGTGAAGTCCCGCCGCGCGAGGTCGTCCTCCAGCCTGCTGACGAAGGCCACGGACTCAGGGTGACGGTTATCCTGATAATCTCCATCGATGCGATAGGTCGTCACCTCCACCGGCAGGTGAGAGACCATCACCGTGACGGTACCGTGCTGCAACCCCGTCTTGATTACATGGAAACGCTTGAACGCCGCAAGAACCTGCTGCGGCGTGGCATCCGTGCACACATCCCAATCCTTCGGCTCGCGCCCCATGAGGGAATCCCTCACGCAGCCGCCGACGACATAGGCCTCATAGCCCAAGGCGGTTAAACGGTCCGTAACGGTGCGAGCGTGGGGGGAAATCTGAATCATGGTCGGGATGGGGAAGTGAGGGGTCAAAACCGGGGGAGCGGCTGCAAGGAGCCGTTCCCCCGGCGGGTTAGAGTTAAAGCGCCATGCGCGGCGGGTTATTCACCCTTGGCGCCGGAGTAATCGATGGCAGCCAGGGCCTGGTAGAGGCGCCAACGGTGGGCGATGTCCGCCGTCTCCATATCCAGCAGGCGATCGAAGTTAGCCTTGTTCGCCTTAGCCAGCAGCTTGAAGCGGTTCTCCATCAACAGGGCCTCGCGGACGTCCATCTTGGGGGCCTTGCTCGTGATGGTGAGCGGGTTCTTGCCCTCCTTGATGCGGTCCGGATTGTAGTTGTAGAGCAACCAGCGGCCGCAATCCACGGCAGCCTTCTGGTGAGCGAGACCGTTGGCCATGTTGATACCGTGGTTGATGCACTGGCTGTAGGCGATGATGAGCGCCGGGCCGTCATAGGCCTCTGCCTCCAGCAGGGTCTTGAGGGTGTGCTCATCGTTAGAACCGAAGGCCACGGAAGCCACATAGATGTTGCCGTAGGTCATGGCCATGTAGCCGATGTCCTTCTTCACCTGGTCCTTGCCCTTGGAAGCGAACTTAGCCACAGCCGAGCGCGGGGTGGACTTGGAGCACTGGCCGCCGGTGTTGGAGTACACCTCGGTATCAAGCACCATCACCTTCACGTTGCGGCCGGAAGCCAGCACATGGTCGAGACCGCCGTAGCCGATGTCGTAGGCCCAGCCGTCGCCGCCGAGGATCCACACGGACTTGCGCACCAGGTAACCGGCCTGTGCCTTGAGGGCCGCCAGCTCCGGGTCATCGCCGCAGGCTGCCTTGATGGCCTCCACGCTCTCGCGAACGCGGGTGACATCCGCCTCCGTCTTCTGCGGGTTGGCCAGCACATCTTCCACCAGCTGCTCGCCGATCTTGCCGGCAGCGGCCTGCAGAAGCTCGGTAGCATACTGCTGCTTCTTGTCCAGCGACACGCGGAAACCGAGGCCGAACTCGGCGTTGTCCTCGAAGAGGCTGTTGGCCCAAGCCGGGCCGCGACCGTCCGCACCGTGGCTCCAGGGCGTGGTGGGCAGGTTGCCGCCGTAGATGGAGGAGCAGCCCGTGGCGTTGGCCACCACCAAGCGGTTGCCGAAGAGCTGGGTGAGCATCTTGATGTAGGGCGTCTCGCCGCAGCCGGCGCAGGCACCGGAGAACTCGAAGAGCGGGCGCAGGAACTGCACGTCCTTCACCTTCGCGGTGTCAACCACCTTCCGCTCCGGATCCGGCAGCTTCTCGAAGAACTTCCAGTTCTCGGCCTCCGGCTTCAGGGCCTTGGCGGCGGGGGTCATCGTCAGGCTGTTCGTCGGGCAAACCTTGGAGCAGAGCGTGCAACCCGTGCAGTCCGAGGCAGATACCTGGATGATGAACTTCTTGCCCTGCCAATCCTTGTGCATGCGGGAGGCATCAGCACTCTTGAAGGTCTCCGGGGCTCCCTCCAAGTCGGCCGGGTCGGCCATCTTGGCGCGGATAGCGGCGTGCGGGCACACCACGGTGCACTTACCGCACTGGATACAGGCCTTGGAGGTCTCCGTCTTCTCCGGAGCCCACACCGGAATCTCCAGTGCCAAGTCGCGCTTCTCGTACTGCGTGGTGCCGCTCGGGAAGGTGCCGTCCACGGGCATCTCGGATACCTTCACATCGTTACCGTTACCCTCGATGATGCGGCCCAGCACGTTGCGGACAAAGTCCGGAGCGTCGCCGTGCACGCAGGGCGGAATCTCATGGCCGGTGATGGTGGTACCCAGCGGCACCTCGTGCAGGTTCTCCAGCGTGGCATCCACGGCGGCGATGTTCTTGGCGACAACTTCCTCGCCCTTCTTGCCGTAGGTCTTCTTGATGGCCTCCTTGATGTAGCCGATGGCTTCCTCTGCCGGGATTACGCCGGAGAGCTTGAAGAAGCAGGTCTGCATGATCATGTTGATGCGGCCGCCCATACCCGTGGCCTTGGCCACCTTGAAGGCATTGATGCAGTACATCTTGATGTGCTTGTCCAGAATCTGCTGCTGCATGCGCGCCGGCAGGGAATCCCACACCTTGTCGGGCTCCACCGGGGTGTTCATGAGGAAGGTGGCGCCGTCCGCCGCGTTCTTCAGGAAGTCCAAGATGTTCAGCAGGCTGGGCTGGTGCAGCGCGATGAAGTTGGCGCTGTGGATGAAGTAGGTGCTGTGGATCGGGTGCGGGCCGAAGCGCAGGTGCGAGATGGTGGAGGAGCCGGACTTCTTGGAGTCGTACTCAAAGTAGCCCTGCACATACAGGTCCGTGTGCTTGCCGATGATCTTGATGGCGTCCTTGTTGGCACCCACGGTGCCGTCCGAGCCCAAGCCGTAGAAGAGGCAGCGGGTCACCTCCGGGGCCTCGGTGGAGAAGCTCGGGTCGTAGGCGATGCTCTTGCCGGTCACGTCATCTTCAATGCCCACGGCAAAGCCCGTCATGGGCTTGTCCTTGGTCAGCTCATCGTACACGCCCTTGACCATGGCGGGCGTGAAGTCCTTGGAGCCCAAGCCGTAGCGGCCGCCGACCACCACCGGCATCGGGAAGGGCAGCGTGCCGTTGATCTGGGCATCCGCAAGGGCCTGGATCACGTCCTGCAGCAGCGGCTCACCCTGGCTGCCCGGCTCCTTCGTGCGGTCCAGCACGGCGATCTTCTTAACGGTGGTGGGCAGAGCCGCAACCAGATCCTCCGCCGGGAAGGGACGATACAGGCGCACCTTCAGCACGCCGATGTCCTCCTTGAGGGCCTCCACGGTCTCCAGGCACGCCTCGGCACCGGAGCCCATGATGATGATGACGCGCGTGGCCGTCGGGCTGCCGATGTACTCCACCAAGTCGTAGTAGCGGCCGGTCAGGTCGCCGAATTTCTTCATGGTGTCCTTCACAATGCCGGGGACGGCGTTGTAGAACTTGTTGACGGTCTCGCGGCCCTGGAAGTACACATCCGGGTTCTGAGCCGTGCCGCGGATGACGGGGGCATCCGGGTTCAGGCCGCGGGCATGGAATTCGTCCACGCGCTTCTGGCTGATGAGGCCGCGCAGGTGCTCGTCCGTGATGTCGGCAATCTTGCCCACCTCATGGGAGGTGCGGAAGCCGTCGAAGAAGTTGATGAAGGGCACGCGGCTCTCCAGCGTGGCCGCGTGGCAGATGGCTGCCATGTCCGGGGCTTCCTGCGTGGAGGCGCCGCACAGCATGGCAAAGCCCGTGGTGCGGCAGGACATCACATCGCTGTGGTCGCCGAAAATGGAAAGACCCTGGGCCGCAAGGGCTCGGGCCGCGATGTGGAAGACGCAGGGAATCAGCTCGCCCGCAATCTTGTACATGTTCGGGATCATCAACAGCAGGCCCTGGGAGGCCGTGAAGGTGGTGGCCAGGGAGCCCGTTTGCAGAGCACCGTGCACGGCACCTGCCGCTCCGGCCTCGCTCTCCATCTCCACGATGCTGGGGACCGTTCCCCAGAGGTTCTTGCGGTCCACGGCCGTCCAAGTCTCTGCCGATTCACCCATCGGAGAGGACGGGGTGATGGGGTAGATCGCGGCCACTTCCGAACAACGGTACGCCACGGAGGCTACAGCCTCATTGGCATCTATTGTGCTGTATGTAGTGCTCATGTTCTTGTGTATGCAGAATGTGTTTCCTCACTCGCCTGCAGGTGGCGCAGACGGGGTTTCGCTGCCCATAGCATACACCTCCCACGCCCCCATTGCAACCCAAAAAGCCGCACTCACGCCTTTTTTCCTTCCCTCTCTTCTCCCACCCCACGCTTTTTTTCGGCTTTCCGCGTTTTTTGGCTTGCCAAGTGCCCTTCCCTGTGCTATCATCCGCCCGAACGGGCGTAGCCTTCGCGCTTTCAGCCCTTTCTTCGGTCTCGTGGTGTAACGGTAGCACTAGGGATTTTGATTCCCTCTGACTAGGTTCGAATCCTGGCGAGACTACTCCCCTCAAACGCTGACACAGACTTCACTCCGCAGGGGTGAGAGGGAGGAAATTGATGGGGGGACGCGGAATTTTAAGAAGGAGCGGAAACTCCCATGTCATGCTGCTCATGGAAAAGATTTCAAGGCGAATTCTTTGCAGCTGGGTTCTGGGATTTTGCTAAATAAGACAGTGAATCTACTACCCCATCGGCAAGCACTTTGCACCAAAGATGGCATACCACCAACTTTCCCATCTTTCCCAAAATCCCGCGTCACCATCCATTCCTGCTTGCTATTGTTACGGCTGTAAGAAGTCTCGTCCAAGCACTGCATAAGAGTTTTTCCCATTCTTTCCGTGGACGGCTGAGCAGTGTGGAGGAGGGGAAAGAAAAAGGCAGGCGAGCCGGGGTGGCTGCCTGAGATGGGTTGTGGAGCGTGGGCTTAGAAGGTGTAGCCTACGCCGATGCGCACGCCGTGGAAGTTCTGCTTCTTGGGGCGGATGGAGGTGGACTGGCCGTTGCGGGTCACGATGTGCCTGGGGGATGCCGTATCGCCGCTGAAGTGGTAGGCCACGAAAGCATCCCAATTGGGGCAGACGGCGTAGCGCACACCGATCTCGGCGGAGTAGCCGAAGCCCCAGCCGGACTTGTGAATATTGCCGAGGACCTCCTTGTCAAGCCAAGCGAAACTGACGAGGCCGACATTGGCACCGGCAAAGGCGGACCACTTGTCGTTCAGGGCGTAGGTGTAACGGTAGCCGGGCATCAGGCTCCAAGTGTTGGTGATGATACGTACAAGCTCCTCCTGCTGACGGTTGCCGTAGGCGTAGCCGAGGCGGAGGGTCAGGGCGTTATTCTCGTCGAGATGGTAGACTCCGGTGAGGTCCCAGCTCCAGGTGTTCACCTTCTTCTGGGGGCCGAACCAGTCTTTGCCACTGTGGAAGGGGCTCTTGGCGGCCTTGTTGAAGCCGGCCCCGAGCTCAACAGCCCAAGGGCTGACGACGGGAGCGGGTGCCGGGGCGGGCGCCGGGGCCACAGCGGGTTTCGTGCCGGCGAGGGTCGGGGCGGCCAGTGCGATGATGGCGAGGGTTTTCTTCATGATGCGCTGATGTGAACGGGGTTAAGTCTGAGGCCGGAGGATACGACCCCATGAGGTCAGTATAGCACGCCCGGGGCGGATGTCAAGCCTCCGAGGGGCGATTTCACTATCAAAAAAAGCAGGCAACCCGCTTGGGATTGCCTGCCTGAAAGGATGTTACGCATTCGTATCAGAACGTGTAGCCCACGCCGATGCGCACGCCGTGGAAGTTCTGCTTCTTGGTGTTAACGTACCACTCGTCATCGTCAAGACGCGGAGCCGCTGTGTTGCCGCTGAACTGGTAGGCGGCAAAAACGTTCCACTTCGGGCAGATGTCATAACGCACACCCAGCTCGGCGGAGTAGCCGAAGCCCCATGTGGACTTGTGGGCAGTCTCACCCTCGGTCTTGACGCGCCATGCGTGGTTGACGATGCCGATGTTGGCACCGGCGAAGAGGGACCACTGGTCGTTCAGGGCGTAGGTGTAGCGGTAGCCGGGCATCAGGCTCCAAGTGTTGGTGATGATGCGATCAGCCACATCCTGCTGGCGGTTGCCGTAGGCATAGCCGAGGCGGAGGGTCAGTGCATTGTTTTCGTTCAGGTTGTAGACGCCGGTGACATCCCAGCTCCAAGTGTTGACCTTCTTCTGAGTGGTATCTTCACCATCGGCAAAGCCCTTGATCGTCACCTTAGCAGCCTTGTTGAAACCTGCACCGAGCTCGATAGCCCAGGGGCTGACAACGGGCGCGGGCACCGGGGCCGGAGCTGGCGTGGCGGCGGGCGTAGTGCCTGCGAGGGCCGGGGCGGCCAAAGCAATGATTGCGAGTGTCTTCTTCATAATATGTTTATGAGAATGGGGTTGTATTGATGAGGCCGGACCATCCGACTTCGTGCGCGGCAGTGTAGTACAGGGGGCACCGAATGTCAAGCCTAAAAGATAAGAAACAGAAAGAAAAAAAGCAGGCAACCCGCTTGGGATTGCCTGCCTGAGAAGAAATTACGCGTTCGGATCAGAACGTGTAGCCCACACCGATGCGCACACCGTGGAAGTTTTGCTCCTTGGTGGCGGCCTCGTAGGGCTGATAGGTCGGGTTGGCGGTGTTGCCGCTGAACTGGTAGGCGGCAAAGACATTCCACTGCGGGCAGATGGCGTAGCTCACGCCCAGCTCGGCGGAGTAGCCGAAGCCCCAACCGGACTCGTGGCAGAAGCCCTTGTCCTTCCAAGCCCAGTTGACGATGCCCACGTTGGCACCGGCGAAGAGGGACCACTGGTCGTCCAGGGCGTAGGTGTAGCGGTAGCCGGGCATCAGGCTCCAGGTGTTGGTGATGACGCGACCGTCGCCCCACATCTGGCGGTTGCCGTAGGCATAGCCGAGACGGAGGGTCAGGGCGTTGTTGTCGTCCAAGTTGTAGACGCCGGTGATGTCCCAGCTCCAGGTGTTGACCTTCTTCTGGTCGGTGTACTCCTTGAACACGTTGCGAGCGGCCTTGTTGTAGCCGACGCCGAGCTCAACAGCCCAAGGGCTGACAACGGGAGCGGGGGTGGGGGTGGGAGCCGGGGCGGGAGCCACGGTGGCGGTGCCGGCGATAGCCGGAGCGGCCAATGCGATGATTGCGAGTGTCTTCTTCATAATGTGTATGAGAATTCGGGTTAAGTTTTGTGAGACCGGACCATCCTGTCTCGCACGTTACTGTAGCAAAATTTCGAAGAAAGTCAAGCCTGAAATAGGTAAAATGCAATAATTTTTCATTTTCTCAAGACAAAATACCCGAAAATCTGTTTATACGGCAGCAAAAACGCCCGCAGGTAATCCTGCAGGCGCGTCAAAAGTGCCGGAAAGCGAGTTTCAGTCCACGTTGTCGAAAATCTCCTCCGGCTTGAAGAAACGCTTGATCTCCACCTCCGCGCTCTCCGGGGAGTCGGAAGCGTGGCAGATATTGAGCATGCTGTTGGTGCCGAAATCCCCGCGAATGGTCCCCTTATCCGCCTTGAGGGAATTGGTGGGCCCGAGGATAGTACGGACGCGCTGGATGACACCGGGGCCGGAGAGACAGAGAGCGACGACGGGGGAGGTCTGCATGAAGGCAGAAAGCTTGGGGAAGAGGGGCTCGCCGTCGATGACTAGGTCGATGATGTGAGCGTAGTGCTCGCGCAGCAGGGCATCATTGAGCTGCATCAGCTTGAGACCGCGCAGGCGGAAACCCTCGGCGAGAAGGCGCTGCAGAATGATACCGGAGAGGTTCTTGCGGACGCAGTCCGGCTTGAAGAGAATGAGTGTTTTTTCGTCTCTGTTCATCGTAAGAATGAGTGGTTGCCATGTTTCATACACCGAAAAGGAGGCTATGTCAAGGGTAAAAGCATGGAGTACAGCCACAATTTCGCATTGCGTTACGGGGCCGGAGGGTATATACTGCCCACAGCAAAACGAAAGAATCATGCACACATTACGCTACAAACCGCTGCCGGCGAGCCTGTACCGGCAGAACCGCGATGAGCTGGCCGCGCAGTTGCCGGCGGGGGCTCTGGTCATCATCCATGCCAACGATATTTACCCGACGAATGCGGACGGCACGCTGGCGCACCACCAGAATGCCGACCTCTTCTACCTGACGGGGATTGACCAAGAGGAGACCGTGCTTCTCATGCGCATCGGCAAGGAGGGTCAGCACGAGGACACCCTGCTGCTGCGCGAGACGAACGAGCGCATCGTCATCTGGGAGGGCGCTCGCCTGACCCGCGAGACCGCTACGCAGTTGAGTGGCATCGAGGATGTGCGCTGGACGCAGGAGTACAACAGCCTGCTGGCACAATGGGTGCCCGCCGCCGCCGAGTTGTGGCTGGAGCGGGACAACCACCCCCGCCGCTACACCTATGTGCAGACCCGCAACGAGCGCTGCGCCGCTGCCCTGCTGGCGGCCTACCCGGATGCAAAGGTGAAGTGCCTGTATGACCTGCTGGCTGCCATGCGTCTGGTAAAGAAGCCGGAGGAGCTGGAACAGCTGCGCGAGGCCTGCCGCATCACGGGCGAGGGTTTCACGGCCATGCTGGGCCGCGTACACCCCGGGATGGGGGAGTGGGAGATGGAGGCTGAGCTGAGCCGCGAGTATATCTCCCGCCGCGCGCGCAAGTTCTCCTTCCTGCCCATCATCGCCTCCGGGCATGATACCTGCGTGCTGCACTACATCAGCAACCACAAGGCCTGCTGCGACGGGGACCTGATTCTCTTTGACATCGGTGCCGAATACGGCGGCTATGCGGGCGATATGTCCCGCACCGTGCCGGCAAACGGCAAGTTCACCCCGCGCCAGAAGGCGGTATACGATGCCGTGCTGGCCGTGCACCGCTACGCCCGCAGCATCATGCGCCCCGGCCTGCGCAAGAGCGAGTACGAGCGCCTGGTGCGCGTGGCCATGGCGCAACAGCTGGTGCAGCTCGGGCTCCTCACCGCCGAACAGGTACAGGCGGAGGGGGATAATCCCACCTGTGTGCGCCGTTATTACATGCACGGCACCTCCCACCCCCTCGGGTTGGATGTGCATGATGTGGGCCCCGCCGACCCCATCTTCGCGCTCAACCAAGTCTGGACCATCGAGCCGGGTATCTACATCCCGGAGGAGTCCATCGGCATCCGCATCGAGACGGACGTGGTCATCCTCGAGCACGACACCGAGGATCTCATCCCCAACGCCCCCCTCGAGACCGCCGACATCGAGCGTCTCATGGCCCGCGCCTGAGCCACCCTTCCTCCCCCTCCCCACATCACCGGGGAGGGGGAGCGGGGCGGTCTAGGGCTCCGGGACGAGGGAATAGGTGATGCTGCTGAGCCCGACAAAGGTACCATTGTTCAGGGATGAGAACAGGGCGAGCGATATTGTGAAGTCCGTTTTGCCATCGAGAGAGACGGGAGTGGTTGGCGTTGGTGAAGGTGGTGGTCAGAGTGATGTCAGACGCCGCTGCGGTTGTGGAGGCGAGGAAGGTGAATGCGAGGAAACAATGAAGTGCGGACATAGTATGAAATCGAGTCGACTCTCTGAGATAGACCCTATAATAATGTTGGTCAAGAAGGGAGTGAGTCCGAAGAAAAAAAAGATAGGCGGGGGTGGGGAAACTGAACGACCACTCCGGGGGAGGAGTGGTCGCATGACGAATGATGATAAAGAAGAGAGCGGATGATGGGATTCGAACCCACGACATCAACCTTGGCAAGGTTGCGCTCTACCACTGAGCTACATCCGCGAGATGTAATGACCCGCCGTGAGGCGGGGGAGAAGCGGATGATGGGATTCGAACCCACGACATCAACCTTGGCAAGGTTGCGCTCTACCACTGAGCTACATCCGCATGGGACACTTCCGGACCGGTGGCCCATCCGTGGAGGTGGGGCTATTATACGCAGAATCCGCCGTATGGCAAGCCTTTTTTACGAAAAAGTGCCATTTTTTTTGCAAAAAGCGTGTGGAGAAAGGAAAAAATAGAGCGGTGCGGGCTTTTCAGAACACGCAGCGTGTGGTACACTGGGCGTTGCGTATGAAAGAAAAGATCCGCAAGGAATACGGCCCCGGGGTATTACTGATTATTGTTTTAGCCATGGCGGCGACTTGGTGCGCCGACCTGGGGTGGGTGCGGCAACTGCACTTCAGTCCCCTGATTGTAGGCATTGTGCTGGGAATTGTGTTCGCGAATACCCTGCGCCGCTTTGTTCCGCCCGGCTGGGGATCGGGCATCAACTTCTGCGCCAAACAAGTGCTGCGCGTGGGTATCGTCCTTTTCGGCTTCAAGGTAACGGCCGCGCAGGTGATGGAAGTCGGCCTGCCCGCCATTGCCGTGGATGTGCTGGTGGTAGGCATCACCATGTGCCTCGGCGTCTGGTTCGGTCGGCTCCTCAAGATGGACGGCCACACCACCCTGCTTACCACGGTCGGCAGCTCCATCTGCGGCGCGGCAGCCGTGCTGGGTGCGGAGCCCGTGGTGAACGGTGCCCCGCATAAAACGAGCGTCGCCGTCTCCACCGTCGTGATCTTCGGCACTCTGGCCATGTTCCTGTATCCCTCCCTCTACCGCGCGGACGTCTTCGACATGAGCCCCCGCGAGACCGCCATTTACACCGGCGGCACCCTGCACGAGGTAGCGCACGTGGTCGGCGCCGGCAACGCCATCGACACCGAGGCCGCCGCCCGTCAAGCAGCAGCCCCTGCGGAGACTGCCCCCGCAGCATCGGCGGCCACAACACCCGCCCCGGCCGGCACCCCCACCTACCAACAGGGGCAGATCGAGCGAGAAGCCGTCATTGTCAAGATGATCCGCGTAATCCTCCTCGCCCCCGTCCTCATCGTCCTGAGCTACCTGCTGCAGCGGCGGCGCGGCGCGCAGGGAGGGGGAAGCGGCAAGGTACAGGTACCCGCCTTCGCCTTCCTCTTCCTCGCCGTCATCGCCTTCAACTCCCTGGACCTGCTGCCCCGCGCTTGCGTGCACGGCTTGGTACAGGCGGACGCCTTCTTGCTCACCATGGCCATGACCGCCCTCGGTGTCGAAACGAGCATGGACAAGTTCCTGAAAGCGGGACTCAAACCCTTCTTGTTAGCCCTGCTGCTCTTCATCTGGCTTCTGGTCGGCGGCTATTGGCTGGTGAAGGGCGTGTGCCTGCTCTTCTGAGCCGGCACTGCCCCCGCAGGCAGGAAATGCGCAAAAGTGCCCCTTATGGCGGAATATAGGCTTGAGTAATCGGGGAACTTGGAGTATAATCCCTGCCCGCGCATGATAGGGAACACACTACAGATAGGCCTCGCCGGCCTCGGAACCGTGGGAACGGGGGTATTCGAAACCCTGAACAGGAACCACGATATACTGGAAGCGCGTGCGCAGATTTCCTACGCCGTTCGCCGCATTGCCGTGCGGGATGCAACTCGCCCGCGCGACACCGATGTTCCCCGCGAGCTTCTGACCGAAGACTGGCACGACCTGACGAACGACCCCGACATCGACATCATCATCGAGCTCATCGGCGGCACGAACGAAGCCTACCACCTCATCAAAGCCGCGTTGGAAGCCGGCAAGCCGGTGGTGACGGGCAACAAAGCCCTGCTGGCGCGGCACGGCGGTGAGCTCTTCCGCCTCTCCCGCAGCAAAGGCACGCCGCTGTACTTCGAGGCCTCGGTGGGCGGCGGCATCCCCATTGTGCAGAGCCTGCAACACTCTCTCGTTTGCAACCGCGTGCAGAGCGTGGCAGGTATCCTGAACGGCACCAGCAACTACGTTCTCACCAGCATGCAGCAGAAAGGCATCAGCTTTGCGGAGGCACTCAAGCGCGCGCAGGAGAAAGGGTATGCCGAAGCCGACCCCTCGTTTGACGTGAACGGCTGGGATGCCGCGCACAAGGCCCTCGTGCTGGCCATGTTGGCCTACGGAACCCTGCCGCCCTCCGAGTGCATGACCGTGAGCGGCATCGAAAACGTGGAGGCCGAGGACTTCCGCTTTGCGGACATGCTGGGCTACACCATCAAGCTCATGGCTATCATCCGCCACCATGCTGCCTACGGTCAGGAGCCGGAGTGCCTGGAACTGCGCGTGCAGGCCAGCCTGGTGCCCAAGGAGCACATGCTCGCCCATGTGAACGGCGTCTTTAACGCCATCGCCGTGCGCGGCGACGTGGTGGGCGAAACGATTTTCTACGGACGCGGGGCAGGGCGGCAGCCCACGGCCAGTGCAGTGATTGCCGACGTGGTGCTCGCCATGCGCGAATGCAAGCTGCAGGGCTACCACACCGGCTTCCTGCCCTACACCAAGGATATACCCGTGATGCCGATTCAGGAGACCGAGACCCCCTGTTATGTACGCTTCCTGGTGCAGGACCGCCCCGGCGTCATCGCCTGCGTATCCGCCGCCTTTGCGGAGAGGGGGGTGGGCATCTCCGCCATCAACTCCACCACCGGGTCAGAAGACCGCTTCGGCGTGCGGTGGAACCACTTGGTCATCATGCTGCACAGCTGCAAGTGGGGCGACCTGCGCGCAGCGATTGCGGAATGCACCAAGCGCAGTTTCATACATCCCTATCCCGTTGTCCTTCGCATCGAAAACTTTACCAATTAACGCATTATGGCACTCATCGTCCAAAAATACGGCGGTTCCTCCGTGGGCACCATTGATCGCATTCGCAACGTGGCGCGCAGGCTCATCGAAACGCAGCAGGCGGGCAACCGCGTGGTAGCAGTTATCTCTGCCATGAGCGGCGTGACGGATAAGTTGATCGCGCTGGCACACGAGGTGATGGACAACCCGCCGGAGGCCGAGCTGGATGTGCTGCTGGCCACGGGCGAGCAGCAATCCATTGCGCTGCTGTGCATGGCCATCACGGACATGGGCTACAAGGCCCGCAGCTTCACCGGGCAGCAGGCCGGTGTGTGCACCTACGGCAGCCACACCCGCGGCCGCATCGCCCACATCGAGCCCGATCAGGTGATCTCCGCGTTGGACGAGGGCTGCATCGTGGTCTGCGCCGGCTTCCAGGGCGTGGCCGAGAACGGTCGCATCCACACCCTGGGCCGCGGCGGCTCCGACCTGTCCGCCATTGCCATGGCCGCTGCCGTGAAGGCGGATTTGTGCCAGATCTTCACCGATGTGGACGGCGTCTACACCTGCGATCCGCGCGTGGTGAAGAACGCCCGCAAGATCCCCGTGCTTTCTTACGAGGAGATGCTGGAGATGGCCTCCAGCGGCTCCAAGGTCATGCAGGCCCGATCCGTCGAGTTCGCTAAGAAATTCGGCGTGGTCTTTGAGGTCCGCAACTCCATGAACAATAACCCCGGAACTATCGTGCAAGAAGAAAACCCCGAGATGGAATCGCTCGTCGTGCGCGGCGTGTCGATCGAACGTAATCAATCCCGCGTCACGGTGTCGGGCATCACCGCCCCGGTGGCCTACACGGCGATGATCCTCACCGCGCTGGCGGAGGCTGAAATCAACGTGGATATGATTGTAGCAAACACCGCCCACGATGGCATGGCGCGCCAATCCTTCACCATGAACATGAACGACCTGGGTGCGGCACAGGCGGCGCTCAAGCCCATCCTGCCGCAGCTGGGGCCGAAAGCACGTCTGGACACGGAATCCGGGCTGGCCAAGCTGTCCGTGGTGGGCGTGGGTATGCGCTCGAACGTGGGTGTGGCTGCCACGGTGTTCCGCGCGCTGGCCGAGGCCGGTATCGCGACCGGGATGATCGCTACCTCCGAGATCCGCATCTCCACCACCGTGGAGGCCGGGGACATCGAGCAGGCGGCCCGCGTGGTGCACGCTGCCTTCCATTTGGACAGCAACGAGGGCTGAGCCCGCAGGTCAATGGCAGAGAGCCGTGCAGAGCAGCCGGCCCCCGAAGGGGAGCCGGAGAGGGAGCTGAAGCCCTGGGTGAAGGTAACGGGACTGGTCTTGTCTGCCGCCGCCGTGGTGGGGCTCAACTATGCCATGTTCCGCTTGGGGTATGACCAAGGGGCAGGGGAGCAGAAAGAGGTGCACCGCGCCGAGTCGGTGGATGTGAACGCCCTTGCCGTGGCGAACCTGACCCACCTGCTCCAGAGCACCACGGCAGACGATGCTGCGCTGCTGGACATGGCTCGCAACCATGCCCGCTATCTGTCCTGGATAGCCGATGACAACGTGCGCTTGGAGGCGGAGTGGCTGCTGGCCACCGAGCTGCTCGCCCGCAAGTTGACCGATGAGGACGCCGCGCGGATGATGGCCGCCATGTTCACCCGCGCTCCGCAGGACGGAGCCGTGTGGCCGCGCCGCGCTGCCATTGTGGCCGAGGCCATGGCAGATGCCGGCCGCCGGGACCTGGCCATGCACTACTACCGCTACGCTGCCACGCGCTACGCGCATTTGGGCAAGGCTGCGGAAGGCTGCGCCATGCTGCGCGAGCTGGCCATGCAGCTGGTTCTCTGTGATGCCCCGGCGGAGCAGGTCATCCCCCGCTTGGAGACCATGCTTGCCGAGACCGAGGCGCTGGGTGACGAGGGTAAGAACCTGGCCTGCAACATCATGGCCTATCTTGCCAAGCTGCATGCTGACTCCGGGCGCCCCGATGATGCCAAGCGCATTTACGCCACCTTGGCCGGCAAGGTTGACGAAGCCTTTGCCCGCGAGTACGCCGTCGCCGCCGTGTGCTGTGCGCAGGCCCTGGTGGAGATGGGCGAGAAAGACCGCGCCGTGTCCCTGATTGCAGCGGCGGAACCCGCCCTGCGGCAGCATGCCCAGTTTGCGGAATTGTTAGCAAGCGCGGAGTGCTTGGTAGCCCGCATCAAGGCGGATGCCGGCAAGTACCGCGAAGCCTTTGTGCTGCTTTGCCGCGCCGAATGTGTGGCCATGGGGCGTGTGGATGCCAAGAGTGATTTTTGGCCCTGCCTGTATGACCAGCGAGGCTGGATCAACCTGCTGCTGGAGTTCGATGAAGCCGCTCTGGCCGACTTCCGCCAAGCGCTGCAGCGCGAGCTACCGGAAACGCAGGCGCAGAGTCTGGAAGGCGCGGGCCGAGCCTGCAAACGGCTGGGCCGCCACGATGAGGGAATTCAGTACCTCACCCGCTGCGAGCAGCTGCTGAGCAAGTCTGATCCACCGCAGCCTGCCGTGCTGGGCCGTGTCATCTACCTGCTTGCCGGCCTGTACGATGAGAAGCACGATACCGCAACGGCTGCCGCCACCTATCAGCGCGCCGTGGATGCCCTGTTGCCCCTCGCCGGGGCGGATGAGCAGGCTGCTTCTCTGTGCGCGGACGCCTTGCGCAGTGCAGCCTACTCTTGGGCTGAGCTCGGCCGCAGGGAGGAAGCACTGGCCGCTTGGTCCGCTCTGAACGGTCTGCCCGGTATCTCCGAGGAGATGCGCCGCGAGGCCGCTGCTCATCTTCCCGCCGCCGAACCGCCCGCCCAAGAGGCTGCTGCTGCCACCCCGGTTCGTCCCACCGCACCCGCAAAGCGCCGCCGTAAATCATAAATCTTCTCCACCATGTATCGCCGCTACAGAAATCACCGCAAAAACAACGGGCATGCACTGCCCATCACGGCCATCTCCCTGGTTGTCCTTGCTCTGCTGGGCTGGGGCATCTTCTCGAAGGGTCAGGACATCATGAACTACTTCAAGGGCAAGACAATCTACTATGCCAGTGATAAAGAGGCAAATGACAATTTGGAGAGGTTGTTGGCAGATTTGGCAGGTGATAAAGCTAAGGTGCTGGAGCTGGCGCAGAATGCACGCACCCGCTTGGGGTGGATCAAGAGCGATGTCACGCGCCGCCGTTTCCGCTGGATTTTGCTGACCCGCTTGGTGGATTTGGATCTGTGGAATGAGGCCATGCTGATTCTGCCGGAGGTGGAGAGCTTGGCAACACCCGAGGGGCTGGATCGACTGGCCCGCGCCGCCCGCGACCACAAGGACTACGAGTTGCAACTGCGTCTCGATCGCCGCATCATGGACCACGCGACCCGCCATCCTAAGCACACGGAGCTCCTGCTGTCGGCTATTCGTCGCACTGCGGAAACCTGCCTGATGATGAACGATAAGGACGAGGCTGTGAAAGCCATCGCGCGCCTCGATGCCCCGGCCGTTCAGGCCCGCCTGACCACGCCGGAGTTCGCCCGTGAGGCGGCGGCCCTGCAGATGATCCGCATGGAGGCAGGCCAGGTGAAGGAACCCGTGCTCCAAACCGTGCGCAGCATTCTCGAGAAAGCGCACTGGCCCACATGCCCCGCAACCGCTCGGCTCATGCTGGAGGAGGTCTCGAACACCATGCGCGACAACCCCAATCTGACTGATGTGCGCATGAAGGAGTTGGTGGAGAAGCTGCTGCGCTGCCGCGATTCCCTGCTGGAGTTCCCCGACCGCGACCACTGCCTGCCCAAGTGCTACATGCTGCTCGGTGAGCTGCGCTCACGCCTGAAGGACTACGAGGGTTGCGCCCAGTGCCTCAACCTGGCCACCGCCTTTGCCGAGGGCTACGGAGAGATGGATCGCGAGATGCAGCTGAAGGTGGCCCGCGTGCGCTCCCGTGCCAATGAAGCCCGCGGGGCGATGGCCGAAGCTATGGCGGATTGCCGCTTCCTGGCCGAGCATGAACAGGATACGGCGGAGGTGCTGCGTTGCCTTTCTTTCCTGGCTGCTAACACCGAGGGGGAGGAGCAGATCAAACTGCTGGAGCGCAGCTGGGAGCTCGTGAATACCGCCCCCAAGGGTGTGCCGGATCTGCCGACCCTGCGGGCGAGCATCGCGGAGCAGTTGGCCGCCTATTACACGGAGAAGGAGAGCTACCGCAATGCTATCCGCTGGCAGGATGAGTGCACGAAGATGGTGGTGGAATCCAACCCCGACCTGAGCACCGGCAAGGCCTTCCGCGCTCGTATGCAGCTTGCGCTTCTCTACCGTAAGACCAAGGAGGATGACACCGTGGCTTTCCGTCGCTTGCGCGGCATTATGACCGAAATCGAGGGCTTGGACGAAGAGGCCCGCGCTCGTCTGACGGCAGCGGATGAGCCCCTCTATCGCACGGTGGTGCGTGAGTTGGCTCGCACCTGCCTGCTGATGGGTGATAAATCAACGGCGAAGAGTTACTGCAAGAAGGCACGCATCGGTCTGCCGGAGCGCGTGCGTTAAGTCGGAAGGACAACGGCCATGGCATCCCTGCACAAGAAAAGTTTGATTGCCACGGCGGCCATCTTCTGCTGCCGTTTCACCGGCTTGCTGCGCGAGCTGGTGTACACGGCACTTTTCGGGGCAACCGGGGCCTTGGATGCCTTCCTGACAGCCTTCCGCGTGCCGAACATGCTCCGCGATATGTTTGCGGAGGGTGCCCTCTCCCAGAGTTTCACCAGCGTGATGAGCAAGGTTGTGAAGCAGGAGGGCGAGGCGGCGGCTTGGCAACTGGCGAACCGCGTGTTCAGTCAGTTCGTGTCCTTCATGGTGTGCGTGGTGGCGGCGGGTGTGTTGCTCTCCGGTTTCTTCATGCAGCAGCTCTACCCGGCCCGCGCTCAGGTGCAGTTGCAGGCTCCCGAGGGGGTGCCGACTGCGGTGGCGGTGCAGGCGACCTATCTGGGTTGCACGGGCGAGGAGGGGCAGCGGCGCGCGGAGTTCTCGGCAGCGGCTCCCTTGCAGGGGGCAGGGCAGGGGGCCTGCGTGCGGGTGGACTCGGCGGAGGCTTTGCAGCCGGGGCAGCAGGTGCTTCTGTATACGTCTACCAAGCCTCCGGCGGGGTACGGCGGGGCTGTTCTCAAGGTTCAGGAGCATAACTTTTTGCAGCTCGCGGCGGATCTCTGCCGCATCATGTGGCCCTTTATTCTGCTTGCATCGGTCTCGGCTCTGTGCATGGGGGCGTTGAATGTTTTCGGGGTCTTCGGCCTGCCGAACTTGGCCAGTGCGGCTTTCAACCTCACGGTGGTGGCCGTGGGCAGTGCCCTCGGGTATTGGATTGACCCGAATTTCGGCCCGGCGTCGCTGTATGGCTTTGCGGTGGCGGTGGTGCTGGGTGGCTGCATGCAGGTGTTGGTGCAGGTGCCCAAGTTGCGCCGTTTGGGGTTCCGCCCGCGGTTTGACTTTGCCTTGGCGTGGCAGATGGGGCGCCTGTGCGTGACGGATGCCCGGGTGCGGCGCATCTGGTGGCTCATGGTGCCGGGTGTTATTGCCGCCGGTATCACACAGCTGAATATCTTTATCAACACATCCTTCGCGCTTTACCTGCAGGATGGCTCGGTGACGGCCCTCTCCTCGGCCTTCCACCTGTGGCAGTTACCCGTGGCTTTGTTCGGTGTGGCGGTCGGCATGGTGGTGCTGCCCTCCGTGTCGCAGCTCAGCATGGAGAAAGGCGGGCAGCAGATCCCGCAGCAACTCGCCATGGCCATGCGTTTCGTGTGCTTCTTTGCCGTGCCCTCGGCGGTGGTGCTGGGGCTGTGGGGCGTGGAGATCGTGAGCGTATTCTACCAGCGCGGACGCTTCGATGCGGCGGCCTCGGTTACCACGGGACAGGTGTTGGCGGCCTACTCGCTGGGGCTGCTGGGCTATGCGGGTACCAAGGTGCTTCAGCCCGTCTTCATTGCGCTGGAGCGCGCTTGGGTACCTGCGGGGCTGGCATTGATGACGGCTGCCATTTCCGTCAGCTGTAACTATGTTTTCGTGCAGGTGCTGCACATGCCTGTGCACTGGCTGGCCCTCACGACGGCCCTGGTGACCACGCTCACCTTTGCTTTCTATTTCCTCTACCTGCGCCGCCTGCTCGGCAACATGGCCGGGGATGTGTTGATGCAGGGGCTGGTGCGCATTCTTGCTGCCGGCGCGGTGCTGGCGGCGGTTTGCTGGCTCTGCCGTGCCTTCGTATTCCCGGGCTTCACGTCTTGGTCTTTCCAAGCGCGCCTCTTCACCCTGGCCCTTTGCGGTGCCGGTGCCGGCCTCATTTACCTGATTGCGGCTTACCTCTGCCGCGTCCCGGAGCTGCGTACTCTCACTTCCCGCCTCCGCCGCCACTAACCCCTTCCTCTTCTCGGGACCACATCTCTATCACCAAAAAAGCCCCACGGCGTTTATACCGTGGGGCTTTTTTGTTAAATTTTATAGGGCTACAGGGACTCGAACCCCGAATAGCGGTGCCAGAAACCGATGTGTTGCCAATTACACCATAGCCCTGTTGGATTGGGAACGCGAGGAGTATACACCCGCCGGGGCAGGGTGTCAAGACATTTTTTTGTAAAAGAGCGAAAAAATTTGCTCTGCAAGAGCTTCCGAGTTTGCGGAGGGAGTGACAGGGAGGGGCGTGAGCCAATCTTCCCGCCGCAGCCAAGTGCGTTGACGCTTCGCATATTGTCGGGTGGCCAGGGCAATGGTCGGCACTAGGTCTGTGCGCGGCAGGCGACCGGCGAGGAAATCGCGGATGGTCGAGAGACCGAGGGTTTTTGCCGCTGTAGGGGAGAGCTCGGATGGTAGTGCCGCCACCTCGTGAAGAGCCCCGTGAGCGAGCATGGCGCGGGTCCTGCGCAGGATGCGCGCATCCAAAACGGGTGTTTCATGTACCAGACAAATCCCCGGGCCTGCAGGCTTGCCCTGCCAGTTGCTGCGCCAGAAGGAAAGCGGCTTGCCGCCCAGCAGCACAATCTCGAGGTTGCGCACCACATAGCGCGGATTCTGCAAGTCTGTGTTTGCCGCCCCCTCGGGGTCGGCCTCCTGCAGACGCCGCACAGCTTCCTCGAACGGCAGAGCGGTCAGCTGCGCCCGCAGCTCCGGATCGGATGGTGGGGCAGGGGAGATGCCGTGCGAGATAAACTTGACGTAGAGACCGGAGCCGCCCGTGACGATAGGCACGGCCCCGCGAGCGATGATGTCCGCCACGATCTCCTGCGCCATCCGTGCGTGTGTGGCGGCATCATGCGGCTGAGTCGGGGAGAGGCAGCCGATGAGGTGGTGTGGCACCTGTGCCATCTCCTGCGCTGAGGGGGAGGCTGTCAGCACCTCGAGGCCTCGGTAGACCTGGTAGGCATCCGCCCCCACGATTTCCGCCCGACCGAGTCGTTTTGCCAAGGCCACTGCCACGGCACTTTTGCCGCTGCCGGTGGGACCCAGAATGAAGATGGGGCGCAGGCTCATCGAGCGAGGGGATACTTGGGCGAGGGGCCGTATTTGTTCGCTCCTGCCTTGCTGTCCAACAAGCAGACGACCATGATGTAGATCGAGAGAATGCAAACAGCGATGACGCCGTAGGACCAGATTTGGATGGCGAAGGTGTGCTCCTCGATGAAATCGGTGAGCATGCCGGGGGAGCTCAGATATTCCTCCACAAGGCGGGTGATCTCTTGCTCATCGGGCGTTATGCCGGCATTTGCCATTTCGCTCAACTTCTTCAGGATCGGGAGGAAGAAGTGGTAGATGACGGCGACCATGGGAATGAAGAGGAGGATGGCTCCCGCAACGAAAGCCCATACGGAGAAGGCACTGCGCCCTGTGTCATGTAATCGGCGAATCGTGACAGGGATGGCAAACACCGTAAAGCCCAGCGTCAGGAAGGGAGTGAGAAAGGCAAGGAAAGGGAGCAAGGTGAACAGGAAGACGGAGGCGTTCGCGAGAATGTGGAACGCGATGAACTCCGCCCGTCGGCTGCGCCCGGAGGCGGACAGGCCTTGGGCCCACAAGTGGCGCAGGTAGCCCATGGCATCGGGAGTCTCCGCCCGCAGAGCTCGGTTGCAGTGTGGGCAGCGCACCGGCAGGGATCCGCCCTCAACTGACATAACCATTTGCCCGCAGGAGGGGCAGTTCCCCAATTCTGCCGCCGGTGGCGGCGGCAGTTCAACAGAGTCTGCTGCCGGGGTCCCCCCGAACATGTTGCCGAGCGTTTGCCATGATGAGGCTCCCTTGCAGGCGGCTTGGGTGCCGGGCGGCAGCTCACCGCGCAGATAGGCCGCGCGTAAGTCCTCGAGGCTGATCGGTCCCTGAGGTGTTCTGTTGGCGTCTAAATAGTAATACTGCGGTGCGTTGTTGTCGCTCATGCGGCTATTATCAGCCCGCAGGTTCGGTGTGTCAAGCAAATATCGTTGCAGCCGGACACAGTTTTCCCCGGGTCGCGAGGGTGCGCCCGGGGAATGAAAAGGGGGTTACTCGGCGGCGGGGATTTCCTCCACGGCAACGGGGGTGGCCTCAGCCACTTCGCCCTTCACCTCGAGCACAACCTTGATGATGGCGGTCACCTCCGGGTGCAGCTTGGCCTCCACCTCGTAGGTGCCGGACTTCTTGATCGGCTTCTCCAGCTCGATGCTGTGGCGGTCGATCGTGATGCCCAGGGCAGCGAGACCCTCGGCAATCTGCTGGTTGGTGATGGCGCCGAAGACCTTGCCGTTCTCGCCGGCCTCGAGGACGAGGTTGACCGTGACGGCGGAAATCTTGGAGGAGAGCTCGCGGAAGTTCGCCAGCTCGGCAGCCTCGCGCTCCTGACGCTTCTTCTGAAGCATGTTGATGAAACGCTGGTTAGCCGGGGTGGCCTCGAACGCAAGACCCTGAGGAATGAGGAAGTTGCGACCGTAGCCGGCCTTCACGGTAACAAGGTCGGCTTCACAGCCCAGACCTTCAATCTTTGTAGCGAGAATAACTTGCATGTGTGCCATAACTCTTCTGAATGGGGTTAAGGTGAGCGGCTCTTATACACCCTTCCGCACGTGTTGTCAAGCACAACTTACGCCTTTCCGCCGTTTTTTACTCCGGATCCCCGGCGGAACGCTCTGATTTGTAGCGGTCGAAGGACTCATCGATGATACGGAATGCCGTCGCACTGTCGAAGAAGTCCCCTACCTCGGTCTTCTTGTTCTGCAGCGTTTTGTAGGTGCGGAAGAAGTTCTGAATCTCCGCCAAATAATGGGGCGGCAGGTCAGCCAGCTCCTGTACGTGGTCATAGCGTGGGTCGCCGCAGTTGACGGCTAGTATCTTCACATCCGGCTGCCCGCAGTCGATCATGTTCAGCCCGCCGACAATGCGGCAGTCGACATAACAACCGGGGAAGGTGGGGGAGGAGGTGAAGACCAAGATGTCCAGCGGGTCGCCGTCCAAATACAGCGTCCCTTCCACATAGCCGTACTCGGCCGGATAGTAAACCGAGGAATACAGGACACGATCCAGCTTGATGTGCCCCGTCTTTTCATCGATCTCGTACTTGTTCCGGCTTCCCATCGGGATTTCAATGCGCGCTTCAATGATTCTCTCCATACTTTCCGCATTCTCCCAGAAACTCGCAGAGCTGTCAAGCCCTTTCTGCGTCGGCGCAGGGCTCAGCCATCTGTATGGATTTATGTGGCTTGACACCATAATTTGGGTTTGACCCGAAATGAAAGGCCCCACGGGGTTTAATCCGTGGGGCGCAATCGCTGATTTTGATAGCAGGAGCGAGATTTGAACTCGCGACCAAAGGCTTATGAGTCCTCTGCTCTACCACTGAGCTATCCTGCCATGCGGTGCGGGGATTTTACATGAAAAAGAGCCGGTTTGCAAGCCTAAAATGCAGAAAAATGTGATTTTTTTTCAGAAAGACACAGAAAAGACGCAAAAAGGCTGCCATCCCATGAAGATGGCAGCCCCGATAAATGAAGACGGAAGGCTTTACTTGTGCTTATTCTTGTCGTGGAAGACCTTGACGGGCTCCTGCGGAGTCTGCGGAACCATGGTGGGTTCGTCACACCTGGGCATCTTCGGCAGTTTGGGCATGGGCTGGGACTGGCAGCAGCAGGAGCTAACGGCCAGAGCGGAGACAAAAGCAAGAACTGAGGTAAGAATTTTCATGAAACGGAAAGATTGACTTCATGGACATAAAAACATAAATCGGCGGGAAAGTCAATACCAAAGTGCATAATTTCCCGTTTTTTTGCATCTGAGGCATGATTTTCGGTCTGCAACACGATATAGGCTTGAACAGGGGAGGGGTAGTCTGGTATAAAAAAGGCATGTCAAGACGGAGACGCACACGATACACAACAAAGAGGGGGGGCAATGGCCCGGAGCGAGTCCTGTGGAAGCGGGTCATGATGTGGCTCGGAATAGTTGTTGCGGTCTTGTTGTTGCTGGGAATTGTGGGCTATCATCAGTTATTATCCTATCTGCAGGGTGATGCCTTCCGGGAGAAAGCCGGTGCCATTGTAGCTAACAAGGCGCAGGCCGATCGTGTGGAGCTCAAGCACCGCATCAGTGTCTCCGGCGGGCATGTTTCCCTGCCTTCCTTCGAACTCAAGAGGCGCGATGCTGTGTCCCGCGTGACGGCAGAGGGGCTGCAGGCGGACGTGGAGCGCGGGGAATTGTGGGACCGCTGCCTGCATGTCAGCAAACTGACGATGGAGTCGTTGGACGTGCATTTGGATGCACTGCGTCTCGGTGTGAAGCTCCCCCCGGTTAAGCCGAGCGAGGATACCTTTGTGAGCCGCTTTCTGCCGAATCGTGTGAAGTTGGGCAAGATTGAGTGCAAGGATGCGGATTTGAGTGCCATGCTGCTTGCCGGAGAGTTGCGTTTGATGGGGTGCGGGCTGAAGGCCTCCCCCCTCAACGGTGGAGGAGGGTGGACTGTTAATCTGACCAACGGCAAGGCGCGCTTACCTCTCTATGGGCTGAATGAATGCGGTCTGAGGAGCGCATCTGTTCACTACAGCCCCCGGCGGGTGAGCCTTTCCAACTGTTACCTCTCACTCACGCCGGGAGAGATGCATCTTACCGCGAACTATGAGCCGGGCAGCGGCTACTGGCGGGCGAAGGTCCGTGTCTCCAAGGCGAATGTGGAGCGCGTGTTGACGAGTGACTGGAAGCAGCGCGTCCGGGGCGATTTGTTCGGCGATTTGGAGATGAGTGGCACCGGGAACCTGCAGAGTGCCCGTGGGGTTGTTTCCCTGAAGGATGGGTACTTGGAGGGGCTGCCGATTCTCTCAGAATTACCCTTCTCGACGATGAAGCCCTACCGTTCCATGGAGGTAGAGAAGGCTGAGTGCCGCATCTGCTACCCCTACACGGAAAGCAGACTGAACATCTCGGATGCCTGGATGATCGACAATATCGATATTCGCGCCGGCAAGGGGAAGCTGCTCATCAAGGGACATGTTATCATCGGTATGGATGGGGCCCTCGGCGGATCCCTGCGCATCGGTTTGCCGCTCTCGATAACCGAGGCATTGCCGGTTCCGGTGCGCTCCCTGTTTAACGGCGGAGACGATCCGGAATATTCTTGGATTACCATGAATCTGAGCGGCTCCCTAGACCAACCTCAGCAAGACCTGAGTGTACGCATGAACTCGATCCTGACTGCTCTGCCCGGGGCTGCCATGGATACGGCCAAGGGAACTCTGCGGGACCTGACGAAAGTCTTCACCGATAAGAAGCAGCCGCAGGAGCAGCCGGAAACAGAAACACCGGAGCAGACGCAAAGTTCCCCGGCCGAGCAGCCGACCGCCCCCGCTGATTCCAACCCGGTGAAGGGGGTGTTGGATGCCGCCGGTGAGGCTGCAGACAGTATCTTCTCCATCCTTTGAAACCCGCTTCACGATGACCAAAATCACTCTCTATCCCTCCCGCTACATCGACTGCACCTGTGATCTGCAGGAGCAAATAGCCCCCACGGCCTACCACGGACTGTTGCCCAATGGTAAGCGCACTGTCGCCTTTGTGGAACGCCGGGATGCCGAGTTGCTCCCTATGCTGCGCCCCGGTTGTCGTGTGTGGGTGACGCTGAGCCCCGCCGATTTCGACCGCGCTCGTATTCGCGGGCTGCAATCCCCGGAGAACGGCGTCTGATAACCCGCCGTTAACAGTCTGTCGGAAAATTACGCTTGAAAAGCGGGGCAACATGTGTTAAAATACGCCCCGCTGTTTATGATGTCATCCAAGGCATATCTTCCCCGCTTGCTTCCCCTCGTGGATCTCGTGCTCATTTTGCTTTGCGCGTACTACTCCCCGTGGGTGACCAATGCCGTTGCTCCCTTCCTTGGGTGGGAGCAGGGGATGTTCTTTGACGTCTTCAAGACGACATTCCTTGCCGGTATTGCGGTCGCTGCTGCTCCGGTGGTGTTGTATGTGCTTGGCTTCTACCGCAGGCGCAATCTGCAGCGTATGGGCACAGCGTTGCGTCAAGTGGGTACGTTTACGGTCTACTACCTCTGTGTTATCGCGGTGTATCAGAGTCTCGGGGAGCACAGTAAGCACTTCAATCACGTCATCATGGTCTGCATTGTGATGGTGCCCTTGGTGATTTTCCTGCGCTACCTTATTTTACACACGATCATGCTGCATTGGTATGGAACCGGTAATTTGCGTCCCGCTATTCTGGCAGGCATGAGCCGGGAGGCCATTGAACAGGTCTGGAACTCCACCCCCTCGTACTGGCGCAAGGCATTCAACATTGTTGCGCGCACCACGCCGGAAGAGTATGATGAAGAGAAACTTCAGAAGATTATCGAGAAATCCCATGTGGAGCAGCTCATCATCGTGGATGGTATGATGTCTGCCGTTGCCAATCATGACTTGTATCAACTCTGCGCCGTGCAAGGCATTGACGTTTATGTGTTCCGCTCATCGAACAAGGGAGTGACTGCCCGAGTTGAGCTCACCGAGATAGGGGATAGCAGCGTGCTGGTCTTCAGCTCCACCCCGGCCGTTTCTTGGGCCCGGCTGGTCAAGAGTGTTGCAGACCGCATTCTTGCGCTGTTGATGTTGGTGTGCAGCTTGCCGTTGTGGCTTATTGTAGCCATTGGTATCAAGCTCAGTGACCCCAAGGGCCCCGTATTCTTCCGCCAGCAGCGCTCCGGACTTTATGGGCGCCCCTTCATGATGTGGAAGTTCCGCTCCATGCTTTCGGGGGCCGAGAAGCAGCTGGAGCAAGTGAAGAAGGAATTCGGCAGCGATGTGGACGGACCCATCTTCAAGCTCGAGAATGACCCGCGTATTTTCCCCTTCGGCCATTTCATCCGTAAGACGTCCCTCGATGAGTTGCCCCAGCTCATCAACATTGTACTGGGGGATATGAGCATTGTAGGCCCGCGCCCCCTGCCGACATATGAGACGGAGCAGTTTCCGGAGATCCGCGATCGCCGCCGCCTCAGCGTCAAGCCCGGGCTCACCTGCTATTGGCAGATTGAGGATCGCAGCAATGCCAAGAGCTTCGATGTAATGCGCGAAAAGGATTTAAAATATATCGACAACTGGAGCCTGTGGCTGGACATCAAGCTCATCTTCCGTACGATACCCGCCGTCCTTTTGGGGCGCGGTGCTAAATAATACGTCATGTTCCACATCGTGCTCTACCACCCGGAAATCCCCCACAACACCGGTGCTGCCGGTAGGTTGGCCGTTGCTACCCAGTCCCGCCTGCACCTCATCCGTCCCCTCGGTTTCAGTTTGGAGGATAAACATGTGCGCCGCTGTGGGTTGGATTACTGGCAGTATGTTGACTTGCACCTTTGGGACAGCCTGGAGGAGCTGACGGCCTCTGCCGCACCGGGGGCAAACTTCTGGTATCTCTCCACGAAGGCTCACCACGGCATCTGGGAACCGAGTCTTCCCCTGAACGATGGGGATTACCTTGTCTTCGGGCCGGAGACAAAGGGACTTCCGCAGAGCTTTATTTCTACTCATCCGGATACCGCATTGCGTATTCCCATGCCCGGTGAGCACGCACGTTCTCTTAACCTCTCGACCTCCATAGCCATCGTCCTCTACGAGGGACTGCGGCGTACCCTCTCTGTCGGCTCATGATGAATATCGTCTACTTTGATCTTGAGACTCGCTACTCCGCCGCCCGTGTCGGGGGCTGGGGCGAAGCCGGGAAGATGGGGGTTTCCGTCGCGGTTACCTTCTCAACGCGCGATAACGCATACCACATCTATACCCAAGACGAGGTGGAGAACCTGATTGCAGAGCTGAAGGGGGCGGACCTGGTTGTAGGCTACAATCACATCGGCTTTGATTACCAAGTTCTGCAGCCGTTCACCTTCTGGACGATGGCGGAGACAACCCGAAACCTTGACATCTGTGCCTACCTGACGCATCTGCTGGGGCATCGTCTCAAGCTTGACTCCGTTGCGACACCCACCCTGCGAGGGAACTCTAAGACTGCGGAGGGTACCGATGCCCTGAAGTGGTGGGAGGAGTATGAGACAGACGGTGATCCGCAGAAACTGGTGGACATTGCCCGCTACTGCTGCTACGATGTGAAAGTGACCATGGAGGTCTACAAATTCGGTGCTCAGAACGGCTATGTGCTCTACTTGGACAAACAGGGGAACGAGGTGCGTGTTGACGTCGATTGGTCCTGCTGAGCGATAGAATTCTCTGCGGGGGCAGACTTTGGGCTTGCATTGCTCCGTAGAAACAGGTAAGCTGGGTGATATGGCAAAGGAATTAAACCTCGATGATAAGCAGGCCGTTCAGCGCCAGCGCGCCTTGGATGCTGCTCTGCTTCAGATTCAGAAAGACTTCGGTGAGAACGCTATCATGCGCTTGGGGGACAAGAAGACCATGGAGGTTGACACCATCCCCACCGGCAACCTCCTCATCGACCGCGCTTTGGGCGTTGGCGGCTTCCCCCGCGGCCGCATCGTGGAGATATACGGGCCGGAGTCTTCCGGTAAGACCACTCTTACCCTCACCGTCATCGCCCAAGCTCAGAAGGCCGGTGGGCTGGCGGCCTTCATCGATGTGGAGCACGCTTTGGATCCCGCTTACGCGGCCAAGTTGGGCGTGAATCTGGATGACCTGCTCGTTTCCCAGCCCGGCAGCGGTGAGGAAGCTCTGCAGATCTGTGAGGCTCTGGTACGCTCCAACGCCATTGATGTGGTGGTGGTTGACTCCGTGGCAGCGCTCGTTACCAAACAGGAGCTGGAGGGCGAGATCGGGGACAGCACCGTGGGTGCCCAAGCGCGCCTGATGAGTGCCGCGCTCCGCAAGCTCACCTCCCTCATTTCGAAGGCCCGCACCATCTGCATTTTCACCAACCAGATCCGTGAGAAGATCGGCGTGATGTTCGGCAACCCGGAGACCACCCCCGGCGGCCGCGCCCTCAAGTTCTACGCTTCTGTGCGCTGCGATATCCGTCGCATCGGCCAGATCAAGGGCACGGATGGCTCCGTTTCCGGCAACCGCACCAAGTTGAAGGTGGTCAAGAATAAGGTAGCCCCGCCTTTCACCGAGTGCGAGTTCGATATCATGTATAATGAGGGTATCTCCTCTGTGGGCAGCCTGATCGATTTGGCTCTGGAGTATGATATCATTCAGAAGCGTGGTTCTTGGTTCAGCTACAATGGTGGCCAGCTTGCCCAGGGACGCGACGGTGCTAAGGAGGCCCTGCGTAACAATCAGGCCTTGTACGACGAGATTACCGCCGCCGTGCTGGCCAAGATGGACGCCGCAAAGTAATCCTAACCCTTCCGCCTCCCCGATAGCTGACTGATGCTTGCCGGGGAGGCGTCTTTTTATGCCTATACCTTTCCCCCGGTCTCGGTATGAACTTCCGCTCATGCCCCGTATGGACACCCCGGAGGAGGTTTTGCAATACGCTGCTACCTGTGCCGAGGCCGCTGATCTTGCTAATTGGCATTTTGAGTTGACAAATCGCTATACGTCCCGTCTTGGTACATGTCAGCCCCGTGGGCTCCGTATTGTCTTTTCCCGGCGTTTTGTGGAACAGTGTCTCCCTTGGCCTTCTCCTTACCTCCGGGAGCTCATTCTGCACGAACTGGCACATGCTCTCGCTTATATCTTTTACCGTGCCGGGGGACATGGTAGGCCGTGGCGGAGAATGTGCGCAGCTCTCGGCCTACCGAACGCTCGCGCCACAATCTCGCTTCCTCCTGATTTGAGATGTGCCGTGTCGCCGAGGATGCCGCCCCGATACGTTCTTTGCCATGATGAGAGCGGTGAAGTATATCGACTTTACCGCCGCATCCCTCTTGGGCTTGCATCTACCCTTCACTACCGCTACATCAAGGGACGTAAGGAGGAGACTCTCCACCACCTCGTTTTGCGCCCCTACACCCCGGAGAATGCTGCGGATGAGTAGGATATGCGTGTCGAGAAGGTGCCTGATCTACATTAAAATGAAATAATTGGAGCGTTGTCTCATCTTTTTTATTGACTTGCGTTTAACGGGGGAATACAATGAACTCGTCCGGATGGTCCGGACTTAACATACAAACGAACTGAATACATATGAATCCTCCCTTCACCCCCGCACCTGCTCCGCAGCCCCCGGTTCCCTCCCACATGGCAAAGGCCATTCTGACAACGCTTTTCTGTTGCCTGCCTTTCGGCATTGTGGCTATCGTTAAGGCCAGCAAGGTAGACTCCCTGCTTGCCGCCGGCCGGCGTGATGAGGCCATTCAGGCTTCGAAGGAAGCCGATAAATGGGGTAATTGGTCCATTCTGGCGTCGCTTATCTTATGTGTCGTCTATGCCCTTTCTTTTGCTGTAGCGGCGAGCTAGCAGAGGGAGCCTGAGGTCCTTGCTTCTGACCTCCCCCGGTACTCCCTGATTGATAAGCAGACATGAGAGCATTGTTGATTCGCGTTGTGTGCGTGACAGCTTTGCTCTCGTGTCTTTTTGTCTTATGCTACGCCTATTCGTCGCAGATATCGGAGTGGGTGACAGCTCTTTCCCCGGGGTGTGTATTTCGCCGTCTGACCGGTATCAAATGCCCCGGCTGCGGCGGAACGCGTGCCTTTAAGGAGTTGCTCCACGGGCATATTATTGAGGCCCTGCGCTATAACATGTATTGGCTGCCCTCTTTCTTTATTCTTCTACAAGAGCTCGTTGTTCGGGTCTTTCGCATATCCTGCGAGACACACCCTCGCTACTATCGTTCGGTGTACGTACCCTCACTGAAGGCCTTTGCTCTGATTACTATCCTGTGGGTTGTCTTGCGTAATGTGTTCGACTGTTGAACCTACTTGCCCGGCTCGGGGCTGAGCTTACATCAGGAGCTTACATCAGGAGCTTACATCAGGAGCTTACATCAGGAGCTTACATCAGGAGCTTACATCAGGAGCTTACATCAGGAGCTTACATCAGGAGCTTACATCAGG